>JBBSFI010000033.1:0-49942 GCA_038238905.1 Chthoniobacterales bacterium | reverse complement strand
GAACCCAGTCGATTTTATATTATAGTACCTCCATGAATATTCCCGAAAATCGCATTAGGCATATTTAAAACTAGCCCGGCCACAATTTCTTCGGTCACCACGGGCGCGCTCCCTCCGGCCACGAAACGGTCGAAGTCGAGGAGATGCACTGCATCGCCGGGAGGGGAGTGGAAGGAGACCGTTTTTTCGACTTCAAGCCTGATTATAAGGGGCAGATCACCTTTTTTGCGTGGGAAGTGTACGAGGCCGTTCTCGCCGAAACCGGGGCTGAAGCCGTGACGCCAGCCGTTCTTCGGCGCAATGTAATTGTCGAGGGGCAGCAGGATCTCAATCGGCTGATCGGACAAGAGTTCTGCATTCAGGACGTCCGGTTTTTCGGAACGCAGCATTGTGCGCCGTGCTACTGGATGGATCGCGCCGTCGGGCCGGGCGCCGAGCACGCGCTCCAGCGCCGCGGGGGATTGCGCGCTCGCATCCTCACCGATGGAGTCCTGCGGCGGAATCCGCAATGACGGCGCGCATTTGGCCGTCGATATACGAAGAGAGCCATTGAACATGCCGCCCCTCGGCGTGTCTCAACACTTCACATACACATGACCAAACTCACTGTTTACAGGAACTTTCTGGCGATCTCGGCCCTCTTCGCCGCAGCCGTTTCGCCCGCCCTCCGCGCGGAAGACGCGCCTCCCAAGCCCGAACGGGCAATGCCTTCCGTCAAATTCGATGGCTCGGCGCTTCCGGGCAATACGCCAAGCTACGCGCCAATCGTCGAAAAGGTCGATCCAAGCGTCGTGACGATTTCCACATCGAAGCTCGTCCATGGCGGCGGGGCCGTCAGCGGCCCGTATGGCAATAATCCACTCTTCAACGATCCGAATTTCCGAAAATTCTTTGGAATCCCGGATCAAGAGGAGGAAGATCCGCAGGCTCCTGCTCCGAAGGGAAACAAGCGCTCGAAGGGCGACAAGAGCCATAAACAAGCGCTCGGCCTCGGTTCCGGAGTCATTGTGAGCGCGGATGGGTTCATTCTCACAAACAACCACGTGATCGACGGCGCGGATGACATCGTCGTGACAATTGGAACCGCCTCCCATGAATACAAGGCAACGAAGATCGGAGCCGACTCTTCGACGGATATCGCCGTCATTAAGATCGATGCCAAGGACCTCCCGGCCATTACGTTTTCCGACAGCGATAAACTCCGCCCAGGTGATATTGTGATAGCCGTCGGCAATCCGTTTGCGCTTACGCAATCCGCCACCATGGGCATCGTCAGCGCGGTCGGGCGCGGCAACATGGGGATCGTCGATTACGAGAACTTCATCCAGACCGATGCTTCGATCAATATGGGCAACTCGGGAGGAGCCCTCGTCGATTACGAAGGTCGCCTCGTCGGCATCAATACGGCCATCTTCTCGCGCACCGGAGGAAATCAAGGAATCGGATTTGCCGTCCCAGCCAACTTGGCCAGAAGCGTGATGGAAAGCCTGCTCAAAAACGGCAAAGTGCAGCGGGGATTCCTCGGGGTCGGCCTGCAGCCGCTGAATGAAGACTTGGTAAAAGCATTTGGACTTCCGAACGACAATGGTGCGCTGATCTCCGAAGTGCAGCCTGGAAGTCCCGCGGACAAGGCTGGAATCAAGACGGGTGATGTGATCGTGTCGGTCGAAGGCAAGAAGGTCGAATCGCCCCGGGAATTGCAGCTTACCGTCGCAGGGCTGGCGCCTGGATCGAAGGCCGAACTGAAAATCATGCGGGAGGGCAAAGACAGTAATGTCGCCGTCACGCTCGGTGAACGGCCCAGCAAAAACCTGGCGATATCCAAACCGGAGGCTACCGAGGACGAGCCCGATGTCCTCGATGGAGTCACGGTCGGCGACATCGACGCGGATCTGCGCAAAGAGTACAATCTGCCAGCGTCCGTAAAAGGCGTGATCATTACCCAAATCGATCCGGATTCACCGAGTGCGGCGGCTGGATTGAGCAAAGGGGACGTGGTGGTTGAAATCAATAAATCGCCAGTGTCGAGCGCCAAAGAGGCCGTTGAATTGAGTGAGAAAGTAAAGAAGGAAAAGAAGGTGCTTCTGCGGGTGCAATCCAAGGGCGCGACCCGGTACGTGGTAGTCGAAAGGAAGTAGCCTGGCTCTGCCGGGCGCCGATCGGCGCGCGAGCATTTCGTTTGCCGGTCGCAAAATAAGCGGCTCCCATGGCTGGGAGCCGCTTTTTGCATTCCATGGCCTCCCATGAAAGCGCGGCGGTCGGCATCGCCCCGGGGGCGCGTCAGGGTTGCCTGACGGGGCGGCGCTCAAAACGATGAAACGATCTGCTGGAGCGAAAGCCCGCATCCTGATAAGCTGCTCCGCTCCTCCTCACGACGTGCTCAAGTTCGCGATTCTCTTCAGCAAAGGCCTCCTGCGCAATCAGCAGACCAGGCGTCTCATCATGTTCTACGACGTGATCGCCGCGCTCGTGATGCTTTTTGCAGGTTGTTCGTTCCTCGCAGGTTGGCTTCGCGGCCATCTCCTCTCTTTCATGGCCTACTGGGCTCTGTGCGGACTGCTTACACTCCTCGCCCTCCTGCTCGCCCTTTTCGACCTTTTGATGCTCCGTCTGGTCGAAAAGCGCGAGCGCGTCAAATTAAGGGAGAAATATCTCGCGCAGGATCGGGAAGAACCGAAAGATTGAGCGTTCGGGAGGCTGTTGATATAGTCCTGAGCGACGCGCACGAGGAATTTGGGCCTTATGGCAAACCGCGAGCGACGCCAAAACACCCTCCTAGACGAGGAGTCGTTTGCAGGCTACATTCCGCGCCTATGGCAAACCCGACATGTGAACAACTCCGTGAGGCGCTGAGCCACGATCTGACGAAAGCTGGCTCCAAACTCTGCAAAGTGGTGGACGATTCCGCGCGAAAAACTTTCACGGCGAAGGTGGATGGCGCCATTCTGGAATTCTCCCACAAGCAGAGCGATGCCGGGTTTTGGAAGGGCGTAAAGTATTACGGCAGCGGAAGCCGCAGCCAAATCCGTATCATGCGGAAGCAGGCTGCCGAAGCGGAAAAAGTGTAAGCGGGCGGCCTTCTCGTTCCAACGGAATCGGCAGCCAGGGCGGCGGATTTCCGCTGAGTCGTTGGGTCACGGCTTTGCCCCGTCTTCGAGTTCCGCAGGCTGCCTGCGGCGAAATTGCAATTGGATTACCCGACGATTGTCAGCCTTGGTAACGGTCGCCTCGTAGTCGTCGATTGACACATGCTCGCCGGGCTTGGGCAAATGTCCGAGGAGATGGGTGATGTAGCCGCCAATGGTGCTTACGTCTTCGCTTTCGAGCTCGAGACCGGCAAGATCCTTGAGTTCATAGAGACCGATCGTCCCCTCGACCAGAAACTCATCGGCGCTCACTCGCTTGAATTCAGGAGTCTCGGCGTCGAACTCGTCCTGAATATCCCCGACGATTTCTTCGAGCACGTTATCGAGCGTGACGATGCCCACCGCGCCCCCGAACTCATCGACCACGAGCGCAAGATGCGCGTGGCGGCTTAAAAAGAAGCTGAGCAGGCGCTCGAGCGGCATCATCTCCGGCACCGGGAAGAGATCGCGCTTGATGCTTAAAACGTCCGGCTTCGCCTCTCGCACCAGGGGGAGCAGATCTTTGATGTGCACCAGCCCCAATGTATTATCGAGATGCCCTTCACAGAGGGGGAAGCGGGTATGCCGCGATTTCTGGGCGCGGTCGAGATTCTCCTCAAACGTGTCCTCGGTATTCAGAAAGATGACTTCCTTACGGGGCGTGGTGATGTCCCTAACGACCCGCATCCGCAGATCGAGCGCGTTGATGAGGATGTCCCTCCCGACGCTGGTCACCCCGCGGGATTCGGCGCTTTCCGCGAGGATCACCCGCAGCTCCTCTTCGCTATGTCCGAGCTCAGCCGGGGTTGAGCGGATCTTGAGGAAGCGCCGCAAAATGAGATTGGAAGATTTGTTCAGCAGCCAGATGGCCGGTTGAAAAACGGTAAAGAACAGACTGAGCGGCCCCGCAAGCCGAAGGGCCATCGGCAACGGATCACGAATGGAGAGGTATTTCGGCGCAAGCTCACCAAAGATGATGTGAAGAAACGTGATCACCGCAAACCCGGCGCCGATCGAAAGGCCGGCGACCACATGGGGTGAATGAATTCCCACCAGATCGCAGAGCGGCTGAAGCATGCGCGCCACGTACGGCTCGCCCACCCACCCGAGCGCCAGGCTCGCAAGGGTCACCCCAAACTGCGTTGCCGAAAGATACGCATCGAGTCGCTCAAGGATTTGCCGGGCCAGCTTCGCGCGCGCGTTCCCTTCCTCGATCAACGGTTCGAGTTGTGTTCCGCGGAGCTTTACCAGCGAGAATTCCGCCGCGACGAAGAATCCATTCAGCGCGACCAGGAGAACGATCAGCAGCAGATGCCACAGGACGATGCCAGGGTCGTCCCATATCTTCACGATCTCTTCGGCGTCCGCAGCAAAAAAGGGAAGCCCTTCCAATCCGATTAATCCATTCATCCGATATTCGCGCGCACGCCGGATGTCACTTTTCCGCTGCCGGTTCCGCCGGGGCTTGCGCAGCCGCTAGAGTCTGGTTCGATGTGTTCAAAAACGCGGATTATAGCACATCTTCGAGTTCCCGAAGCAGGAAAAGGACAAACCCTCGCGCAGACCCGCCCCGCAAAACAGGAGTACGGGACGCAGGTTGCAAGGTTTGAATCTGCGCCACGTGCGCTGAACGTCAATCTCGCGACGTTGCTCGAGCGTCATGCGCATCACGATAACTTCGGCTCCGCTCTCCACATGTAGCGGCTCGGATGCAGTGGATCTCTTCGAGGCACGCCCAGATCGCATCGACGAGATCTTGGACGCTGCCGAAACTTCCCGGCAGGATCACGTTCTGCGTGATGATCCGGATTAAGCCCAATGGCGTCCCCAAAGATCGGTATTGCCATTTGCGACTGCCGGTAATACTTTCGCCGCATGACCACGATCACCTGCAAGGTTTCCGAAAAACTCGCGGCGCAGCTCGACACGCTGGCGCGAGTCGAGCGGCGTTCCAAGTCCGCTCTGGTGCGCGAGGCGTTGGAAGCACGGCTCAAAGCGCAAAAGCGTCGCGGGCCGGTGAGCGCTTTCGATTTGGTGAAGCACCTATGCGGCTCGCTCAAGGGCGGCCCGTCCGATCTCGCCACCAACCCAAAGCACATGAAGGGCTTTGGTGAGTAATCCGCGCATTCTGATCGATACCGGCCCGCTCGTCGCCTTTCTGCGAGAAGCGGAGAAATCGCACGCATGGGTCGTGTCAAAGTTTCAGGAATTACCGGCCCCGTTCCTGACGTGCGAAGCGGTCCTGGCGGAAACCTTCTTCCTCGTCTCGCGACAGCCCGCAGGCCCCCGGAGGTTTTTTGATTTGCTCGGCTCAGGTCTGCTCGAAGTCGAGTTCTCAGTCATCAGGGAAAGAGAAACGATGTGGAAGCTGATGCAAAAATACGCCGATCTGCCGATGTCGTTGGCCGACGCCTGTCTCGTGCGGATGGCGGAACTGCACCCCGATTCAACCGTCTTCACACTCGACGCGCATTTCCATGTCTATCGAAAGCACGGGCGGCAGCAAATCCCGGTTATTATGCCGTGAAATCTGCGCGAGGCGCCTTTTTTTTAAGCTCCCTCCCGCTTTCCGCGTCGCCGGGGCTATCCAATGCCGTCCCTCGACCGAAAGCTCTGGTGGCGCTGTGACGCACATCCAGCACCGGTCAATCACCGCGCGGCGTCATCTCCTCGATGAGCCAGCGTGGGCGGCGGCGCGCTGCCCCGGGGGCGCGCCAGACGTATTCGCCGAGCACGCCGAGCATGAGCATCTGCAGGCCGCCGATGAGCAGCACCACGACCATGAGCGACGACCAGCCCGCCGGCGGATGCCCGGCCATGGCGTTGCCCACGACGACGGCGGCGTAGCCAAATCCGCCCAGTGCCGTGAGCACGCCGAGGAGCGACATGAAGCGCAGCGGCGCGAAGCTGAACGCCGTCACCGAGTCGAGCAGCAGCGAAAGTTTTTTCCGCATCGTCCAGCCCGAGTGTCCCGCGGGACGCGCGACTTTTTCATACGGCACGCGCGCCTGCCGGAAGCCGATCCATGCGAGCAGGGCGAAAATGCTGGTGTGCCTCTCACCGCATTGCGTGAGCGCATCGATCGCCAGGCGGTCGAGGAGGAAAAAATCCGCGCCCTCCGCTGGCAGTTCGGGCAGGCGGGCCAGGCGTTTCATCGCGAAATGATAGAGGCGCGAAAGCGCACGGTCAGCGAAACCACGAGCCGGCGGCAGCCCGGCGCGCACGGCCCAGACGACCTGCGCTCCCTCACGCCAGCGGGTGAGGAGCGCGGGGATTGTCTCCGGTGGATCTTGCAAATCAGCAGCAATCACCACGGCCGCGCCACCCTGTGCGAGCGAGAGGCCGCAGGCGATTGCGGCATGCGAGCCGCCGTTGCGCGAGAGCCGCACGCCGCGCACGCGCGCGTCCTTTTGCGCAAGCTCGGCGAGAACTGCGAACATGCTGTCAGCCGAGTGATCATCCACGGCGATCCATTCCCACGTTACGTCGGTGAGCGCGGCGCTGAGCCGCCGGTGCAGCTCGGGCAGGTTCGCGGCTTCGTCGAATGCGGGCGTGATGATGGAAAGTTCGGGCTTCATGGCATGCAGGCGCGGCGCAGCGCGGCGATGACCGCATCCTGCGCGTCGTCGGTGAGGGCGGGGAAAAGCGGGAGGACGATCGTGCGATCCTGCGCGCGCTCGCTTTCTGCCAGCCCGCCCGCGCTACGCCAGGTGCCGGGCGGATAGGCGGGCTCGCGGTGAATGCACATGATGTCGCGGCGCACGGAAATCTGCTCCGCGAGCAGGCGCTCCATGACGGTGCGCTGGTCGAGCCCATCCGCCAGCCGCACGCAATAGCTCTGCCAGTTGCTCCGCGCCCACGGTGGCTCAGAGGGCGTCCTCACTTCCGGAAAATCCGCGAGCGCCTCGGCATATCTGGCAGCGAGAGCGCGGCGGCGACGCACGATCTCCGGCAGCCGCAGCACCTGCTCGCGCCCTATGGCCGCCTGCACGTCGGTCATGCGGTAGTTGTATCCGAGCGTGTCGTAGCTCTCAAAAATCACCCGCTTCGCCGTGTGCCGGTCATGCGCGGCCACGTTCATGCCGTGATGCCTCCAGTGTCGGCAGCGCTGGTCCCAATCCGCGTGGGCGGTGGTGATCGTGCCGCCGTCGCCGGTCGTGAGCACCTTTCTCGGGTGGAAGGAAAAGCACGCGATGTCGCCATGCGGGTGACCGATTTTTTCCCAGCGTCCGTCGTGCAAAATCTCACTCCCCACTGCGCACGCCGCATCCTCGATGACCGGCAGCCTATACTGCCGCGCAAGCGGAAGGATCGCGGCGAGATCGCACGGCATCCCCATCTGGTGTACGCACAGCACAGCGCGCGTGCGCGGCGTGATCGCGGCTTCGACGAGCTTAGGCACGATGTTGAAAGTGGCGGGCTCGACATCCACGAAGACCGGCAGGGCGCCGCAGTATCGCACCGCGCTCGCCGTCGCGATGAACGAGTGACTGACCGTGATGACTTCATCGCCCGGCTGCACGCCACGACCGCCCCAAGCACGAGCGCATAGCGCAGCGCGAACACCCCGGCGAGACCCGCGATCTTCCAGATGCCGAGCAGCGCCAACTCCGCCAGCCACGTGCAGTAGATCATTTTCCCATCCGCCGGAGTCCACGAGTAGATCGTGTGATCCGGCACGAGCGTGTGCCGCTCGATCATCTGCTGCGCATAGGACATGTGCCAGAAGAAGTCGCCATCGAGCACCGGCTCCGCAAAGCGCACCGCGAGCACCGCGAGAAACACCAGCGCCGGAATCCACGCGCGCATCATTTTTTTACAGAACCGATGCGTCTCGCAGGCACGCCCGCGACCGTCGCTCCGTCGGCGACATCCGCGATGACGACGGCCCCAGCTCCGACGATCGCGCCTTCACCGATGGTCACGCCGCACAGGATGACAGCGCCGCTGCCGATCGAGGCGCCTCGGCGAACGAGCGTCGGGATCACCTGCCAGTCGCCGTCCTGCAGCAGCCGCCCGGCGCGCGCCGCGCGCGGATGGCGGTCATTCGTGAACATGACACCGTGGCCGATGAAGACTTCGTCCTCCAGCGTCACGCCTTCGCACAGGAAACTGTGTGACGAAATTTTGCACAACCGCCCGACGCGCGCGCCGCGCTGGATTTCCACGAACGCCCCCACCGAACTGTCCGCGCCGATGGTGCAGCCGTAGAGATTCACCAGCTCCGGGCGGTGGATCTGCACGCCCGTTTCAATTTTCACATCGTCGGCAATCGGCATCGGGCGCAGTTACTGGCAGGGTTTGCGGAATGTGTCGAGCAGCCCTTCGAGTCCCGTGAGTGAGTAAGTGAGCCGTTCGCACTCCCACTCCCCGAGCGGCGCCAGCAGCGCGGTGAGCGCGGATTCCGTGCGCATCCAGCGCCCGCGATCCAGCCGGCGGATCAGCGCCGCCACAGGCCGCCGCCACGCCGCGCGCGGGAGCACCGCGTCGAAGATCACCGTGCAGCCGCCCGCACGGGTGACGCGCTGCATTTCCGCCACCGCCCGCCGCGCCGCATCATCCGGCAGATGATGCAGCAATCCGAAACTCCACACGCTGTCGAACGCGCCATCCGCAAATGGCGGCGCCGTCGCACAGCCCACCACCGCCTCTCCGCCCCGCCGCCGATACTCCGCAACACATTCCGGCGACACATCCACGCCGCTCGGCTGCACGCCTGCGCTCCGCAGCCACGACTCCGGCCCACACCCCACACCCCACATCCAGACATCGCCCCGGCGGCGAATACCGCTCGCGCCAGCGTCCGATCATCGCCCTCAACACAGGTCTCGCGCCCGGTGCGGCGAGCCGCTGCGTGAGGCGATAACGTGACACGATAGGCATTCGTATAGGAGAGCATGGGGAAATGAGGAAAGCACGCTCTCCGACGCGTAGTGTTTCTCCCGCATACGCGAAGCGGTTTCGGAGCGGCACGCCTCGTAGTATTCGAGCCGTACCGGTAATCGAGAAGCGGTCGAAGGCACTTCGGCGGCCTCGTGCTGCGAGAAACGCCGACGGAGATCAGTTGTCGAGCCGACGTACAACTTTCCATCAGCGCACATGAGCACGTACGTGTAATAAAACATCGCGCTCGCCCTTGTATCGACGCAACTTTTATGTCTCAAGCCAAAGAGCCTTTTTCAAAAAAGCGTGGCCTGCCCGCCTCACTGCGCGAAGCGCTGTGGGCGTGGTGCGCGGTGCAGGGTTCGAACCTGCGACTTCCTGCGTGTGAAGCAGGCGCTCTACCACTGAGCTAACCGCGCGTTCCGCACGAATGCGAATGGCAACGATAACGCGCCGGAAGCGGCGCGCTAGTGGAAATTCTGGCTTGGGGATGCGCGTTCGCGTCCCATTTGGCGGTCGTGCAACCGTCTTCTTGCAGGGGAACTTTTGCCCGAGCATGTTCGCTCCGCTCAAATCGCGCTTGACGCCTGTGGCGAGTGCCATTCTTATCGGCGGCTTTAGCCGAACCCAGCTCCCGCATTTCATTAAATGAAGTTTCGCACGATCACTCCAGTCCTCCTCGCGCTGGCAGCTTTTCTTTTGGCCCCACTCGCGACATTCTCGCAAGCCCCCGAGCCTCCGGCGCGCGCCGGAGCGCCGCCCGTCGGGCCGACGATTCGCTCGATCGAGATCCAATACGCTGGCCCGGAAACGGTGAGTCGGCAAAAAATTCTCGCCAATATGCGCACGCAGGTGGGGAGGCCGTATTCCGAATCCTCTGTCGAGGAGGACATCCGTTCGCTGTACGCGACTGGGAATATCTCAAACGTCCGCATTTTCGGGGAACCGCAGGCGGATGGAGTGAAAGTGATCGTGGTTGTCGCTGCTAAATCGCAGGTCAGCGAGGTCGTTGTGAACGGCGTGAGCGCCTTCAAACCGACCAAGATTCGCAAGGAAATCACAACGAAGGTCGGCGCGACCCTCAACGAGGCGACCGTCGAGGCGGACCGCCAGAAAGTGATCGACTATTACCATAATCACGGCTTCGCCGACGCAACCGTAACGGTAAATACGGCGCTCGACGAAAAGAGTGGAAAGGCCCGCGTGGAATTCACGGTTTCCGAAGGTGGCAAGATGATCGTCCGCGATATCATTTTCGAGGGGAACGATCACGCCTCGCGCAAGGATTTGAACAAGGTGGTGAAGACCCATCGGCGCACCATCATGAATTTCCTCACCAAGGCCGGCCGGCTCGACGCCGATCAGGTTGATGAGGATGTAACCGCGCTTCGCGATTACTACCAGAATCATGGGTTCCTCGACGTGCGCATCGATGCTCCGAAGCTCATCCATACGGGTCAGAAGGTGGATGTTGTTTTTCCAATAGTCGAAGGGCCTCAGTACCACGTCGGACGCATCGAGTTTGCCCACGCCCAAGTCTATACGCCAGAGGAATTGGCGCAGGACACCAAGTTGAAATCGGGCGATATCTATTCCCCGGCTGCTGTGAAGGCCGACCTCAAGAAGCTGCAGGATCTTTATGGCGCCCGCGGCTATGTCGATTTCCAAGCGGGCGCCAACACCACGCCACTCGGCGATCACGTGATGAATCTTACGTACTCAATGGAGGAGGGGAACCAAAGCTACGTCGAGCACATCAATATCACCGGCAATAAACGTACGAAAGATAAGGTGATCCGGCGCGAAATTGCTCTGGCTCCCGGAGAGCTTTTCAACACGCCAAAGGTCGATGCCAGCAAGCAGCGGCTGCAAAACACGAACTATTTCCAAAAAGTGGACGCGTATCCCGTCGATACGCTCGTGCCGGGCCGAAAAGATCTGAACGTGATCGTGGAAGAGAAGCGGACCGGGTCGTTTAATTTCGGCGCAGGCTTTTCCTCAATCGACAGCTTGCTCGGCTTCGCCGAAATCACGCAGAGCAATTTCGATCTCTTCAACTACCCCCGCTTTACAGGCGGCGGCCAGAAATTCCGCATTCGCATCCAGTACGGGGTGCAGAGAAAGGACGCAGTGATCTCGCTCACGGAGCCGTATTTCCTCGATTACAAGCTGTCGCTCGGAGGCGAAATATTTTACCGGGAGGCAAATTTCGTTTCAAACGTGTATGACGAGCGCCGATACGGCTTCAGCCTGACCACTCGCAAGGCGCTGACCGATTTCACTGCTTTCCGATTTGGGTATAAACTCGAGGATGTAGGCATTCAGCACCTCACGAGCAACGCCTCGGATTATATCCGCAACCAGGTCGGAAGCAGGCTGGAGAGCCAGGTCAACGCTGGCATCAACTACGATTCGCGCGACTCGGTCTTCCTCACACGCCATGGCATGAAAATCGACCTCTCCACCTACGTCGATGGCGGGCCGCTGGGTGGCGCAACACAGATTGTCGGGTTTGATCTCGAAGCCACCCGATACTTCCTCCTCCCATGGGATACGATTCTCACGATTAATGGCGAAGCCGGTGTCGTAAGCACCTGGGGTGGAGGCGACAAAGTTCCGATCTGGGACCGGCTTTACCTCGGTGGCGCGAACAACCTTCGCGGCTACAAATATCGGTACGCAGGTCCCAAGGACAACACGGGGGAACCGATCGGCGGCGACACCCTCTTGCGCGGAACGATCGAGTACACCTACCCGATTATCGACAAGGTTCGCGGAGCCGTCTTCTACGACGTTGGCTACGTCAACCAGAATTCGTACGTCTTCGTTCCAGAAAAGACAATCGACGGCTCGGGCGGCTTGAACCACGACATCGGCATCGGATTCCGCATCGATCTTCCGATTGGCCCGGTGCGCATCGATTACGGTATTCCTCTCTCGAAGGATCAGTTCCTCGGCAGCGGCGGTAAATTCAACTTCAATATCGGCTACCAATTTTGAACGGAAGTCCACTTTGCGCGTCTCAAGTTCTCCATTTTTGAACCACTCGACCCTTATCAATATGAAGAAAACCATCATCCTCCTCTGCGCCGTGCTTAGCCTGGGCGCCGCGTTCGACGCCTCTGCCCAGACCCTCAAGGTCGGCACCGTGGCCGTAAAAACGGTGCTCGACAGCTATTACAAGATGAAGGAGGCCGAGCAGCGCATCAACGATGCACGCAACGGCTACAAGAAAGAGGTCGAGGATCGTCTCGATATCCAGAAGAAGCTCGGCGACGAGATCAACAAGCTCTCGGAGGAAATCGTCAAGCCGGAATTGAGCAAGGAGTCGAAAGAGGCCAAGGGCAAGGGGCGCGATGAAAAGATTGGCGAGTACAAGAATATGGATCGCGAAAACCACGAATTCCAGACTCAGCGCGAACGCCAGCTCCAGGAGCAGCAAATGCGGATGATCAAAGGGATTCTTGACGAAATCGTGAAGGTCGTGAATGAGCGCGCCAAGGCCGAGCAGTATGACATCATCTTCGATACGTCAGGGATGGGCACCGGTTTTCCATCGGTCCTGTACGCCAAGGACTCCTACGATTTGACTCAATCGGTTGTCACGACGCTCAATAAAAACAAGGGCAGCGAACCGGCTTCCGCCGAGGCGCCCGCCAAGGCGACGCCAGCTCCGAAAGAGAAACCGAAAAAGTAGCCCGCGCTCTTCGCGCGGAATACATCGTGCAAACCACGGTTCAAGAACTGGCCGCCCTCGTGGGCGGCCAGTTTGTTTCTGAAAGCGGCGCCGCCGCAATTCGTGGGATCGCGTCCATCGCCGAGGCGGGCGAGGGCGACATCACATTTTTTGGCAACGCCCGATACCTCCAGGCTCTCAAGCATTGCCGGGCCACTGCGGCGCTTGTGCCGGAGGATTTCTCCGAATCCATCGCCCCGGTCGCCGTTCGCGTTGCCAATCCGTCGCTCGCATTCGCCGAGCTTCTCGCGAAGTTTTCACCCCCACCGGTGCATTTTGCACCGGGCGTACACCCTTCGGCTGTCGTCGCTCGGGATGTCGAACTCGGTGAGCAAGTTTCGGTTCAACCGTTCGCGGTCATCGAGAGCGGCGCGAAAATCGGCGCCCGCACGGTCATCGGCGCTCACGCATACATCGGTCATGAGGCGCGCATAGGAGCCGATTCTCTGTTGCATCCCCGGGTAACGGTGGGAAACCGCTGCATCGTTGGCGCCCATGCCATTCTCCACTCCGGCGTGGTCCTTGGCAGCGATGGATTCGGCTTTGAGTTCGTTGACGGACGCCACGTCAAGCTTCCCCAGACTGGGATCGTGCAAGTGGATGACCACGTAGAAATCGGCGCAAATACGACCATCGATCGGGCGCGATTTGGCCGCACTTGGATCCAAGAAGGGACGAAAATCGATAATTTGGTGCAAATCGCCCACAACGTCGTAATCGGCAAACACTGCATCGTGATCTCACAAGTCGGAATTTCCGGCAGCGCCCGATTGGGTCATTATGTCACTATTGCCGGCCAGGTTGGAGTCGTCGGCCATATCGAAATTGGCGATAAAGCGATCGTGGGGGCGCAGAGCGGTGTGAATAAAAGCCTGCCCGGGTCCGGAATATACATCGGCGCCCCCTGCATTCCGGCTCGCGAATTTAAGGAGCAGACGGCCCACATCCATCGACTCGGAAAACTCAACGCACGAGTGCGCCAGCTAGAGCAAATTGTGGACTCGCTCGCCAAATCTTTGCCTTCCGCGTCCTAATGCCTTGAGTGGGCCCCTCGGGATGGATAGGGTGCAACCAGAAGCCTATGCCCGCTCGAAAACGAAAAGTATCCAGTCCAAAACTGCCCATGCAGCGGCAGTTCTGTTTCGGTGAAGCGGGCCGGTTCTTCGATCTCGGCGCAATCTTCACGAAGCTAAATGCGCGCTACTTCGGGAACCGTCTCCAGAAGTACACCATCGTGTGGGGTCGAAAGCGAAAGCTGCGGCCCAAGGATTACATCGTCTTTGGCACGATCCAGGAGGACGATCGAGTCATTCGAATTCATCCACTGCTCGATCGCCCATTCGTCCCGCACTGGTTTTTGGAATACGTGATCTATCACGAGATGCTGCATGCCGTCGTGCCCGATCGCTACTACGAAAGCGGAAAGCGGGTGGTCCATCATGAAGAGTTCAACCGGCTCGAGCGGAAATTTCGCTGGTTCAGGCGAGCCAAATGCTGGGAAGAGGAGAACCTCGGGCGGTTCCTACGGTAGCAGTCGCTTCGCTTATTGTGCGGGCTTCGGAGTTGCCGCCGGAGGAGGCGTTGCCGGCAAAGGCGTGCCGGGAAGGGCGGAGCCAGCTTGCGGATGCGGCGTAGATGGCAATGGCGTCGCGGGCGCCGGGGCGGCTGGAGGCGGCTTCGGTTTCGTGACATCTTCCCACGCGAGCAATTGCCCCTGGCATCCGCCCAAGTCGTTTAAAAGTTTTTCGCAACGGTCGCGCCAATGGGCGAGATTGGGAGCGTCGAATGGCTTGTCCGCGCTTCCGGGAAAAATAAGGTACGTCGCCTTCAGATCGTTCACAGGGCGATTGCTCGCGTCCGCTCTCGGATCGATCTGTCGGCAGATCCGCAACGACGCCTCCCCGACCAGCGTCGGCGGTCCCGCATCCCCCACGACCGACGGAAGAATGACGTCGTTATAGATCACCACGCAGTAGTCGCCGATGGCCGGTGTGTATTCTCCATACTTTCGGGCGAGCATCGAGCCAGGCAGCACCACGTACGGGTCTGCGGCGCCTATAAGGCAGCTATACTTCTGCAAGTCGCTGATCTCCGATTTCAGGTCGGCCTGTTGTTCCTTCAGTTGGCGCACGCGCGGCTGCGGGAGTCCAGGGGTGGCGGCCTCCGCTTCCACGCTCTTCAGCTTGGCTGCGCGGATCTGTAGAAATGAATTTGGCTGCGCCGTCTTCTTCGGCCAGCGAAAACTGGTGAATGGCTGGAAGGTTGCGGAAGAGCCATCCACATCCGGAACCCGATCGCTATCCGAGCCGTCGTTGTCCGTGTCCATATCCGCCTGCATAAGGACGGCTCGACGCTTCGTGACAGGATGCTCAATATTAAGAACCGTCTCGCAATCGAAGAAATTGTGACGGGATAAGACCGTGTCGAGACGAAGCAGATTTTGCTTCAACGAGTTCACCTTCAGGCGATAAAGATCGTCGAAGAAGGGCGAAACCGTCGAGTTGGCCAGAAGCAGCGGCAACTGCGGAAGTACGATTGCCAATTGCGGATTCAGCTTCGATAGCCCAGCCATGTCGGCGTTCGGCTTCGGAACCTTTACCCGGATCTGAACATCCGCGACATAACTGGCGGGATCCTCCCGCGTCTCCGTGGCGCTTGTCCCATAATCCGTCTCCAAAGTCGCGCGAAACTGCATGCCATTGAAGATCTTCCCAAGTTCAACCTTCTTGGACGGGACGTACGGAGTCGGCGGCGGTGTGGGAACAGGCGCCGGCGTAACGATCGGAGCAGGGGACGGCTCAGGCGCGGGAGCCACGTACACGACATCGCGTTTTCCGCACCCAGATAGGGCTGCCGCGAGCAGGCACGCGCCCAGCGCTGAAGCAGCGCGTGTGAATGAGGACGGAACGCTCACCGAATCAGCGCCGTGAGGCCGACGGCAACACCGATCACGCTTAGGATGCTCATCATCCCCGATGGCATCCATCCGCGCGTTTTCAGAAAGGCAGGCACGAAGCGGAGCGCGAGAATCAACGAGATCGCCTGGCTAAGGATCAGCCCTGCCGTGAGCGAGCCGTTTGCGATGAGGACCGCCCCCACGATCAGCAGAAGCCCGGAAATTCCGCCCGCGATGAGGGATGCCTTGCTCTGAGCCTTCACGAATCCGATCACACCTCCGACGATCGCCAGGACACCGAACATCAAATAATACGCGACAATGTAGTGGAACATCGCCGCTCAGTTAAAGCAAAAGACTCACTCCTACAACCCGCGGTTGCGGGAAACGCTCCTAAAACGCTTCCGGCCCGGAAGAAATAGACGCACCAGCGCAATCGGCAGCAGCGTGACGATGGTCATCGCGATCCAGACCGTTAATCCCGAGATCACACGCGGCCGATTGCGGGCCGCCGCGGAAAGAGCTTCGCGAACGGACTGTGACGCCGGGATTTTGAAGAACTCCGGCGTCGGAACCCCTGAGTGTGCGCCTGGCCGTTCGGCACGATGGAAGAACTCCGTATCGATCGGGCCGGGACAGAGCGCGGTTACATTGACCCCTGTGCCGCGCAATTCCGCGCGCAGAGCTTCGGTGAAGCTCGAAACGTATGCCTTCGTAGCGGCGTACACCGCCATCTTGGGCACAGGCAGCAGCCCAGCGATGGAGCTGACGTTCAAAATTGTTCCGTGTCCCGATCGGACAAGCTGCGGTAATAGGGCGTGTGTCAGCCGGGTCAGGGCGCGAATATTCACTTCCAGCATTGCCTCGACCCGCCGCCAATCGCTCGCCTCGAAAAGCCCGTGATCACCGAGGCCTGCGTTATTCACCAGTAAATCAACATTCTCCGTATTAAGCGTAATATCAGTCGCAAATGATTCGAGCTGAGCATGATCGGTAAGATCAATTGCATGGCACTCGATGCGAAATCCCGGTCTGGCAAGCTCAGTTTTCAGCGCGTCAAGCCGGTCGGCGCGACGCCCAATGAGTATCAGACATTTCGCATCGGGAGCTAGTTGGCGGGCGAATTCCGTTCCAAGTCCTGCCGATGCTCCAGTGATTAGAGCGGTGCATCCGTGAAAATGGGTTGTCATGGTCTAAAAGGCGCGGGTCAAGCTTCTGCTCCAATTAAAAAGAAATCCTCATTTCGCGCGAGCGATAAAGCGTCGCGCAAAATGAGGAGTTATCTTTTGCGTTGATAGCCGGCGCAGGCCTTAAACCGCGAACCGGGCTAGTGCAATCATCCTACCGACGGTGGTGATGGTAGTGATGATGATGGCAACGATGGTGACAACGATGATGGCACTGCCGCGCTTCGGAAGCGCTTGCCTGCTGAGGCAAAAATCCGAGGGATAGTGACAGGATTCCAATGAGGGCTGCTATGCGATGTTTCATATTACGGGGATATAGACCGGTTTTCGGTCGCGGCTATTCATAAACAGGTGGGAAACTTGAAGTCAATCGACAATCGGAAAATATCTGTGAGACACCGAATCCCTGCTCGCGAACGACTTGCACCGGGAATGAGGTCTCCAGAGAATGCGATGAAGATCGGAAATACCGCCTTGCTACCAGCGAACCCAATGGCCCGGGATCCAAAAGCGATGATGCCGACTCCAGTGACCGGGAACCCACCCGCGGTGCCGGCGCCAACGACATTGACGAATTTCCGATGCGCTGGCCGTTCCAGGCCAAAGCCCGACGGAAAGCGATAGCGCTCCGATAATGACTGCTATGTGATGTTTCATACGGAGCTATTCGACCGTTTGCCGGCTCGGATTATTCAAGCAATTCGGGGAGGCCTTTCGGTTGCGCGGCATCCGTTGATCCTACACGTCGGAAGTCGCGAACGACTCGACAGCGCCCGCAGGACCCGGCTCTACCCATTTCCCGTGTTCGCGAATCAGATCCGTAAGCCGCTCCACCGCTTCAGCCTGCGGGATGTTAAACTTCACCGCGGTCTTGCCGACGTACAGATTGATCTTGCCGGGCGCGCCTCCCACGTACCCAAAGTCGGCGTCGGCCATTTCACCGGGGCCATTCACGATGCAACCCATGATGGCAATTTTGACCCCTTTGAGGTGTTGCGTCGAAGCTTTGATCCGCGCGGTTGTCTCTTGCAAGTCAAAGAGCGTCCGCCCGCAGCTTGGGCAGGCCACATAATCCGTCTTGAAAATTCGCGCGCCAGCGGCTTGGAGAATGTTGTATGAAAGGCGGAGTGATTGACCGGGAGCCGGTTCACCCTGTACGAGCACGGCATCGCCGATTCCGTCGCAGATCAGCGATCCGATCGCCGATGCCGAATCAAGCAGCGTTTCGAGGAATGGGCCGCCGCCTCCACGCTCCACCGAGAATCGGTCTTTAAGTAGAATCGGGTGCCGCTCTTGCAGGCGCGCTGCCAGCAATCGGTAGGCGCTGACAGGTAAAAGGGCGGTTCCATCGGCCACAGTAACGAAGCATGGCGAGGCGCTCGCATTCACCTCGCGAATGGCTTCCTCATCACACGGGTCGATCGCGAGCACGCTCGAATCCTCCAGAACAAGCTCCGGCTTATAATCCCCAAGTTTGTCGATTTTGTGAGCGAGTGCATCCCATTTGGCCCGGCTCGTGACAACGCGCACCGTTTCTTCACCGCCGACTCCGAATCCATTGACTTCCAGCCGAACCGATGCGCGCCGCCTGTAGGTGAATGGGTCAAACGAAAGCGCATCATGGGATATGGCCTCTTCCGTGCGGACCGCGGCCGCTCGCGCCGCGAGCGCCTTTGCCACGGGGATCTCGTGCACGCTGTCTTCGGTAAGCGACACGCGGATTGTGTCGCCGATGCCGTCGCTCAGGAGCGAGCCAATGCCGATCGCCGACTTGATCCGGCCATCCTCTCCGTCGCCCGCTTCGGTCACCCCGAGGTGAATCGGGTAATTCCAATCGGGGCCCATCTCGTTGAGGCGCGCCACCAGCAGGCGATACGCCTCGACCATTACTTTGGGGTTGCTCGACTTCATCGAGAAGATGAAATCATGATAGTCGAGTGTGCGCGCGATGGTTGCGAACTCGAGGGCGCTTTCCACCATGCCTCTCGGTGTGTCGCCGTAACGATTCATGATCCGATCGCTCAGGCTGCCGTGATTCGTCCCGATCCGCATCGCCACCCCGCGCTCTTTGCAAAGTGTCACGAGTGGCGTGAAACGATCGCGGATTCGCTCCAACTCAGCCGCATATTGCTCGTCGGTGTACTCCAGCACTTTGAATTTCTTCGAATCCGCGTAGTTGCCGGGATTGATCCGCACCTTTTCCACCCACTTCGCGGCTTCCATTGCCGCATCGGGCTTGAAGTGGATGTCGGCGACGATCGGGACGTCGCAGCCGCGTCCGCGGAGTCCGGCAACGATGTTTCGCAGATTCGCAGCATCCTTCACAGTCGGCGCTGTGATGCGGACAATCTCGCATCCGACAGCAGCCAATTCCAGCGTCTGCTTGATGGATGCCGCGGTATCCATCGTGTCGCAAGTAATCATCGACTGGACACGAATGGGATTCTCCCCGCCGATGGCGACATGGCCCACACGCACCACGCGTGACGCGCGGCGGCGATAGCTATAGGCGGACGCGCAGTAATTCATCGGTTCTGCTCAGGCGTGGCTTCCTTGGAAATAAATTTCATTTTGTGCCCGCCTCCGCCAGCGACCCAATCGCCCACATCCAAAAATGCTATGTATAGCATGAATGCAATGATTACGAGTGTGCAAGCGGTCTGCACGAACTCGATCGCGCGCAACGCGGCGGCATTGGCGGGACGCCTCCGAATCGCTTCGACCGTCGAGAGCAGGATGTGACTCCCGTCCAACGGTGGAATGGGCAGCATGTTGAGAATGGCAAGGTTCACGTTCAGCACCACGCTAAACCAAAGGACATAACGCCAGCCGTCGTCGATCTGCAGGTAGTTCCAATAGACGCGCGCCATCATGACGGCGCCCCCCATTTGCTGGATTCCAATCCCATTCTTGCGGGATGTCAGCGCCTCGAGCGTGTCGAGAATGGTGCCTGCCGATTTCCGAATCTCCTCCGCTGGAGTCGGCCATTGAAGGTGGGTCACGCCGCGCGGGTCCAAACGGAATCCAAATGGATTGCGCCACATCAGCCCGATGAAGTACCCGGCTTTCTTGGCGCCATCGACTTCCGCCAGCCGAGGCGTCACGGAAAGGCTCATCGGCTTCCCGTCGCGCATCACGTCGAGGCCGATCGGTTTCGATTCTGCGGCATGTATAGAGTCTGTCACTTGCTTGACCGACACAATGTGCTGGCCATCCACTGCAGTGATGCTGTCCCCGGCTTTCAGCCCGGCTGCGTCGGCTGGACCGCCCTTTTCAATCGTGTCGATGATCGGCGCCCGCTCGGCCAGCGGTTTGGATTCGATCGTGCTGAACGCGTCGTTGCCGACCGGTCGTTTCAGCGTGAGAACGAGCGGCTCCCCGGGATGGTTCGCAGCATACTCGCTGACTCCACCGTCGTCATAAATCGGCTCGCCATTGACGGCGGTGATGCGGTCCTTCGGAAGTATGCCCGCTTCCGCGGCAGGGCTGTCCTTGGTTACCTCCGCGACGACGGGAGTTGATTTCGGTCCGATCAGCAATTGGCGCAGCGATTTGCGCAGAAACCAGCTTTTCCGTTCCTGGACGACAGGCACGGGATGGACCTCGATCTCCTTGTCGCCACGCTTCACGATCAGGTCGATCGGATCGGTCTTTGCGCCTTCGCTCGCGACGATCCTCCATAGGACGGTTTCTTTACCCATTCCGGACCAGCGGCGCACCGGATGTCCGTCGATCGATTCGATTACGTCGCCGGGCTTGATCGGCGGCTCGGTTGTCATGAGCGGCGAATCGGGGTCCACATATCCGATCGTCGTGGTTTCCTCGGCCTCGCTTACCGGCCGGCCGACTTTCCATACGACCACGGCAAATGAAAGCGCGAGAAGGAAAGAAAAGAGCGGCCCGGCAAATGCCACGATGATACGGGACAGAGGCGTCACAGGAGGCAGCTCCCCTTTCGGGGTTTCCGTCTTTCCCTCGACGGCAGACATGTCTGCCATCTGCGGCAGTTTTACAAAACCGCCGAAAGGGATGCAGCCCAGGCTGTACCAGACTCCGCGAATTTTCTTTTTGATGAGCGGCTTTCCGAACCAGATGCCGAACTCTTCGACGACCATTCCGCGCCAGCGAGCGGCGAGGAAATGGCCAACCTCATGCACGATGATCATCAAGTTGAAGATCACGACTACGAGCAGGGCGGTGAAGATGGAGACGAGTACAGACATGAGAGTATGGAGAGGATAGAACAGACGCCAGCGGGGAGCCGCCGTTCAAAAAGGGCGCGGCGCCATTGGGGCGACATTCGGCGACATTCGGCGATAGGAGATAGGAGATCAGCCCGCAAGCAGGGCGGCAGCTCGTGTTCGCGCCCACAGATCGGCATCCAGAATAGCATCCAACTCTGGATGCGCAATCGGTTGGTGTTCGCGCATCACGCGCTCGACGGTGCGCCAGATCGAGGGGAAGGAGATCATTTCATTGAGAAAAGCTCCCACCGCCACTTCGTTGGCGGCATTGAATACGGAGGGTAGGGTGCCGCCGGTGTCGCCTGCCCACCGCGCGAGATTGAGCGCCGGGAAATCGTTGAGGCGCGGCGCTTCGAACTCGAGTTTCCCAAGCGCCGCCAAATCGAGGGGCGCCAGCCTGTTTGGAACACGCTCCGGCCACGTCATCGCGTATTGGATTGGAAAACACATGTCGGTGAGCGAGAGCTGAGCCAGAAGCGAGCCATCGATAAACTCAACGAGTGAGTGAACGATCGATTGCGGATGGACCACGACATCGACTCGCCCCATCTCGATTTGAAAAAGCCAGCGCGCCTCAATCATCTCCAGCCCCTTGTTGAAAAGCGTTGCGGAATCGATCGTTATTTTCGATCCCATATTCCATGTTGGATGCTTCAGCGCCTGCTCGGGCGTCACACCCTCGAGCCGGTCCGCAGGCCAGGTTCGGAATGGTCCGCCGCTGGCAGTAAGGATGAGACGCTTTACCTCCGTTGCCGGCCGGCCTTCCAGGCATTGGAAGATCGCGTTGTGTTCACTATCCACAGGCAGCACTTTGACTCCTTTTCGCGCCGCAGCGTCCATGACCTGCTCGCCCGCCATCACCAGTATCTCCTTGCTGGCGATCGCGACATCCTTTCCCGCTTCGATTGCAGCCAGCGCAGGCCTCAAGCCGCCCGTGCCGACAATCGAGATCAGCACGATGTCCGCTTCCGGCATTCGCGCAAGGCCGCATAGCGCCTCCTCTCCGCTGCTTATTTCAGGTAGGGGCCGCGCGCCGGGAGTTTTAACGGACTGCAACAGTTCACGCGCTTCACTGGCTGCCGTCCCATCGCAGAGAGCCGCCGCCAACGGCCGGAATTCGGCGACCTGCTCCGCAAATTTGAGCGCGCTCCGATTCGCGGCCAGCCCGACGATTTCCATCCGGTCCGGGATGTCGCGCGCCACTTTCAGCGCGCTCTCGCCGATCGATCCGGTTGAACCCAAAATAACGACGCGCCGCTTTCTCATGAGATGGAATCCAGGTTCATTGCACGAGTTTCGCAAACCGCAGGTAGAAGAAGAGCAGGGGAGCGGTGAAGAGCAGCGAATCGATGAGATCCAGCGTCCCGCCAATTCCTGGCAGCATGTGCCCGGAATCTTTGACTTCGCAATTTCGC
The DNA here is from genome assembly GCA_038238905.1 of Chthoniobacterales bacterium. Classification (GTDB taxonomy): domain Bacteria; phylum Verrucomicrobiota; class Verrucomicrobiia; order Chthoniobacterales; family Chthoniobacteraceae; genus JBBSFI01. The sequence goes on along the minus strand of JBBSFI010000033.1, from coordinate 27,456 downwards.
TTGAGGATCGATTCGGCCAGATCGCCCACGATGGCCGCGAAGCCGAGCACAAGCCCGAGGATCACCGCATCCGCCTGGCTCAGAAGCGGCAGTCGATGCGGCATGATGGCAAGCAAGCCACACGCTCCTCCCACCGAGAAGGCGAGGGCTCCAAAAAATCCCTCCCACGTTTTTTTCGGCGAGATGTGAGGAACGAGAGGATGCCTGCCGATGAGCGATCCCGTGACATACGCGCCCATATCGGAAAACTTCGTCACCACCACGAGCCAGAGGACGTACCATTGGCCGGTCGGATTTCCTGACAGCAAATCATGCGGCGGCAGGAAAATGATCTTCGTAATAAACGAGAACATCCACGGGATGTACAGCAAGCCAAAGATCGTGTACGCCATGGTCTCGAGCGGCGAGATGTCGCGCGTTTTCTGAAACATCTGCCTCGTAAAGACGACCAGCATAAAGAGAAGCAGAGTCGCCACCTCGAAGTCGTACGTGCGCAGCGCAAACGGAGCCTCGACACCGCTGGACGACGTCCGTCCGAAATAGTAGAAGCTCCCGGCGCAGAAGAGCGCCCCGCACAGCATCCCGAAGACCTTGAAGTGCGGCAGCTTTTTGTGGTCCAGCATGCCGTAGTATTCCCAGAGCGCGAGCAGCGATAGTCCGCTCACGAGCACTACGAAACCGGGCACGAAGCCGCTGAAGATAATCCAGAGCGCGAGGCCCCATAGGGTCACCGACGAGGCAAGGCGGCGAAAGAAAGTGAGCGCGCGGTCAGTCATTCAAGCGTGAAAGCGGGCGAGAATCGGCGAGAGCCGCGGTGTTGGCAAGTGGAGGCCGCGGATTCCGATGCGACGTTCTTCCGGGAATCGGTCAGCCGAGCCTTAAACTGTCTGAGCAGTTGCGAACGGCCGCGCCGCCATTTACCAAAGCCTCGTGAGCGCTCCTCCTCCCTTGCCACGGACCAAGGTTTCGCCTGTAACCGTTGCCGCCGACTCGACCGTGCGATTCAAAAACCTCGAATGGCGCGGCCCCGTGCCGGAGGCAAAGACGGAAGCACCCGCCGGATCCGAGTGATCGCCGGTATGGCGGATCTCGGCAAATCGCCGCCGTTCTCTTCCCGATGCCTCGTCGATGAAAGTGCGGAATGGCTTGTGGTGGATAAGCCGGCCGGGATGCTGGCGCATCCGAGCAAGCCCGGCTGCGGAGTCACGCTTTGGGATCGCTTGCGTGAACTGCTCGCCGTCGAACTGGTCTGCGGCGGCCAGGTCTCCATCATTAACCGACTCGACCGCGAGACGAGCGGCCTCACTCTGGTGGCGAAGACGCGCCAGGCCGCGAGCTGGCTGTCGCAGGAAATGAGCAGCCGCCGTATCGCCAAGGAATATCTGGCAGTAGCCCACGGCTGGCCGCCGATGGATCGATGGACCATCGACGCTCCCATTCTGCGGCAGGGCATCGTCCGGCCCTCGCCCATTCATTTGAAGCAGGCGGTCCATCCGGACGGCGTTCCAGCCTCGACGCGCTTCGAGGTTATTAGCCGCTTCGCCGTCGGCTCATCCGGCTCGTTCTGTGTCATCCGTGCCCACCCGCTTACCGGACGGATGCACCAAATTCGAGTCCATCTCGCGCACTCCGGGCATCCCATCGTCGGGGACAAGATTTATGGCGAAGACGAGATCGCCTATCTTGATTTCATACGCACAGGATGGACTCCCGAACTCAAAGCGCGGCTCCTCCTGCCGAGGCACGCGCTTCACTCCGCGTTTTTACGCATCGAAGCTCTCAGCAGTGAGTGGAGATCGCCGCTGCCGCCCGACATCGCCAGCTTTGTGAGAAGCGCGGGGCAGGTATGGACGATGGGAGTGAGTGAAGACGCCTTTCGTCCCGTATAAAGACGAACCGCACGGCCACCCAAAGCCGTGCGGTTCTAACCCAACAACACAAACACCAATGCAGCCACAGAATAGCGCCGTTTCAGAGTCCGCGCAAATTGTCGAGCCTAAAAACTCAAAAAAGATTTCTTTTCGGTAATAATTAAGCCCCGGAAGAGCAACGCGCGGCTTTACTTCGACCCCTGCGCCTGAGCTGGTATCGGCTGACGCGGTCGCTCCGGGGTGATCTTACGCGCCGACTTCGGCCCGCGCTTCCGCCGCCAAAGCGGTCGAGAGATATCGCTCACCGGTCGAGCAGGCGAAGGTCACGATGATTTTCCCCTTGTTCTCGGGACGCTTCGCCACTTCGAGCGCCGCCATTACATTCGCGCCCGTCGAAATCCCCACGAGGATTCCTTCCTCCTTCGCCAGACGGCGCGCCATCGCGAAGGCGTCGTCGTTGGACACTTGGATGCATTCTGTGATCTGCGGATTTCCAGCGGCATCCTTCAAATGCAGGTTCTTTGGGATGAACCCCGCGCCCAGCCCTTGAATCTTATGCGGACCCGGTTTCAGTGGCTGCCCGGCGAGCGTTTGCGAAATCACGGGCGAATCCTTCGGCTCGGCCGCGATGGCCTGGAAGCTCGCCTTGCGCGGTTTGATATACTCGACGCATCCCGAAATCGTTCCGCCGGTGCCGACAGCCGACACGACGATATCGACCCCGCCGTCCGTATCCTCCCAGATTTCCTGAGCGGTTGTCGTGCTGTGAATCTCGGGGTTTGCAGGATTATTAAACTGCTGCGGCATCCAGGAATTGGGCGTGTTGGCCACGAGTTCCTCGGCTCGGGCGATCGCGCCCTTCATCCCTTCCGCGCCGGGAGTGAGGACCAGCTTCGCGCCGAGCATTGCGAGCAGAGTCCGCCGCTCGAGCGATCCCGTTTCCGGCATCGTGAGAATGATTCGGTACCCCTTGGCGGCAGCGACAAAGGCCAGTGCGATGCCGGTGTTTCCGCTCGTCGGCTCAACGATGACGGTGTCCTTCTTGAGCAAGCCATCGCGTTCCGCGGCTTCGATCATCGCCAACCCGATGCGGTCCTTGACGCTTCCAAGCGGGTTGAAGAATTCGCACTTCAGCGCAATCACGGTCGAAGGGTCTATTCCAGCGCTGGCAGGGATGCGATTCAGGCGCACGAGCGGCGTGCGGCCGACTGTTTCAACGATATTATTGTAAATTTTTCCGTGGGTCATAATGTCATTCGAGGGCTGAGGATGAAAGCGGGGAAGCAGCTTCTACACGCGCCGTAGGAGCCGCCGCAAGAGCGGAGTTTTTCTTTTCTTTCGCCGAGCCAGAAAGGGCTTGCAAATGACCGGCAGCCGATAAATCAGGGACACCGACCCAAAAACCCAAAATACCAATGGCAGACCTTCTCAACTCCAAGGACATCAAGGATTGGCTGAAAAAACTCCCCGAGTGGGAACTCGAGAAAAAGCATATCGAGCGCACGTTCGAATTCGATGATTTCACGCAGGCGATTGATTTTGTAAACAGCGTTGCCGAGATCGCGGAGGAGGAAGAGCACCATCCGGAGATGGACATCCGCTACAACAAGGTGCGCGTGCAGCTTTCCACACACGCTGAAGGCGGCCTCACCGATCAGGACTTCGAGGTGGCCGAAAAGATTGAAACCCTGCACGAAGGCTAAAACTTAGACGTTTGCGCCTCCAAAATTCCGAAAGAAAATATCGATGCTTTCTGCCGGGATGCTGTATGTTCAGCGTCTCGCTGGCGGCCTCCGCGCCAATTCCCGGCGAATTCAACCAAACCCACGAACAATCATGAAAAAACTCGCAATCCTCAGCATCCTCGCCCTCTCACTGCCAGCCTTCGCCGAAAAGATCGAAGGCGACGCAGTCTGCGTTAAGTGCAACCTCAAGGAGACCAAGGTGTGCCAGACCGCCATCAAGGTGACAAAAGACGGTAAGACGGAAACGTACTACGCGGTGAACAACGACATCGCGAAGAAGTTCCATGATAATGACTGCAAGGAGACGGCAAAGGTCGTCGCCGAAGGTGATGTCGTCGAAAAGGACGGCAAGAAGACGATCACTCTCACGAGCATCGATCTCGCCAAGTAACTTTCCTTACACGTTTTAAGAAAAGGCGCTGGAGAAATTCGGCGCCTTTTTTGTGCTCCACTTTTTGATCTTCAGCGCGAAAGAATCTCCACGAGGACGAACGGCCGCCCGCCTTCCTGAAAGACTTTTACCGAAACCAGCGGGGTGCCATTTACGATGAGATTGGCAGATCCCCGCGTGGTCGCTCCGCGATCGAGCAATTGCTCCAGAAGCTGGCGGTTGCTTGCGTTCGCGAAAAACGCGTCGGATTCGTCCTCGGGATCGGGTCGGTGGAAGCGGTGGAAGTTTGCGCGGTCCTGCCGAATGATTCCCGCAGCCGAGGTGAGGCGCTCTCCTGCGCTCGAAAAGTGGTCCTGGGAGGAGAGCCGGGCCGTGTAACTTTCGATCAACTCCCCGGCATGGAGCCGGGAGGCCATCAGCAGTCCAAAGGTTGCGAGTATGAGCGGGCTGAATTTCATAGATGTGATTGACTCGACATTCTAGCCTATTCTGGCCACCCGCGTCGAGTGGCATGCGACAAAAACTGTTAGTCCGACGAGAAGCGGGCTTGGACTCTGGAAAAACGTGCGCGAAGCTGCGCCATGCCAGCCGAAGCCGAACGCACGCCGATTAAATCGCTGCTGGTTTCCGAACTCGAAGCGCGGCTGGCCGAGCTTGGCCAGCCTGCCTATCGCGCCGGACAGATTACCGACTGGCTCTACGCCAAGCGCGCAAAGGCATTCGATGAGATGACCAACCTGCCCGCAGCGCTGCGGTCCCAGCTCGATGCGGCTTTCTTTTTCGACCGGCTCGATCCGCTGCGCGTGCTCGGCTCGGAAGACACCACTCGCAAATACCTTTTCCGATTGGCGGATGGAAATCTCATCGAATCGGTGCTCATCCCTGCCTCCCCGGCGCTCTATGGCGAACCGTCCGACCGGCGAACACTCTGCGTCTCCACCCAGGTCGGTTGCGCCTATGGCTGCAAATTTTGCGCGAGCGGCCTCGATGGCTGGAGCCGCAATTTGCATCCAGGCGAAATCGTGGACCAAATCCTGCGGGTCGAAGAGCTGGCGGGGGACCGCATCAGCAATCTCGTCTTCATGGGAATGGGCGAGCCGCTGGCAAACTACGAAAGCGTTATGAAAGCGATCGCGATCTTGAACGCACCGTGGGGTGTGGGGATTGGCGCCCGGCACATCACCCTTTCGACGAGCGGCCTGGCCCCACGCATTCGCGATCTGGCCGATCAGCCGCTGCAGATTCGCCTCGCCGTCTCGCTGCACGGCGCCACGGATGCGGTGCGCGACCAGATCATGCCGGTGAATCGAAAGTACCCCTTGGAAACTCTCCTCGCCGCTTGCGAGTATTACGCAAGCCGCAAGAAGCAGCGCCTTACCTTCGAGTATATCCTCATCGATCGCATAAACGACACGCCAGAAGACGCGGCGGACCTCGTCCGCGCCGCGCGCCGTGTGAATGCAAAGGTGAACTGCATTCCATACAACGAAGTCGAAGGGTTGCACTGGAAGCGCCCGGACGACGCCCGCCAGGATGCCTTTATGCGCGTTCTGTCGGCCTCCGGCATAGCGGCCACCATCCGGCGCGAGAAAGGCCACGATATCGCCGCCGCGTGCGGACAGTTGCGAAGGCAGACTGCTCCCGCTCCAGCCTGCGATTAGGAGCCGTTAGAGTAGGAGCGTTGATGCAGGTGATAGGGAAGCATCGACGGATCCGCTTCCGGGCAACCGCGGGGCGCATGCTCGCAATGCATGTTTGAGTTTGCCCTCGCTCCAGTTAAAGAGTGCGGTCCGCAGCATGCTTTTTGTCGAATTTCGATTCTTTGAATTCTTCCTCGTCGTCTTTGCCGTCTATTGGACTCTCCGCAAGAATGAGGCCCGTCTCACGTGGCTGCTCGCGACCAGTTACGTCTTTTACGCCGCGTTTTTTGTGGGAGCCGACGTCTTCACAGGCAAGCTGCAGTCGGCGCATTGGTGGTTCCCGCTCATGCTCGCGGCTTCCACACTCATGGACTTCGTTGTCGGCCTGCGGATCGAGTCCGCGCGAACGGAAGTTTCACGCCGCGTGTGGGTGTTCGCGAGCGTCTGCGCAAATATCGGCGTGCTTGTCTATTTCAAGTACGCCGGATTTCTCGTCCAGTCCGCAGGCGCGTTTGCTGAATGGATCGGGCTTCCCGCCTCGCGCCATACGCTCTCCATCTTTCTGCCTGTGGGAGTCAGCTTCTACACTTTTCAGTCGCTGAGTTATACGATCGAGGTGTACCGGCGGCATCGGCCTGCTGAGCGGAATCTCCTGAAACTCGCGACCTTCATAGCCTTTTTTCCGCAGCTCGTCGCGGGGCCGATCGTGAGGGCGAATGCCTTCCTGCCTCAGCTCGAATCGAAACGCCGCTGGTCCGACGTCGATGTTCGAGGCGCCCTGGTCCTTTTTATGACGGGCTTCGTGAAGAAGCGGTGCGTCTCCGATTTGGTCGCGCCATTCGTCGATCCGTACTTCGCCCAGCCGGAAAGCTATGGGCATTTGAGTGCGCTCACCGCCATTCTGCTGTATGCCGTTCAGATCTACTGTGACTTCTCCGGTTACACCGACATGGCGATCGCGGCTGCGAGGCTCCTCGGGTATGAGTTAACTATCAATTTCAATTTCCCATACTTCGCGCGGGATATCGGGGACTTCTGGCGCCGGTGGCATATCTCGCTCTCCACATGGCTGCGCGATTACCTTTATATCTCGCTCGGGGGCAATCGCGGCTCTAAGCTTTTCACCTGCCGCAATCTGATGCTGACCATGATCCTGGGCGGATTGTGGCACGGAAGCCGGTGGACCTTTGCCATATGGGGGGCCCTTCACGGAGTGGCGCTGGTCGCGCAACGGGAGTGGGCCGCGTGGCCGCGGGTCGCCTCGCGACTGCGATCCGCGATGTATCCGGCGCTTTCGACCGTTCTCACTTTTTCATTTGTATGCGTCTGCTGGGTTTTCTTCCGCGCGGCCGATCTCTCAGCGCCGATGAGCGGGGACGATTTCCGCCGCGCCATTCACATTCTCGGCTCCGCGCTTTTTCTAGTTCCGGATGTCGCCGCCGGGTCCAGCGAACTGAGTCCGCGGTTGCTGCTTCTGTTTGCCGGCCTCGCGGCCATCCACTGGCTCAATTACCGCCGTGTTTTCTCGACTTGGTGGCGCAAGTGCAGCGGTCTTGCATTCGCGCTAAGCTATGGATGCCTTGCTGAACTGATTCTTCTCTTCGTCCCGGTTAAGTATGCACCCTTCATCTACTTCCAATTCTGACGACACAGTCGGCGCGTTATCCGCCGATGCTCTCAGCCGGGGAAGCCGCGGCCTTCGCACGCTCGCTGCCTGGCTTGCTTTCGGAGCCGCTCTTTTTGGCTCCGCGGCCTTGATTCGCCCATCGCTTCCATTTCCTCCCGTGCCGACCGTGCGCGAGAAACTCGCCTGGCTCAGCGAGCATGGGGGTGATTACGACACCCTCTTCATGGGGTCGAGCCGCGCGTACAATGCCATTTTGCCCGATCTCTTCGACCGTCTCACGGCCGAGGCAGGCATCCCGACTCACTCTTTCAATCTTGGCGTGAACGCGATGCGTCCGCCAGAGGACGATTACGTTCTGGAGCAAGCGCTGGCAAATCGACGCCAGCCCTTAAAATACGGCATCGTGATGTCGATCCCTGTCATCGTCCGCACCGACGATGTAAATGGAAGCCGCCGCATGGCTTACTGGCACGACTTGAAGCGATCCGGGATCGTCTTTCGGGAGATCGCGGAGATCAGCGACGACGAGCGCCGCTGGTGGAAGCAGCCTTGGAACGATGTATTCAAGCCCGAATGGCGCCAGCGAATGTGGAGTGTCTATCTTGGCAAAGCGCTCGGGATCCATGTGAACGCAACGTTGCTGGCTGGACATGCCGCCAACATCGGGCGCGGAGCGGATTGGATGGATGAAGTCTTCGGTGGAGAAGCGTTCAAGCCGCTTGGAGCGCGCGGCGAGCGCCTTGATGGTTATGACCGGCATGCGCCCGATGAGTGGATATCGGATGCCGATTGGGATGCACTTTCCCGTCAGATCCAGGAATATAACAAACATCCGATCGTTCCCGGCTTCGGCAGCAATGAGAGCCAGCGTGAATTGCGCCGCAAACAGCATCTCATCGAGCAGCATGGCGGGCGCATGATTCTTTACCTGCCGCCCGACCCAAAGACATACCAACTCGTCGCCGATCCGCTGCTGGGATCCGATATTCCGGTGCTGAATTTCGGCAATCCGAGCGTGTACCCCGAGTTGTTCCAGCGCGAGAATCGCCGCGACGTCGCGCATCTCAATGGCCCGGGCTCGGAGATTTTTACAACGCTCCTCGCGGAGGAATTTATTAAGATCGAACGCGACCGATTGAAGCCATAGCATGCCTGACGCGACTCCCTCCGCCTCTCAACTTTCGGCCGAGTTCGATCACGATTTGGTTTGCGATACACTCGTTTGGTCGGCTGCGCTCAAGGCGCTCTATGGTTTTGCTCGCGATGATGCCGCCAGCATGCTTGCTGTAAAGGAGCGCATCCCGCCCGAGGATGCTCCCGCCGTCGCCGCCGCTTTCGCGAGGGCGTGCGATCCCAGCGGAGATGGCAGGTTTCGATGCGAGCATCGGATTGCCACGGCTCCCGGTCGGTTTCGCTGGTTGCGCATCGAGGGCGTCACGGTCTTCGATCGTGATAACAGTCCACCGCGCGCCATCCGGTCTATCGGAACCGTGACGGATGTAACGGACGCGCTGGCTGCGAGGGGCTGCTGAACGGGCGCCGCCGACTTCGGGAGTTGGGCCGAGATTGTCCGGTTGACGTGGTTCACGCGGGGAAGGGTGGCGTGGGTTTGGGTTTCCGTTTGATGTCGTGTTATTTGTGTCCAGGTCGGAAAGGGGTCACGCGGGGGCGCGGAGGACCTGGAGGTGCAGAGGGTGAGGAGGGTAGCTGAAGGGTTGACGCTGAGGTGTCCATGGGCGGACAGGGTGGGCAAAGTTTCGGGCAGGTTAGTCACGGATCGGAGGGGGCTGGTCACGTTTTTGCAGAGGTCCGTCCCATACCGTTGGTGGCGATGCTTTCGGCGTCGTTAGTTTAGGTGCATTCCGGCGCCTGTCGTTTGTGCCAGGCGTCGTGGATGCAGAATAACAAACTATGAAAATAATTGATTGGTTCCATACTTGCCACGGCCCTATCTGGCTTCCTTATCACTTCGAGATGCATTGCGCACGAAGCTCCCGTTTGCGATTGCCAGTGCTCCCCGCAGTCTCCGCAGGGTGAGCACGCCGGCACTTCCGAGGGCCGTCCCGACGGCACCCGGGATTGGCGTGCGCCGCAGTTTGCTCCGCAGCGTGAGTCTGGCAAGTATTCCGAAGAGCACGAGCGAACCTGGCCCCGCCGGGGGGAACGCCCGGAGCGCGAAGCGTGGGGTCGTGATCTCCGCGGAGGGCGAGGGTACGGCTCAGCAAACGATAGATTCGATCGTTTTGCGGAGCGTCCCCGCTTCGATCGCGACGACCGCGATGGAGCCGGCCCGCGAGTCGAGGCGTTCGATCGCCGTACGCCCGAACACTTTGCGCGTCCGGACTTCGCCGCGCGTCGTGAATACCGGGACGAGCGGCCCGCGTACGAAGAGCGCGCGCCGATGACGCATCCCGAATTGGCACGGCCCTCGCGACGAATGGGCGGAGCGCGGGATGAGCCGGGGCGAGGACGAATCCGGCCCCGTGGCGCGTGGCCGTGGCGGCGATCACGAGGAATATCGCCCGCGCCCATTTGAGCGCCGGAGTGAATTTGCCGAAGGCCCGCGCGCGCCGGAGCGCGCCTTCCGGAGCGATGGCGGTGAGCGTCCGCCATTTGAACGTCGCGAGCGCGATACTGCCGGGCCCGCAGAACGCTTTAGGCCGCGCCCGGAAGCGCCGGCGCCGAGTCGCCGGCACCGTGAAGATCGCGGTGAATTCCGCGGACCCGAAGCAGGGCGGGAGGATCGCGCTGAGCGGCCCGATGGCCCGCGCCACGAGGGGGCGCGCGAAGGACGGGACGAACATGGGCCAGCGGAGCGTCCTGCGACTCCGCCGCCTTCGCCCCACTTCGCGGCGGCAACGCCGCGGGTGGGGCGTTGACAAACTCCATGGCTCCACGGTGGCATTTTGGCGCCACCTAGTCAACGGCGCTTGATGGATGAGCGACTCGCGTTCAATCACGCGTTGCGCTTCCATATAAGCGGTCTGCACCACGAACTGATTGGCCGTCGAACCCAAAAGCTCCGCCGCCTGTTCCAGTGTGTCGCGCACGCTGTCAGAAACGCGGGCCGTAATCCGCTTGCGAGGTTCTTCAATGCTTTTTGGGGGATTCCATGGCGTTGTCTGCAGGCCACTGCGGTCCGCCTTTCACAGAAAGACGCGCACAAGGTGCTTGCCCTCCTCGACAATCCGCCCAAGCCCAACAAGCGCCTCAGGGTCGTCGGACGGCAGGGAGACAAAACCGAATTGCTCATAGTAGCGTTTGGCATCCTGGTCTTTCGCATTCACGAACAGACCAATCCCGCGCGCCGTGTTGAAAATCTCGATAAATTTCCCCATCGCCGCCACCAGCAGCGTATTTCCAATGCCCTGCCGCTGATATGTCTTGGCGACGGCCAGTCGTCCCAACCGGACCCCGGACACGTCACGCGGAAGTTTCTTTGCTTCCTGGGGCGCAAGCAACTCCGACTTGATCTGGCAGATGTTGAGCGCGAAAAAACCAAGAATCGGTTTCGGCGTTTTGGCGGCTTCCTCGACCAGCACAAAGGTCCGCGAGAGTCCCCGCTTTGCGTGCTGCCGCGCGGTTTGCTTCATCACGGCGGGTGAAACCTGCTCTTGATTTATTCCTGCCGGTAAAGACGATCCAGGCAGCCTTGGCGTCGTAAATCCTCAAAAGCTGATTATGCCTTGGCGCGGAATCGCTTCCATGTGAAGATGCAGCCGTTTTATCCCGGAGGTCGCGTTAGATGAGACACATTCAAGTAATTGACGGCGCCGACAATAGTGTTTATGCGATTTTCGGATTGTCGGAATCGGATTATAAAATGATCTTTCCGCTACCCGGTCAAGACATAGAGTTCATCGAAGATACGATCCGGCGCTTGGGAGAGGCAAAGGCAGCCGACATAACGAAGCGATTGTGGAAAACTCCGATTCTTAAGGACGAAGTACTTGGAATTCACGGAACGCTCTTTCTCGATCTTTCGTGGAAATTGCTTTTTATCCTAGCTAGGAGGCGCGAATCCGATCTTATGGACTCGCCGATTCAAGCGCGGGCAAAACGGCATCCTCAAAACGATTCTTAGGGCATTGCTTATTCAAATCAATGCAGAAGAAGGCTTGTCCGTCTTCGGAGAGCATTCCGAATAAGAGGCTGTTGATGGTCTTTCGTTCAAAAGGTCTGTCCTTGGATACGTGCAGTTCCTTGATACGTGCGACTCGAATCGAGCGCCTTGACCCCGAACTCCGGCGCGGCGGTGGCTCGCGGTTCGGGCGTTTGCGATCACGCGATCAAGCAGCGCAGGCCGACTTTAGGAGGCGCAAAAACTCGCGCGCGGCGCGGCTGTGATAATGCTCCTTGCGCCAAATGACGGCGATAGTGCGGGTCGGCTTTGGATTCGCGAGGGAAATGAAGACTGGCTGTCCCGGGCGCCGGGTAGGAACCGCAAGTTGTGGGATGAGCGAGATGCCGACCCCGCTGGCGACCAGCGCCTGGATCGTTTCGAGCTGCGCGCTGCGGAAAGCGATCTGCGGGTTCAGCCGGTTGCGCTGGCAGAAGCTGAGCGATTGATCGCCGAGACAATGCCCTTCTTCCATGAGGATGAAGCGCTCCGGCTCGAGATCGCTCAACCGGACGAGCGCTTTTTTGGTAAGCGGATGCCGGGGTGGGACGGCGAGGAGCAGCTCGTCCTCGAAGAGCGGTTCGCGGATGAAGCGGGCGTCCTCGATCGGCAGGCTGACGATGGCGAAATCGATCTCGCACGCCGCCGCGCTGACGAGAAGTTGCGCGGTCGTGGCCTCGTGAATGCGCACTTCCATCGCGGGACATTCGCGCGCGGTGAGCGCGAGGATGCGCGGGAGTAAATACGGTGCGATCGTGGGAAGCACGCCGACGCTCACTTTGCCGCGCACGTGCTCGGCGGCGTCGGCGACATCGCGGTGCGCGGCGTCCACCTCGGCCATGATGCGGGTGGCGCGCTGAACGAGCGCGGCGCCGACGGAGGTGAGGACGGCGCTTCGCTTCAACCGGCTGAAAAGCCGTTCGCCCAGTTCATCCTCGAGCTTTGCGATCTGCTGGCTGAGCGATGGCTGCGTGACGTGGCAGAGATCAGCGGCCCGAGTGAAATTGCCCGTCTTCGCGACAGCGAGCAGGTAGCGAAGCTGGTGGAGTTCCATAGGAGATGCCTATCATAACCAATGGAACTAAATATTTCCACTATCACAGGAAATCGCTATTATTTCTTCTCACTAGCGGCGTTTTCCGCGTCGCCCAACCCTTCCGCACCATGCCCACTGATACCGACTCCCCACAAGCTCCGCCCGCCCAGTGCCCGTTCAACCATGGAAATGCCAGCATTGGCATCATCCGGCAGACCGCCGGCGGCGGCACGATTAACGATGATTGGTGGCCGAACCGGCTCAAGATCGAGCTGCTGCATCAGCACTCCGCGAAGTCCAATCCGATGGGCGCGGATTTCGATTACGCGGCGGAGTTCAAGAGCCTCGACTTCGCCGCCTTGAAGCAGGATCTCGTCGCGCTCATGACCGACTCGCAGGAGTGGTGGCCGGCCGACTTCGGACATTACGGCGGCTTGTTCATCCGGATGACGTGGCACAGCGCCGGCACGTACCGCATTGGCGACGGTCGCGGCGGCGGAGCGCGCGGTCAGCAGCGGTTCGCGCCTCTCAATAGCTGGCCGGATAACGTAAGCCTCGACAAAGCGCGGCGTCTCCTCTGGCCGATCAAGCAGAAGTACGGACGCAAGATTTCCTGGGCCGATTTGTTGATCCTCACCGGCAATGTGGCGCTCGAGACGATGGGCTTCAAAACGTATGGCTTCGGCGCCGGTCGCGCGGACACATGGGAGCCCGACCAGGATGTTTACTGGGGCGCGGAAAAGACTTGGCTCGGCGGCGATGTCCGCTACCGGCACGGCTCCGAGGGCGTGGTGAAAGACGGACCCGCGGTGCTCGTCTCCGACGACAACGCGGATGGCGCTATCCATTCGCGCAATCTGGAGAACCCACTCGCGGCGACGCAGATGGGTCTTATTTACGTCAATCCCGAGGGGCCGGATGGCAACCCCGATCCGCTGCTCGCGGCGAAGGACATTCGCGACACGTTCGGCCGCATGGGCATGACCGACGAGGAAACCGTCGCGCTCATCGCCGGCGGCCATACCTTCGGCAAGACGCATGGCGCCGCGCCGTCGGAGAATGTAGGCCCGGATGTGGAATCTGCGGACCTAGATCAACAGGGCCTTGGCTGGCGGAATAAATTCGGCGCCGGCAAGGGCGCCGACGCGATCACCAGCGGTCTGGAAGTTACCTGGACCACCACGCCGACGCAGTGGGGCCACGGCTTTTTTCAGAGTCTCTTCGGCTACGAATGGGAGCTTGCGAAAAGCCCGGCCGGCGCGCAGCAGTGGCGGCCAAAAAACGGCGCCGGCGAAGGGACCGTGCCCCACGCGTACGACCCGGACAAACGGATTGCCCCGGCGATGCTCACCACCGATCTCGCGCTGCGCGTGGACCCGGGTTTCGAGAAAATCTCACGCCGCTTTTTCGAGAATCCCGAGGAGTTTCGCGAGAGCTTTTCCCGCGCCTGGTTCAAGCTCACGCACCGCGACATGGGGCCGAAGTCCCGTTATCTCGGGCCCGAAATCCCGGCCGAAGACCTCCTGTGGCAGGATCCGATCCCGCCCATGGATCATTCGCTCATCGACGCGCAGGATATCGCCGCGCTGAAGGGTAAAATCCTCGCGAGCGGGCTGACGATCTCGCAACTTGTCACGACCGCGTGGGCCTCGGCCTCGACCTTTCGCGGCTCGGACAAACGCGGCGGCGCAAACGGCGCGCGCCTTCGCCTTTCTCCACAGCGCAACTGGGCGGTGAACCAGCCCGAAAAGCTCGGCAATGTGCTCGCGAAGCTCGACGCCATCGGGAATGAGTTCAACGCCTCGGCGACCGATGGAAAGAAAGTCTCTCTCGCCGACCTGATCGTGCTCGGTGGATGCGCCGCCGTGGGGCTGGCGGCAAAGAACGCCGGCCACGACGTCACCGTGCCCTTTACCCCCGGACGCATGGACGCCTCGCAGGAGCAGACTGACCCCGAGTCTATCGCCGTCCTCGAGCCGATCGCCGATGGCTTCCGCAATTACATCAAAGGTCAATACACCGTGCCCGCCGAGGCGCTGCTCATCGACAAGGCGCACCTCCTCATGCTCACCGCGCCGGAGATGACCGCGCTCATCGGAGGCATGCGCGTGCTCGACACGAATGCCGGTCCGTCAAAAGCCGGCATGTTCACCAAGCGCCCCGGCCAGCTCACGAATGACTTCTTCGTGAATGTGCTCGACATGGGCACAGTTTGGGCGCCGGTCTCCGAGGCGCGCGACGCTTTCGAGGCTCGCGACCGCAAGACCCAGGAGCTCCGTTGGACCGCCACGCGCGTGGACCTTATTTTCGGCGCGAACTCCATCCTTCGCGCGCTTGCAGAGGTTTACGCGTGTGCCGACGGCGAAAAGAAGTTCGTCCACGACTTCGTCGCCGCCTGGGACAAGGTAATGAACCTCGACCGCTTCGACCTCGCCAATCGCTGAGCTGGCGCAGGCAGCGATCTGATCAAGCAACGCCCGCAGATGATCGAAAGGCACGCATCGGCTGCGGCGCCGGTCATTTCGTTGAGCGCGTTATGGATGGCGTTGACCGGCACGTTCCCATTCTGTGCCAACGTCCAGGTTCCCCGCAAGATCGTACCCGTTACCCCGCCGGCGCTTGCACGGCCTGCGTCACCTTGTCCGTCTCGATGCCGCCCGCGAGTTGATCCGCGCCAATGCTTCTTGGCAGCACATCCAGTACGGCTTTCCGCCCGGTCCACACCCGTCGATCCCGCGTTTGACGGCCGAACGCCTTTTAAGCACGGCGGGCGCTCTTTGCTGAGATGCTTCGCCAGGTAAATGGCGCGTTCGATGGGAATCCGCCTCACGTGACGGGATGGTTGCTTGATCAGTCTCAGGTTCAATCCTGTCGCCCCGATTTCTTCTGTTTCGTCCGGCCCGAGGTCCGAGGCGCGCAGACTCACGGTGAGAACTTCTTCGTGCTGAGCACGCGGAACTTGTAAAACGCATCCAGCACCCCGGTTTTGGCGATGGTCCCATCGCTATTATATTGCGTGTCTCCGGTGTACTGCTCGTCGAAAGCCGTCAATTGGGGATCTTGCGGATCGATGTAGCGCTCGATGAGCGACGATCCCCTATATTCGCCGAGCACACTGTCCCTGGCTTCGTTCCATTGCGCCCATCGCGGGTCGGTTGCGGCGGCGCCGGGCGGGATCGCCTGGCGCAATGTCTGGACGCGGAAATGGACCGTATAGCTGTTTGATTTCGTCGTGATGCGCGGGTAAATGGCCGCATACGGCTTCTCAAGGCTGTTGTCGCCGGTTAGCCTGTTTTGCGCCCAGAAGGTGGATAATTGTGAGTCGAATCCAGCCGTGGAGGTGTTCGACGGGGATAGATTGAGGCTCGATGGTATGAGCGGGATGTCGCAGATTTCCGATGCGGAGACGAAGATCTTTCCCGCGTCAAAGCGGTCCTGTAATTGGAGAAGCGTGTTTGGAATATCGATGTTCTGCCGCACGGCGACCCCTTCTCCGGGATAGTGTCCGTCGGAAGAAAGCTGGACTCGATTGCCCCCGCCAAAGTCGCCATACGTACCGTAGCACTTGTAGTCTTGAATCAGTTTGTTCCGTGGATCATTGCCTGTTTTCTGGTTGGGATTCAGCGCGGTAAGTTTGGTTGATTGCAGCACCGCTCGCATACCCGTGTCGCGTTTGATATAGGTGAAAGGGGCAATCTGGAAATTCATGTTGATCTTCCCGGCTGTCGCGAGCGGCTCGCTGATCGCGTAGGGCTCGACCACAGGCATCCAGAACAGATCGAGGAGAAGGTGATCTGGAGGACCGGCAAGAGCCGAACCTGGATGGCCCTTGCCGCCCGGCAGATACGGCTTCGCAGGACGAAAAAGAAGCGTTTGCCACGGCCTGGCGGTCCCGGATCGTGAACGCGCAACACCGGTTGGCAGCGAGCCAAACATTACTGCGGACGGGATTTGCCGATTTGGGGAGAAGAATGACGCATAGTCCCCGATGTTATCTTCGATGCAGTACCAACCGAGATACGGCGCTTTGATTTGAGTTTCGATGCCGTTATCGATCGTGCCGCCCGCGCCGCGATGGCGCTCCAAGCCTTCGTCCGCCTTGTTGCAAAGAGGCCCATCGAGCCATACTCCGGGTCCGTTGTCCCAATCACCAGGCGCTTGCTGGCCGCCAACAGCCGTTAATGTGACGCCGTTGATTCCTTCCGGGACGGCTGGATGATGGTCGTGCCCCTGCGGCCCGCGAGTTAGGAATTGAGCGTCTGACTCTCCTTGGTATTTAACGCCATACTCCGTCATCCCGGTGACCAGAGAGCCGAATTGCGCGCCGCCAATGGTCCAATCGAATCCGTATCGGAGAGAGTGGACGCCAGCCTTCGCATGGTTGTCGTAGTCCAGTGTTTGCGGCTTTCCAAAGAACATGCCCGGATTCTTGCTCCCCGCGATCAGCCGGAAGTCGCCCTGCGCATTATTGCCGGTTGCGACCGTGCTTCGGATCACATCGAACGAGTTCGAATTCGAATCGCGGGTGGCATAAAAATATGCCTGCCAGAGGGAATCCTGGCTCGGATCCGGGATAGGGTCTTGCGCGGGAATTCGTTGACTGCGGACCCATCCTCCTTTGTAATCGGCCAGGAGTCCGACCGCACGATTTGGGATGGGTAGTGTGCATTGTGGAAATTTAAACTCAAAGGTTTGAAGCAAGGTTCCATTGGTGGCAGGAGCCCATAATTCCGCGGTGGCCGTCCCCGAAAGTGTAATGGTAGGCGCTTGCAAAACCGTCATGCCATCGCTCTTTGCGCTTACGGTCATGAGGCCCGTTGGAGGGACTGAATTCGCTGGCGAACCCGCACTCTGCATCGATCCCCCGCCGATTCCCGTTTCATTTTCCATCAACTGCCGGAAGCCAAGCAACCCACCGAGCTTGGACTCAAAATTCCTCATATTTCCGAGACGGCCAGTGGAGTACATGTCTGGCAGCCCGGTGGCGCCAGCCGGGAAATGCGTGAAGGGGTTCGAGCTGGTTACGCCGTCGCTTACGGTGAACTGGACATTTTTAAATTTAATTCTCAGATCCAGCGCCATGGCCGACGCTCCCGCAAGCGGAGAAAAAAGCTCAGGCACCAGGGCGAATTGAAGCGCAGTCCTGTTCTTGTCCGCCGGATCGGTGCTCGGCTTTCCGTCCTTGCCAAGCGGACGCCCGTTGCTCATGACGACGAGCGCCAACTCCGAGATCGTTGCGATGCGGCCCATTCCGCGAGGCCCTCCTTGAATCGGCGGTTCGATTGGCACGACCTGGCCTCGCCTTGTGACAGTCACGTTTTGGCTTTCAGGACTTAGGATCAGCGCCTGCCCGTCGGTGCTGAGTCCGTACGAATATCCCGTCGGTGTGTAGGCGGCATTCCGAGCCGCGGGATCGCTGTAGTCCGTCAGATTGGTGCAGCGAATGTAATCGAAGATCTCAGTCAGAATCTGGTCCCGCTCGGCGGACGTATATTTGGAGCTGAAACTATCTGCGGGCGCCGATGACGTGTCCCAACCGGGAACGGCCCTCCCGGTCATCTGCTGGAGATACTTGAAAAGCTCACCATTGCGTTGCGACCAATCCACCGTCGGACTGGTCGGATCCTGCCGCGTAAAGTAAAACGGGCGCAGGGGAGAGGCAGCGTTGCCGCGCGCTCCGAGCGAACCGCAGAAGGCGATCAGCTTGTCGAAATGCGTCCGCTTCGACTCGTCCACCTGGAGCGGCCAGATAGCGATGCGCGGTTTGTTATATAGGTTCACCTCGGGCGCCCGGCTTTGTGCTGTGAGGAAGAATTTCGACTGCTCGACGACCGGCGTATTCTGCGATCCGGCGTTGAGCGTCTGCTCCGTTCGCACACTCCCGGCGACAAGTGGTTTAAAAAGCAGCTCGTCCACTGAAGCGAAGAGCCTGTCGGAGTCCGGCTTGAGATGAAATCCTCCGAATTGATTCTGATAGATTGCGTTGGGCGGGCCTGCGCGCCGGATGCCTCCTTGCGACGAGTAGTCGTTGCCGCTTGCGTCCAAGCTGGTGACGCGGGGGATAATGTCACTGAAGGCCTTAAAGTACTTGGCCCGATCCGCGCCGACGGGATCCGCTGGAAGCGAGAGCGCTGCCTTGATCCGCTTTCCGAGGATCGGTGAAAGGCAGGTGGTGGCCGGGTGTCCCGGATACCGCTGGAACTCGTTTCGCGCTCCCTTGAATTCGGTAAGGTCGTATTCGTACATCGCCTTGTCTGGGTTCGGCTTGTAAGCCGATGTGCGCGGATCGACCCCAAGCGGCTGCGTATTGCATACCGGCGTATCGCCAAAGACCCCTTCCGAGGCGGTATTTATATTTACTTTTGCGGTCTCGTCGTCCGTCCAGTAGGCGATGCGCCCTACGATCGGATTCGTGGCGGAAGGCTGTGTAACACCTTGCCAGATCGCGATGCCGTTCGCGTCCACATCCGCAGGTGCGCAGAGCGTGCCGTCGCGCAGCATATAGATCCATCTCACCGGCATCGGGATCCGGAGATCTTCCGACTTCCCGATCGCGACGGCGCCATGCACCGCCGCTGTGAAGTCAAATCCCTCCACATTTCCCTTTGCGCCTGGGTCGAGAATAGGGAAAACGGCCTGCGGTGGATTCGTTGGCTGCGCGGGATCGGCAACCATCACCGGGCTGTTCAGGTCCGTGAAGAGCGCTGGCTTGGCATCCCAATCCATCGGCGTCTCGTCTTTCAGCTTGAGCCCGGTGATCTGAGCCGCTGGCACCACCATGAGGTTGGAAGAATATAACTTGTAGAGCGCCAGCGGATTGCCGGATGTGTTTCCGCTCGGGTCTGCGTAGGTGCGAATCATTCCAGGCTGCGATGCCCAAGCAACATTTGGCCCCCGCGATGTCGCCTCTCCGATGGCCCCCATGACAGAATGCACAGCCGAATCTGCGAGTTCCTTTGTGGAAGCCCCAGCCGCGTAGGTTTTCGCAGTCTGCATCTCGTCGGTGACGCTCGAGAAAAACGCGAGCACCAGGCCGCTTATGAGCACGAGAAAAGCCAGCACCAGAACGAGCGCGGCGCCGCCTTTCCTTCGCGGCTCAGCCCTCAGCTTTCTGCGATGTGGTTCGTTCCTCATGAAAATTAGTTTGCCTGTTCCCGGCTCCATTTTGCCGCGCGGATCGCCACATTCGTGCTAAATACGCGAAATCGCAGCTTTCGCGATGTGAGGGATGTTTGAAGTGTCTCCAAGTCTCCGGGGCTGCCAGCGTTCGTGCTGGCATCGTACAAGGCTGCTTGTTGGAATAGGCCACTCATCCCCAAGTCGGGCATCGCCGCGCCAGTCTGGATACGGCTGTATGAGGCGTCATCGACAGCGATGATTGTCACCTGCACGACGGGAGGGAGCTGGTTCTTCGGATTGATGGCCGGATCGGATTTGCTCGCCGTGGAGTCGTAGCTGTACGTTGGCGCCAGCTTGATTCCGCTTGGGTCTTCGCGCGGCGTGAGCTTCGGCAGGAGAACCAGCGCAATTACATTCTCGGCAAGAACCCTCACAGGCGACGGCGTCTTTGCGATCGGTCCCGTGAACCAGTCATGTCCTTTGTAGGTTAGATTGAACGGATTTCCCGACGAGTCCGCGCCGGAGGTATATTGATAAAGGTCAAAGGCCTCGGTCGGCACCATGGTTTCCAACAGCCGGAAGCGGCTTTTCTTTGGGACGATCCCATTGAGGAAAGGGGGCTGAAACGCGCTGTCGTCTCCGAATTCCACGTAATAGCCCCAGGTGTTCAGGAGGTTATCCAGTGTGGCGTGCTTCGCGTCGTCCACGAGGCCGATCGGCGCTTGAAAGAACGTACCGTGGGTCGGATGCGCCGTATTTCCAGGCATCAATGGCGAGCCGCCACCGTTCATTGGTCCACTTATGAAGCGCAATTCCGATTGTCGCACGTAGGTCTTTGGAACGTTTGTGTTGTCGTAATCCCAGTAAGTATTCAGGCACGCCTGGCTTAGTCTGCGTGTGATCGCCTCGAACGCATCACGCGCCGTCCGGAACTCCTCGATTTTGCCCGTCGTATAAGTCCAAGTCCGGCTTGCTGCGGTTGTCATCTGCACAAGCATCAGGGTCAGCAGCACCACGATCGCTAGAGAGACCATCAGTTCCACCAGCGTAAAAGCGGACGAGCCGCGGCTCCGCGGGTTCTCCTTCATTGGTTGCGCGAGATCAGCACCGCGTGGGTGACGATCGAGATGCCAGGGGAGGGCTTCACCAGATTGCGATTCGGGTCGCTCGCAGGGTCCGGAGGATTGAAAGTAATGGCCAGATTGGACGGATTCCGCACCACCTGGACCGTCAGCGTCGCGAGCCGGTCGGAATCTTGATCGTCCGAGGTCGCGCCGACCGCCTCGGTCCTCGGCATCACGCGAGTCGCGACCCAGTAGATTACCCGCTGCTTCTCATTGGCGCTGAGAGCGTTGCCCTGTGCTGGGATGACTTCATCTCCCTGGTCGTCGAAGTAGTGGAACCCTGGGTCGTTCACCTTTGGTCCGCGAAAGGTGAAATGCGCCTCACAGATTCGGTTATTCGGTCCTGGCGGCAGGTTCGCGATATCGACCAAGGTCAAGAAATCGGTTTGTTGCGCGTCGTTTATCACGCGCTGCGCAATTTGCGATCCGACCGAAGTCTCCATCGCTTTCCGAAAGATGCCAAACCCCGCAGGCAACAGAGCGAATATCGCGACAAATCCAAAGGCCACAACGCCAATCGCAAGCACGACTTCTACGAGACTAAAGCCATGCGCTCTCGCTTTCCGAGGGTAGGGGAACGGGGTCATTCGGGGCGGTGGCAATGTATGTACCATGGAAATACATTTTGCAAAGCGCAAATCGTCGTCCGGCCGTGCGGGAACAACAACTCCGCAGTAATGGGCCTAAGCTCGGCGACGGCGCAAACCGAGGAGCATCCCCGCGCCAGCGGCCAGCGCGGCGAAAGTCCCAGGCTCTGGAACCAGGGCGATTGAGGGGAGTCCCGATGCTTGAATGGCGATGTATCCTACCTGGAAAGTGCCGTCCCCACCGACGCTATCTGCCGCCAAGCCTGCCAAACCGGTGCGGCCAGTCTGGTTCCACGTTGCGGTCGAAGCGCTCGACTCAGGCGTTACGCCGTCAGCCAGCCAGATCGAACCCGTCTGCGTCGTACCGTTGTTAATGAGCCGCAGCCAGTAATACGTATTCGAATTCCATGTGTTTGCGCTACCCACTTGGCCCCCACGCAAGGGCGTCATTCAGCAGATTGATGTGGTTCCCCAGATTGTTGCCGCCATCGCCGCCGTTGCCCTGCTGGCGGAACAGTTCATTGATGCCCTGCCCGTTCGTCGCGCTGGACTCGGTGGCTATGCCGCTGCGGAATCCATCGTTGTTCGTTCCGCCGGTGACTTGGATAAGCGCCAGCACGTTCTGAGTCGTAGCGTCGTAGGCTGCGCCGTTGTAAAGCAGCTTGTTCGGATCTCCGGCACCTCCATTGATGTGAAGCGTGTTGTCCCCAGGCAGGCTAAAATTAGTCCCGACCGTGCCAGATGCACCGCCTGTGATTTCGATCCATCCCGCGTTGAATGTCGTCGAATTAAAGGAGTCCTGATAGCCGTTCACCGTCGTGCCCGCTCCGTTGAAGTTCGACGGAATCGACGTGAGCGCGGAGGCTCCACTGGTGGCGGCGGCGAGAATGGCTGCCGTGCAGATCGTTCTGGAGAAAGGTCTCATGTGTTTGGTGTGGTTTTCGGGAAAGTATTCGGCTGCGACTCGCATACTGCGCGAATCGGTTGAGGCCTGTAAATCTTTTCCCCAAAATTATTTCAATTGCCATGGCAGCCGAGCAGCGCCCAGCGGAGTGAGGCACTTGCTGGAAATCGGATTGCCGTGAACATATTTCGCTCGCCATTCGGCGTCTGGGCTATTCAAAAACGCCCTTTTCCCAATTGAACCCTGAACCGCAGCCGATCGCCGAACCGTCCGATGAGCTCCCGCGCCCGCTCCGTCTGGGGCGCGCCGCCCTCGTTTTCATGGCCGGATGTTTCTGCACGGGCGCCACGATCGCCCCCTGGCTCACATTCCCGCCCGTGCCGATTGTCCGCCCCAAAGTCGAGTGGCTCCGGCAACATTCCGGAGATTACGACACACTCGTGATCGGCTCCAGCAGGACGTACGGCGCCATTCTCCCCGATCTCTTTGACCGGACAGCCGCCGAAGCCGGCGCTCCCACTAGACTTTTCAATCTCGGCGTGAACGGAATGCGGCCCCCGGAAGACACCTTTCTTCTGGAGACGGTGCTCGGCCGCTGGAAAACGCCGCTTAAACTCGTCCTCGTCGAGTCCAATGCGTTCAATGTCGATGTCGAAAATCGGCGCGGCGCGTTGCGGCAGGCTTACTGGCACGATTCCACGCGCTCCGCGGCCGTCCTCCGCAATATCTTTCAACCCGCCGGCTCGGGAAAGCGCTGGTGGTCGAGGTCGCTCAAATCGCATTTGAAAGATTGGGACGCCTTCGAGTTGAACCTCACCCTGTTCGTCTCGCACGCCATCAACCTCGGCCGCGGCGCCGAGTGGATCGACGCCTGCCGCGGAGTGACCCTGCAAACAACTCTCGCGGGCGGACGCACAGACGGTTACGACGCCAATTATCCTGCCGATTCGATCTCCGACGAGGAATGGAAAATCCTGCGGCAGCGGGTGGCCGATTACGTGAAACGACCTACTAAACCGGGCTTCGTCGATGCCGATAGCCAGCGCGAGTTGCGGAAGAAGCGCGATCTCATCGAAAAGTGCGGAGCCCGCATGGTTCTCTTCCTGCCGCCTCTCGCCAGCGATACCGAGTTAATTGCCAACCCCGCCTTCGGACCTGTTCCGCCCGTCCTCAATTTCAACGATCCGCGCAAACACCCGCAATTCTTTGAAAGACAAAATCGGCTGGATGCAGGCCATATTAACGCCGCAGGGGCCGTCCTTTTCACCCGGCTGCTTGCCGGGGAGGTGGCGGCGCGTCAGCGCGCGGAAGCGCCGCGACGCTAGGTCCGGCACGAGAGATCAAGCGAGCTCAAAGTGCATCTGCTCGACGAGCAAGCCGGGCCCAAATCCAACCGCGAGTCCTTTCCCGGTTACGCCCGCATCCAGCGTCTCGCGGAGCACAAACGGAAGTGTGGCAGACGACATATTCCCATTCAGCGCGAGCACCTGCCGGGAAAGCGCCACCCGATCGTCGGCAAGCGCGAGCCCATTTTGTACCGCAGAGATAATGGCCCGGCCGCCGGGATGGATCGCCCACAGGAAGTCCGGATCCCGCGCCAACTCATGCAGATGGACCAGCCGGGGCACGATCCGCTTTTCGATCGTCTTCGGCAGCTCTACGGCCAGGTGCATTTCAAAACCTTGGTCGCCTATTTTCCAGGTGATGTACTCCGCAAATTCCGGGAAAAGCGTCGAGTGAAACGGGCCGATCCGAAGCCCTTCGGGTTTCGAACTCACAATCGAAGCCGCCGCCCCGTCCGCAAACTGGGCAAATCCCAGGGCTTGCACTTTCCTTTCCTCATCGCTGATTTCCGGCCCCGGTTTCTGCAGATGAAGCGAACAAAGTTCGCACGCCACCACCAGCACGGTGGATGATGCGTCGCACATTATGATATTTGACGCCGCCTCGTAAGCCGTAAGGCCGGCGGAACACCCCATGAAGCCCACCGTCAGCCGCTTCGTATCGGGCCGCAGCCGCAAATGCCCGATGAGCTGGCTCTCCAATCCCGGCGCCACAAATCCGGTGCAAGTGCTCACGACCACGTGCGTGATCGCGTCGCGTACGGCGGGTGTGACGACCTTCATCGCAGCTTCCAGCGCAAGCTTGGGAGCCTCGCTCGCGTACACTTTCATGCGCGCCTCGGTTCCGGGTGTTTCGCCCGTGTCGAATCGATAGAAGCCGCATGGATCTTCCAATACCGTGAATCTTCTGTCGATCTGCGAAAATTGCGCGATCTTGGCAATCGTCTTTGCGTGAATTCCAAGAAAGCGCGGGATTTCCGCGAGAAAAAGCGGCTGGAGATCGTGCAGCGGCGTGGCGCACCCGATCGAATTTATGTAAGGTTGATTCAGAAAGTGATGTCCGTTTGCCCGATTTTAATACGCTCCCCGTGGTTCTTACGGATGCGCCCCTGCTTTGAAAAGGAGGGTTGCCCTCGCCGCGACCCGTGCCGTCCGTTCGGCATGGCCCATCGATCAGGTTTTAACGCCACCTCATGAAGGTCCTGATCTCCGGCGGAGGCATGGGTGGGATGATGCTTGCCGCTTTGCTCGAACAGAGGGGGATTGACTGCGAACTCCTAGAGCGCGCCAGCGACTGGAATTCCCAAGGCTATTCGCTAGGAGTCTGGAGTAATACAAGGAGGCTTTTCGCCGAACTCGGACTCGCTGCTGAGTTCGACCGCGCCGGAGTGCGCATGCGCACATACGATCTCTTCGATACCGCCGGACGCGCTTTGCGCTCGGTCCGCTTCGACCCATTCTATGAGCGGTATCGCATGGCGTACACCCAGGTCTCACGCCAGGCGCTCCACAGCCTTGCTTTGTCGCGCGTGGATAGAGCCAGGCTCCGTCTCGGCGTAGAAATCCGAAGCCTTTCCCAGTCCGCGGATAGAGTGGAAGTGACGCTGAGCGATGGGACGGCGGGCGTCTGTGACCTCGTCGTCGGAGCTGATGGCATCGGTTCGACTTTAAGAAAAACCGTCTTTGGACCGGGCCATCAACGCTGGATCGGCTGGCGCGCCTGGTATGTCTTCGTCCACAGGCGGTTTGTGCCGGAGCAGGGGATGGTCGAATATCTTGGCCCTGGCACATGCATCGCCCTCTTCGACGAGGGCCCGCGCGCGCTCGGCATCTTCTTCAGCTCACGAGTTGTGCCTGATGGACGGGATGCCGCCATGCCGAAACTTCAGAAATTGAAGGAGCTTTTCCCAATCAGCCGCGATGTGCTTTCCGGCATTTTCGAGGGCGTCGAGGAGGCGTCCATCACAGAGACCGCGCTATCTCGCGTCACGCTCCGGGATTGGAGCAAAGGACGCGTCGCGCTCATTGGGGACGCCGCGCACGGCTTCGAGCCTCACACAGGGCTCGGCGCCGGTATGGCGATGGAGGATGCCAGGTCGCTCGCGCACGTTCTTTCCAAGGTTCCTCAAACCTGCACTCTTGCCGAGGCCCTCTCTGAGTACCAGCGCACTCGGAATGTCCGTCAGGCCATTGCAAGTCGGCTCACGTCGCGATTCCGCAGGCTCTCGTTCGTGAAGACCGCCATAGCGAGAATCGCGTCCGATCTGATCATCGCCCGCGCGCCAGAGAGCTGGTTCTTCCGCGATTACTTCCGCCTGTTGGACGCACCGTGACCGCATCGCAGCATGCCTGAATCGGCCTAGCCCCTCAGAGCGCTGTCGCCGAAGCCAGCGCCTTCAAAAGCTCCGGGCGCTCCTTCACGGCTTGGTCGCGCTCACCGTGTACGCACGCCGCATACACATTCTTGCCGTCGGTGAATAGCACCACGTCTGCCGTGCCCGGGTCATTGTCGTCCGCCTCTTCCCCTTTGCCCTTCAGATGCGTCGCTTCGTGCCCGAGCACCTTGATGGTCTCCTTCGACTGAACGGTGAATTTCACAAACTCCCCTTTGATGATTTCGCCAGCCTCGGAGACAGCGTCTGCGATCGATTTCGCGGCTGGCACACGCCAGATGTAGATGAACAATGTCTTCACCTGCACGGTCGTCTTGTCCCCCTTCCTCGTCACCTCCGCCTCCTTGGGAACGCTCAGCTTCAACGCAGGCGCGCGTCCCGCTTCGATCGTGATCTCTTTATCCTCGGCAAATGCCGCTGTGCTCAAGGCCGTCGCCGCTGCCAAAAGGAGAAGAAGGAATTTCATAAATGGGTTGTTTGGAAAAGTGAAGGTCGGGAGAATCCCAGCGTGGTGCAAGGAGCGGCAGCATCCGTAGCGACCGGCCTCGCTGCAAACGAAAAAGTTCCTCCCAGTTTCCCTCCGAGCCTTACATTACAAAACGCTCTGGATTTTTATGAGCCAGGCTTTCCTGCATGTACTTCTCGTCATAGACGGTGCGCGCCACCAGTTCATCGTTTAAAGCAAACGCCTCTGCCGGAGTGATCGCCGGCAAAACGGGCATCCGCCCCTCAGGAACCGGCAGGATAAGATCCACGAACGCGTCGTTCGATTTCGGTTCGGATGGCAGGCGTTCCATACCGATCGAATATCTCCGTGTACGGGGAATCGGCAATGGAGATTCTTTGGCGTCGGGCCCAAGCCAGTACCCACGTCCCAAACCCAATCGTTTTACTTCAGACCGGAGTGAACGGGACTACGGGCCGACGTCGCCCTGCCCGCCAAACAACGCGCCAACGCCAGAAGCGGTCAATAGACCTTTGGCATTACCCCCGACCGCCGAACTGCGTTCAAACCTGTCACCATCCGGTCCACGGCATGATCAACCCGGGCCTCTGCAGACACAGGCTTTTTCCCTTGAACGACGGCGTGTGCAGTTTTGATTAACTTCTTCACAACGACTCCGGGAGTGAATTTGCGCTTCGTCCTCACGATAGTGAATTTTCCGAAGCCCGCCTTGGGCTTGGTTCCTACGGTCACGTCACCGACCTTTTCCTGCACCGCACAGTTTGCGCCATTTTGCGCAGATGGTCAACACTTCTGGCCTGTTTGTCCACAAGATCGCCCAGCGAGATCGTCTTCATGGGGTGGTGGGACGAGTTCTCAATCACCCGAATGTGGATATGATCTCCAAACTCTTCGGCGAGCTTGACGAGCGTTTCCGCAGAACGGAAGTGTGTAGCAGCGATGTTGTCCACGGAACGTGTCAATGATTTTGAGACAGCCGGATCGGGAGATTAGGCTTGCGTCTGGAGCTTGTTTGTCGGTGGATTGATCCAGACAGCGGTTGGTTTTTGTGGTGGCTGGGGCGGTTTGTTGACGAAGCGCTCGGGGTTGG
>JBBSFI010000032.1:0-50055 GCA_038238905.1 Chthoniobacterales bacterium | reverse complement strand
CGCATGGACGGTCAACGCCGGCGCGACGTACTACTACCTGGAGCGCGTCCTCGCGAACTTCAACACCCCTGCGACCGGCGGCGACATCCGCGGCAGCCACCGCAATGAGGTGGTCTTCTCGGGCGGCCTGGCCCTCGCGTTTTAAACCATCCCAAATCGGTTTATCCCCTGCCGTGAGGGGTTAATACGCGGACTCCAGCTTGTTTGTTAGCAGGCTGCATTGTTACTTTTGGTTTCTTGCGGCTCCTCCGGGGTTCAACCCAGGTTCAACCCCCGGAGGAGACCGAAACCCGATCCGGCTTCAGGCGCACTCTTCGGTGACTGCGACCACCCCTCTCCCGCGTCCGGCGCTCTCCGATCCCCGACTTTTCTCAGCGTTAGCTCACTTTCACTCATCCACCAACCACCATGAAATCCACAAAACTACTCGGCCTGGCTCTCGCCACGGCTGCATCCACCGCGCTCGCCTTCTCTTCGCATGCCGAAGAAGACACCGTCAAAGTCGGCGTACTTCACTCGCTATCTGGCACGATGGCGATCTCCGAGACATCTCTTCGCGACGTGCTGCTGTTCACGTTCGACGAAATCAACAAGGCCGGGGGCGTGATGGGTAAGAAGATCGAACCGGTCGTCGTCGATGGCGCATCGAACTGGCCGCTCTTCGCTGAAAAGGCCCACCAATTGCTGGAACAGGATAAGGTCGCCGTTACGTTCGGTTGCTGGACTTCGGTAAGCCGCAAATCCGTGCTCCCAGTATTCGAAGCCGACAAGGGGCTTCTCTTCTACCCGGTGCAGTACGAGGGCGAGGAAGAGTCTCCAGACATCTTCTATACAGCCGAGGCCGTGAATCAACAGGCGACGCCCGCTGTCGATTACCTCCTATCGAAGGGGAAAAAGAAATTTTATCTCCTCGGAAGCGATTATGTCTATCCACAGACAACCAATCTCATCCTCCTCGAGTACCTCTTGAGCAAGGGCGTACCGATCGAGAATATCGGCGGCGGAATCAAGAAGGATGACTCCGGCAAAATCATTTCCGCTGGAAAATACACGCCGTTCGGACACACCGACTATCAGCAGATCGTCGCTGAGATCAAACAATTCGCCGCCGGTGGAAAGGCCTGCGTCATCAACACGCTGAATGGCGACACAAACGTCCCCTTCTTCAAGGAGTATGCAGCCGCCGGGTTGACAGCGGAGACCTGCCCAGTCTGCTCCTTCTCGATTTCAGAGGATGAGTTTCGCGGCCTGCCGGCAAAGCAACTCGTCGGCCAACTCGGCTGCTGGACCTATTTCGAGTCAATCAAATCGCCGGCCAACAAGAAATTCGTGACAAACTTCCTCTCATGGGTCAAGAGTCCTAAGGTGACGGGCGCCCCGGATGCGGATGTGAAGGGCGTGAAGGCCGAGGGCCGCGTAACCTGCTCACCGATGGTGCTGAGCTACGATGGCGTGTATCTCTGGAAAAAAGCAGTCGAAAAAGCGAAGAGCTTCGAGGTGACGAAAGTCGTTGCAGCGCTCGAAGAAGGGATCGAATTCGATGGCCCAGGTGGAATGGTGAAGTCGCAAAAGAATCACCATCTAACAAAAAACGTCTATATTGGAGAAACGAAGGCCGATGGACAGTTTAAGATCCTCAAAGAATATCCCAACGTCGTTGGCGAGCCGCATCTGATGGGGACATTCAAAACCAAAACCGCTTCGAACTAGACGGCGCTACGCTTCCGATAGAACTCAGAAGAGGGCGCGGTCCAATCCCCCGCCCTCTTTTCTATTAAGACCGTGCCTCTCCTTCCATTTCTCCGCCCGCTCCTGGGATTTGCGGCTGCATTTTGCTTTGCCACCCTGGCTGCCCACGCCGAAAGTCCACGCGTTGCAATCGCGAAAGCCATCGTAACTGAGGACGCGGATGAACAGGTGAAACTCGTTGGATCCCTGACAGGCTCGACAGACGCGACCGTTCACGATCTTCTCACCGCCTGGAAAGAAGGGGGCACTTTCATCTGCACGGCTCCCTCTGGTCTGCTTGATGCGCCAGAAGGCTCCAAGCTGGCGGTTCAACTTTCCGGTCCAAAGGATGCGGATGGAAAGCAGGCCGCAACTCGAATCGATACGGGAGAATCGCTCAAAAATGCAGATGGCTCGGCTGCCCGGCTCCTCTGCACCGATCTCGACGCTGCCGATACCAGCAGCGATCTGCGCGTCGTTATGCACTCGGTGCTCGAACTATTCGCGATTGCGTCACCCGACCCGCACACTCGCTTTAACGCGATAAGCCAAATGGGTCTCTCTCAGGATCCCGCACAGCTCCCTGTGCTTCTGGCACGGCAATCCATCGAAACCGATTCCGCGGTCAAGCGCGCCCTGCGGGAGGCGATCGCCCAGATCCAGCTCAAATCCAGCGATTCCGCAGTTCAGATCCATGCCGCACAGGAATTGGGTGTGCTCCGCTCGCTTTCCAGCCGCGACGCGCTTCTCCAACTCGCAACAGATTCGGACGTTGCCGCGCCCACCGTCGCCAAGGCCGCGCATGCGGCATTGCGCCTGATCGAGCAGCACCTCTCGGTGGTAAATTTCTACGGCACCCTGTTTCGCGGGCTGTCACTTGGCTCTGTGCTGCTCGTTGTAGCAATTGGGCTCGCGATCACATTCGGCTTGATGGGTGTGATCAATATGGCGCACGGAGAGCTGATAGCAGTCGGCGCATATGCGACCTATCTGGTTCAAAACATTTTCGGGGCAGGCGTGGAACTTTCGCCGCTCGGCTATCCTATTCACTTCCGGGGGTTCAATGCGGGCGCAGCGGCGTACGATTGGTACTTCGTCGTCGCGCTTCCGATAGCATTTATCTCAGCGGCGATCGTGGGCTTGATACTGGAGCGATGCGTCATTCGGTTTCTGTACCGGCGCCCGCTCGAATCGCTTCTCGCGACGTGGGGCATGTCGCTCGTGCTTCAGCAACTCTTTCGACTCGTCTTCGGCGCCAACAATGTCCAAGTCTATTCGCCCCGGTGGTTGAGCGGAAACTGGACGGTCTTTGACGTAATTCTCGGTTGGAACCGGGTCTTCGTCATCGGATTCGCGGCGCTCATCATCGCAGGCACTTGGCTTTTGCTGAATAAGACTCCGCTCGGACTGTTGATCCGCGCCGTCATGCAAAACCGCAATATGGCAGCTTGCGTTGGAGTCCGCACCGAGCGTGTCAATATGCTCACGTTCGCGTTTGGAAGCGGTCTCGCGGGGCTTGCCGGAGCATTCCTCAGCCAGATCGGAAACGTCGGGCCCATCCTCGGCCAGGATTATATCGTCGGAGCCTTCATGACGGTCGTCGTTGGCGGTGTCGGCAGCCTGGCCGGAACGGTCTTGAGCGCTCTAGCCATTGGCATCTCCGATCAATCGTTGCAGCAAATCCTGCTCAATCCCGTCCTCGGAAAAATCCTCGTGCTTACCGCAATTATCCTTTTCCTTCAGTGGAAGCCCGCCGGGCTTTTTGTAACGCGCAGCCGCAGCCTTGAGTCGTAAGCATATGAATTGCGTTTTCTCGAAACGAGAATGGCTCCTCCTCGCGCTCAGCGTCGTCTTGCTGGTTTTTGTCCTTCCGGCGCTTAGCGTGACGGGTATCCTGCCCGACTACCTGCTCGCGCTCTTCGGGAAGTATCTATGCTACTCCGTGCTTGCCATAAGCGTGGATCTCCTCTGGGGATACACCGGCCTGCTTTCATTGGGGCAATCTGTTTTCTTTTCCCTTGGCGGCTACATGCTCGGGATGAATCTCATGCTGATGATCGGAAAGCTCGGGTCGTATGCGCGGGACGGAAAGAACCCGAATCTGCTGCCCGATTTTATGGTATTCCTCGGCCATACCTTTCTCCCGTGGTTTTGGCGGCCATTCCATTCCGTTGGCTTTGCCGCGGCAATGGTCATTCTGCTTCCATGTTTGCTCGCGCTCTGTTTTGGGTTCCTTGCCTTTCGCTCCAGGATAAAGGGCGTCTATTTCTCCATCCTTACCCAAGCATTGACTTATGCGGTCTCCTTGATGTTTTTCCGAAACGATCTTCTCATGGGAGGCAATAACGGATTTACCGACTTTAAGACGATCCTCGGGTGCGATGTGCATGCGGCTTCCACCAAGCGCGCTCTCTTCATTTGCACATCGATTCTCCTCCTCTCCGTGTTCGCAGGCTGCCGATGGCTCACTCGCACGAAATTCGGTCTCGTGCAGCGAGCCATTCGGGACAGCGAGACTCGCGTGCTTTTCTCCGGTTACGCCGCGGCAAACTACAAGCTTCTCATCTTCGTCGGCTGCGCGGCGATCGCAGCCATTGGCGGAGCTCTGTATGTTCCACAAGTGGGCATCATCAATCCAAGCGAAATGACGACTGAGCGCTCCCTTGAAGCGGTCGTCTGGTGTGCGGTCGGTGGTCGCGGAACACTGCTCGGCCCGATCTTGGGCGCGATCCTCGTAAATGCTCTTAAAAGCTGGGCAACACAGAAGTTTCCCGACCAGTGGCTCATATTCCTTGGCAGCGTGTTTATATTTGTCGTGTTGCTTATGCCTAAAGGGATCGTCGGCCTGCCGTCGCAGTTGAAGAGCATTTGGGCGTCCAGCCGCAACCGGGCGGAAGACGGCGCCTCCGCCAGCTCGCAGGCGCTCCCGCCGCCGGAAAAGATCGAAGGCGCAAAAGCATGAAACAGCGCCCGTTTCTTCTCGCCGCCGAGGGCCTCAACAAATCGTTCTCGGGATTTCAAGCTATCGACGATCTCTCCTTCTATCTCGACGATGGCGAATTGCGCACGGTGATCGGCCCAAATGGAGCCGGAAAGACAACCTTTCTCGACCTCATCACGGGCCGCACAAAGCCGGATTCCGGCTCAATCGAGTTCGGCGGGGAGCTTGACTTGACGCGCATGAGCGAATACGAAATCTACCGGCTCGGCATTGGGAGAAAGTTTCAGACTCCGACCGTTTATACCGACCACACCGTTTTCGAGAATCTGGTGCTCTCCCTTGAAGGGCCGCGTGGAGTCTGGGCTAGCCTATTTTCGAGGCTCTCCTCGACGCAAAACGATCGCATTCATGAAATCTTGAAAACGATCAATCTTCGCGAGAAGGCAGACTGGAAGGCAGGGTCTCTCGCCCACGGTCAGAAGCAGTGGCTCGAGATCGGCATGCTCCTCGCCCAAAATGCAAAGCTGCTTCTCGTGGACGAGCCGGCGGCGGGCATGACGGACGAAGAGACCGCACGCACGGGAGAATTGCTTCTCAGCCTGGCTGGAAAACACACGATCGTTGTTATCGAACACGATATGGTATTCGTGCGCCAGATCGCCCAAGGCCGAAAGGTCACGGTGCTTCACCAAGGCAGGGTCTTGTGCGAGGGCGCCGTCGATGTCGTGCAGAACAACGAAAAGGTAAAGGAAGTCTATCTGGGCCGGAAGCACATCAAGAATTAATGTTAACGCTCTCCAATATCGAAGCATCCATCGGCGGCTCCCCGATATTACGCGGCGTAAGCTTCGAAGTTCCGCAGAAAAGCGTTTTCTGCCTGATGGGGCGCAACGGTGTCGGCAAGACGACCGCGCTCCGTACAATCACGGGCCTGCTCCGTCCCCGGAAGGGGATCGTACGACTGGGCGGAATGGAAATCACATCACTCTCGCCGGAATCGCGGGCCCGAGCCGGCCTGGGCTACGTTCCGCAGGGGCGGGAAATCTTCCCGCATCTTACAGTGGAGGAGAATCTGAAGATCGGCGCAGTCACTCAGGGCAAAAAGATGAGCGCCACGCTCGATTGGGTGTTCCAGCTCTTCCCAGTCCTAAAGGACTTTCTCCGCCGCAAAGGCGGCATGCTCTCTGGCGGCCAGCAACAGCAACTCGCAATCGGCCGCGCGCTTCTCACCGAACCGAGAGTCCTCCTGCTCGACGAACCGACAGAGGGCATTCAGCCGAATATCATCGATCAGATCGGCGAAACCATCCGCCAGCTACGGGCCGAAGGAAAGATGAGCATCCTTCTTGTCGAGCAATATCTCGATTTCGCCCGTGAACTTGCCGACCAATTTGCGATCATGGATCGTGGAGCCATTGTCGCCTCCGGAGCCATTGGCTGCTTGACCGATGCCGTTGTTCGCGAGCACCTTACGGTTTAAGGCGCTGTGCATCTTTCACCCAGAGAACAGGAAAAATTATTGATCGTCGTCGCCGCCGAACTGGCGCGCCGCCGCCAGAACCGCGGATTGAAGCTCAACTACCCGGAGGCAATTGCCATTATCACCTGCGAGATCATGGAAGGTGCTCGCGACGGGCGGACCGTCGCCGAGTTGATGAGTCACGGAACGAACATCCTCTCGCGCTCCGATGTAATGGAGGGAGTGCCTGAGATGATTCACGAGGTGCAGGTCGAGGCCACTTTTCCGGACGGCACAAAGCTCGTGACAGTCCATCAGCCGGTGCGATGACATTCCATACTTCCCAACCGTGATCCCCGGCGAAATCATTTCTCCAGATGGCGCCCCGAGTATGCCCACGAATGTGGGGCTCGCGACGAAGCGCGTGGAAGTGGCAAACACCGGTGATCGCCCGATCCAAATTGGCAGCCACTTCCACTTTTACGAGGTCAACACCGCTCTTCGCTTCGATCGCCCGTCTGCCCGCGGCTACCGTTTGAACATAGCCGCCGGAACCGCCATCCGATTTGAGCCGGGCGACACGCGCCTGGTGGAATTGGTCGCTCTCGCGGGCTTGCGCGAAGTGCATGGCTTGAATGGCTTGGTTAACGGCAAGCTTTAACTAGCAACGATGCCGCTCGAACTTACTCGGAAACAATACGCGGAAATGTACGGACCGGCTCTCGGAGACCGCGTGCGCCTCGCCGATACCGCTCTGTTCATACAGGTCGAACGCGATCTCATCGCGGAGGGAGGCGGCATCGGCAACGAGGTTAAGTTTGGCGGTGGAAAGGTGATTCGCGACGGCATGGGCCAGTCGCCGACGGCGCTCGATTCCGAGTCGCTCGACCTCGTCCTCACCAATGCGCTCATTCTTGATCCGGTCCTCGGAATCGTGAAAGCCGACATCGGCGTCAAAGGGGGGCGCATCGCTGGCATCGGCCATGCCGGAAACCCAGGGATCCAAAGCGGCTTGGGATCGGCTTTTGCCGATCCGAAAACGGGGGTGCGCCACGCCATGATTATCGGAGCCGCTACGGAGGTGATCGCGGCGGAAGGCTGCATTGTTACCGCGGGAGGCATCGATACCCATATCCATTTTATCTGCCCGCAGCAAATCGAGCACGCGCTCGCCAGCGGCATAACCACGATGATCGGCGGCGGCACGGGCCCTGCCACGGGCACCAATGCGACTACCTGCACACCAGGCATTTGGTCCATGCATCGCATGCTGGAAGCTGCGGAGGAATACCCGATGAATCTCGGCTTCCTCGGCAAGGGCAACTGTTCGACCCCAGAACCGCTGCGAGAGCAAGTTCTCGCTGGCGCCATCGGCCTTAAGCTCCACGAGGATTGGGGCGCCACACCCGCCGCGATCGATTGCTGCCTCTCCGTTGCCGATGAATTGGATGTCCAGGTCGCAATTCACACGGATACCTTGAATGAATCGGGATTTGTCGAGGATACCATTCGGGCATTCAAAGGGCGAACCATCCATACTTATCATTCCGAAGGCGCCGGTGGCGGTCATGCACCCGACATTATAAAGGTGTGCGGCGAGGCCAATGTGCTCCCCTCCTCCACCAATCCCACACGCCCATTTACCGTCAATACAATCGATGAGCATCTCGATATGCTGATGGTCTGCCACCACCTTGACTCAAAGATCCCGGAGGACGTCGCCTTTGCAGAATCCCGCATTCGGCCAGAAACGATCGCCGCCGAGGATCTGCTGCACGATCTCGGCGCATTTTCCATGATGTCGAGCGATTCGCAGGCGATGGGGCGCGTCGGCGAGGTTATCATTCGCACCTGGCAGACGGCCCACAAGATGAAGACGCAGTTCGGCCAGCTTCCGCCTCCTCCCGGCGCGGCCTCGGCGCGCGAATGGCGCGCCGATAACTTCCGCGCCCTTCGTTATATCGCAAAGTACACAATCAATCCCGCTATTACTCACGGCGTCTCGCATGAAGTCGGTTCACTGGAAGTTGGAAAATTTGCCGATATGGTCGTGTGGAAACCGCCATTCTTCGGCGTAAAACCAGAGCTTGTGTTGAAAGGAGGCATGATTGCATGCGCCAACATGGGCGACCCCAATGCCAGCATCCCGACTCCTCAACCGTCTTTTTACCGACCTCAGTTCGCCGCGCATGGCAAGGCTAAATACGCCACATCCCTCACTTTCGTGGGAGCTGCGGCGCTGCGGTCGGGAAATCTGGAGCGCCTGAATCTCCGCAAGCGCCTCGCTGCTGTATATAACACCCGCAAGATCACAAAGCGCGACTTGCTATGGAACGATGCGCTGCCTCGCATTGACGTCGATCCGGAGACTTACATTGTGAAGGCCGACGGACGTGAGCTTCGATGCGAGCCCGCATCCGTTTTGCCCATGGCGCAGCGTTACTTTCTCTTCTGAGATGCAACTGATCCGCGGGCATCTGCACGGCTTCGACTCAGCAAAGCGGATCGTTCCACTCCGGGTGGATCGCCACACACTTGCGAGGCGCCGCTGGCGTGGAGCGGCCGATGATGGATCTGAATTTGGCTTCGAGCTTGAACACCCGCTTCACGACGAAGACGTGTTTGCTGAAACCTCGGTATCCGCATATCGCATCGCCCAGTCCCCGGAGTCCGTACTCGAGGTCGCGCTGGACAGCGATCCTTCCCGCGCTGCATGGCTTGGCTGGACCGTCGGCAATTTGCATTTTCAAATGCAGCCTCTTCGCAACGCCTTTCGTGTTGCCGACGACCCCGCTCTTCGACAGCTCTTCAATCGGGAGGGGATCCATTTTCACGTCATCGAGGCCGTTTTCAGTCCCGCGTCTGGCGGGCACAGCCACGGGCATTCCCACGCGTGACACCCACTGCGTTCGCCATGAAGCCAACAGACGCAACTCTCGATTGGCTCCCGTTCCTCCTGCAAACGGGAGACGCGTTGTTTCCCACCGGAGCCTATGCTCACTCCACCGGTCTCGAAGAGCTGGTCCGCCTCAACGTTGTTTCAGACGAATCTTCCCTTTTGCAATTTCTCCACCTTCAAATCCTCCCGGCCCTTCGCAACTGCGATTTACCCTATCTTCGCTTCGCCTTCGACGCTGCGTCCGCGGAGGAGGTTTTGGATCTCTGCGCCATCGACCGGGAACTGAGCTCCTGGAAATTGCCTGTCGAGGCGCGTTCCGGAAGCATCCAAATCGGGAACCAGCGATTGAAAGCGCTGTGCGGCATTTGCGATTCCCATTTTGTGCACGCCTTTGCAATGCGAGTCGCCAATGGCCTCACTCCCGGCCACCACCTTGCCGTCTGCGCTTTGCAGGCCGCTTCCGGTAAGATCCCGCTCAACGCTGCGCTTGCCTCCCATGCCTATCAATCTCTCGCCTCCGCCTGCGCCTGCGCGATGAAGCTCATTCGCATAGGCCAATCCGGATGCCAGCGCGTGCTCCGCGCGGCAGCGGCTAAGATAGACGCGGCCGTCGCGGGATCGCTGCTCATCGCTCGCGAAGATGCAGGATGGTTCAATCCAATCCTTGAAATTGCGGCCATGCGCCACGAGTACGCCCACGAGCGCCTTTTTATTTCGTAGGCAGTAGAAAAATACGGCGTATGCCATCTCAATCGTGAACAGACCCATTCGTATCGGCATCGGCGGTCCAGTCGGCTCGGGCAAAACCATGCTCGTCCTCCGGCTCTGCGAGTGGCTTCGCGATGAGCTCCAGATCGCCGTCGTAACCAACGACATCTATACACGCGAAGACGCCGAATTTCTGGTCCGCAATCAGGCGCTGCCTTCCGATCATGTGATCGGCGTTGAAACCGGCGGCTGTCCTCATACCGCCATCCGCGACGATACCAGCATGAACTCCGCCGCTATTGCTGAGCTGGAAAAGCGACATCCCGGCCTCGATCTTATCCTTGTCGAAAGTGGCGGTGACAATCTCTCCGCCACATTTTCTCCTGAGTTGGTCGATGCCTTTATTTATGTTATCGATGTGGCCGAGGGTGATAAAATCCCGCGAAAGGGCGGTCCAGCGATCCGTCACAGTGATCTGCTGCTGATAAACAAGACGGAGCTCGCGCCGCATGTCGGGGCCGATCTCGATGTAATGGCCCGTGACTCCAAATTGATGCGCGGCGCGAAGCCATTCCTTTTTGCGGATCTTCGATCGAGCAAGGGCAAGGACGATCTGCTGGCATGGCTGCGTCGCGAAGTACTGTTCGGAACCGCCCACGCGAAGCTTCCCGCACACCCTTGACCGGCCATCTCGATCTTGTGTGCGGCCTGGACGACCGTGTGCGCTCTTCGCTCCGAAGCCAGTCTTTTAGCGCTCCGTTCCATGTGAGCAAGCCGCACTTCGACGAGAAGACACTCGTGGTGAATATCGTCAATCCGACTGCAGGCCTGTTTTCGTGCGACCGCCTTTCGTGCCGCGTCTCCGTGGAGCGTGGAGCGAGCCTCCTGCTCACATCGCCCAGTTCCAGCCGGGTGCATCGCGCCACAAGCGAGCCAGCCTGTGTCACTCAGCAGTTTTACGTCGCCAGTGGCGGTTTCCTCGATGTTTGGCCGGAGCTTTTCATCCCTCAATCCGGCGCGCGCTACCGGCAGAAAACCGAAATCCATTTGGAGGAAACGGCCGAGTTGCTCTACTTCGAGGCGATCGCCCCCGGCCGGGTCGCGTCCGGCGAGCAGTTCGCATTCGCCAGCCTCGCGTGGTCCACCGACGCATTCCTCGGCGACGATCACATCTTTCGTGAGCGTTATCGGCTTGCCTCCGGCAGCGAATCCAGCGCCGCGCTCCTCGCGAGCTTCGCCGCTCCTTACTACGCTAGCTGCCTCTCGATCTCGCCGCATCTGCGCGCCGGAGCGGATTTTCTCGCGGAAATCCACGCACTGCACCATCCGGCGGCATGGGTCGGCTGCAGCCGCCTTCGCAGTCATGCGTGGGCCATCCGCATTGTCGCCGAAGGAAGCATCGCCTTGCGGGAAAAACTCAACGCGGTTCGCGCGATTCTTTATCGCGCGCTCCTTCGCAAGCAACCGAATCTCCGGCGCACTTCACCCATTGCGTGATCCCTGAAACGTCTGCCGCCAGCAGTAGTCCATCACCACCTCAAATTCCGCGAGCTGCACCATCCCCAGTTCCTTCACCTTCTCGACCGCGCCAAAGCGCGCTTGCTCGCATTCGCCCGTAAAAAGATACGGATCCCATCCCGGCTGCCTTGCAGCCACGGGCGAAATCTCAGAAGCACGCGCGTGAAGCCTCGCAAAGAATGGCAGCCGCCCAGCGCGCCGAAACCAATACCGCGCATTGTCAAAATCCGGCTCGCGCCGATGTAACATGCCGTGGCAATACGAGCCGAGGTCGCTCGATTCGTCTTGAAAGACCCGATGTGCGTCCTCCAGCGCATCCGCCGCATAGTAGAGCGCGCCCCGCACCAGTCGGAAAGCGCCTGCATCCATTACCGCCCTCCCACCGCTCAGCTCGGCATCGCTCGTCTCGCGGATGCGTCCCGGCAGATCCCATTTAAGCGGCTCCACCGAGGTCAGCTTCTGAAGCAGGTCGGTCTGCAGGAGCATGCGCTCGATCAGGTCGGAATACGGAATCATACGGTTGATCTCGATCTTATCTCCGAAGGCAAATGCAGCAAATTCAGCGCTTCTTCTTCCGAAATCCACCCGTTTCGCAGCGCATATCGTCCCGTCCGTGGCTCGCCTCATGCTCTAAGGAAAGGCCCATGAATAAGAAAGCTCTGTACGCAGGGTCGGCCGCATCCGCGCTGCTGGCGACCGTTTTCCTCTGGCCGCAGGCCTCTCCCGCGCCGGCCTCCATCGCGAAGATCCCGGCGAAACCGCAGGCTTCCGCCGCAACGGTTCAAGCGAGTGTGGAGCCTCTCACCGTCGATCTCGCGATGGCCTTCGAACAGAAAAAGATCCTCGCTGAATTCATCGGCAATGGCCGGGATCGCATGAAAATCATGCTCATGAATAAGAGCGACGGGCCGATCCATCTGACCATACCCGTCGGCCAGATGTTCGAAGGCGACCACAGCACGGTCGTGAACGTCCATCCCGGCCAGATCGATATCGCGCCAGGAAAAACGGAGGAGCTTATGCTCCACACCGTTGCTGCACGGTCGAGCAATGCGCTGGCCGACTCCCCATTCGCCCTTTCTTATGGCAGTCTCCCCCGCATCGAGCCCCTGCTGGCTTTCGTGCAGGATCGCCCCGAAATCCCGCTCGCCTCCATTCAGACGGCCGCTCTCGCCCTCATCGAGAATCTCCCCCTCAGCGCCGTCGCAAAGTTCACCCTCGCCTCCACTCCCCTCCCGAGCCGGTTCAACACCGACGCGTTCCGCACCGACACTTTTGAGATCGTGACCGCCCTCGCCACACTCCGCGAACTGAAGATCAAGGAGGAGAACCTGACGATGACCATCGACCCCCAGCTTAAGATTGAAGCGATGATTGATCCGAACGCGCGCCCTGTGGCCATGCGCTACTACGCCATCGACCCCGAACGCGAATGGGACTTCTGGCGCAATGAATTGCTCAATGGAGAGCCTGCCACGCGCCATTACGCCCTCTACGGGATCGCCCGCTTCTACCCCGATGTCGCCCTTGAGATGCTGCCGCGCTGGGCTCGCGAAACTCGCACCAATCCCGTGTACCGCCTCTCCGCCGTCCAGGCTCTGGCCGATACACAGCGTCCCGAAGCGCTGGCAACCCTCCGCTTGCTCGGAAATGAACTCGGCCACGGCACAGAACTGGCAAAGGCCGCCACCGGAGCCGCCGATTATCTCGAGTACCGTCTCGCGCAGATCAATTCCGCGCGCAGCGTCGCTTTTCGCACCACGTCCCGACGCCAGGAAGCGGGAGCGCTTCTTCGCTAGGCCAGATCCGGCTGAACCGCAAGGCTGAGGCGCGGTAGCACCATCGGACGTGAAGCACGAGTTATCTCAACGGCACGCTAGCATTTCATGGCGGGCAGTACGTATCGCCATCGTGCGATTGCGGGCAATCTAAACGCCGCAGTTCATGGAAAGCTCCGCGGATGCGGCTGCCCGGCCACGGATCCGACTTTCCTTCTCGGCATCCGATCGCTCCGATCTTCCTTTTTGCGGCTAAAATCCGCCGCGACTGCGAGTTATTTCCAAACCGTCATCGTGCCATCATCTAGGCCCGTCAATGGTGTGCTGCGCAGGCGAATCCGCCCGCGTTATACAAATAAAATCCATGAAACTAAACACACTTACATCCATCCTCGCCATCGCTGCGTTTGCTGCGGCGGGAGCCACATCCGCTCACGCCAAGAGCAAAGACGAATCGAAACTCGCCGCGAAGGCAAAGATCACCAAGGAACAGGCGGAAAAGACCGCGCTCGATAAGGTGCCGAACGGCAAAATTAAAGAAGCCGAACTCGAGGAGGAAAAGGGCCGGCTGATCTGGTCGTTCGACATGGCCACGCCGGGCACAAAAGACACAACGGAGGTGAACGTCGATGCCGTGACGGGGGCGCTCGTCTCCGTCGAAGTCGAGACCGCGAAGGACGAGGCAAAAGAAGCCAAGGACGAGAAAAAGAAGGCGGCTAAGTAACTCGGCGTCCTCCGCCCCTTCCGCTCCGCGGCTGGGGCGGAGCGCTTGCTTTTCATTCCCACGACGCATGCTCATGTAATTCATGCGCCTCCTGTTTGTTGAAGACTCCCAAATCCTGCGCCGCGCGGTGTCGAAAGCATTGCGCCACTCAGGCTATGCCGTGGACACCTGTGACAATGGCGAGGACGGCCTCGAAGCAGCCGAAACGACGGAATACGATGTGCTCATCCTCGATGTGATGCTTCCGAAGCTGGATGGCTTGACCATCCTGCGGAAGCTCCGCTTCGCCGGGTGCAAGACTCACGTCCTCCTCCTCACCGCTCGCGATACGGTCGCCGATCGGGTGGATGGGTTGCGGCAGGGCGCAGACGATTACCTCGTAAAGCCGTTCGCGACAGAGGAGTTGCTCGCACGAGTTGCAGCCCTCTGCAGGCGAGCGTACGGGGAAAAATCCGCGCTCATCAATGTCGGCCCTCTTCGGCTAGATCTCGGAAGACGCCATATCGAAAGGAACGGAAAAGAGATCGACCTCACGGCCCGCGAATGGCGCCTCATCGAATTCCTAGCTCTGCGGGGCGGCAAGGTCGTGGCGCGGTCGGAGATCGAAGCGCACATCTACGACGATCTCGTAGAGCCGATGAGCAACGTCGTCGATTCCGCCATATACTCGCTTCGGCGGAAGATTGGCCCAGATCTCATCCGCACCCGGCGCGGGCTCGGCTACGCGCTGGAGGCGCCATCCGTTTGAAATCGATCGCCGCACAGCTTTGCCTTCGGCTATTGATCGGTGGCGGAATGATGCTCGGCGCCATGGGCGTCTTCATCCAATGGCGCCTTGTTCGACAGCTCACTGCGGAATTCGACGGATCTCTTTTGGAGGAGGGCCAGGCGCTCGCCGCCCTGGCGGAACAGGACAATGGCAGTATAACGACTGACTTTTCCGGCGAAAGCATGCCGCAATTTGAGCGTACGCGAGGCGCCGAGGTATT
This sequence comes from Chthoniobacterales bacterium, assembly GCA_038238905.1. Lineage (GTDB taxonomy): Bacteria > Verrucomicrobiota > Verrucomicrobiia > Chthoniobacterales > Chthoniobacteraceae > JBBSFI01. The sequence continues at coordinate 35,311 of JBBSFI010000032.1, read as the reverse complement.
TGTTCTCGCCTCATCGGACGGTCACGAATTGGCCCGCTCACGCTCTCTTGGAGACACGTCTCTTCCGCTCGGTGGCACATCGATGGACTTGCCTCAATTTTCCCACAGCACTCTGCCCGATGGCCGCTCATTCCGGTTCGTGCGCATTCGCTTCACGCCGCGCAACGAGGAGGAAACCGAAGGAAGGAAACCGGCTGGCTCGTCGCCGCGCCTGGAGGCGCTTCTGATCGTAGGGCGCGACGAAGATCCCCTTTCCGCTACGCTATCCGAGTTGCGCGCCGCCCTGCTTTCGGCCATCGCAGCCGCCGTGGTCTGCCTTGCCGCTACTGTGTACTGGAGTGTTCGGCGCGGACTTCGACCGCTCCACGCGCTCGGGCGGGAAGTCTCCGCAGTGGATGCGCATTCCCTTTCAATCCGGTTCTCCACACGGCATTTCCCTTCCGAGTTGGGGCCGATTGCTGCAAGCCTCGATCGATTGCTGGAGCGATTGCAATCCGCATTCGATCGCGAACGCCGCTTCAGCGCCAATGCGGCGCACGAATTTCGCACACCGCTATCCGAACTGCGCGCCGTCGCGGAGGTCAGTCTCGCCGTCCCGGCCACCGAAAGCGAACAGACGCAAGCATGGCGCGACGTCCTTACCGCGACAAACCGCATGGAATCGCTCGCGGCCTGCCTCCTCCACATTACTCGGTCGGAAAATCCGATCGCAGCCATCGAACGAAAGCAACTGCTCGCGAGCGAGGCGATATCTGCCGCCTGGCGCCCCTTCGCCGGGCGCGCGGCCCTCCGCGGCGTCCACATTTCCACCGAAGCCTCCTGTGGCGTCTCCATCGAGACGGATCCCTCCCTTTTCCGCGCCATCGCCGACAATCTTTGTGGCAACGCGGCCGAATATGCTCCCAGCGGATCGACCTTTGAAGTAAGCGCGGAGCAGCGCGCAGACTGCGTTTCGTTTTTCTTCAGCAATCCGCCTGGCGCCATCGTCGAGTCCGATATCCCGCATCTCTTCGAGAAGTTTTGGAGAAAAGATGCCGCGCTCCACGATGGCGCACATCACGGCATGGGCCTCGCCATCGCCACGGACCTGACGGGGCTTCTCGGGGGCTCGCTCGTGGCACGGCTCATTCCGGGACCGCTGCTCCAATTTACGCTCTCGCTTCCACTGCCCGGCAGGCTTCAGAATCAGATCAATGGCCCCGCCTGAACTCTCTTGGCTCCGAACTTTCGCTTCGGGCGCCGCCTTCCTTCTCCTGTCCGGCTGCGCCGCTTATCGCGCGCAGCCGATTTCGCCTGTGCGGGAAGCCGCAAATTTCAACGCGCTCTCGCTTCGCGACACCAGCTTGCGCGATGCAATCACCCGCGCCACCGGCCACCCTCCCCGCTCGTGGAACTCCGTCACACTCACCGAAGCGGCCGTCCTGCTCCATCCCGATATGGAGCTTGCCCGCGCGGAGTTGCAGACTGCCCGCGCCGCTATCGGCACTGCCTCGCAATCGCCCAACCCTACTTTGGGATCCACTGGACAGCTTACCGCGAACAATTTGGGGGGAATGCCTCCGTGGACGTTTGGTCTGAATCTCGACATCCCTTTTGAGACAGCCGGAAAGCGCACACGCCGCGTCGAGCAAGCAACTGCCGTCGCGCGCGCCGCCGCGCTCCGCATCCGAAATACGGCGTGGCAGGTTCGCAGCCTTGTGCGGAAGAGTCTCCTCGACTGGTACGCCGCCTCCCGGCGCCGAGACCTTTTCCGCGCCGAGCAGCAGACGCAGGAGGAGACGCTCAAGACACTCAATGAACGGATAGCCGCGGGCGACATCAGCCGACCGGAGGAACTCCAAACGCGCCTTCTCTACAATCAGAGCCAGTTGCTGCTTCGCGATGCCGAGCGCCAGCAAGCAGAGGCCCGCGCGGCTCTCGCCGGCGCCATCGGCGTCCCCACCTCGGCCATCGAATCGCTCACGCTCGACCCGTCCGAATTTGAAAAGCTTCCGCGTCCCGGCGCCGCTGAGCAACTCCGCCGCACGGCCATGCTCCACCGCGCCGATGTGCTCGCCGCTCTCGCCGACTATGCCGCGAGCGAAGCCGCGCTGCATCTCGAAGTTGCCAAGCAGTACCCCGATATCCGCCTCAATCCTGGCTTTGCCTTCGATCAGGGCCAGAGCAAGTGGGATGTCATCCCCGCCTTCGAGTTGCCGATCCGAAACCACAACCAGGGGCAGATCGCGGAAGCCCATGGGAAGCGCGCCGAGGCTGCGGCCAAGTTCCGTTCCACGCAGGAGAAAGCGGCGAATGACGTCGAGCGCGCTCTCGCCTCTTTCACCGGCTCGTGGCGCAAACTCGATACCGCAAATGCGCTGCTCGCGTCGCAGGAGAAGCAGCGCTCCAGCGCCGAGGCTCTCCTCAAAGCTGGCGAGACCGATCGCCTTTCGCTACTCGCAGCGCAGGTGGAACTCGATTCCATCCGTGTCGCGCGTCTCGATTCCTTAGTCGAACTTCAGCATGCCGCCGGCCAGCTCGAATCCGCCGCGCAAACCCTAATTAAATGAAAAAAATCGCGCTCCTCATTCTCCTCCTGGCATTTGCGGGCGCGGCGTGGGTGCTCATTCCCTTCATCGCGAACCACCGCCGAGCCGCCTCCGCCGCCAAAGTCGAAGAGGACAAGTCGCAACCGAAACCATCCTCCGAGGGAAAGGGTGAAGAGGAGAAAGCCACGGAAGGATCCCTCAAAGTGGAAAAGGAAATCCAGGAGCGGCTCGCCCTCGACATCGAGCCGCTTGCGGAGACAAAGCTCCGCCCGCGAATCATCGCGTATGGACGCGTCATCGATCCCTCAGCCCTCGCCGCGCTTGATAGCGAACTCGTTTCGGCCGATGCCTCGCTTCAGGCCTCCGAAGCGGCTGCCGTCCGTGCGCACACTCTTTTTCAGGCCGGTGAAAATGTGGCGCGGAAGGCTGTCGAGACAGCAGAGTCGCAACTCCAGTCCGATCGCGGCAAGGCGCGCGCCCTCAAGCGCCGGCTCAGCCTCGAGTGGGGAGCCAGCATTGCTTCGCTCGATGCCCATGCTCGCGGCGCGCTTCTGGATGAGTTCATCAAGGAAAACGCCGCACTCATTCGCGCCGATGTTCCAGGCGGCGAATCTGTAAAGGATACACCCACGGCCGCTGAGATCGTCATCCTCGGACGCGAAGATTCGCCGATCAAAGCGGCTTCCCTCGCCCCGGCCGCCACCATCGATCCGCGCGCTCAGGCGCAGGGCTTTCTGCTTCTTATCGAAAAGCCGCCCTTCCCCGTCCGCCCCGGCGTCGCCGCGACCAGTTACCTGGAGCTCCCTGGAGAGGAAAGTTCCGGCGTCGTTCTTCCGCGTTCCGCTATCGTCCGCTATTCGGGCGAGGCATGGGTCTATATCCAAACCGCAGAGGAAGCATTCGAGCGCCGGCGGGCGCCCGCTGGCGAGCAGACCGAGAAAGGATCGTTCGTCACGGAAGGATTCCAAGCGGGCGAAAAGATCGTCGTCACCGGCGCACAGGCGCTCCTCTCCACCGAACTGGCCCCGCAAAGCACCGGCAGCGCGGATTAGCAAAAGCCGATGCTCAACTGGATCGTCTCGCTCTCGCTGCGCTATCGCCGATTTGTAACCGCCCTCGCCTGCATCGTGGTGGCGTATGGCGTGGCGGTTTTCATGAGGGCGAAACTCGACGTCCTGCCCGAGTTCGTTCAGCCGCAGGTGACCATTCAAACCGAGGCGCCCGGCCTCGCCCCCGAGCAGGTCGAAACGCTCGTCACCAGTCCCGTCGAGACAGCTATCAACGGCTCCAGCGATATGGAGCTTGTCCGCTCGGAATCGATACCGGGCCTCTCGGTCGTCACGGCGGTCTTCCGCGACGGAACAAACATTTTCACCGCCCGTCAGATGCTCACCGAGCGCCTCGCCCAAAGCGCGAGCAGGCTCCCGGAGGGAGTCAAACCCCCGGCCATGTCGCCCATGACCTCCTCCACAATGGATCTGCTGAAAATCGGCCTTTTGTCGGACACCCGGAGTCCAATGGAGCTGCGAGCATTCGCTGATTGGGTGCTCGTCCCGCGCCTGCTTGCGGTCCCCGGCGTCGCCCATATCAACGTTTTCGGCGGCGAAGTCCGGCAATTCCAAGTCCAGATCCGCCCGGATCGCCTTCTCGCCTACGATCTTGCTTTCGACGATGTCCTTAAAGCCGCGAAAGCCGCCACCGGAGTCCGCGGAGCGGGTTTCATCGAGACTCCCGCCCAGCGCGTCCTTATCGTATCCGAAGGCGCACCTCTCACGGCGGAGGATCTCGGCGACGTCCCCGTAGCCGAACAGGAGGGTGTCAGCGTCCGCCTCAAAGATGTCGCCGATGTCGCCATCGGCCCGGAACAAAAGTTCGGCGACGCGCTCATCCAGGGTAAGCCCGGCATTCTCCTCACCATGTCCAGCCAGTACGGCTCGAATACAATGGAGGTGACAAAGGGCGTCGAGCAGGCGCTCGACGAAATGAAACCGCTATTCGGAGACGGAAAAATCACTCTTTTGCCGCGCCTCCAGCGTCCTGCCACTTTCATCGAGACGGCCCTTGGGAATGTAAAGCGCTCGCTCCTGTTCGGCGGCCTTCTGGTCGGCATCGTGCTGCTCCTTTTCCTGCTCGATTTCCGCACGGCTTTCATCTCATTCGTCTCGATTCCCATTTCCCTTCTCGCGGCGGTGATCGTGCTCGATCTCCGCGGCGTCGCCCTCAACACGATGACGCTCGGCGGCTTCGCTGTCGCGATCGGTGTCGTGGTGGACGACGCCATCATCGATGTGGAGAATATCTTGCGCCGCCTGCGCGAAAACCGGCGATCGTCGGCGCCGCGTCCTCCGCTCACCGTCATTCTGGAAGCGTCTCTCGAAGTCCGGAGCGCAGTCGTTTATGCCACCATCGTCGTCGCCCTCGTCTTCATTCCGGTCCTTCTCATGAGCGGCTTGCAAGGTCGCTTTTTCGCTCCGCTCGGCGTGGCCTTTATCCTTGCGACCATCGCATCGCTCATAGTTGCCCTCACCGTTACGCCCGCCCTCTGCGCCCTCTTCCTCGCGCGCTCCGTGCCGCACGCCGAGCCACCGTACATTGTCTGGCTTAAGCGCTGCCATCGGGAAGTCCTTCTCACCGTCAGCCAGCACCCGCGCATCACCTCTGTCGCCGCAATTCTCATCTTTTGCGCCACCGCCACCGCTATCCCCTTTTTCGGAAGTGAATTCCTCCCCGAATTTCGCGAGGGCCATTTTGTGCTGCAAGTGACGCTCGCCCCCGGCACTTCGCTCCTTGAGACAGTCCGCGTCGGCGCGCTCATCTCGAGCGAACTCCTTGCAAACCCGCACATAGCCACCGTCTCGCAGGAGGCAGGCCGCGCTGAAAAAGGGGAGGACACATGGGGTCCTAACCGTTGCGAATTTCATGTCGAGCTGAAGCCAGGCAGCCCCGATGAAGGCGCCGTCCAGGATGAAATCCGCAAGATACTCAAAGGTTACCCCGGCATCGAGAGCGAGGTAGTCACCTTCCTCGGCGACCGCATCAGCGAAACGATCTCTGGCGAGACGGCCCAAGTCGTAGTAAATATTTTTGGCGACAATCTCGACATGCTCGACGCCAAGGCGCGCGAAGTCGCCGACACCTTGGGCCTTGTCCGCGGCGCTGCCGATGTCCAGGTAAAGTCCCCGCCCGGCGCCCCCGTGATTTCCGTCCGGCTTCGCCCCGATCGCCTCACGCAATTCGGATTTCGCCCACTTGAAGTCCTCGATGCCATTCAGACCGCGTATCAAGGGTCCGATGTATCCCAATTGTATGAAGGCAACCACATCATCGAACTCGTCTGCATCCTCGAAGCACGCAGCCGTGTGGACCCAGGCGCCATCGGCTCACTCCTCCTTTCAAACGCCGCGGGACTCCGCCTTCCCCTGCGCGACCTCGCCGATATCGCGCTCACCACCGGGCGATACTCCATTCAGCATGAAGGGGCGCGCCGCCGGCAGACGGTTACATGCAACCCCGCCGGACGCGACGTCGCCTCCTTCGTCGCAGACGCCCGAAAACTCGTAGCCGATAAAATCCAACTGCCCGGCGGCGTCTATATAGCATTCAGCGGTGCGGCTGAAGCCCAGGCCGGCGCACGCCGCGAATTGCTCTGGCATTTCGCGTTGACCCTCGCAGCCGTCATCCTCGTCCTCTCCCTCGTGTTCCGCGATGGCCGAAACCTCCTCCTCGTCCTTGCAAACATCCCGTTCGCCCTTATTGGCGGTCTCCTCGCCGTTTGCGCCAGCGGCGGCATCGTCTCACTCGGCTCGCTCGTAGGATTCGTCACCCTGTTCGGTATTACCATGCGCAACTCCATCATGATGATTTCGCACTTCGAGCACCTCGTCGAAGCCGAGGACAAGTCATGGAATCTCGACACGGCCATCTGTGGCGCCACCGAACGCCTCGTTCCAGTCCTCATGACCGCCATCGTCACGGCCCTGGGCCTCCTCCCCATCGCCCTCGACGCAAAAGCCGCCGGCCATGAAATTGAAGGCCCCATGGCCATCGTCATCCTCGGCGGACTTGTGACCTCCACCGCCCTCAATCTCCTCGTCCTCCCCGCCCTCTCCCTCCGCTTCGGTCGCTTCGAAAAAGCTACCCCCTCCCTGTAATCCTAAATCCCTTGGAAACCGGCGTTGTGCGGACGCAGAGCACCGATCTCCAGCAACTATAAAGGCCGACCCGCAAACCGATCGCAGTGAACTGGCTGCGCGGTGGTTTTTGTTACGCCACCTGGCCTGATTGCTCGTGTTCGCTGTGCAGGTTGCCGCTCTTTCCGAATGTTTCCGCGACGCTCGGCACGGGTTGCACATTCTTTGTACCAATGATGTCCGATTGTTCGTGGCTTTCGTCGCGCCTGGCAAACTTGACACCGACAAGTTTCGAGACGCCGTGCTCTTCCATCGTGACTCCGTAGAGGGCGTCCGCGCGGGCGATGGTGCGCTTGTGGTGGGATATCACGATGAACTGGCTCTGCTGCACGAATCGGTCGAGGATCTTAATGAAGCGAGAGATGTTCGATTCGTCGAGCGGGGCGTCCATCTCGTCGAGGACGCAGAATGGCGATGGCTTGACCATGTAGATCGAGAAGAGGAGCGCGACCGCTGTCATGGTCCTTTCGCCGCCGGAGAGGAGCGTGATGGATTGCAACTGTTTGCCGGGCGGCTTGGCGATGATATCGATGCCGCTTTCGAGCGGATCGGTCTCGTCTGTAAGGACGAGATTGGCTTTTCCGCCGCCAAACAACTCGGTGAACATCTCCTGAAAATTGACGCGGATCTTCTCGAAGGTTTCTGCAAAAAGCTGACGGGTCGTCACATTGATCTTTTGAATGACGTTGAGCAGTTCTTCCTTCGAGTTGAGCAGGTCGGTATTCTGTTTCTCAAGAAAGGCGAAGCGCTCCTCAAGTTCGTCATATTCCTGAATAGCGTCGAGATTCACCGGACCCATCGAGTCGATGCGCGCATCGATTTCCCGGACAAGCGAATCGATGCGATCCCAATCAAGATCGAAGCTTTCGCCGGAGAGCGTGGCAGTCTCGTCCGTCTCACCGGCAGGCGCCGCTTCGATCTCCGTCGATGCCGGCTGTCCGGCTTCGGCCTCGCTGACGGCGGACGTCCGCTGCCGCTTGATCGCTTCGCGCATGGCGACTCGGACTGCGTGGAGATCGCGCTCGAACGTGTCAAGCTCGATTTGGTACCGCTTGCGAATGTGCTCCGCGATCGATTCGCTGCGCATATTGAGCTGGCTCTGCCGCACCTCGAGCTTGCTGCGCTGATCGTGGCATTGCGAGAGCCGATGGCGCAAACTGCGCAGGTCATTCGCCGATTGCTCGACCGCAGCAACGATGCCCGCGCGCTCCTCGATCAGCGCGCTGACGACGGTCTCCGCCTCGGACGCTTGCGTGCGCAAAGCGACGAGATTGGCTTCGATCTCCGCATTTTCGGCCTTCGTGCTCCCAGCACGCGCCTCGTACAATTCGATGTCGGCGCCGCGTTGCGTAATGAGCTCGCCCAATTCCGCCAGGCGCGCCTCCATCGGCTCCTTCTGGTGGTGGAGGGAGGTGTGCCGCTGCCGCTCAGTTGCCACTTTCACCTTCGATTCGTTCAATTCCCCGGCAAATTCGGCCTCCTGCGCCCTGAGAATCTCGACATCGTTCCGCACTTCGGAATGCCGATTTTGAAGGAGGGCGATCTGCTCTTGCGCGGATCGCGCCTCGATTTCGAGAGCATCCGCCCTTTCAGCCGCTTCACGCCGCCTTGTTTCGATGCTTTCGACCTCCCATTCGAGGCTCTCCGATCGCTTCTCAATCTCCTGCATTTCGCGTTCCGACGAGGCGATCTGGCTGCCTAATGTCGAGACGCTGACCATGGCATTTTGCTTTTCCTCGCGAGCCTCGTCCAGCAACGCCTGCACCGATGCAATTCGCTCGGCGGCTTGCTCGCGCTGCTCCATTAAACCCGCAAGTTCACCGCGGATGACCACTGCTTCCAAATCGAGAGCTGCGACCTGATTCTTCCGCTCCAACAAGGAGTCCGACGCCTCTGCAGTAGCGCCGCCGTAGAGCAGGCCGTTCCCAGTGAGAACTTCGCCGGCGAGCGTCACAATAGCGGACCCACGCTGATGCGGGAACATGCGCAGCGCGGCTTCCAGACTTGGCGCGAGCACCGTGTGATTGATGAGCCGCTCGACGAGCCGCGCCACCTCCGGCTGCGGCTTGATTTTATTGATCAGCCAGTCGAGGGATCCTTCGGGCAGGGCCAACTCCTTGCTCTCGACGTGGGAGAAAATCTGGTCGAACTCGCGCAATGCCAGCGACGTTTTGCCGAGTTTGTTTGCGGTAAGGGTCTTAATGACCGCCTCGGCGATCATCGTGTCTTTCATCACGATTGCCTCCATGTTCACGCCGAGCGCGGCTTCGACGGCTGGCACAAATTCGGGATCGACGTCGATGAATTGCGCAAGCGCACCGTGGATGGACGGCTTGAAGAACTCGGGATTATCGAGACCGCGCAACACTGCCTGCGTCCCCTGCGAGAAGCCCTCGCCGGAGGCGATCATTCCCCGGAGCACTCCCATCTTCGATTCCTTGTCCGAGAGCGTGCGTTGCACCGTGCGAATGCGCTGATCGATATCGGCGAGGGCGGTTTGTCCCTCGCGCAGATGCAGTTCCCCTTCGGTGAGGCGCGCATTGGCGCTTTCCAGATCGGACGAAGCGCGTTCCAGACCTCGCCGGGCAATGGACTGCTGCTCCCGCGAGCGATCGAGCGCGGCGGCGAGGCCATGCACCTCTCCGGAGAGGACTGCGAGACGCGCCTCGGCTCCTTCGCGCTGCTGCATGGCGCTCGATATTTGGCCTCGCACGGAAGCGAGCTTCTGCTCCTGCCGCTGGATGTCGCCGACGACCATGGAGATCGCCCGCTCCGCCTCCTGCCGCTGCGCGCCCATGGTGGCGACCGCGGCCTGCTTCTCCTCCATGCGGCGCAATTCCGTGGCGAGTAATCCGGTGATCTGCTCCAGTTCCAGATTCGTCTGCTGGAGCTGTGTTTGCGCGATGCGCAGCTTTTGCTCGGCTCCAGCCACATCAGAGCAATACCGCTCAATCAGCCGGGTAAATTCATCGGCGCGCTCCGTATTGAAGATGCTGCGATTCTCATGATTCGAGATGCGCGTTTTTAAATCGCCGACGGTGCGGCGCGCCTGGTCGAGCCGTTGCTCCATCTCCTCAAGCATGGCGCGCTGGACCGAGACCTCAGCCTCCTGCCGCTCGATCTCCGCCTCCGCCTCCGCCTGTCTGCCTGCGAGCCCGGAAAGCTCTGTTCCGACGGCGCCGCGCTGCTCTTCGAGCGTGTCCCATTGGCGCTTGGCGTTGTGCGTTTCGAGCGTCTTGAGATCGCCGAGTAGCGCCTGGTAGCGGCGCGCTTTCCCCGCCTGGCGCTGGAGCGAACCAATCTGCCGCTTTACCTCTTTTATGATGTCTTCGAGCCGCAGGAGATTGGCCTCGGTCGCTTCCAGCTTCCGGATGGCCTCTTTCTTCTGCGACTTGAATTTCGTGATACCCGCCGCTTCCTCAAAGATCGCTCGCCGATCCTCTGGACGCGACGAGAGGATCTGGTCGATCTTGCCCTGCTCCATAATCGAGTAAGCAGATCGTCCGATCCCGGTGTCCATGAAAAGGCCGTGGATGTCGCGGAGCCGGCACGGAGTCTTGTTGAGCAAGTACTCCGAAGCGCCATCGCGGAAGACCCGCCGGGTAATCGTCACCTCATTCCAATCCATCCCAAGTTCCTTCTCGCACTCGCAAAAGGTCATCGACACCTCGGCCATGCCGAGAGCGGGACGGGAATCGGTGCCCGAGAAGATGACATCAGCCATTTCGCCACCCCGAAGGGCTTTCGCCGATTGCTCGCCGAGGACCCAGCGCATTGCATCGAGAACATTCGACTTGCCGCAGCCATTGGGGCCGACCACGGCTGTGACGCCTTGGTGAAAGGTGAGCACCGTCTTCGGTGCGAACGACTTGAATCCGAGGAGTTCCAGCGATTTAAGATACATGACAAAAAAGGGGGATCTGAGAGAGAATTTGCAGGCAGGCGTTTAGTGCGCAAGCACAATATGTGGTGTGCTAACGTTTTTCCTACCACTACTCACGGGGCTTTCCGTAGAATTGGCCGAAGCCGATATTCGTCGCAAAAATATCGTCCTTTGGCCTGGAAATTGGCTTATGATCGCGAACGTATGAATGCCGCGCAGTTGGACCGCCTCCTCCAATTTCTTCGATTCCCCAGCGTTTCCACCGATGCCGATCGCAAGTCCGATGTCGCGGCTTGCGCGGACTGGCTGGCGGCGGAGCTTCGCGTGAACGGGCTCTCCGCGGAAGTCCACCCCACCGCCGGGCATCCGATCGTGCTGGCGCGGAACCAACACCAACCCGGGCGCAGGACCGTGCTGATCTACGGGCACTACGACGTGCAGCCGGTCGATGAACCTGCGCGCGAGCACGGCGAGCCTGCAGATCCGAATCGACACTGGATTACTCCTCCATTTGAACCGTCGATTCGTGATGGGGTCTTATTCGCGCGTGGCGCTGCGGATAATAAGGGACAGATCTTCTCCCACATCACGGGCATCGCGGAGGCTCTCGCCGAGAAAGGCGCGCTGCCGGTGAATGTGATCCTCCTAATCGAGGGAGAGGAAGAGATCGGCAGCTCGAATCTTGAGCCATTCCTCGTCGCCCAACGGGCCGATCTCGCATGCGACATCGTAGCGATCTCGGATACCGGGATGATTGGGCGCGGCGAGCCGACTTTCACCTATGGTTTGCGCGGAATCGCCGCCTTGGAAGTCAGGATTACCGGGCCACGCAGCGATTTGCATTCGGGCATATACGGAGGAGCCATTATGAATCCCGCGACGGCGGTCTGCCGGCTGGTCGCCAGTCTGCATCGTGATGATGGAAGTGTAGCGGTCGAAGGATTCTACGACGGCGTCCGGCCCCTGGAGGAGTGGGAGCGCAAGGCATGGCGAAGCCTCCCGTTTGACGATGCGGAGTTGATCCGGCTCACCGGGGTGCCTGAACTGGCGGGAGAAGCAGGCTTCTCCGGCTTGGAGCGGATTTGGAGCCGCCCCACCGCTGAAGTGAATGGAATAGGCGGCGGTTTCCAAGGTCATGGAACTAAAACCGTTATTCCACGGAAAGCCTCGGCGAAGCTCACCTTCCGGCTCGTTCGCGATCAGGATCCAGAGCGTGTCGTGGAATGCGTGAAAGCGCACCTCAAGAAACATTGCCCTCGCGGCGCAACAATGGAGATCACCGGGGGCCACACAGGCGAACCGTATCTCACCGATCCGCATTCTGCTTACGGCGCGGCCGCTCAGCGCGCGCTCGCCCGCGCGTTTCCCGGGAAGACGATCTCACTGATCCGCGAAGGGGGCAGCATTCCCATCGTGAACGCATTCAAACGCGTGCTCGGCGCTGAAACCCTCCTGCTCGGCCTCGCGCTTCCCGATTGCCGGGCGCACGCACCAAACGAGAATTTTCCCCTGGAAAACTTCGAGGCGGGCGCCCGATTGAACCAGGCGCTGCTGGAGGAGCTGGCCGGACCACTGTAGCCGCCTGCGCCGAGCGGAGCTGCTGCCTCCCCCTGCAGCCAGCCGACCTCAGGAAATTTCATCGAAAAAAGGTTTGCCGAGAGTTTGCACCTGCGCGATACGTCACATCCCTTTTTTGAGCGGGAAATCCAGCGTAGCTCAGTGGTAGAGCGGTCGGCTGTTAACCGATTGGTCGTAGGTTCGAGTCCTACCGCTGGAGCCATCTCTTAAATTCCTAATACTCAAGGAATTGCATCCTTTTGGATGAGCCAAACTGTGTGCAGCATTCCTCGCACGAGGAATAGGCCTTTGCGAACCTCGCGAGTTTCCGCAAAATATAAAGGTCGGAAAACGAAATGCGAGGGTCTCACCGGCGATTCCCTTCGCGGGTGCCAACGCGTGCCATTGGCGGCGGATTCGCGTGCGATCAGCGAAAACGGATCTTGCTTGGCGACGGATCGTGCATGTGGATGCCGAGGCCCTCCAACTCACCGAGAATTGCTCGCGCCATTGGCCAATCCTCGCCGAATTGCTCGTGATTCTTCCGCTCCCACTCTCCCCAGATTTCGTCAGAAAAGCCCGGGGGAAAATCCAGATAGGCACCGGCAAAATCCAGCACCCACGGCGGCATTACGATTGTCATTTTCAGCGCCAGCAATTCATCATCGGCATCAAGCAGGAGCGGGACTTCGAAGCCGCGAATCTCCGTCACGCCCAATTCATTCAGCCGCTCATAAACATCTCGTTCGCGCAGCCCGGGTTCGCGTGCGTGATGAACTTTGAGCGCGGCCAGGCCCAGTTCTGCATTGCCTTCGACGGCGTAAACGATACCGTGAATCCCAAAGCCAAGCCGTCCGATCAACCACAACCGATGGCGGGGGCGTAGGCGTCAGCATTCCCAATGGTCACCTCATCCATACTCACATCATCCGGTCACACGGGGCATTCCGCCGATGTAAGAATGCTTTTGCTGGTCAATGGAACTCGCTCCCGGTGGCCCAGCTTGGCCCGGATTTTCTGCTCTTGACGACGCCGATCGACCATCCGCCGTCTGACGCCACCGTTGTGCTCTGCGTGGACGAAAACGAGCGCCATTGGCAGGTCCATCTGCCGGAAGGCATCACCGCGTCGTCGAGGCGCGTCCTCCTCTCGGCGATAGTGTAAAGCCTGCGTTGGAAGGCGAACGTTATTGTAGGAGCCATGGTCATGCTGGCCTGTGCCATGGGGTAGGGCTTGGCGCCCTCAAAGATCGCTCGCTGGCGCTTGCATTTGAGCGCGCATCCGGCAGATGGGACAGTTGTCACCAGGCTTGGTATGCAGGAGCTGGCTGAGATCCGGCGGAACGCCTCCAGCCGGCGCGTCGCCGGGGATTATCATGCCGTAAAGTTGCATTGCTTTGGGACGGCAAATCGGATTGCGCAGGGCGAGAAGTTTCAATTCGGGGTCGGTGGCGAGGGCAAATTCCTTACCCGGTCTAATGGCGCGCAGCACACCGATCGCGTCGATCGCCTGCACGATTTCGGATGGATCGGGCCGACGTTGAGCGCCGGCAGGCGCGCCACCAACCGGAGCAGAAACAAATTGCAGCCAGTGCGCGAAGTCGATGTTTTCAAGCAGTGCTAAGACGATGAGTTGACTCGTCGCTCGCGGCACGTCCGGCTTCGTCTCCAGATACGTCAAAAGCGGGACGAGGCGGGGATCGCTGTCCGATTGTGGATCGAGAACAGCATTGGCGATAGGCGAGTCTCTTGAGGAGAGGGCGGCGGCTGGAATTTGCGCGTCGGAAACTGCGTGCGATCCGACGTCGATGTGCGCGGCCCGCAATAGCACGAAAGCAGCGCCGCCGTTAGCTTTGCAAATAAGGCCCGCGGGGATGTCGAGTTTGCGACTCGCGTCGGAAGCGTTTGCCACTGACAGATTCACCAAGTCCCTCCCATTCCCCGCAAAGCGCAGCGTGACTCCTTCGCGATGCGCCGCCTCGACGATCGGAGAAGGCTGATTCTCGGCGCGCGCGACGGCGATTGGCTGCAGCCAGCCAAAGATCGCAATGAGCAACGGGGTAAAAGGATTTTTCACGGCGCGAACAAGCGAGCAACCGTCGCTCACGATTGCGATCGGGTCAAAATGTCTGGCGACTTACCGCGTGGGAGCCGCATCCAAAGTAAAAGCGCGATGCCCACAAAGAGAGCGGCGTCTTCTGAGATATGAAGCGGAAAGTTCGTTGCATTGTTCTCCTTTCCGAAACAGCCGCACGAGATGTCCAGTCCACGGGCCCACGCGCTCCCCATCGCACCAAGAAACAGAATCGCCAGGACGCCGAGTAGAGCGAGTGCGCCAAGTTCGCAGCGTCGCAGAAGGAGAGCGCATCCGGCGGCCAATTCCACCCACGGAAGATAGATGGCAACAACGATGATTGGAGTCCAGTAAGCGGTGAGCTGGAAGTTTTGCAAATCGCCCGCGAATTGCTGTGTCGCCCAATCGCCCGCTTTGAAATTCCAAATCTTCACAGCGCCTGCGTAGATGAAGACTGCAGCGACCGCGATTCGCAGGATGGCTGCGCAAAGTCTGTTTAGCGGGATTGCCATGCCGGCCAACCTCCTTTCAAGACATATACGTCGTGCAACTGCAGTTCCCGCCGCATGCGTCCCGCAATTTCTTCAGCCGCGTCGCAGCCGCCGCCATCGCAATAGACCACCACCTTTTTGTCAGGATCCCACGCGTCGAGAAACTTCGGCACAAGATCGTCCCAACTTTCGTTGTTAAGCAGCAGGGCGCCTGCAATGTGACCTTGGGCGTAGCGCTGCCCCGTTCGGGCGTCCACAAATAATGCTTCCGCTCCCAATGCGCGCGCCACTGCGGGTCGAATCTCATCGGCTGCAAGCGGTTCTTCGTGCCGCCACTTAAGTTGGACGCCGCCTGAAACCGCTGCCGGAACCAGCGCGATTGCCAGAATTGCGCACGCCTGACGGATCACAAGCCGAACGCACTTCGCTCTACTTGATCCTGGCATGGATCGTATAGACTCGCGGCGCGTCGGCCGGGAAATCAGTCTGCACCGCGATCTCCGCGCTTTCTTTCTGCGACGTGTCGGTGGGCTTGATCGCGACCGCGTACTCTTCGCCCGACTTGATCGTTTCCAGAGAAACTGAAAGCCGTGAATTGGAACTGGTGACACTCTTAATCTTGACGGGATATCCATCCGCGGTCAGCCGCACGACTTTCGCTTCAGCCGGATCACCAGTGCGCCAGTACACCAATCCAGGCTTCACCTCGAACGGTTCATGGACGAAGACGCGAAGATCAAGGATGACCGGTTGATCGGGACGATCATCGCTTACGACGGTGATTAGTTTGCGGAGGGAACCGGTGATCCCCCAGTAAGAATAGGTCGCGACGATATCGCCCTGGTCTCCGGGCAGATAGACTTTCTTGTCGAGTCGCGCGGTGGTGCAGCCGCACGACGTTTTCACCGACTTTACCACGACGGTCGTCGCACCCGTGTTTTTGAAGGTGAAATGCGCCTCCACCTTTCTATCATCCGGCGTCTTGTTGAACTCTTGCAACGGCTTGTCCCAATGCAGATCTGCAAAGGCGCACATTGCCGGAAGAAGATAGCACGAAAGAAAGCATAGGTACTTTTGCATTGGAAAATAGCTCGGCGGCTTGATCGGAACGATTAACTCGCGCACCTGGATACAGCGAGTCCGTTCATTTGCGTCTCGGTTATTTCAGGCGGGCCGCCACTTCCCGCTCCAAGGCGGCGATTTTCGCGGCCAATTCAGCCGAGCTGAGTGCGGCAAGGGAACTGCTCGGATCCTCAGCACGCCCAAGCATGCGCTGAAAGGCCTGCACCTGCCCTGCCAATTCTCCCTCTTTACGCCCTTCCTGACGCCCCTTCTCCAATCCTTTGTGAATGAGTTGATCGTAGGTTGACATGATCTTGCTGGCGATCTGTGGATGCTGCCTCGCTTCGGAAAGCTTGGCTTGGATTTCTTCCGCGGTCAAGTTCGCGACTTTGAGCAGGTAAATGAAATACGGATCGAGCGCATCGAGGCTGGGAATGGCTTTGCCCGCCTCGTCAAGCAGTGCGATAGCCCAGTCGAACCAGGCCGCTTCGACGCCTTTCAACATCCCTTTGAGAAGTACCTGTGCCACGCGCGGAATGGCTCCGCCCCGCAACGCTTCAAGCTGGGTTGCCGCCAGATCAAGCAGTGCGTAATCGAGCTTGGGCTGCTGCCCTTCGAGAAGCTCCCGCGTGCGCCGATCTTCGGGCCAGAGCACGAGATCATGGAACTGGCGCGCCACGCTCCAGCCACCCTCGACTTGCGCAAGGACGAGCGCATGGATGGGAGGCACTCCGCCAGACTTTGGGAATTCGGCGGCGTGGCGCGCCCAGATATCCTTCTTGTAGCCGAGCAGGCGCAGCGGCATCCAGGGGTCTGGAGTGCTTTGATGCTCGAAGAGGAGGTAAAGCAAAAGCGGCTTCTCCGGCGGTTCATTGCGAAATGGAGCCTTGTAGAGCAAGTCGCAATGGGATTGGGCAAGCCGCTGATCGACGAAGGAGCCGCGAAGCAATTGGAGATGTTCCCACGCGATGGCGGAGGCAAGCGGCTCGGGCAGGTTTTCCTGGAGAAAGGAAGCCGCATGCCCGATTTGCTCAAATGTGAGGCGCACGAGGC
Organism: Chthoniobacterales bacterium; assembly: GCA_038238905.1. Classification (GTDB taxonomy): domain Bacteria; phylum Verrucomicrobiota; class Verrucomicrobiia; order Chthoniobacterales; family Chthoniobacteraceae; genus JBBSFI01. The sequence continues at coordinate 18,474 of JBBSFI010000032.1, read as the reverse complement.
TGTCGTGCGGTTGCGGAACTTCCTGTGAACTCATGGGCGGGGCGACTTTGCGGCGGCTCGGCTCGGATCTTGGTGGATTTGCGGTGCTGAAGTCTCCGCGCTCACTTGTCGCGCGCTTTGACCATATCCCAAATCGCGTCGAGTTCGGCAAGTGTCGCAGCATCCATTTGGATCCCTCTCGATGCCGCAATCTGCTCTACTTGGCGGAAGCGGCGCCCAAATTTAGCGGTCGCCGCGCGGAGGGCGACTTCGGCGTCAATATGCAGTTTGCGAGCAAGGTTGACGACAGTGAAAAGGAGGTCGCCGATTTCGTCTTCGACACGGGATTTGCTTTGCTCGGCCGCGGCCTGCTCCACTTCGATCATCTCCTCGCGCAACTTGGCGAACACAGGGGCGGCATCGCTCCAATCGAAACCGGCTTTTGCGGCGCGTCTCTGGATCTTTTCAGCGTGGATGAGCGCGGGCATACCTGCGGAAACGCCGTCCATCAGCGACGCGGCGGCGGTGCTTCCTCCCGGCTGCTTCTCGGCGCGCTTGATTTCGTCCCATCGCTTGAGGACGGCAGCGGAATCGACTGCGGATTCCGCGCCAAAGACATGTGGATGCCGCCGGAGCAATTTTTCCGCGATCCCCCGCGCCACATCGTCGAAATCGAAACGGCCTTCCTCAGCGGCGATCTGGCTGTGGAAAACCGATTGAAGCAAGAGATCACCGAGTTCCTCCTGGAGATTTGCGTCGTCGGACGCGTCGATGGCGGCCACCACTTCGTAAGCTTCTTCGAGAATGGCTCCCCGGAGGGTGGAGTGTGTCTGCTCGCGATCCCATGGGCAGCCGCCCGGCGCGCGGAGCTTCGCGACTATTTCCCGAAGCTGAGAGATCGCCGGCAATACGGAATCAGGGGGCGCCAAGGGAGCGCGGGGGCTTGCATCCATCTTTTACTTCTTCAGCAATGCCTGGCGCGCTTTCTCAAGCTCGGTGCGCTCCGAGTCGGTAAGGCTGGCCATCCCGCTTTTAGCGATTTTATCAAGCAGCCGATCCATCTCCGAATCGGGTTCATCGAGATCGATGCGCGAAGAGCCGGACACCGGTTTGTGAAGCACACGGAACTTGGGCTTGGGGCGGAGGGCTGGCATGTGGAGGTTTGGCATCGTGAAATTGCCGCGTGCGAACTGAACGCACGCGAATCCAACAAAGCAATCGAGCCAGAGCTCCAGGAGTCCAATCCAGTCGCGGTCTGGGAAAGAGATGAGCGAGCCGCAGGCAATGCTCACAAACGCGAACCACTTGAGCGGAATCCAGCCGCCAAAGTATTCCAGATTCGGGTAAAGAGTCGCGTAGGCGACGAGCAAGCCGCAGACGAGATAATATATGCCGCCAACGTAACCAACGGAACGTGATTGCAGACCGTAAATCGCCAGGCGGAAAACAACCGGTGTCGCGATCAGTGACCCGAGCACCGCCAAATATCTCCGCCGACCAAAAAACATTTCAATCTCGGCGCCCCATGACCAGAAGCAGAGGAGCAAGAAAGGAGTGAAGAAATTGAGCGGATTGAATAATACGTAAGTAAGCGGCTGCCAGATAAAACCGTGGAGAAAGGTCTGCGGGGAGAAGACAAAAAAGGCAGTGAGAGGAAATCCAGCGGAGTCAAACAAGAAAAAGACGGCCACAGCCGCCGCGAGCGCCGCCGTAAGATAAGCGGTAAGGTAGAGCGGATGGCCTTTGTAATAACGCAACGGCTGATTGTCGAAAGAAGCCTGCATAAGCGAAGCTACCGATAGCCGCGTTCGGCATTTCCGGCAAACTTGATCCCAGTTTTTGTCCACCCTCGACAAACCGGAAGCGCGCCCCATATTCCCGCGGCCATGCAACCTCATCCAACGTCGCCCATTACCGACGCAGACAATACCGTACTGGCAGCCTGGGTCGAAGAGACGCGCCTTCTGTGCGGGCCAGACCTTGTGTACTGGTGCGACGGATCGCAGGAGGAGAAGGAGCGGCTCACGAAGGAAGCCGTAGCGAGCGGCGTGCTGCTTGAACTCAACCAGGAAAAGCTGCCCGGCTGCTACTACCACCGTTCCGCTCCGAACGATGTGGCGCGAGTCGAGCAGTGCACCTATATCTGCACGCCTGGGAAGGATGACGCCGGGCCGACGAACAATTGGGCCGACCCACGTCAGATGTACGCGAAGCTGCACGACCTTTTGCGGGGGGGAATGCGAGGCCGCACGATGTATGTTGTCCCGTACCTCATGGGTCCCGCCGGATCGCCGCTGACCAAGGTGGGTGTCGAGATCACCGACTCAATATATGTGGTGCTAAATATGCGGATCATGTCGCGCATGGGGCGCGTCGCACTGGAGCAACTCGGCTCCAGCGACGATTTCAATCGCGGCCTGCATTCCACACTGGACCTCAATCCCGAGCGCCGGTTTATCTGTCACTTCCCGCAGGATAACGCCATTATTTCCGTGGGCTCGGGCTATGGCGGGAATGCGCTCCTAGGAAAGAAATGCCTGGCGCTGCGCATCGGTTCGCACCTCGGGCGGACGCAGGGTTGGATGGCCGAGCACATGCTGCTTCTTTGCGTCGAGTCCCCGCAAGGTGAAAGGACGTATGTGGCGGCGGCGTTTCCAAGCGCATGTGGGAAGACCAATTTTGCGATGATGATACCGCCATCCGCTTTCGATGGATGGAAGGTAACCACGGTCGGCGACGACATCGCGTGGATGAAGCCCGCAGCGGATGGCAAGCTGTATGCGATCAATCCAGAAGCAGGGTACTTTGGCGTGGCGCCTGGAACGAACAACAAATCGAATCCAAACGCGATGCGCACCATAGCGCGCGACACAATCTACACCAACGTCGCCCTCACGCCCGATCGGGATGTCTGGTGGGAAGGGAAGGACGAGGCCCCGCCGGAAGGGTTGGTCGATTGGAAGGGCAATCTTTGGGATCCCGCGTCGGGAGAGCCGGCCGCCCACCCCAACTCGCGGTTCACTTCGCCGATGAGGAATAATCCGGCGTTATCCGACGAGGCGCATAACCCGGCGGGCGTGCCGATCAGCGCGATCGTATTCGGAGGCCGCCGCGCTTCGACCATGCCGCTCGTTTTCCAGGCATTCAATTGGATCCATGGCGTCTATCTCGGCGCAACGATGGGATCGGAGACGACCGCAGCCGCCGCTGGCGGCGTGGGAAAAGTAAGGCGGGATCCGATGGCGATGCTCCCTTTTTGCGGATATAACATGGGCGATTACTTCAACCACTGGCTTAGCATCCGCCGCAACCTGACGGACCCACCCCGTATCTTTCACGTGAACTGGTTTCGAAAGGACGAGAGCGGCGCTTATTTGTGGCCGGGTTTCGGCGAGAACTTCCGGATCTTGCGCTGGATCATCGATCGCTGCCGCGGCCGCGCGCCCGCCCGCGAAACGCAAATCGGGTGGATGCCGCGGTATGGCGAATTCGATTGGACCGGCCTCGATTATCCGCGTGAGCAATTCGCGGCCTGCATGAAGATCGACCCCTCGGAATGGCAGCGCGAATTGATCTCGCAGACGGAGTTATTTCTCCAACTGCACGACCGCGTCCCGAAAGAGCTGATTTTTCAGCGGGAACTGCTGATATCGAGGCTGTAACGGGAGTGGTGAATCGGCGCCATTGCTCGAACCCTGCCGGCGGTTTGCGCGGTCCCGCCGTGGCGGAGCAGTGGCGGAGCCAGCGCAGACCTAAAGCGTCTTGCAGAACTCTTCCAGCCGGTCGAGACCCTTCTTGATCACGTCCATGCTCGTGGCGTAAGACAGGCGCATCGTCCGGTCATCGCCAAATGCGATTCCTGGAACGACCGCGACATGATGTTTGGAGAGAAGCCGATCGGCGAAGTTGGTCGAGCTCAATCCTAGCTGTGAGATATTGACGAGCACATAGAACGCGCCCCTTGGATTCACAACGCTGACCCGCTGGATCGATTGCAAGCGGTTCACCATGTATTGCCGGCGCAAATCGAATTCGGCCCGCATGTCTTCCACAGGAGTTTGATCGCCTTTGAGGGCCGCGATTCCGCCCTGCTGGGCAAACGAGCATGGGTTTGAAGTGCTGTGACTCTGGATTGCGTCGATCGCTTTGGCAATTAGCTCTGGCGCGCCGAGGTAACCGAGGCGCCAGCCGGTCATGGCGTATGCTTTCGACAAGCCGTTGACAGTGATGGTGATGTCGTAAGCCTCGGGCGAGAGCGAAGCGACGCTGACGTGTTCGGCCCCATCGTAAGTGAGTTTCTCGTAGATTTCGTCCGAGAGGATCAAAATTTCCTCTTCGGAAGCCACCTCGACGATCGCCTCCAGCTCAGCGCGCGTGTACACGGACCCCGTCGGATTGCCGGGGGAGTTGATGATCACCATTTTTGTGCGCGGGGTCATCGCGTCCTGAAATTCTTCCGCCGTCATCTTCCACCCGTTCTCTTCCTTCGTCTGGACAAAAACCGGATCGGCACCGGCGAGGCGGACCATCTCGGGGTAGCTGAGCCAATACGGGGCGGGGATAATGACCTCGTCGCCGGGCTGGCATGTCGCGAGAATCGCGTTGAAGCACGAGTGCTTTGCGCCGTTCGAGACGATGATCTGGTTTGGCTTGTAGGTGACCTTGTTGTCGTTGAGGAACTTGTCGGTGATCGCCTGGCGAAGATCAGGAATTCCGCTGGACGGGGTGTACTTCGTGAATCCGCCGTCGAGCGCGGCCATGCAGGCCGCCTTGATGTGCTCGGGAGTGTCGAAATCCGGCTCGCCGGCTCCGAAACTGCAAACATCGATGCCCTCGGCTTTCATGGCTTTGGCTTTCGAGTCGATGGAAAGGGTGAGTGAGGGGGTAAGAATCGTGGCGCGTTGAGCGAGTTCCATGGTGTAAATAGTATCGGAGTGAAGATTACGGCGTATTGCTGCCAGTTTCAGAATTTATTTCGCATACCAACTCTCGATGAGCGGCTTGAGATTGTTTTCAGCGATATTTACGATGCCCATCTCCCGTTGTGCATTCTCGGGCGAATCGGACGCGTGAGCCGCGTTCACCATGATTGTCGAGCCGAATTCGCGGCGGATCGTCCCCGATGGCGCCTTGGAAGGGTCCGTCGGCCCGAGCACTTCGCGGATCTTCCGAACGGCGTCCACGCCTTGGTACACCAGAGCGATGCACTTTTCAGAGCCGGGTTCGCGCCGTTTCTCGGCAGGGCATTCGCTGGGGCGATTCCCAGCCATGAATTTGACGATAAGCTCCCAGTTATCGCGTCCGATCACTGGCCCAAGCAGATCGCCGAGCTTCCCTCGGAATTCTTCGGGAAGCTTCATCTGCATCTCCTTTTCGAGCGCCAGATAGGCCTGCTCGCCGGCGCGTCCACGCAGTTTTTCCATGAGCACCTCCAGCACGGGGCCATAGAATTCTTCCGCTTGAGCCACGCTCATCCGGTGAACCTTGAATGCGATGATGTAGAGGCCTGTCCGCGAGAAGAGATCGATCACTCCACCAGGCCGGGCGCTCGGAAACCGGAAGTTTTCCGGCTTGATCAAAACGAGGGTCTTCTCGACTTGGGCGCCGGTCGGGTACTCGACCGCATTGTCGAGCAGTCCGCCATCGGTGTCGGAATATTCCGCCCAGAGCTTCAGATCGGCTTCGGCGCTCTGCGCGTCCGGCGCCGCGAGCACAGCGGGCTCGAAATAGCTCACGATTCCGTTCGGATCGACGATGTAGTCGCCATAGGTGTCGCGGATTGTCTCGCCACTGGTCCGCTCGTTCATGATGTGGCCGACGGTGGTGCGGATCTTGCGAACGGCGTCTTCACCCTTGAAAACGAGCAACAGAACCCGCGGCCGGCGCCCGTCTCGAGCAGGAGCGATGTTTTTCTCAACGTATCGGCGGATTTGCTCCTGGGTGCGCCGGTGGCCGGGATCCGGATCCTCGTTGATGAGATTTGCGGCGTAGCGGGACACCAACTCCTTGCTCGGGGCAAACATGCGGGCGCTCGCCAATTCAAGTCCCGTTCGGGAGATGAGACGCGATAAAATGCCGCCGGTCCGCGATTTGCGGATCGAGTACGGTGTCACGACGACATACGAAAGTTCTTCAGCCATAGATGGAAACTGCCTGTGTTGAGAGGCGAAAACAGGGAGGTTTTCGCGGTCCAAGCAACGCAGGCAGTGGATTTTTTATAAAAAGGGAAGTTTGGGAGGGCGAAAGCTATGCGCTGCGATTTTAAAGCGTCAATGAGTATTTCCTCGAGCATGGAGAGTTCCATCGCTTGAAAGCGCCGAGTTCTCGCACGACATGCCGTACCACGCATGATTTCCGGCCCCGATATTCTCAACGCAGCGCCTGTAATCGCCTCGCTGGTGGTGATTGAAGGGCTGCTCTCGGTGGACAACGCCCTGGCGATCGGGGCGCTCGCCTCGCATCTGCCGCCGCGCGAGCGCCGGATCGCCCTTCGCGCGGGAATGCTTGGGGCATACGTGACGCGCGGCGTGGCCCTGCTGCTGGCCGCTTGGACCGTTCGCAACCCCTGGATGAAGCTTCTCGGGGCCATCTACCTCGTTTATCTGATGACCTCGCATCTTTCCGCTGCCTCGAAGACGAAGGGACAGAGACTCGCGCCGAAGCCGGGGCTGCTTCTCACAATCGTACAACTGGAACTGCTCGACCTGAGTCTCAGCCTGGACAACGTGATCACGGCGGTAGCCATGAGCCAAAAGCTTTGGGTCGTCTTCACGGGCGTTTTTATCGGCGTCCTCGCCCTCAGGTTTCTCGCCGGAGTCTCGGTCCGCCTCATTCAGAGGATGCCTGTCCTGGAGTCCGCGGCATTTATGCTCGTGGGATACGTCGGATTGCTCCTGTGTTACGAGACGCTTTCGGGCGTCGAGCTGCACTCCTTGCCGAAATTTGTCGGCATCGTCCTTATCATCGCGCTTTCCTTCTGGTATGCGCGCGCTGTGAAGATTAGGCGCGTGCTCGATCCTGGCTTGCGCCTCTTTCTCCCCCTCATGCGCACGTTCACTGCGGTCGTCGAATTCCTCGCGTGGCCGCTTCGCGCCATCGTCGGGCTGGCTGCAAAGGCGATCGCACCCAAGGTGGAAGCTGTTTCTCGTCGCTGATCGCAAGCGACTTATGGAGCGATAGCGCCGCTGTCGTCTGTCGGAAAGAGGAACTGCCCGTCGTACTCGCGGCCCACGATTTCGAGCTCCCGTTTCCGGCCACTCAAGTCGTGCAAGCCGCCGTTCAGCGGAACAACCAAACTCGCTGGGCCAGGCTCGCTCACGCTATGTTGGGCACGGCATCCCCTCAGCGGCTGGCAGCGGATCGGGTGGTATCGCCGCCATGTCGCGTTTCGCGATCCAGATCGCTTGCCGGCAGAATAGGAATCGCGCGTGCGTGAAATCGTCCCAGCCGGCCGCGATTGCCATCGTCTGCATTTCCTGCCACGAGAAGGAGCGCCGGACCGACAGCCGCCCATCATGAACCGTCATCGGCTCGCGGTAAAGCAGCGCGGTGAGAAGCCACACGCCCAAGTAAGTGACGGACGACCGTTCCAAATCCGAGACAAGGACGAACTGATCGGACAGCTCGCGGCAGCGGCGCAGTAGCTTGACGGCATCCTCCTCGCTAAAATGGTGGAGCGCGAGCGTGCAGCAGACCAAGTCGTACCGATGGCCCTCGTCAAAAAGCAGCGCATCCGCTTTATGCCAGGTAATATTGGGAAATGCTTTGCTGGCGGTTTTGGCGAGCGCGAGGGTGGAAGCGTTCGCGTCCACTGCATCGATGCGCACCGTAATTCCATGAGATTCGCACCATTGCGCGATCAAGCGTGGAATGTCGCCCGCGCCTGTCGCCAAATCCAGGACGCGGTATGTCGCGCCTGGCTCGAACCAGCGCGAAAGGAATCGCCGTATTAGCCGGTGGCTTCCAAAGTGACGGTTGAGAGACGCGAGATTATCGAGATCCCGCTCAAGCTCAGCCGTTACGGGCTGCGGGAGATCCATCAACTCGGGGCTGGATTCGCTGAAAGATCGCTTCATCGAGACGGGTTTCCACGAAAGACGGTTCGCGAAAGGAGTCCATGAAAATCGAAATTTGTTTCGGCACTCACCCGGCGGATCTGCTCCGCGCACGGGTCATCGGATCGCAAGGAGTGCGAGCATTCGACCCGTTTTGCCCTTTTCCGCACGATAGGAGTAGTAACGTTCAGGATGGCAGGCGGTGCATGTCCCGGAATCATAAACCTGAACAACGCCCACATCGCTGCACTGCCGAACGATTTGCGATGCGAAATCCACGTCATAACAAGGGAGCCGGATGCACGGCCCAAGTTGAGCGACGATGTCCTGCGGCCTGCTTCCGAACTCGCAAGCCATGCGCGTGATTGCCGCGCCCGCGATATTGATCTCCGTTCCTTTACGGCCGGCGTGGATCAAACCAGCCACGCGCCGCACGGGGTCGAAAAGAAACAGCGGGCAGCAGTCCGCGACATATATCCCGAGACAGACAGAGACATCCGCCGTCAAAAGGCCGTCCACTGAGAGCCGGACCGCCGGCGAGGAGGAATCTACGATGGCTAAATCTCGTCCGTGAACCTGCTCTGCCGTAATCATGCGCTTCCCGGCCAAGCCGAGTTGTCTCCGGCTCTCGTCGTGATTAGCCTTCAGCCTTGCGAGCGCAGTCTCGCGATCCGCCGCGACATCGACTCCCCGCGCCCGAAGGGTGAAACCGTGCTGGCAGAACTCTTGCGAGAGGGCGGGCCAAGCCTCAATCCGCTCGTCCATGATGGCGCGGCGGCTCGTCCGCCGGCGGGACGCGAGGCAGGCCAGACTCAGCCAGCCGCCCGAGGATACCCTTTTCCACCTTGTTGAGTGGATCCTTGAATTTCTCTTCGTACACGGTCTCCGTTCCTGTCGCGAGATCGTACTGGGCAAGCGCGATCTTGTAATCGGTGCGGGCCTGCAACTCGGTAGTCCGCGATGTGGTAAGCTGCACTTGGGCATTCAGGACGTCGAGCTGGGTGCCAGCCCCGGCGTTCAGACGCTCCTGCGCGAGACGCACGGCTTCCGCGGCCTCCTTCACGGTCTCCTGCTGGCTGAGGATCGTCTCGCGAGCCTGCCCGAGATTTGAAAACGCCGTCTGCACCTGCAAATCGACCTGATGCACGGAATCGTCGTAGTTGAGTTTAGCTTCTTCAAGCCGCGCCCGCGCCTGCTTTACGCGGCCATAGGTCGCAAAGCCATCGAAAACGGCCCAGCTCCCAGTCACGCCGAAAAACCAGCCGTTGACCGTGTCGCCCAATTCGTCGGAAATCGACCTGTTGCGCAATTCATACGCCGCATGGGCGCTAATCTGAGGCTTGTAACCGGCAAATTGAACTTTGATGTCCTCGGCGTCGATGAGAATGGACTGGCGCTGAACCTTAAGAAAAGGGCGACGCGCACGAGCCAGCATCAAGGCATCGGACAGATTCACATGTCGCTCCGGCGCAGAGAGATCGCCGACGCAGAAGAATCCCGGTTTTCCGCCAGGGCCGGGATCCAAACCGAGCGTCTTGGCGAGCTGTAGTTGCGAGAGGAGATAATTGTTCTTCGCGCTGATAAAGAGGGGGCGCTGGTTGGCCATGGCTACCTCTGCCTGAAGCACATTGAACCGCGGCACGGTGCCAGCGTCGAAGCGGTTTTTCTGATCCTTCAACTGTTGTCCCAGCAGGTTGATCGATTCTTCCTGAACGTTGATGAGCGCCCGATCGAGCAAAACGGTGTAGAACTGCGTGCGCACCGTCGAGATGATCGTATCGACGGTGTCCCTGAGGGAATAGTACGCGCTGTCCTGGGTGAATTTAGCGATATTGAGCGCGGCGGAAACTTGCCCCCCGGAATAGAGAAGCTGCCGCACTTCGATCGTTACATTCCACGATTTGTCGGACCCGCCAAACGCACCCGCCGTTCCATTTTGCGTCCCTAAATTTTGAAGCAATTGGCTGCTCGTAACCTGCTGCCCAGATGGAGCGCTCGTATTGGAGGCAGTCGTCTGCCCGGCGCCGGAAGCCGTGGCGGCGCCTGTTCCCGTCGCGCGGGTGGCTCGTTCGGCCTCTGCGGCGCGGCTTGGGTTGGACGAAAGCCCGCGGGCCGTGGAGAGCGGCGTTCCGCCCGCTGAAGGGATTGTGGTGGTCGTCGCGCCGCCAGTGGCGCCACCGCCCGCCGCATTTCCTGTATTGCTCGTATTAATAGGCGCGATCGGCGTAATTGCCTGCGTCTGCGAGGTTGCACCGGAGGAGGTCACGGCTGGAATTGCTGTAGGCGTGGTTAAATTCGTCCCAGAAAGCGGGCTTGTGGGGATTGCTCCACCTCCCTCGCCGCCTCCACGCAGAAGCTTCCGATCCTGCTGCTCATAGCCGCCGCCGAGCGTTATTTGAGGGAGGGCCGCCGCGCGCACTTCGATAATCTCGCCGCGCGTGCGCTGGATCTCCTGAAGCGCCGCGAGGACGGCCGGATTCTGCCTCATCGCAATCTCGATCGCCTGATCGAGCGTCACGTCCCCAGTTAACTGCCGCACCGGAGCGTAGCCGGAGGTCCGGAACTGGCTCGAACTTCGAGCGTCGTGGGTTCCCCGCGGGGTCGGATCGCCAGCCTCGGCCGGAAAGATCGCGCCAAGCAGAACAAACGCTCCTCCAATTTTTATAAGATGCTGATTCATGCGGAAGCAGGATGGCAGAACTGAAAGATTTTTTCGTAGATGAGGAGCCATGAGCGCTGCTCGTCTTTGTCGAGATGGGTCATCATCTGTAAAAGAGTGTTCACCATATCTTCGCGCACCTGGCCGACAAGAGCGGAACCCGAGGAGGTAATCTGCACGAGAATTTTGCGGCGATCGTCCCGAGCAGGCACACGCTTGACGTGTCCACCTTTCTCGAGCCGGTCCACGAGCCCGGTCGCCGCAGCGGTTGTGTGCCCCATGCGCTGGGAAATTTCCGTCATCGAGAGGTGCTTTTGCTGCGTCAAAAAACCGAGAAGGCAGTATTGCGGGAAGGAGACATTGCCTCGCGCAAGCTCCTTCGACAACGTGAGGATGAAGCAGCGTTGCAGCGTCGTGAAAATGTCAGCAAGTCTCTCAGCGCTCGCGCGAAGGCCGGGATCTGAACGGGAATCGGGCATCGAAATTAAAGGTCATGGATGATAAAGGTCATTTACCACCCGTCAACTTTTGCGGACTCGTCCGGCAGGCTGGCCCCCGGTCGGTCTGCGGCGTGGACAAAGGAACTGCCGCGGCTACGATTGGCCCCGCATGGCGACCGCACCCAACCCCCTCCCCTCCGCAGCGGACGAATCTCCGCCCACCCGAGGAAAGGGATTCCTGAACCCGTACGTGCAGATAGGCTTGAGTACGCTGCTGACGGGCCTCTCACACATACTCTTTAAGAAAGGCGCATCGGGGATAAGCCCCAACGCGTGGTTTGGCTACGAGGCGCTCTCGTCTGGATGGACATGGCTTGGGATCGTGGCGACCATCACGAGCCTCTTTTCCTGGCTGTACGCCCTGCGCTTTGTGCCATTGAATATCGCCTACAATCTCACGAGCATCCTTCAGGTGGCCGTTCCGCTAGGTGGATGTCTCTTTTTCGGCGAAAAAATCGGATGGTTGCGCGGGGCCGGGATCGGCCTCGTGTTCATCGGCGTCGTCCTCATTTCGCAGGCGGCAGCCGAGGCGGAGGAAAAACTATGACGCCGCTCCATCTGCTTCAGGTGTTTTTGTCGGAATCGTCCGCGATCGCAGGCCAGATTCTGTTCAAACATGCGATGGGAGATTCGAAGCGGAACTCCCCTTTCTGGCCGAGCCTGGCAATGGGAATTGGCTGCATGGCATTCAGCTACTTTGTCTGGCAGGCGCTCCTACAGAAGTTCCAATTGAGCTATCTGTTTCCGTTCGACGGCCTCAACCGGGTGCTGCTTGTCGCTTCGGCCTCGATATTCCTCAAGGAAAAGGCCACGCCGCGTCTTTGGGCTGGCGTCATCCTGATCAGCTCCGGCGTGCTACTGGTCTCCGGAAGTTAGCGCGGGCCAGATGGTGCGAAGGCTTGCGGAATTGACCTTTTGCGCTTCGGCCATATCGGGCGCCGACAGCTTCGGATGATCGAGCGTGCTCTCGATCCGCTGCTTAAGCCGCGCGTAAGAAGGCGGCGAATACGCGCCGCATACGTCGCCGCCCACGATCGACGCATGCCTTCTTAATTCGTGCAATGCCCACGCGACATCTTGCGCCTCGAAAAGGCCGTTCTCCCAGTTTGTGATGGAATCCTGTCGTCGCAAACAATCTAGGTCCACCGTCACATAGACATCGGCGCCACTGAGCGATTGCGCGAATTGACTGAACTTTTCGCGCCAATCGGCGGCCTGCATTCCTGGCCACCGGCTCCGCGCCTTTTCATTGAGCCGTTCGGTCCAGGGCCAGACCTCAAGCCTCCCTTGTCGCCGCGCTCGATGATTCGCGAAAAGGCTGTTTGGCCAGTTCAACTCGAAGTTACCGCAACCCCAGATGACTGCGCGAGACACGCTCGTCAATTCGAGGGCGCGATTGATCCACGTACCGCAGCACCAGTACGGCGGACGCACATCCCAATCCGGATGATTATCGAATGAGACGAGCGTCACCGGCGAATGGAAGCGGCGGAGCCAAAGCGCGCTCAAATGGTGGTAGTCTCCCGAGCCAAAAAGGACAAAATCGGCCTCAAACGTCCGCGCGAACGCATGGAACGTTTCAATGCCGCGCTTCGTCGCGCTGAAGCGGAGCGCCGGGCCCTGTTCGCGGCAGTCGGCATAGGCGGCGCCGCGGAGGATATCGCGAGGCCATGCGCCATCGAGATCGACGTGCAAAGATGCCTGGGTTGCTGGACGAGTGGGTGCCATGCGGATGCAAAAGGGAGTAAGAGACGGAGGATGGCCGAGAGGCAAGCCGGAAGCACCTTACCGCTCCCATCATTCCGCTCGAACCTCGGGGCCGGGTCTTGTAACGTTTGGATATTTCCCCGATGCGCGCCTTCCCCCTACTCGTTCTTCTTACGGCCGCGTCGGCGCCCTTTCAGGTGGACGCCGCTGACGCGGAGCGATTTCCGACCGCGCTCAGTCTTGTCCGCTACGACACGCCGATCGGACTGAGCGACGGCTTTGCCCCTACCCGCCAGCCAGCGGTTCGCCGGGCCGATGGCGACGAAGCGCTGGACTGGCCTGAGATGACATTGAACGGCGCGCCGATATTTCGCGGGGGCGCGGAAGACTCGGCGAAACTTAAGCTCCATCGCGGCGCGGAGGCCGATTCGCCATTCGAGAGCCGCACGGACGATATTGTCGAACCCGGCGGTCATTGGCTGCGCGCCATCGAAACGCGCTTCGGACGGCGCTGTCTTTATACCGCAGACCGCTTCGCGCGGACGGGGACTGGCGAGGATAACGAAGCTGGCCGGTATGAAATCTGGACGTTTCCCGTGAAGATCGAGGCGGAGGGCGCTCCCGCCGTCAAGAATGTGGTGCTGAAATCGGGCGGAAAAGTAATCTATAAAAAGGCGGGGCCATTGCGGGTGCTCACGCTGCTGCTGCCGGCGGGGAATTACGAGGTCTCGGTGAATTCCAGGCCATCGCTCCCGTTCAGCGCGGGTCTGCTTCCGGGCAAACTCGGCAGCCCCACCGATCGCCCGATCGCAATCGATGCGGAGATCGCCGGCGAAGGGCCGCGCATCCGGCTCCAAAGCGTCGTCCGCCCGGAGGTCTTTCCCAACCCGGAGGCATGGGCAGCCGATTGCCTGGCGCTCACTGAAAGCTCCCCGATCCGATCCCCCCGAACACGACCGAAGGGGATGCGCCGCTGGCTCGGCGTCGAGGCGCCTGCCTCTCCCATGAGCATCTACGCAATGGAATTACCACGCGGTTTGAGCGGAGGATTCGAGCAGCAGGGCGCCACGGGATTCGCGGGAGACTATGGCGCTTATTGCGAGCACCTGGCATCGCTCGGATTTACCACCGTCTTCGAGCAGGCAAACGATCTGGCGCCGGCTGAAAGCGCCGCCAGCGTCGAAGCGCACTGTGCGCTGATGGCCGGGAGCGGCATGAAATTGGGCCTCGTTTATGACAATAATCTCGCCCGGCCCTCGCTCGACCATCCCAATGCGGCTTTCCTCTCGCATGCCCTTGCGGAGTGGCACGGGCCGCTTTACCGCAGCCTCTCGCTCGCGGCGCAGCGCTTCTCGAAGCGGCCAAATTTCGCAGGGTTCTCGATCGGATCGGGCGATGCTGGATACGCGTCCTTCGGAAGGTGGAACACGCCTGCTCCCAATCACGTATGGGGTGAGGCGATGATCGACTTCATGGGCAGCGCGGAACCCGGCGTGCCTCGCCTGCCCAGCATGGCTTCGGCGGAAAGGAGCTTCGAGTATGCTTGCGCGAGTGTGGCCGAGTTCACGCGGTATGTGAGCCGCTACGACGCCACCTACCAGCAATATGGATATTTTGCCGAGGCGGTGCGGCATGTCGATTCCGCCCTGGTCTTTACAACCGCGTCGTATGGCAGCTCTCCCGGGGCGGGCGGGCGAGGCGGCTGGCCTTGGGCGAGCATCCCGGCGCGTCCCATGTTTGAAGGATTAAACGTCCAGCAGGCGTACGACTGGAACGAGAAACACGCTGCGCTGCCGATGCACTTGGAGGCGCTCACCGACCGCCTGCGCAGTTACTGGCCCGAGAAACGGACGTGGTCGCTGGTCGATAATGCGCATTTGCTCTATGGGAGGGAAGCGTGGCAGAGAGCCTGCGCGCTTGCGCTCACGCGCGGCATCGAAGCGATCGGCACGAACTGGCTGCCGAAAGCGGATGGTGAAGGCGCCCGACCCGATGCGGTCTCGTACATCGCCGAGATGAATGCCTGGATTCGGACCTATGGCGGCGTCTATGCTCACACCGAGCCTCAACCCGTTATCGGGATTTTTTACGGGCACCACCAAGCGGTGCAGCGGCGGGTCATAACGGCCGAGAATCCGGCCCGGGACGCGGTTTATGCCGGTTCCCACGAAGGTAAGGTTACCGAGGCTTTGTTCCTCTGCCACGCCGCCGGCCTCCCCGCTCGCGTCATCACGTATCAGGAAGTGATGCGAGGCCCTCTGCCTGAATCGATGAAAGCGATGCTCCTCGTTGGCCTCGACCGGGCGGATAATAGCTGGACTTGGTCGCCGGGCCTCGACCGGCCGTTGCAACAGTTTCTGGATCAAGGCGGACGCATATTGGCCGACGACGATTCCTTTTGCCCGGTTGCCTGCATTCGCCCCGGCCTGCGCGTTGCTGCTTACCAGCCTGCATCTGACTTCGATCCAACCCCGCTATTACTTGCGAGGAACAGCCGGAATATGGACCGGCTGAAGCAGGCCATGGAGGATGTCGCGCCCGCTGCCGCCAGGTCGGGCGATCCGGCGATCTGGATCGTTCCTACGATTTGCGGCGACGTACAGTACGTCACCGTTATCAATCAAGGCGTAGTCGAAGGAAAGGAAGCTCGCGAAATGCTGCGCCCGCCCGATCGGAAGGCGGTGGATCGCGAGGTGTGGAAGACCAAGGGGAATGCCAGCCTTTTCGTGAAACCACAGAAAGGAACGCTCACTTGGGACACAGACCGCCCGGTGTACGACGTGCGCAAGTGCATGAAACTTTCGGAAGAAGAAATGTCGGAAGTGGATCTTACCTCAGACTCTTTCCAATGGTATGCGCTCCCGCCCGCGGAAATGACGAAACCGAAGATCGAGACGACGAAAGATTTCTCCCGGTTCTATCAAGCGACGGTCGCGATCGGCGCCTCAGGCTCGCCTATGAGCGGGATTCCGTTCAAAATCGAGGTGAGCCGCGGCGGCGAGAGCGCCGTGTTGTATGGAGCATCGGGATTTCCGTTGCGATTGCCACTGCACGAGGACGACGCTCCTGGCGAATACCGCATTGCCGCAACTGAACTCCTGAGTGGGCTGCGGTCGGAGACCGTTCTCAATCTGGCCGCACCCGTGAAGAGCCGGCCGGGACGGACGATCGCAAGCAGCGTCCGGATGAGCGACTCCGCGGCAGTTGCAAAGTTCGCATCGCGCAAGGAGACGCCACTCGTGATCGGCCTCACTGCCGGGCAGGCTTCGGATGAGCAAATCGTCCAGGCGGCAGCCGCGCTGCGTCAATTCTACAGGAAAAGTGGAAGAAGTGTCTCCCAGCGCTTGGTGGAATCGGGCGATATCGTTGAAAGCCTCCAGCCTGTCCGCTGCCCGAGCCGCTACCCGCAATGGAAGACGATTCCCGCCGATCTGGTTCTCTTTGGACTGCGTTCGGACAATGTGCTCATCCGCGATCAAGAGCGGGCTGAAATATTTCCGGCTGCGTTTCACGCTCCCGCGGCTGGAACCGCGGAAGTTGTCTATGCGCGGTCGCCGTTCGTCGGTGAGTTCGATGTCCTGAACATCATTGCGCCCGATCGCGACGGCATCCGCGAAGCCGTTCGCGCCCTGACGAAATAAGCGAGGAAGCGGCCGCCTATGGAGCCTTCGAGGGTTCAGCGGCGGATTTTTCGGCTTTTGGCTCCGGTTTCGGCAGAATCCGCAGGATGTATCCGTCGAAGGTCTTGTGCAGCCATTTCACGTCTTCGATCTTCACCGGGTCATGGAATCCGACCGCGACGCGTTTGCGGATTTCTGGGAGATCCTTTTGAATATCCCGAACTACAGGATCCTTCAGCATCTCGGGTGGCAATTCATCCACATTTTTCTTGAGCAGATCGACGAACCGGGGCTCTCTCAGCACATTGCTGGCATCGACCGTGTACTCCTTTTCGATCACGTCGGCGACGCAGCGTCCACCCTGCAGCCAGCCCCCTACGATTACCAGGACGGCTTGCGGCTTCTTTTCCGGGTTCTCTTTGAGGTACGTAAGCACATTGCGTTGAAGAAACCCCAGCGCCATGAAGGCGTCGAACCATCGCTTGCTGTCAGCGTACCGCTTCACCGTATCGGCCATTCCGAGTTCTCCTTTGGACGCTCCCAGCTTGAGCGCGATCTGTTGGATCTGCTCGGAGGCTAGATTCAAACCTTCCACATCGCGCCCTTTGAGTGCGAGGACGGCATCCGACGCTTTGATGCCTAGCGCCAGGGCGTTCATTACGTCGTTTTTTCCTTCCCCCGCGATTTGCGAGATCTGGCCGTTGCGCTGGAAGCGTTGGTACAAACTCTCGTAGTCCCGGCTCCACTCATCTTCGGAAGCGCGGTGCTTCTTCACACTGAGCGCCGACTCGATGGCGAGCAGTTTGTCGATGACACTGATCTGCGGCAGATCGGTGAATTTCTGTCGATCCTTGGGAGCATCCTGCGCGAATGCGGAAGCCGCGAAGAGGATGCTGCAACAGGCGGTCGTCTGCAATAATTTCAAAAGCATGGCAGTGGAGACGGCAAGCAACACTCCGCTTGCGGCAATGCGCAACCGAAAAGGGTGCGCAATTCGCCGCAGCGCCGGCAGACATTTTGCCACCCGGTTTTTTCGCTCTCACACGGGACCGACATCGGCAGTTACGAAAGTGTGAGCTAGAGTGGGATTAAAATATAGGACAGCAGTGGCAATATTGCAGACGACGTGAACGAAATGATTGCACCGTGCCAACAGGAGGGCATCGACAACGCAATCCTTAGCTTCTTCGACAGTCTGGGGACTAGCGTGATGGAGTTTAGTATTCATCGTTTGCGTCCTGTGAATGTCGCGGAAATAGAGCCGAGATCCAAAGCTCTCGCGAAACGCGGCGACCGCTTCGCAATTGTCGGTTGCGAGAAAAATAACGTCACCGGGAGAGGCGATTCCTCTGACAGCATCGGTCATGGCCCTGAGTGAGGGCATTCGTCCGTTTGGTTGTTCCCCGCTGAGCATTAGGTTCCGCACGTGAACGCCAACAGTTCGGTGGCCGCGAAGCCGCGCAAACCATTCGTCGGCCTCCCGCGTAATCGCCGGATTCAGCTGAAGTAGGTTCCAGTAGAGTGCCAGTTCCTGGCGCCAATGCTCGTTCAAATAGAGCGATGCAGCCTCGGCCCCGGTTAATCGCGCGTGCGGGTAATAACAAATGTCGACAACCTCTACATCCTCCGAGTCACTTATAGGCTGCTGGAAAAGTCGTTCCCGAATATTCGGTTCTTGATCAATTCGCGTGGGATTTTCGACTGGATGGTTTGATGGGGGCTATGCGGCCCAAGCCCCGCACCGGTCGCGGCGGCAGGAGTTCGGGGGAACAAGAGCCGCTGTTCTTGGAAAGGAAGCAAAAAGGCAATCGCCGAGGCTTTGTAGTTGCCCTAAAAAAACGGACACAGAATCGGCGGTTGGTTTGTTAGGTTTGGTTAACTGCTGCAGGTTTGGAGCGCTGTCTCCAAGACGGCTTTGGATTTTTCGCTTTGGGCTCGATCCGGTGTGAGGGATT
>JBBSFI010000031.1:0-51097 GCA_038238905.1 Chthoniobacterales bacterium | reverse complement strand
CCGAGGAGCACGCAATCTCGACGCTCGAAGCCGTCGATCTGACGGATGCGCAAAAGCGCGACGCGCGTTCTTATGAGGCGGACAGCGTGATTGTTTTCAACCGCGACACCAGCGGCTTTCGGAAGGGTCAGCGCGGGCGCCTGCTCGCGATGAGCGACAACGCGATCGTCGTGGAGGCAGGCAACAAGATTCGCGAAATCCGGTTTGCGCAGCTTGAACGGCTCACGGTCTGTCGCGAGCGAGACACTTCGGTTTCAACGGGGGACCGATTGCAGCTCAAGGCGAACGCGAAAACGAAGAATGGTCGAGCCCTGGCGAACGGCGAACTCGTCACCGTCGCCCGGATCGAAAGTGATGGTCGCATCGTGTTGCATGATGGCCGCGTGCTGGAACGCGACTACCGCCAGTTTGTGCGCGGCTATGCCGTCACCTCCTACGGCTCGCAGGGTAAGACCGTGGACTACGTGCTCTTCTCCGACTCGGCGGTGCAGGCTGCGACTAGCCGGCAACAATGGTATGTGACAATTTCACGAGGACGCAAAGGCGTCAGAATCTTCACGGCCGATAAGGAGCAGTTGCGGGAAAACGTTGCCCGCTCCGGTGATCGCGAACTGGCGCTCGATCTGACAACGCTGCCTCAGCGAAAGCGTCGGAGTTTGCGACGGAGTCTGGCAACTGGCCTGACACGCGGGCGTCAACTCGCTGCCACCATCTGCCATCGCATCGCCGCGCTTGCGTCACGGATGAGAGTGAATGCCGCTCGGCGAGAGGTATCCGTATCATGATTAGAACGAGCCAATCGGAGAGTAAAACCACCGAGGCCAGTGCGACCAAACGAAGCGTTGTGTGTTGGAATGAAGACCCACAAACGCAAACACTCCGAGTCGAGTTGAAGAACGGGGGCTTTTTCGTGTTCCCCGTATCGCATTTCCTCTCCGCCGAATTCACGCTTGGCGACAAAGGGGAGATGCTCAAACTGCTGTTCACCACGCACGAAGTAACGATCTCCGGGCAGCGCTTGCGCGAGGTTGGGCTGGCGTTGCAAAAACTCGCGGTCGAATGGATCAAGGAACTCGCACCGAAGTATGCCAAGCTCGCCGAGCCGAATGCCGCGGTAATTCTTTCCATTGAAGTCGCCGCAGTTGCGGATTCAGACGAGGGCGAGCAATAGCCCGACTCGGTATAGCCGCTTTTATCAGCGCGGAAACGTGGCGAGAACTTGCGCGTGAACTCGGGCAAGCTCGTTCGCGTCGATGTGGACTTCGGTAGCGCGTGGATGATCGCGATACCAACTCCCGACTCGCTCCGGCCTCGTCAGGCCGTCGCGAGCGAGAAGTTTGCGCGCCTTTACCACCGTCGATGAAAGGTTGAAGAATGTGATTTTTCCCGTGCTGGCCGCTTGGTCCACGGCAAAACCGTGGGTTACGTAGAGCGCATCGGCATAGCAGGACAGGACGCGCTCCGCTCGATGCCCGTCGGTCAGCGAATTCAGGGCAAAACGGAACGCGGTTCGGCGGGCAAAGGTGACTTTGCAGTTGTCCCAATGGCAGCCGGCGAGCGGTTCCAGCATCGCAAACGCCTTTTTTCGCAACGCGGGAGCGCATTTGCGCCCCGCAGGGTCTGCTTTCCAATCGCGCCACTGCGCAACATCGCGCCCCGCGCCGTATTGATCTGGCTGCTGTATTCCGTAGGAATGCTCTCCAGTATTAGCATTGTCACAGACTTGGTGATTTCCGAGGGGCTTCTCGGGAGAGGTTTTCGGCCGCTCCACTCGCTCGCATTTACCTTGCGCTGGCGGTTCCTTTCTCTGCGCGGCAGGTGCCTTGGCTTGGACTTTCTTCGGGCGACCTCGCGGCCGCTTCTGCGACGCCATGATGATCGTCGGCGCGATCTTCTCTCCTCCTTTGCCAAGCGTCGTGTAGTTGTGGAGCGGCTTTCTGCGCCGGTCGTAGAATAGGGAGTGCTTGTCGAAACAGAGCTTTGCTGGATCGGCAACGATCACGCCCCATTTCTTCGTCCCGTCGCGGCCCTTGGTTCGCATTTTGGTCTCGAAGGCCAGCTCTCCGTCACGACGCAATTTCGATAACTCTCGCATGGCATGTTCACGACTATAGCCAGTCTTCCGACAAAAGGCGGCGAGGTCGATGTCACCCCAAATGGGCGAGCGCGCAGCGACGTTCTTGATCCATCCTTTTAAGCGCGCACGGCACGTTGCAACGTGGCCGCGGCGACGACCGCGGCAACGACGAACACTGTTAGTTTCTTCCCGGCATGAGGGCAGACCCCACCGGTTAGAAAAACTCGGCATTTTTCTTGACTCCCGGCTGTCAGGGGCCAAGTTCGTCGGTAACTACTTCGACTCCTTGGCTCCCAAAGAGCCTCCGGGGATTGGTGAGCGACTAACTCACCAATCCCCGTTTTTTTGGATTAGTGGGTTAGTTGTTAAATGGGCATAATGGTCACCTCCTCGAAGTAGGGGATTAGGACGGGAAAGCTGCGCCGCCTATGGAGCAGCTTTCACAGGAAGCGGTGCGTTGCGTCGTGTTTGCGCGATGCCGGGAATTGGACGGCGCGCGGGTCGGGTATGGACTCTTCTTGCCGATTTCACATTGCTCCGCGCACGGCGCAACTGCGGTGCCCGCATGGCGCTAGCGTGCCGTGCATTATGAGCCAACTGACCTACAAGAATGTGGTGGGGCCGAAGATCAGAAGTTTGCGCATCCAGTTTTCCTGGACCCAAGACGCACTGGCAAAATACCTGCGGCGGATGGGCTGGGACATCTCACGCAGCACGCTCGCCAAAATCGAAGCGCGACTGATTCATGTCAGCGATTCCGACCTTTTGTATTTTGTTCGGTTGTTTGAAGTCCGACCGGACTATCTGTTGCCAGAACTTGACCGAGAAGAGCACTTGGGAACAGCCGTTCGGCGACTCCTTGCCCGCGAACAGGCAGCGTAGCGGGAGGCGAACGCTATGGCCGCGAGAAACTGGAAGACCTGGAGCGTGTCACAAACGAGGGACACCGATGAGCTGGGGCTGCGCATCGTGGGCTCGCCGAAGAATGGAATTCATTGGACTGCGGCTCATCCTTCTGAACCTGGCGCGTGCTGCCTAACGACCGAAAGGACTCGGCTCGGATGAGCGACGAAGACACCATCGCGATGCACACGCGGGCAATCACGGACCTTTTACAGGGTCAAGTAATGCTCGTGCTGCAGAGGCTGCGCGAGGCCGAGCGCGAGGCATTGGAACGTATCCATCAAATCGCCCCGAGTGAATATGATTATGACTCGGCAGCCACCTACCTTGGTATCCCGCGACGCACTTTGGAGCGCCGTGTCGCGGACCGCAAAGTCTCGTTTCGCAAAGACGGTAAGAGCGTGCATTTTACCAAATCCGCGCTCGATCAATACAAGGCGACACTCACGACGAACCGGCGCGAGCGCCGCGTTCTTACGCTTTAGCTGCCTTGCGCACTCTCTTCGCCTTGCCCGACCCCGTGGGCAGGATGGCGAAGAATGCTTTACCCTCGTCCTCGGTCACACGTTCGAGGTAGTGGCGCTTGATGATGGACTCGCTGTTTCCAGCCCAAAGTGCAACTTGCCCAATCTGCTGAGTAAACGCGACCGCGTAGCTAATGTAGGAGTGCCGCATCACATCGGGAGTCCATGTGAATCCCTTCGACCTCGCGAACGCGGACAGTTTTTTGTAGGCGTTTGGTGGCGCGATCAATCCGATCGACTCTCGGTATGGCGCGAGCCAGGCGGCGAGGTTCGCCTGCATTTTCGTAAGACGGCGGAAACCCGTTTTGGCTTGGTCAGCGCGAATTTCGATGTCACCGAAATTCCAGCGAATGGCCTCCTCGAATCGCAGCCGGGTCAACTCCGCAGGTCGCACGCCGGCGAAGAAGCCAAGCACAGCGTAAGGCACGAGTTCAGATTTTTCCGTGAACATGGCGACCATCAGCTTCGTGACGGTGGCGACGGGGAAGATAGTGATCGTGGTGGGTGCATCGAGCTTCTTGATCTGGCTGGCCTCAACGGGCGCACCGAGCGGCAGATATTTCTGGTTTTGAGCCCAGCGGGAGAAAGCCACCAAAGTCTCGCGCTCGTTGTTGCGTGCGCGTTTCCCCAAATTGAAACCTTTGATCCAAGCCTCCATGTCGTTCGCGGTCACTTCGTGAAGCGCACCGGGAAAACGTGCGGCAAACCGCTCCAAGCGATTGCACACGCGGGAGCGGTATGCGGGGCTCATGTCGTCCTCAAGGCTGAGGCCATATTCCACAACGAGTTCGGGGATTTTCCTGCCGGTTTTCTGAGGAATGATCTTTTTGTAAACCTCAACGGCATCGAGGAGCGATGCGCCCCCGAGCCTTTGCATTGCCACGGCCCATTCGCGGCACGCCACGTCCACCGGCGCAAGCCCGCCCAGCACGGTCTTCGCAGCGAGGTAGATCGTTGCGTCCTCGGTTTGGGAGAACACCGGCGCACGCTCATTGAGCATTGCGAGGATGCGCCCCGCGTCGAGGTGGGCCTCGCTCTCGTCTGCACGGGTCTTCATACGGCGCTTGCCCGCCACATAATATTCGATGCGAAAAGCTTCAGTTCCGTGGTCGCGGACTTTCCGGATTACGACCCGCTCTCCCTGCTCTTCGAGCACTGCCGGGTATTTCTTCGCTTTCACACCCTTCTTTTAGCAGACCGCCCGCCGCGCGACAACGAATTTGGTATGAAATCTGGTAGGAAAGCCAAAGAAACCCTCGTAAGTTCCTCAACCACCGCGGTTAAGAAAGTGGAGCCTAGGGGGTTCGAACCCCTGACCTCCTCAATGCCATTGAGGCGCTCTACCAACTGAGCTAAGACCCCGGTGATGGGAGTCGCGAAAATGCCGCCTTTCCGGCAGGGCTGCAAGGGATAATTTTCGGTTCGGCGCGGCAGAGCGACTCATCGGAAGGATGGGTTGGGATTGGGGTGTGGTCGCACCCTTTCAGGGCGCAGCGTTTTGTTGGATCGAAACCCAGCGCGGATCCTTCTGGAGGCAACGGGCCGCAAATTCCCTAGCCCAGCCCATCGGGTTGGGTCATCGTTCAGTTAAACCTGCGGCCTGAAAGGCTGCGACCATTACGTTCTGTGGTTCCCACGGGCTTCCCTCCCAGGCGGGGGTTGACCTTGGGCGTGGACGGGCGATGATTCGGGCGTTTCGTCCAGGACTGCCCGCTGCTTTCAGCGAACGACAGGTCGCTGCCATCGTGAGGCGCTCGGAATCTTCAGGCTGACGGTCCATGGAAAACACTCTCAATACTCAAAACATCGCTTTTCTAGGCGACTACATTCCGCGGCGGTGTGGCATTGCCACTTTTACGGCGGACATTTGCGAAGCGATCGCGGCGGAATATCCGCAGGCGCGCTGCATTGTCGGCTCGGTGAACGACCGGCCGGAAGGGTACGATTATCCGCCGCGGGTGCGCTTCGAGATCGCCGAGCAGGAGCTCGACTCCTACCAGCGCGCCGCGGAATTCCTGAACATTAACAATGTGGAGGTGGTCTCGGTGCAGCACGAGTTTGGCATCTACGGCGGACCGGCCGGCTCGCATCTGCTGGAGTTTTTGCGCGACGTCCGGACGCCTGTCGTCACGACGCTCCACACGGTGTTGAAGGAGCCGAATGCGGATCAGCGCGAGGTAATGAAGCAACTGGACGCGCTCTCACAGCGCTTCATCGTCATGGCGGAGCGCGGACGCGATCTTCTGGAGAGTGTGTATCGCATCGAGCCCGGGAAAATCGATCTCATACCGCACGGCGTGATCGACATGCCGTTCATCGACTCCAATTTCTACAAGGATCTGTTTCAGGTGGAGGGGAAGACGGTGCTGCTCACATTTGGCCTGTTGTCGCCAAATAAAGGGATCGAGCATGTCATCGAGGCGATGCCTTCCATTTTAAGCCGGCATCCCCAGGTTGTTTATATTGTCCTCGGGGCGACACATCCGAAGCTGATCGCGGCGGAAGGCGAGGCGTACCGGCACAAGCTGGAGCAGCTCGCGGAGGATCGGGGAGTGGCGGCCAGCGTCATTTTTCACAATCATTTCGTCACGCTCGATGAGTTAAAGGAATTCATAGGCGCGGCGGATATCTATCTGACTCCGTATCTCAATGAGGCGCAGATTACGTCGGGCACGCTGGCATACACATTTGGCGCCGGGAAGGCGCTGATCTCGACACCGTACTGGCACGCGCAGGAGTTGCTGGCTGGCGAACGCGGGATACTCGTCCCCTTCGCAAATGCGGACGCGATCGCGGAAGCCGTGAATCATTTTCTTTCCAATCCGACGCTCATGACGGCGATGCGTAAGCGCGCATGGAAAGCAGGGCGCGAGATGATATGGCCGGTGGTGGCGCGGCGATATATGGAGAGCTTCGAGAAGGCGCGGGCGAGCTTCAGCATTCCGTCGCCGGCCGCGGTCGCGGCGCGCAAGATCGAGTACGCAAACTATCCACTGCCGGCGATGAAGCTCGATCACCTTTTAAAGATGAGCGACCACACGGGCATCTTTCAGCACGCCATATATAACGTGCCGAACTATCACGAGGCGTATTGCACGGATGACAATGCGCGCGCCTTCATCTTCACGGTGCTCATGCAGGGTATGGGCGGGCCGCGAGCGGAATTGGAGCGGCTGGCGAGCACGTATCTGGCCTTTCTCTGGTATGCCTTCGACGCAAACTCATGCCGTTTCCGCAATTTCATGAGCCACGACCGGAAATGGATTGAAGTGCACGGTTCTGAAGACAGTCATGCGCGGGCGATGTGGGCGGTCGCCACGGCGCTCGGGCGCTCGAATAACGAAGGGCATCGGAATCTATGCGCGCTGCTCTTTCAGCGCGGTCTCTCCCCGGTGCTGCGCTTCAGTTCGCCGCGCGCATGGGCCTTTGCGATCATCGCGATTCACGAGTATCTGCGCGCCTTTTCGGGCGACCGCGTGGTAAGCCAGACGCGCGATGTGCTCACCAACATGCTGGCGGATCTATTCCACGCAAACGCGGGCCCCGGCTGGCAATGGTTCGAGCGGATCGCGACGTACGACAATGCAAAGCTTTCGCACGCCATGATCCTCAGCGGCCACTGGACCTCGAAGCCCGATATCCTCGAGATTGGCCTCGCCTCCCTGCGCTGGCTGCTGGAATCGCAGACGGCGGAGGCGGGCCATTTCGCACCGATCGGCTGCCATGGCTTCTGGCCGCGCGGCGGGGAGCGGGCGCGCTTCGATCAACAGCCGCTCGAGGCGTATGCCATGGTGTCCGCCTGTCTGGAAGCGCACGCGACCACGGGCGACCCCTACTGGCGCAAGGCGGCGCGGCGCTGCTTCGAGTGGTTTCTCGGCAGGAACGACCTCGGGCAGCCGCTCTACGACCCGACGACCGGCGGCTGCCGGGACGCCCTGCTGCAAGATCATCTCAATCAAAATCAAGGCGCCGAATCGAGCCTGGCCTTCTACCTATCACTCGCCGAACTCACGC
Organism: Chthoniobacterales bacterium; assembly: GCA_038238905.1. Classification (GTDB taxonomy): domain Bacteria; phylum Verrucomicrobiota; class Verrucomicrobiia; order Chthoniobacterales; family Chthoniobacteraceae; genus JBBSFI01. The sequence goes on along the minus strand of JBBSFI010000031.1, from coordinate 43,579 downwards.
AAGCTGAGGGCGCGACCATTGTCTTTTCCGAATCATGCACAGTCTAAAAACTCAGCCAACCGGAGTCCTCTTCCGGCCCGACAGCACGCGCGTGCTGCTCCGGGCCTTTATCCCGGCGGAAGCGGCGCGCATCGCGAGCATCATTGCGCGCGCGCTCGCCATGAGCGAGAGCGAGTGCGAGCAGCAGCTTGCCGCGGTCACGGCGGATTTTGCCAGCAGGCACGGAGATATACGCGCGCTCTGGAGAACGCATTTCGACCGGATCAAGCCGCACCTCTTTAGTGGACGCCCACTCACCGACGCGCGGCGGCTCTATATCGGCGCGCTCTTTTCCGGCGAATACGCGCTGGAATCGGCGGCGCTCTTCAATCCATCGATCGTCCCCCACCCCGACCAGAGCGGCCTCGCCGAGGGAGATCTGCGCTTCATCCTGAGCCTCCGGGCGACTGGGGAGGGCCATATCTCATCGATCGAATTTCGCAGCGGAGTCATCCATGCGGATCACTCGATCAGCGTGGACGAGGCGTCGCGCTTCGTCACGGCGCCGGTGGTGAATCCGAACCCGACGTACCGCAAGACGGTCTTCCTGCACAAGCTGATGGAGATGGGCTTCGAGAACGAATGGTCCACGCATGTGATGGAGTCGCTGGGCGACTCGTTTACGCTGAGTGAACTTGAGAAGGCGATACGGCGCGCCGCGCAGGGAAAAGGTCCGCTGCCGCGCGATGTGCAGCGCACGATGGAGTGTGTCCGCTGGCTTGCGGAATCTAACTATGAAGTACACTTCGATCCGCAGATCCCGGTCTCAGCACGCATTATTTTTCCGGTCTCGTCGAACGAGAGCAATGGGATGGAAGACGCGCGCTTCGTGCGCTTTGTGGACGACGACGGACGTGCAACCTATTACGGCACTTATACGGCTTACAATGGGCGGGCGATTCTGCCGCAGCTCCTCGAGACGACCGATTTTCTCGATTTCCGGGCGCTGACGCTCAATGGGCGCGCGGTGCAGAACAAAGGGATGGCTCTCTTTCCGAGGCGGATCGATGGACGCTTCGCGATGATCTCGCGCCAGGACGACGAGAATCTGTACCTTATGTTTTCGGATAATCCGCATTTCTGGAGCGACCCGCAATTGCTCTGCCGCCCGAGTGAACCGTGGGAAGGCGTGAAGATCGGCAACTGCGGCTCGCCGATCGAGACAGAGGCGGGGTGGCTGGTCATCACGCATGGGGTCGGCCCGATGCGCAAGTATTGCATCGGGGCGATGCTGCTCGATTTGGAGAACCCAGCCAAAGTGATCGCGCGCCTGGCGGAGCCGCTGCTCCGGCCGGAAGGCAATGAGCGCGAAGGGTACGTGCCAAATGTGGTGTATACTTGCGGTGCGCTGCTGCACCGCGGCCGGTTGATTTTGCCGTACGGGATGAGCGACACTGCGGCGACGATTGTTACATTGGAGATCGGCGGATTGCTGGAGCGGTTGAAGGGAGCGGGGTAGCGGAGACCGGCGCCAGCGCGGTGCGCCGCGCTGAGGGATGTCGGCCCGTTGCACGGTGCGTTTCGCGGTTCTCGGTTGAATCGCCCTTACAGGGCTGGACGCTCCTTTGTTTTGCATACCCAAGGCGATGCCTTGGGCTGTAGCTGAATCGCCCCGTTGGGGCTGAGGGCCACAGGGGCAAGAGACGCGAGTTGGGCCGCGGGAGCGCCATCCGCCTACCACTTCCAGCCGGGGGCGCGGATCGCTTCCAGCGTCTGCTTGACCGTGAATCCGCGTTTCGCTTCGGCCGCGAGATTGGCTTGCCGCGCGCTCCACGCTTTGGCTTCGGCGTCAGTCGGTTTGTACGGCTTGTCGTGCGGTACCATTTGGCCCACCAGCATCGCCAGGTAACCATCGATCTGGAATGAGTTCGAGCTCCGCAGCAGCATGAATTTCCCCAGCGCGCTTGGGCCGTTCTCCTTGTAGTACTCCATCAGCCGCTTTGCATCGCCGATATTCGTCTCGGCGCGGCATGCCTGCCAGAATGGCGTGTCCAACCTGGTGTTGTAGGCGTAGTGGATCGCAAGAAAATCGCGCACATCGTCCCAGTTGTTCCCGTTCAATTCGTTATTGATCGAGATCATGCTCGGTGTCGGATCTTGCAGGCTGTCGATCAAGGTGTCGGCGAGCATGCGCGATTGAACGCAGATCACGCCCAGCGCCGTCGCTTCGAGCGGCTCGACAAATCCCGAGGCGTTGCCGACGCCGACCACATTCCCCACCCAATTCCGCGCGAGCCGGTAGGACCGGAACTTCACGAGACGGGGCTCGTTCTCCACCTTCGGATTCTTTGTGCGGAATTCCGCAAGCGCCGCCTCGTCGCTGATGAACCGTGAACTGTACACGTAGCCGCGGTTGATCCAGTTCTCGTGCTCGATCTGCCAGCACCAGCCTGCGTCCATGGTTTCCGCCACTGTGTACGGGTGGATCACCTCGCCCGTCCGCGTCCAACCCGCGATGAGAGCCCGGTCGCAGAAAAGAGTGTCTGAATAGCTGATGTACGGCTCCTCAAGCGCTCGCCCGAGCAGCTCCGAGCGGAACCCAGAGGCGTCGATAAAGAGATCAGCGGTCACGCGTTCGCCACTTTCCAAAAGGAGCGCTCCGATTCCTTCGCCCGCGCGTTCGGCTTCCCGCATTGTCCCATCGGTGATCTCCACGCCAAGCGCGCGGCACGTCCCGTCCAGCCATTTCACCAGCTTTGCATTCTCGACGTGGTACGCATGCCGCATTGATAAATCCGGACGACCATCCGCGCGTCGCGTGAATGCCTTATCAAGAGCCATACAGGCCGAGGACCTCCCAATCCATCGCGTCTTTTCATCCTGATAAAATGCCGTGTTCCGCGTGAGATCCGGAAAGCGGTGATCGTGCTCCGTGCCGAAGCTGTAAAAGAAATCCTCGCGCGGCCCCCAGAGGAACCGGATGCCCAGTTTCCATGTCGGTTCCGCCTCGGTATAGAACTGGCGCGGACTGAACCCGAGGTATTGGAAGAAGTGCTCTCCAAAGTAGGGCACCGTCCCTTCGCCCACGCCGATGACCCCGATTTCCGGGCTCCGCACTACGCGAACAGAGAGCTGCGGAAGCCGTTTCTTCAGGGTGATCGCCGCGATGAGCCCGGCGCTGCCGCCGCCGAGGACGACGATCGATTTTATCATGGGGGAATTCGGTGGAGGAATGCCGGGTTCGCGACGGGTTGGCTGGTTGATCCGTCCTGTACCACCATTCTCCTGGAATTGAAACGCGCATTCCTGGCAGGAAAACGCGAATGGTCTCCCCTCGTGCGACACGTTTCACCCCCGCTTTGCGGCGCTTTGCCCCCGTTGCTTCTCACCCAAATCTACGGAGCGCCCTGCGGAATCGCCAATCCGCCCCTCTTTTTCGGCGCGTTCAATAAAAAAACGAGAAAGATGCAAAAAACCGTTGACCACTTTCACGGTTCCCTCTACAAAGCACAACTGCCACCCCTTCCGGGAGCAACCAAACCCCAAATCGCATCCTAACAAATACATGATACTCAATACAAAAATTAGCTCCCTTCTCCTGGGCACCACCGGAGCGCTCGCGCTCACCGCAGCGGCCCAAACGCCGCTGTTTCAATACGATAACCCAATGACGGCCGCGGGCGGCTCTCCAGTCGTCGGCACTGGCACCGTAGGCGCCGCAGGAACTGCTCTCGGCACTGGAACGACGCTTGATACAACGGCGCAGCAGGGCACCGATGACAACAAGTCCTATGGTCTGAATGACGGCGCCGGAGGCGGTAGCAGCCTTGGAACTGGTTGGACCACGAATGCAACCTTCGCAAGCCTCACGAACGGCGCAGGCGAGTTCACCGCATTCGCGCTTGTCACACCAGCAGACAATAATAATGATAATATCATCTTCGGAACGGACGGCGCAGGTGGGCAAAACTATCTGCATCTCGGCTTCCGCGGCGGCAATGTTCAATTTGGGTTTTGGGGAAATGATACGACACGCGGAACCGCTGTTGCGCCGGGTACAACTGCGGTAATTGCGTTCAGGTACACCGCAACTGGCGGACTTCAGGATGCCTTTATAAATGGAACCAATGTGCTCAGCAACGGCGGGCACACCGCATTCGCAAACACAGGAAGCAATGTGGTTATTGGCACGACCGGCGGCAATGGAGGTGACTTAAACGGGTCCCTCGATGACGTCCAATGGTACAACAGCGCATTGACTGATGCGCAGGTTTCAACCATCAGCTCCAACATTGCGGCCGCTGACGTTCCAGAGCCCGCTACGGTCGCTGCTTTGATCGGTGGCGCTGGGATGCTGCTCGGCCTGCGCCGCCGCAGGAGCTAGCAGTATAGAGGTAAAGTTTCAGAAGCCGCCTCGCGCAAGCGAGGCGGCTTTTCTGCTTTTGGCCCTGAGCGGTGCGTTGGGCTGGGGCTGAATCGCCCCGGTGGGGCTTTGAGAGACGGGCGCGCTCGCGGTGAAGACAACGTGTTGTCGATGAGATGCCCGTCTTTGATTGAGCCGCCCTTACAGGGCTCGCCCGATTGTTGTTCTGGACCCAACGCGGTGCGTTGGGCTGGGGCTGAATCGCCCCGGTGGGGCTTTGCGGGACGGCGCAACCGCGCTTCTGCCCCACGTTCGTCTGCTTCAACCTGCTGAATCGCCCCGGTGGGGCTTTGTGGGACGACGCTAGTGCGATAAGCTATTCTGGAAGGGGCGACCGCGCTAAAGTTTGCCGAGCGCCAACGGCGCGGCGTCAGCCACAGCCCAGGGCGAAGCCCTGGGAACTTCACATACAACCGGCCAGCCCTGTAAGGGCGGCTTACTTTCGCATCCCGCGCGAAGCCCCGGCTCTACCGTTTCGCAATCCCCTGCCCTTTGCTCAGGACAATAATTCGATCCGCGGGGGTGGCGGGGAATGTTTCACTGGCCCCATCCGGCCAGAGGACATCGATCGCATCAACCTGCGCTGCCTCGCCGAGGCCGAAATGCGCACGGGGATCGTTGCTCGATAAGAAACTGCCGGCGGGATTGCACCACCGCTTCCAATGCTGCCCGCCTGCCGTCACCGTGATCTCGGCGCCGTACGCGTCGCGTCCGCCGAGGTTGGGATCGATCGCGCGCACCAGGAGCCAGTGCCCTCGCCCCTGCGCGAGGTTCCGATAAATCCTTGCGGCGGCGCCGAGGTTTGTTACGACCAGATCCAGCCCGCCGTCGTTGTTTAGATCGCCGCTGGACAACCCGCGAGATACTCGCGCCGCGGCGCAGAACGGCGCATTCTCGAGGGAGACGTCGCGAAAGACGCCTTTCCCGTTATTCTCGAAGAGCTGGCTTCGCTGTGCGTACGGCGCCCAGAAGGCGCCGTTGGCCTTGACGGTTTCGGCGGCGGGCTGGTCCAGATTATTGCGCTGGAAGGCGCCGTTGGCGATGGCGAGATCGAGTGTGCCGCTGTTTCTGAAATCCCCGAACACGGCGCCCCATCCCGTGCCGTGCCATTTCGGGCCGGCCAGCCCACTGTTTGCCCTGCGATCCTGAAATGTGCCGCGCGGCCCCTGCGCCCAAAGCGCGCTATTCTCCTGTATCAGGTGCGTTACCAAAAGGTCGAAGGTTCCGTCGCCGTCCACATCACCGAGCGCGATGCCCATGTTTGCCTCCGATTGACCCATCGCGCTGAGCGCGACACCGCGAATGGCCGCTTCATCCTTAAATGTCCCGTTGTGTTGATTCATCCAAAGCCGGTTCGGCTGCCCGTCATCCGTCACGAAGATATCCGGCCAGCCGTCGCCATCGAAATCGGCGCAAATGACGCCGAGCGCCGGCGCGCGGACCGATCCGAGGCCGCTCTTTTGTGTCACATCCTCAAATACGCCGGGTTTCCCCTGGGCGCCGAGATTGTGGAAAAGTTTCGTAATTTCACCGGGAGCAAACTGATTCGGGGCGCAGAATTCCTGTTTGCCGGATTGATCGAAGCACGGGCGATGCGTGTCGTAATCCACATAGTTTGCCACGACCAGATCAAGCCAGCCGTCCCGGTCGTAATCGACAAATGCAGCCGATGTAGCCCAATACGGATTATCGAGCCCGGAAGCAGCGGTCGCGACTTCGTGGAACTTCCCGTTCCCATCATTCAAGAGCAGCCGGATACGCCCGTACTCGGTGACCAATAGATCGGGCCTGCCGTCGTTATTCACATCGCCCACGGCGACACCGATTCCGTATCCCGTGATATCCGCGCCAGAGCCGGCGCTCACATCGGTGAAGTGTCCATCCGCTTCCTGATGCCATAACTGATTCTTCGCTTTGGAATCCGGCCCGGCGCCCTGGAGGAGATAGATATCGAGCCGGCCGTCATTGTCATAATCGAATAGCGCCACGCCAGACCCGAGCTCCGTCGGCATAAAGTACTTTGCGGGATCGCCGACGTCGTGGACAAACTTGAGACCGAGCTTCTCCGTTGCGTCGTCAAACCAGGCGGACGCGGACGGCGCCGCAGGTTGCGGGGCATCTGCCGCCGCGGCAGTCACGGGCGCCACCTCGGTTTGGGGTTTCTGACAAGCTGAAAGGAAGAGCGAGAAGGCGACTGCTAAAAGAAGAGCCTTACTCCATATTTTGGAGGGAGCGGATGTGGGGTCTGTTGCTTGGAAGGAAGGCATCTCAGGAGGTTCGCAATTTTCGGTGAGGCATGTGTAATCAATTGCCGCTCACGACGCCAGAGGCTTTGACGGGCGTTGCGCCGCGGGAGCGCCATCCGCCTACCACTTCCACTTCGGGCTGCGGATGGCTTCCAGAGCTTGCTTCACACTCAGCGCGCCGGCGGCGTCCGACCCGAGCGCGGCGACGCGCGCTTTCCAGACGCCGGCCTCTTTTGCAGAGGGCGTGTGCGGGTGGCCGTGCGGAAGCTTTTGTCCACACAGCAGCGCAAGGTAGCCATCGACTTGAAACGAGTTCGTCGGGCCGAGGAGGAAGAACTTGCCGAGAGTGCTCGGGCCGTTCTCGCGATAGTACTCGACCATCCGCGCCGCGCCGCCGATGTCGGTGTCACGGCGGCAAGCCTCCCAGAAGGGCGTATCGAGCCGCGTATTGTAGGCGTAATGGATCGCCAGGAAATCGCGCGTGTCGTCCCATTGCGAGGCGTTGTGGTCGTTATACAGGCCGATGACGGTGCGTCCCGGATCTTGCTCGGAGTCGAGCAGGCCATCGGCGAGGGTCTGCGATTGCAGAGCGATGACTTGCAGCGCGGTCGCTTCTAGCGGCTCGACGAATCCGGAGGCATTGCCGATCGCCACCACGTTTCCGACCCAGCCGCGTTGCAATCTGCCGGAGCGAAATTTCACGACGCGCGGCTCATTGGCGATCTTCGGATTCTTCGCGCGAAACTCAGCCAGCGCGGCATCATCGCTGATGAACCGTGAGCTATAGACGTAGCCGCGATTGATCCAGTTCTCGTGCTCGATCTGCCAGCACCAGCCTGCGTCCATCGTCTCGGCCACGGTGTAAGGGCGGATGGGTTCGTCGGTGCGGGGCCAGCCGGCGATGACGGCCCGATCGCAAAAGAGACTCTTGTCAAAGCTGATATACGGCTCGGCCAGGGTGCGCCCGAGCAGCTCCGAGCGGAAGCCGGAGGCATCCACGAAGAGATCGGCCGTCACGCGCTCACCGCTTTCGAGCTGGAGCGCGGCGATCCCCTCCCCTTCGCGCTCGGCCTCGCGCATCGTCCCTTCGGTAATATGCACACCGAGCGCGCGGCAAGTCCTCTCGAGCCAGCCGACGAGTTTGATATTCTCGATATGAAAGCCGTGCGATTGCGTGAAGTCGGGTAGGCCGCCGGCCCCGCGGTAGAATGCCTTGTCGAAGGCCATCAAGGCCGAGGTGCGCCCGAGCCACCGGGTCGCATCATCCTGATAGAAGCCCGCGTTGCGCGGCAGATCGGAATAGCGGTAATCGTGCTCGGTGGAAAAGGTGTAAAAGAAATCGTCGCGCGGGCCCCAAAGGAAGCGGATGCCCAGTTTCCAGGTGGGCTCCGCTTCGGCGTAAAACGATTTCGGATTCAGACCGAGGTACTGGAAGAAGTGCTTTGGGAAGTTGACCGTCGTCCCTTCTCCGACGCCGATGATGCCGATCTCCGGGCTGCGGATGACGCGCACAGTGAGTTGAGGCAGGCGGCGCTTGAGGGTGAGCGCCGCGATGAGGCCGGCGCTGCCGCCGCCGAGAACGATGATGGACTTGATCACGGGGTGAGGAGGTGGGAAGATCGAGGGTGGCAGAAGGCGTGCCGGTTTCAAGGCAGAAGAGAGGCAATGGCGCCAAATCCCCAGCATCTTTTGGGATTGCCGCACTCCCTCACCGCGCAGACGCCGGCGCATTTCACCCCATGCCGGAGCCACCTTGAGCCCGAAGGAGAGCATTTCGTTCAGAAAAAATGAAAATAATTATTGACCCCTCCCACACGACCCGGTATTACGTCCGGTGTCCGCCCATCCCGGGTGGATTTTACTACCAACCCCACACTGAACTACATGATTACATCCAAGACAAAATTCACGGCCGCCCTCATCGGCGCCAGCGGAGCGCTCGCGCTCGCCGCTTCCGCGCAGATCGGCACGCCCGTCCTGCACTACGGTGAACCCTCATGGGACACCAACACGGCGAATGCCGTCGTCAATACCGGAAGCCTCGGCGGCAGCGGCACATACTACAACACCACCACCACGGCTATCGACGCTAATGGCGCAGGTCCCGACGACGGCGCTACTGGCAATTCTGTCAACTTCACTGGTTCAGCCGGCAACCTTGGCACGGGCGTCAACACGGGACTCACACTAGCTGCAGTCAGCGGAGCCGACAAATCGTTCACGATGTCCTCTTGGGTGAACCTCAACGATCAAAATGGAGACAATATGGTCTTCGGCAGCAACGGCGTGCAACCAATCCATTTCGGATTCCGCGGCAGCAATGCGTACATGGGCTTCTGGGCAAATGACCTTGATGCAGGCGGCGGGACGGCTCCCGCAGTCGGCACTTGGGCTTATCTCACGTGGGTGTATGACGGCACCAATGGTGGCGGACTTCAAACCATCTACGCAAACGGTGTCCAGATTGGCCAGCGCACCGGAGCGGCCCCCGGCCAGCAGGGCGAGACTCTGACAGTCGGCACAACCGGCGGTAACAGCGGTGATTTGAACGGCCACCTCGATGATGTGAGCGTGTACAACGTCGCGTTCTCCGGAACCAACGACCCTGGCACCGGCACCGCCGGCCAGACTGTTGCGGCTCTCTACGCCAATGCACAGGCAGTCGATACGGTCATCCCAGAGCCAGCCACCTTCGCCGCCATCCTCGGTGGCGCTGGAATGCTGCTCGGCCTGCGCCGTCGGCGCGCCTAGTCCTGTAAGTTTAGGGTAAGTTTATACAAGTTCTGGAATGCCGTCTCGCGAAAGCGAGGCGGCATTTCGGCTTGTTGGGACGGCGCAGGGCGGAATGGAGAATCAAATAGAGGCTGCGGCGTCTCGCCGGAGATCCGTACGGGGTCGGAGGCCGAAATTCGTTAAACTGCCCAACGGGTCACGCATCCCCGCTCCCTTGTGGCCCAACGGGCCAACATCCTTGCTGAAATCGAGTCCGCCATTGAGCATCTGGCGATGGAGCAGGTGCGGGAAGTCGCTGCATGGATTGAGGAATACCAAGCGACGATCCATGCGTCTTCCGAAGTTTTCGCGATGCTGGACTCGGCAGAAGGCGGGGGCGCTCAATGGCACGATTCCAAGTGAATCGAGGGAAGGTCTGGCTTGTCGATCTAGGCTTGGCGCAAAAGGTGAGGCCGACGCTATATTACGGACCAACCGGATCATCACCGGGTGAAATCTTTCCAGAAAGAATGGAGGGCTTTTCTGCGGAGGCATCGGATCATTTTCGCCGAAGTCCACGCCTGGGATTGAGCCGCCCTTACAGGGCTTGCACGTTTTATCTGCCAGACCCAACGCGATGCGTTGGGCTGGGGCTGAATCGCCCCGGTGGGGCTTTGCGGGACGGCGCAATCGCGGTTAAGACAACGCGTTGTCGATGAGATGCACGTCTTTGATTGAGCCGCCCTTACAGGGCTGGTCCGATTGTTGTTCCATACCCAACGCGGTGCGTTGGGCTGGGGCTGAATCGCCCCGATGGGGCTTTGCGGGATGCAAAGGTTCCGACCCGGACCTACTTCTTCGCCGGCGGCGTGGCTGCGGCGGGCTTTTCTTTTTGCTCGGCTCCGCGTTTCTTTGCCAGTTCCAGCATCTGTTTCGCCTTGGCGTCGGCGGGGTCGAGATCAAGGGCGCGCTGGAATGGCTCGAGGGCTTCGGTGTAGCGATGCGCCAGGGCCAGCGTGCCGCCGAGCCGTTTGTAGGCGTCACCGAAATCGGGCTTGTACCGGAGGGCTTCGCGGAACTCGGCGAGGGCTGCCTCAGTCTCGTGCTGGTCGGCGAGCAGGATGCCCAGATCGTAGTGCGCAAAGGCGTTGCCAGGGGCGAGCTCGATGGCTTTGCGATAGTAGCGCATGGCCTCGGTGCGCCGGCCTTGCAGCGAGACGGAGTTGCCCAACTGGAACCAGGCTTCATCCGACTGCGGCTCGACTTTTGTCCAGCGCTGGAATGCGTGTTCGGCTGAGACGTAGTCCTTCGCAGTCAGTTCGCCCCAGCCGAGCTTTTGCAGGGCGACGACCTTATCGGGATTGAGCGCGACCGCCTTCTGAAGCAAATTGATGCCGCCCGCGAGATCGCCGCCCTTAATCAGGTGATCGGCGCGATCGATCCATGCATCCTGGCCAGCCAGGAACGAATGGGTCTCGGCGACGTAGGAATCGGGGAGCCCGGGATCGGGAGGGAGCGCGGCGGCGCGTTTGGCGGCGGCCTGCGATTCGATGGTGTCGCCGAGGCGCTGCTGGGTCGTGCCGATAAGAGCCTCGGCTTCGTGAGCGGTCGCGGGGTTCTCCGCGCAGCGCTCGAGGAGCGGGAGCGCCGCCTTGGCGTCTCCCTGGAAGAGTGTGAGCTTGCCTTGCGCGAGCAGGACGCGCGGATCCTGAGGATCGGCGGCGACGGTTTCTTCGACGTATTTCCTGGCGTCTTCGAGCCTGCCGCGCTCGATGAAAAGATTGGCCACGCGAAGCCGGGGGGCGACCACGTCGTGCGGCGCGAGATCGGCGCCGGCCTGGAGCAACGGGAGGGCGCCGTCGGGATCGTAATCGATCATGATGATGCCTTGCAGGTAAGGCCAGCGCGGCTCGCGGGGATCGAGCCGGGCGGCCTGCGCAAGGGCGCTGATAGCTTCCTTGTGGAAGCGGTGCACCATGAGGACCTGGCCGAGTTTGCCCCAGGCGGCGCCCGATTGGGGCGCCTTCGAGACGGCCTCGCGCGCCTGCCGGAGGGCGGCGACAATCTCGGGGTCGTAGCCGGTGAGATCCATGGCCGGAAGGGCTGCGGTGATCACGACGGGCGGATGGTGAAAGTGCTTCCAAAGCCGCCAGGAGGCGTACGCGCCGAAGGCGAGGATGGCTGCAAGTAGGACGATGTGCCAGGCGCGGATGCGTGGGCCGGAGCCGGGCATGGGGAGGGGTGTGAAAGCTGCACTCATCGGGGCATGCTATCGGAGGCGCACCGGGGCGACAAGCGTTCAAGTTTGCAGTCGGTGCATCGCGGAGCGATGCCGTGCCGGTAGCCGGGGGGGGTAACGCCCGAAGAGAACCTGCGGCGGCCAATTTCGCGGGGCGGCGTCTGCCTACAGCAGCGCCCGCAGCTCCGGCTCTGGCGCTTTCATGGCTAGCATGAACGATTGCCCCCCGGCGCTCCAGCTCGCTGTGCTCCACTCGCCTTTTTTCACGTAGCGCGGTTTGCGCTCGGGCGGCGGATTCGGCAGGGCGCGCTCATCCACGGTCACGAGGTGGGCAAGCTGCGTGGCGCTTGCGTGGAAACAGATGATCGACACCGGCCTGCCCTCCACGGTGATCCGTTTGCAGCCGACGGTGCTTGCGGTGTCGAGGCTTGCCGGAAGCGCCGCGGGATCGGGCGCGTCCTTCTCCTTAAGCCATCGGCGCAACTCCGCGGAATCGGGCGACTGCACATCGAGCGGGGCCGCTCCGCTTAGGACGGCCGAGAGCGTTGCCAGCGAGTCTGCCTGCCAAGGCGCGAGCGCGGGTCGGCGTGTCTGGAGCACCGCCGCGCCGATCGCCGCCAGCAGGACGGCAGCCGCGGCCGTCGCGAGCACATGCCGCCGCCAGCCGCGCGGAGGGGGAGAGAGGGAGGCCGGCGCCACGATGCGCTGGCGCAGATCGGCGGGCACAGGCACCCCCTCAAGTTTCGTGCGGATCTCCGCGTCGCTGGCGATCTCCCGATCGAGCCAGCCGGCGAGTTCCGGATCTTCCGACGCCGTGAGCAGCGCCTCGTCAAAATCGGCGCCGCAGCTTTCTTCCTGACCGGGCCGGTAAGCATGTAAAATCCGCCGCGCTTCTTTGCTATTCATGCGTCACCTCGATTCCCGCGCGAATTGAGGAGGCGCTATGATCGTGCCGCGCTTTTCCATCGCGATCAATGCCCGGCGCAGCTCGGCCTTTCCGCGCGAGAGCCGCGACATCACAGTGCCCTGCGGAATCTCGAGCACCTCGGCGATTTGCCGGTACGAGAAATCCTTGAGGTAGAAGAGGGTGATCGGCGCCCGATACGTCGGGTCGAGTTCGCCGAGCGCCTGGAGCACCATCGCGCCGGTGAACTGCGCTGGAAGCGGCTCCGGCTCGCACGAGAGCTCGTGCTCGACCGACTCGAGGTCCACCTGCTCGAAGCGCTCCTCCTTCCGGCGCCCGCCAAGGAAGAGCCGGTAGAGCGTGGTGAAAAGCCAGGTGCGCGCCTGCGCGCCGTCGCGCAATTGATGCCCCTTTGTCGCCCAGAGATAGAAGGTCTGCTGCGTGAGATCCGCCGCCTCCGCCTCGTGGCGTGCAAGGCTCAGGCCAAAGCGGTAGAGCGCCGCATAATGAGCATCGACTAATTGCTCGAAATCGGGGGCGACTCTCATCGCTTGGGACCAGACAGCGTGGTGGCTTCATGGTCAATCACGAAAGCGCGGCGGCGCTTGCCGCCCTCGGCGCGCAAAACCACCCGAGCGAGGCGGCGTTTTGAAACCACGCGCCGACTTTCGCGCTGAGGGTCGCGCCATCGCCTCCAGCCAATACCTGCTCGACGGCGTCCTCCAGGGTGGCCCCGTCCCGCACGGCTCGGAGCAGGAGAAATTGCTCGCGTTCGAGCCGCTTGATATAGATCGAATTGTGCATGCGATGCACGGCGACGAAAGTCGTCTCCGGCTTTGGCAGGCGCACCCGGCGTCGGCTCCCGGCCTTTGGCGCGGAATCGCTCACATTGCTCACCTGCTCGCGCTGGCCGTCCGAATCCGCCGTCTTGATCGCGAGCGCAAACTCATCGACGGGATGCGCAAGATCGAGCAGAGCGACGTACGGCTGCAAGCCGAGCCGCAGCGTGGCGGGGCTGGCGCCGAGCAGATCGTCCATCGGCACCGGCGGCAGCGCCGGATCGTCAAAGGCCGTGATCTGCGCCCACTCGAAGCGGATCATATCGAGGGCGAGCGGGAGGCGCGCGCCCGCCCACTGCGGCTGCGAGCGGAGGAAGCGCTCCATGCGGCTGCCGAGATCGCGCAGGGTGTAAGAGATCGACGGATACGCGGTGAGGTACGCTGTGATAAGGCGCAAAAAGGCGCGCGCGCCGAGCACCGCCTGCACCCCCGGGAAATCGTCGTACAGGCAGTCGAGCACGCGGTACCAGTAGCAGCGATTGTAAATCTGGAGCCGGTCGAGCGAGGTAAGCCGGTCGTGTGGCTTTATCCATTCCGCGGCGACCTGCCGCATCGGCCGCCCATCGGTCCAGCGGCTCTGGATGCGGTCGCCCGGCGCGAGCGGGCGGAAAAGAGCCTGCGCGACATCGCGCTGGAGCGCCCGCAGTTCGTCCAATCCGGCGTCCGCGCGCGGATCAGGCGAGAGCGGCTTGCGGTTCGAGCGAGCCGATGAATCGATTGGCTTTGAGAGCTTCACAGTGTACTTCGTCAAAGGAAGGTATCCGGTCATCCCACTCCAGGAGGGTGGCTGTCTTTCCGGCCAGCCGCGTCGCACGCGCATAGAGCGCCCAGACCGGGTCGAGCACCGGGTGATCGTGCGTATCCAATATATATTTCTCGAACTTTGAGTGCCCCGCGATATGCATCTGTCCCACGCGATGGTGCGGTATGTTATCCAGGTATGCGTACGGATCGAAGCCGTGATTCTGCGAGGAGACGTAGATGTTATTCACATCCAGCAGGATGCCGCAATCGGCCTGCTCGACGACTTCGGAGAGAAATTCCCACTCGGTCATTTCCGAGATGTGATACTCAGCGTACGAGCTCACGTTTTCCACGCAGATCGGCACTTCGAGAAAGTCGGACGCTTCGCGGATTTTGTCCGCCGTCACGCGAGCGGCGGCAAAGGTATATGGCATCGGCAGGAGATCGTGCGTATAGCGTCCATCGGAGCTGCCCCAGCAGAGGTGATCGGAAAGCCAGGGTGTCTGCGTCCGCTTCACGAGCGCCTTTAGCTTCTTGAGATGCGTCCGGTCGAGCTTGTCTGTCGAGCCGAAGTAGATCGCCACGCCATGCTGCACCACGCGGTATTGCTCGAGGATTTTGTCCAATATCTCGAGGGGGCGCCCGCCATCGCACATAAAATTCTCCGAGATGATCTCAAACCAATCGACGACCGGCTTTTTATCGAGGATATGCCGGTAATGCGGTATGCGCAGGCCGATACCGATCCCCAGATCGGTCTGCGCGTTAAAAGGATTGGCTGGCATGTTATATTGTCACGCTGAGAGTTTCTCGCGGGCGAGCGGAGGTGGAGGGTTTGGGATTCCGGTCGGATCACCGGTCGGTATCCAGACTTTAGCGGTCAGCGAAAAAAGGCCGCACGGCGCGCCGCAGGTCCGACTCACCAGCACGCTAACCCTCCGCGACCGGAGTTGCAACCAGCCTCAGGCTGGCGCCTCCGCGTGAAAAAAGCAAGCACGCCCGACCCTCCGCGTGACAGGAAGGGGCGCGCCCGGGGTCGCCGGGCGCGTCC
Organism: Chthoniobacterales bacterium; assembly: GCA_038238905.1. Taxonomy (GTDB): domain Bacteria; phylum Verrucomicrobiota; class Verrucomicrobiia; order Chthoniobacterales; family Chthoniobacteraceae; genus JBBSFI01. Next base: position 28,442 of record JBBSFI010000031.1, on the reverse strand, counting down.
ATTGTAACGAATTACTTCTTGCTTCCGTCGGTGGCGCAGCCGCCTTTTCCTTTGCAGGAATTCTTGCCTTTGCAGCCATTGTCACCGGTCTTGCAGCCGCCTTTTCCTTTGCAGGCATTCTTGCCCGCGCACGAATTGACGTCCTTCTTGTCGGCGAGCGTGAAGCCGGCGTTGTCGCTGTTATGGTAGCCCGAGACGCTGGTGCTGAATGCAGCAGCGTGTGAGGTTCCTGCGAAAAGCCCCGCGAGTGCGGCGCCGGCGATCATTGCTTTAGTTGGTATATTCATCCTGTTTTTTTCTTGTTTGTAGTTGGCGCCCGCCCCGAGCGCGCTGAATTGCGTTCTCATGGGTGGGCCAACATAAGACGCGCCCGGTCCTGGTTTATTCCCGGTATTTTTTCACGCGGAAGGAGGGGGAGGGTCCGGATTGCAATCGTCGCTCCGCGACGATGCCCGCAGCGGGCGCATTCCGGGGGTTAAAACCCGGTTAAAACCCCCGGCTACCGGCGGGTCATCGCTCCGCGATTGCAAGGGTCCAAGGTACTCTCCCGGCGCGTTCGGCGCTTTCTGGCCGAGATCGCGCCCCCCCTTCCCCCTCCGCGACCCGAGTTGCAACCAGCCTCAGGCTGGCGCCCCCGCGTGAACCCTTCAGAGCCTGGATCCCTGTGCGCTCGCAACCACGGCCACCTAACCCTCCCCGCCCTCCGCGACCCCCGCGCCTCCGCGTGATCCTCTCCCATCGCTCCGCGTGAAACCGGTCAAACGGTGAAGATCGGGCGAACCCGGGGCGCCACCGGCCGGAACTCGGCGGAAATCGGGAATGCGCGCCGCCGCCGGAAAACCGCGTGCATTGTTCCGGCATGACCAAACCGCGGCCCGCACGCCCCTTCACACAGACATTTCATGTCCTACCACCCCCGGATTTCGCCGAAAAATGAAAATAAATGAATTTATCGGCTACATGTTACTTGTTTGCGCTTTAACAGCCCGGCCCGGTCTCCATAGTCGGTGGCATGAAGCACGAGACCTTTTCCAACAGCACACCGATGAAAGGACATTTCATGTCTGCCACTCTTGATCCGCAATTCTCCCCAAAACGCCGAGGCCGCCCCTGCGCCTGGGACGAAGAGAAGGCAACGCGCTTTCTCACCATCCTCGCGCAATGCGGCACGTTGCGCGCCGCCTGCGCCGCGTCGGGCTGGTGCGAAGATCTGGTGCAGATCTGGCGGCGCGAGAAGCTCCGCGGCGGCGCGCCAAATCCGCGCTACCGCCCTCACTTCGCGGCCGGCGTCGCCGAGGCGCTCGCGGCCTTCCGGCAGGCGCGCGTCCAGCGGATGCTCAGCGCCCTCCAATACTAGACAGCTTCTGACGCGCTCCCTGCCCCTCTCGATTCCCATGACTCCCATCACACAAACCCGCGGCCCGAACACGGACATTACGTGTCCCATACCAGCGCGCCCGCCCATTATCCCCTTTGTCGAGCAGACGCTCGGTCTTTCGCTCTACCCGTGGCAGCGCGAGGTGCTCGGCTGGTTTGAAAACCCCGCGCTCCGCACCAAAGGCACGGTCGCCGCTCCCAATGGCTCGGGCAAGGACGATCGGGTGATTGCCGGCCTCGCGATCTGGTGGCTCTCCGCGCATCCGAGGGGCCGCGTGGTGGTGACAAGCAAGGACAGCCGGCAGATCGACCAGCAGACAGCGGCCGCGATCGCCAAGCACGCGCACAAACTCAGCGGCTGGCGCTTTCTCAAGCGCTCGATCGAGACGGAGACAGGCGGCCGGGCGATTCTCTTCACCACGAACGAACCGGGCCGCGCGGAAGGGTGGCACAAGGAGGACGATATGGAAGGCCCGCTGCTCATCGTGGTGAATGAGGCGAAGAGCGTGCCAGACAATATCTTCGAGGCCTTCGATCGCTGCACATATAACGCGCTGCTCTATATCTCCTCCGCGGGGCTGATGATGGGCCGCTTCTTCGATTCACACACGAAGCTCGCCACCCAATTCCGCAGCCGCATCGTCCGCCTGGACGAGTGCCCGCATATCCCGCAAGCGCGCATCGACGACATCGTCCAGACGTACGGCGCGAGCCACCCTTTTACTCGCAGCACACTCTACAGCGAGTTCATGAGCCAGGACGACGCGAGCTCCTTTGTCTTTCCGCTCGAACTCCTCCACGATTCGCTCCGCAATCCGCCCCCGTTTCGCGCGGGGCTGCGCTCCGCCTTCTGCGACTTCGCCGCGGGCCGCGACGAAAATGTGCTCGCCATCCGGCATGGCAACAAAGTCACTCTCGCGGACGCGTGGCGCGACACCAATACGATGTCTGCCGTGGGGCGCTTCATACGCCACTTCGAGAGGCGCGGCCTGGAGGCGCATGAGATCTTTGCGGATGCCGGCGGCCTGGGCACTCCGATGTGCGACCGGCTCGAAGAAAACGGCTGGGCGGTGAACCGGGTCAACTTTGGCGCCGCGGCGCAGAATGCGACCTATATGAATCGCGCGGCCGAGATGTGGTTCACCACGGCGACAGCGCTCGCCCGCCGCGAGATCGCTTTTCCCGAGAATGACTCCAAGCTCATCGCGCAGCTTACCACGCGCCGGGTAAAGCTGGATAGCGATGGCCGGCTCGGTCTTGTCTCAAAGGAGCAGATGCGCAAGGAAAACCTGGCCTCACCAGACCGCGCCGACGCCGTCTGCGGAGCATGGGCGTGCTGCGCTGGCGACTGGGTGTCGCCGGGCATGAACGCTTCTCGGAGCGCGTTCGACTATTTCGCCCATCACACGGGCGAAGCCGAGGACGCGCACTCCTTCTAATCCCGACACGAACCTATGAACGAAAAACGCTTCACTCCCAGCAGTTCCCACGGCTTCCTCCAGCATGGCCTCCGGCTCGGCCCGCTCATCGAGCGTGAGGACATTGCCGACACCTTCTCCGATGTAAACCGCGCATGCGAAACGTGGCTGCGCGCCAATGACCCCGATTACGACCCGATCGCATTCTCGATCGAAGTCCGCGCCGCCATCGAGGCCAGCAGCGGCTGGTCCCCATCTGCAATCTTCTCTCCCTCCCCTGCCCCATCCGCGCCCCGCCATTCATCCCTCCCATGCAAACTGTAGATCCTAACGATTCACCCACATCGCTCACGGCCCTCCGCGGAAAGATCCTCGGCGACATCCGCACACGCGACGAGTGGCTCCGCCGGCAGGCCGAATGGTACGCGATGCGCCACGATGGCCTTCGCCGCGGCGCGAAGCCGTGGCCCGCGGCGTCCGACCTCCATTTCCCGCTCGTCGATAGCATCGTCGAGCGGCTGAAGCCTTTCTACTTCAATCAACTCTTCGCAACCGAGACACTCGCCAGTTTCATCTCACTCAGCCGCGATCTCGACGCCTTCACCGGCGAGATCGGCTGCTGGTTCGATTACAAGCTCAAGCAGGAGAGCAACCTCGAGACAGAAATCCTCATAGCAATCGACTACATGCTCATGTCGGGCATGGATGTGATCAAGGTCTTCTGGGATCCCGCGGCGGATTCCGCCAGGCCATCATCCAAAGGGGCCGTGCGCTTCGACGCCATGCAGCCATCGCATGTGATCGTGCCGCATTGGACTAAGAATCTGCAGGAGGCCGATCGCGTTACCTTCGTCCAGGTCCTCTCCGTCGAGCAATACCGGCGCGACCCGCGCTGGCCCAACAAGGATGAGGCATTCATCCAGTCCATCGCCGGAAAAGGAAGCGCCATGGACGGCACAAACCGGCAACTCTCGGAACTCGAGGAGCGCCGGGAAGGCCTCACCTATTCGTCCAGCGATGACGAAATCATCTACTGGGAAGTCTGGGAGCGCACCGTGCGCGAGCCATCTACAGACATTTTGAGACAGAATTTACACAATTTACAGGATGGGACCGAGACGGAAACACACTCACCAGATAAGACACATACTGTCCGCTCGACGCAAACCGAGCTCCAACAGTCAGCCCATCCCGTCTCGCATAAGACCCATCCTGTAAATCCTGTAAATCCTGTTAATCCTGTCCAAACCCCCGACGACGGCAGCGCATGGATCGTCCACTGGATATCGCCGATGACGCCAGAGCCGCTGCGGGCCTCGATGCGGAATCCTTTTAAACACGGGCGGCTGCCGGCCGTGCGGATCGAAGTGGAGGTCAAAGACAAAGGACACTACTCGAGCCGGGGCATACCCGAGCGAGCGGGCGACTTCGAGATCTCGCTTAGCAAACTATGGAACGAGAAGAGCGACTACATGACGCTCTGCAATCGGCCGATCTTTACTTCCCAGACGCCGATCCCCAACGCGGGCAACCTGCGCCTCGTCCCCGGCCAGATCATCGCTGGCGGCCTCTCCGCGGTGCAGATGCCGCCGCCGCCGGTCTCCTTTGAGGAGGAGATGATGCAGCACCGCTCCGTGGCCGAGCAACTGATCGGAATGCCCGACTACGGGCAGGGCGCCAGCAATGGCATCGCCGAGGCGCGCACGGCCACGGAAGTGCAGCAAGTCTCCGCGCTCATGAATGTGAGCGTCGATCTGAAAGCGCGCACCTTTCGAAAAAGCCTCGGCGAATTGTACCGGCTGGCATGGGAGACACTCGTGCAGTTCGACCAGTGTACCCAGTACTTTGTCGGCGCGGAGGTGCGTGAGCTAAGCCCGGAAACCATCACGGCCATCCAAGCGCAGCCCGGAGCGCTGAGCATCCAGCCCAATGGCTCCGCGGATTCCTGGAATAAGCAGGCGCAGATGCAAAAGGCGATCGCCCGCAAACAATTGCTCGGCCAGTCGCCCTGGATAAACCAGCCTGAACTCGACAAGAGCATCCTCGAACTCGACGACCCGCGGCTCGTGAAGCGGCTCTTTATCGGGCCTGCCGCGACGCAGCCCGCCCAAGGCGGAGGAGGCGCCCCGCCACTTCCAAATCCGGACTCAACAAACATCCCCGCTGCGTCCGCCACGGACCCGCGCGCCGCTTCCATGCGGGAAGCGAAATCTGAAGCCGGTGAAATCCCCGCGCTCATGCTGGGCATCCCGCTTCCGGTCTCACCGGAAGAAGACCACGCGGCGCGCATTCAATGTCTCGAATCCTTCATGCGCCGCCAGGCCGCCGCAGGTTCCCCTGCTCCTCCAGCAGCGCTCGCTGCGATGCACGCCCACCTCGGCTCACATCTAGCCGCGCTCCACCAGCGAGATCCCGCCAAGGCGCAGCAAATCGCCACACGCCTCGCCAGTCACACTTCGCCTCAATCCCAACTCCCAAATCCATGACCCGCTTCCTCCGCGCCCTGCACCTTTTCGCCTCGCGTTACTCGACTCCCGCCCGTCCGGAGTGGACGGCGGCCGACCAGGCGGCGCTCACGACATTCCTGAGAACCGGCGCAGGATCGCGGCTGCGCGCCACGCTCATTTCACAGATCGCCGAGGCAAACGAGCGGGCTGCATTCAGCGGCAAGCCATTCGATTGCGGCTGGGCCTGCGGATACCGCGGCCTCTGGGCCTGGTTTGAGTCGCTCGCCTCTCTTCAGCCGCCGCCCTCCGATGGCGATGAGAGTTAACAACCACGCCACACCTTTCCCAACACACCCAAACCCAACACACGCTAACTATGAACGATCCCGAAACCGATCTCCGCGAACTTGCCGCGCAATCCGACGCCGCCCCAGAGGAGTTCGCTCCACCGGCTGAGTCCGAGCCGCCACAAGCCGCGCCCAAACCTGCCGAAGCTGCCGAGCCTCCCGCCCCGCCCGCTGCGGCGAAGCCGGCAGACGCGCGGCAGACCGCCCCCGAACCCGCACCGAACCCGCGGCCACCGTCACCCCCTTCGAGCCGCCACGGCGCGGATGAGCCGATGCGCGACCCGCACGGTTACACAGCCAGCGATTACGAGGCCGCCGCGAAACAGTTCGAGACCGCGGGCGACGCAAACCTGGCGCGCTCCGCCCGGATGGCCGCATCCGATCTCCGCCACCGCGAATCGCAGCGCCACGTCGAGCACTTCAGCAGAGCCGTCCAGCATGGCATCCAGGAGACCATCGAAAAGCGGCCTGAATTTGCAGATCCCGCGAGCGCCTCCGGGAAGGCCGTCCTTGCCGTGCTCGATGAGCACCCGCTCCTGCGGCAGATCCCCGGCGGATTTGCAGCCGCGGTGGCGATCCACGACGGACGGAAATCCGCCGGCTCGCTGGCCGATCTCCAAGGCAAGATCGACACCCTCACCAGGGAAAACGACCGCCTCACCCGGCTCACCTCGCTTCCTTCGAGCAACCCCGCCAGCGCGCCGCGGGATAGGAAAGACTTCTCGGAGAAAGACCTCCGCAGACTCGCCGCCGAGTGCGACGAAAACTAACACGAAACAAAAACAACCCAATGCGCGGCTGCCGCATCAGTCCGCTGCCAGCAACAAGACAAACCTTACCCAGATAAAACGAACCTATGGCAACAAACACCACCACCACACTCGCCAACGAGTACCAGAAATATTTCAGCGCGAAGCTGCTCCAGCACGCTGTCCAGCTCACGATCATGGATCAGTTTGGCCTCAAAACGCCGCTGCCCAAGAAGAAGGGCGCGAAGACCATCTCCTTCTTCCGCAGGCTTAAATCGCAAGTCGCCCCCAGCGGCGCAGGCGGTGGCCTCGTGGCAAACGTACAAAACCTCACGGAGGGCGCTCCGATCGCGACCTACTCGAACACCACGCTCGATCGCGTTGATGTCCTCCTCCAGCAATACGGCGAGGCTGCGAAGATCACGGATGTCCTCTCGATGACGGAACTCTTCGACGCCCTGAAGCAAAATACGGAATACATGGCTGAGGATTGCGCCTTGAATGCCGACGGGATCGTACATCAGCAGTTGGTCGCCGCATCGACCAGCGGCCTCAATGGCGGCGCGCCCGGCGTCACGCTGCAGCAGGCAAGCGGCTCGACCACCGAGAAGATCCAGCAGTTCTACGCCCAGGGGGCCGGCAGCTTCGCGGCCCTCGGCGCCACAAGCCAGAGCGGCGGAAAAGTAACCGCGCTCGACTTCCTCAAGGCCGCGACGGGTCTCAAGCTCAATCGCGCGCCGACCTTTAATGGCATGTACGTCGCCGCCATCCCGCCACAGGTCTCCGCCGATTTGCAAAACGATCCCGATTGGATCGACGCCGCAAACTGGGGCGACCCAGAGCGGCGGTTCCGCGGCGAAATCAAGACCTTCGCCGGGTGCCGCTTTGTGGAGCACACAAATGCCTTCGTGGAAGACGCCGCGGGGACAGAGGGCTACTACGTGAACAACGCCACGCCCGCCAACAAAGTGTTCCGCATCTGGGTGCTCGGCCAGGGCGCATACGGAATCCCCGCGATCGAGGGCGATTCGCCGTTCAATCCGCGCATCATGATTGTGAACACCCCCGACAAGGCCGACCCGCTCAACCAGTTCATGACAGCCGGGTGGAAAGCGTACTGGGCTTCTTCCGCACTCAACTGCCCCTTCGCCGTGAGCCTCTCCGCCCGGAGCGAGTTCGCAGTATAACAATCGAAGGCTGCCATTGCCCCTGAGGGCCATGCCGGGTGGGGGGTGAAATCCCATTTCACCCCCACCCAAGGCAGCCGCCGCCAAACTCCATAACTAACCTCCTCACCACATCCCATGACAAAATCTCGCAGAACGCCGCGCTACATCGGCGCCGCAAATAACATCCCCGTCACAGCCGCCAGCGTCGTGAACGGAACCGCCAACAAATCGATCGTCGTGAACATTCCCGGCGCCAAGATCGCCGATATTGTCGATGTGTCGCTCGCACTGCCGACCGACAATATCGTAGCCGACGGCTATGTCTCCGCTCCGAGCGCGGTGACCCTCCGATTCCATTCCACCGCGGGGACCGTCTCTCTCGCGGCCACCACGGCCACCGTGCAGGTCTATCGCCTTTTTTAAGCGCATACCCGCCATGCCAAACTACGAATTTCAGCTCTGCCATGCGGGCACCGGCGAAGTGCTCGGCGCCGTCACGATCCCCCTCTCCGTCGAGCAGCGCGATTGCGTTGTCCTGCGCCGGGCGCCTTTGCCGCGCTCCGTGGCAATCGCTGGCGCCGCCTCCGACCCAGGCCGCCAGTCGAGCCAGGTGCTGCAGGCCTATCGGCGCGCCGAGCAGCGCGCCGGCAGCACATCGGATTTCTTCCGCCGCATCGGCCACACCCCAGCCCAGGTAAAGAAAGCCTGGGGAACCTAGCCAGCAGATTCCGGTCTCAAACAACCCCGCAAACTTATGGGAAACCACATCTCCTACGAATTCGGTTCATCCACGCCGAGCAGCGCTGCGCCAACCGCAGCGGACAGCATCGTTCTCCCCGCAAATATCGCCCGCCGCCACGCGGTGCTCAGCAACACAGGCGCGGTCGATATCTACCTCGCGCTCGGCGCCCCTGCCGTCTCCGGCAAAGGCATCCTGCTCAAAGCAGGCTCCGGCGCATATCAAATCGCCGCTTTGAATCTCTTTCGCGGCGACATCCACGCCATCGCCGCGAGCGGCACGGGCGCCCTCTCCATCCTCGAAGCTTACTAACTTGCCCCATCCCTAACCATGCCCAGCGATAACTTGCAAAGAACGGTCAATAAACTCCTCGCATCCGGACAGGCCCAACCGGGCGAGGAGAGCGTCTCCACCGCCGCGCGCTCCCTGGTCGATTCGGCCGGAAACCTCGTCGCACAGATCGGCCCGAACGGACTCCTCACCGACGCATGGGGCGCGCGCATTGCCGCGCTCCCCCGCAAAAAGGCGATTTGCGCGACCAAAGCCTGGAGCGGCTCCGGTGGGGTGCTGCTGCAATTCGGAACGCCCTCGGCGCTCAATGTCACCTACCGCAGCCGCCACACGGTGACGGCAGGCGCTAACAATATCTCGGTGCTCTTCGGCAATAGCGCTGCGGAAACAAACGGGACCACCGCCTACACGATCAAGGCCTCCATCGAACCGGCCATCGGCGCCGCGCTCTATCCGCTCACTTTCGGCGGCGCCGCCAGCGCGCTGGTAAATCCAGGCGCTTTGGTCGAGAGCGATCCGCTGAATGGCTTCTTCCCGGCCGGCTCCGTCTTTTATATCCGCGTGAATTACCAGGGCGCCAGCGCCTGTGTCATCACCAGCTATCCGGCGCAGGATGCCGGCGAAGCCTACTATATTGGCGATGCGACCGGCGGCGGCGCCATGACGACCGCGTTTGGCAGCTTTAACTATGCGCCTTTCGCCGTCTATGGCGAGATTGCCGGCAGCGCTCCCGTCATCGCGCTGGTCGGCGACTCGATCATGCTCGGCTACCAGAGCGGCAATGGAGACGGCACAGGCTATATGCAGTCTTACGGCCTGCTTGCGCTTGGGTCAAACCAGGGCGCCTCCTTCTCCCATGTAAATCTCGGCATCGTCGGCGAGCAAGCCGGCGCGCTCGCCGCGTGGCCCGGCGCCTATCTGCAACGCGCGCGCCTCTTGAAGGGATGCACGCACGCGATCGATAACTACGGCATCAATGATGTCCGTGGCGGCGCGACACTCGCGGCGCTGCAGGCCAATGCGATCGCCGGGTGGCAAAACCTGTTCGGCTCCTATGGCATCAAGACATGGCATTGCACGCTCACGCCGGTGACAAAGGATCTGACCGACGATCCCGGCGACAACGGCGGCGGCACATGGTACGCGGCGGCCAATCAAGCCATTCGCGGCGCCGGCTCGTACGAGAGCGTGCGCCTCGGCTTTAATTCATGGCTTCGCGACGGCGCGCCGCTGAATCCCGCCTCGCTTGCTCCGCTTCCCGTCGGATCGGCGCCCGGCGCGAGCTGCGTCCGCTTTGGCCAGGCTGGTCACCCGGCCTTCGGCTTCTTCGACGCCGCCGACCAGGCCGAGACCGCGCGCAACAGCGGCATCTGGAAGTCCAACTTCACCAAGGATGGAATCCACCCCGCCGGCAGCACGGCCGGAAGCGCCAACGCCATCCTCGCAAACGCCATCAACCCCGCCCTCTTTGTATAACGCCCGCTCATCATCCCGTCGCCATGACTATCATCGACCAAATCAAATCCGTTCAACGCGCCATCGGCGCAACTCCAGACGGTCGCGCAGGCCCGGAAACCTGGTCCAAATTGTTTGACCGCCTATGCGCTTCCCAAGCGGGCGTGTCTTCATCCCTGCCGCCTCCATCGGCGCCCGTCGATGCCCGAAGCGAAGCCGCCATCGCCACCCTGCTCGACCCCGTAAAGCCTTATGCCCGCGCGCTCGTCCACGTTGCCGCCAACCGAGGCCTTGTTATCAGAGTCATCTCGGGCACGCGCAGCTACGCCGAGCAGGACGCCCTCTTCGCCCACGGGCGCACCACCTCCGGACCGATCCTCACCAACGCCCGCGGTGGCCAGAGCAATCACAACTTCGGGATCGCGTTCGACGTCTGCCTGTTCGACGGCGGCACGCCTGTCTATGAGTCGCCCGTGTATCGCGAGATCGGCGCCGCCGGAAAATGCCTCGGCCTCGAATGGGGCGGCGACTGGGCCAGCATCCAGGACGAACCGCACTTCGAGCTGCGACCGGCATGGGCCGCCGGCCTTGGCGAAGCCACCATGCTCGCCGGACTCCGAGAGCGCCACGCCGCCGGCGTCGATCCCTTCACCGCTTAACAATCCAACCCTTCCAACAAGCCTATCACCATGAGCGACCAGGAAAAATTTCGCTGGCTCCAGGCCGTCACCGTTGCCTTTGGCAGCATCGTTGCCGGATCGCTTCTCGCGGTCGTCGCCGATCACCTCACCCTGCGCGAGCTGGTAAAGCGCGACGAAGCGCTCATCGCCTCCCACTACGAACTCGTCCGCAGTGTCGATCGCCTCACGCAGCGGATGGACGACTGGGAAGTCGGCCGCCGAGTCTCGAAACAATAGCCCGGCGACATGACGCAAAATTACTAACAAACCTTTCTGCGAAACACAACCCAAACACCCAAATAATCGACAATGAACAACCCAAAAACAACCCTCCTCGGAATCCTTAGCATCGCCGGCGCCCTCATCGGCGCTGCCATTTCCTTCCTGAAAGGCGGCGCCCCCGACCTCGCCTCCACCTTTACGGCAATCACAGCCGGCATCGGCCTCATCGCCGCAAAGGACGCACCGCAGCCCGCCGCCAGGTAACACCCACACTCCCTCCGCCCGCGCACCCCGCACGGCGCGGAGCGGCCCCTTTTTATACTTCAACTTTCATACCTTTTTTCACCGTGCTCGACGTCAAATTTCCACCCGAAGCCGCCATGGAGCGGCACTTTTCCACTATCGAGATCAGCAACTGCGGCAGGCCCACGGAACGTTGGGAAGCGCGCGCGCTCCTGCGCATCGGCTCCCCCTTCGGCATGCGCCTGCGCTGGAGCCCGCATCTTGTAGTCCATCGCCTCTACTGCTCACGGCTCGTCGCTAAAAGTCTCTCCTGCGTGCTCGCCGCGATATGGGCCTCGTACGACCGCGATATCGAGGCGCTTCGCAACGAAGCCGGCGATCTGTTCGGCGGCTGCTACATCCCCTTGTCCGGCTCGAAGCACGGCCGTCTCACCCCGCACGCCTACGGCGCCGCGATCTGCCTGGGCGGACGCACACCCTCCACGCGCGTCGTCCGCGCCTTCGAGCAAAACGGCTGGCAACAACGGGAGCCGGGCCAGTTCGCCGCGTTCGCGCCCGAAAGCCCCCGAGCCTGATCCCACCCTACAACTCATGAGCGACATCCAGCCTGGCTTCAATTTCTCCGGCGCCAGCCCCAATAACATCGTAACTGCCGCGAACCTGAACACACTCGTCGGCCAGGCCGCGATACAGCCAGCCCTCATCACCGGCAAAGCCGCGAAATCGGTCCCGGCCGGCGCCGATTGTCTGCTGATCTGGGACTCGGTCTCGGGCGCCTTGCAGAAGGTGAGTGTCCAAAATCTCGTGCCCCAGGTGCAGAGCTGGTCGGGATACAAGAACCTCGCAGTGGTCTCTGTGATCGGCGCCTCGAACACCCAGCTCCTCATCACGGCCGACCAACTCGTGATGCGCAACACGGCAGGCACGCCGCGAATCTCCACCACGTTTTTGCAAACACTCGATCTCTCCGTGTACAATGGGACGGGCTTTAGCGGACCGACACCCAATGGGCGCGATTTCCCGAGCGTCACCGGCCCGCAATGGGTCTATCTCTGGGCGATCAGCGATGGCGCAAGTGACCGCACGCTTTTCTCGCTCTCGGCGGTTTCGCCGACGCTGCCTGCCGGGTTCACCTATTCGCTGCTCCTCGGCGCATGGCGCGTCGATGCAAGCAGCCACCTCGTGTACGGCATGCAGCGCCAAAACTCCGTCGCGCTCGATCTCGATCTGCTGGCGACAGACACCAGCCTCACCGCGCAAGTCCCCTTCATAGGCGGGGGATCCTTTTCGAGTTATGCCTTTGGCACGGCGGGCGCATATAACACCGTCGATCTCTCGCGCTGCATCCCGCCAGGCATCGTGGCGCGCGCTCAAGGGATCGTGGGCAATACGAATAGCATCTCCGCCTTTTATACCTATGCGCTCTCACCGCTGCCGGGGCTTGCCGATAATTTCCTCGGCTCGACACAGATCCGGGGCATGGGGCTTCAAATGCCGCGCACGGTGAGCGAGGCCAATCCGCAGCGAGCCGGCTTCAACGGCATGGCCCACTTCGATATCCCCATCCAAACCTCGCAAACCCTCTACGCCGCCTGTGACGTGACGAGCGGCGTCCATTCCATGCGCATTACCGGCTTCACCCTCGCCTTGTAACCGATCGCTAACTCCTAAACTCCCATGACCCTTTCCGAACTGGCAAACTATATCGCCACCAAGCTCTCGCAGACGGATGCCGCCTCCGTGGCTGCCTGCAAGATGTTCCTCCGCGCCCGCTATCGCATGCTGTGGGACAGCGCCAACTGGCCCGAGGCTCTCGCGCTCACTCACCTTGCCACGACTCCGAGCGTCTTCCAAGTCATGGCCGCTGAGATCGAGACAGTGATTCGCGTCTTCGACTACACAGACAATACACCGCTCGAAGCGATCGATCCCGCGCAACTCTTCGATTTCAATCCATCGGAATGGACCGGCTCGGGCGCCACGCCGATTCACTTTGTCATCGGCCCCAATGTGGCGATCCCGGTGACAGCCGAAGGGAGCGCCTACGCGATTCCCGGCTTTCAGGTCAGCGCCACGAACTCGGAGGCGTTCGATGTAGTCGTGCGCATCGCCGGTGTGCAACTGGCAGGCGGCGCACCATCGCCGGTCTCCGAAGTGCTTGCCATCCCGGCGGGCGGCTCCACCGCGAGCGTGAATTATTACGACAAGGTTTTCTCGCTCGGCGTCGTATCGCCCGATCCCTCGGCGCCGCTGCAATCGGGCATCGTGGCGTACGCCCGCGTCGGCGGCGCGACGGTTGGCCCAGGCCCGGCCCAGATACTCCCAGGCGCTCGCGATGCGGATGCCTTCTGCACCATCCGCCTGCTCGCCGCGCCCGCCGGCGCCCCCACGCTCCTGGTACTGGGCAAACGGCGGCGCAACGATCTCCTCAATGACGGCGACGCACCGATCGTGCGCGGATGTGACAATGCGCTCATCGCCTTCGCACAAGCCGACATGCTGGAGCGCGACCGCCAGTATGCCAAGGCGCAGGCAAAGCTGGCCGATGGCAATAACGAACTGCAGCTCCTCGCGAACCTCAAGCGCCAGCAGGCCGCATCGCAGACACGCATCATCCCCGCCGACATCCACGGCGCCCTCCTCACCAGCGGCTTCACCGACAAAACACATTGGTAACAAGGCAAGAGCGCCCGTTCCGAAATCCTAACTCCTTCCTTCCAAGCCGATGGCTGCCCTCAACAACGAACAACTCGACGACCCACTCCTCTTCGATGCATCGCCCGATTTCAGCGGCGGCATGGCCAGCAATCGACCGGCCTCCGCGCTCGATCCGTCGCAATATGCGCTCGGCGTAAATCTCGATATCAAGACGAAGCTCGCAGTGACAAGGCGCGGCACGATCTCGCTCGGCACTCCTTCCGGCGGCGTGATCGCCCCGATCCAGGGCCTCCAATGGTTCTCGACACCGAGCCAGGCCTATTTGATCGCGATCTCCAATGCAGCCCTCTCGAAATGGGATGAATCCACCTGGACGCAGATCACCGGCTATGCTGCCGCGAGCGGCCTCGCCACACAGATCGGCACGGCGCAGCTTGTTAACAAACTCTACATCGCAGATGCCGCGACAAACCTATACTCGTGGGATGGCGCCACGCTCACCGATCTCGGCACAGGCGCCGTAAATCAGCCGCCGCGCGGCAATCTCATCCTCTCGCACACCAATCGCCTCTGGATGGCCGGTGTCGCCGCCGTGCCCGATGCGCTCTATGCCTCCGTCTTCCTCGCGGAAACATGGGACACTCAAAATCTCTCGATCCGGATCGGAGACGGTGACGGCGATCCCATCGTCGGCCTCGCGCCGTGGGATTCCTATCAAGTCATCGTATTCAAGCGGAGTTCCATCTACATCGTCGCAGCCGATCCCGCTCAGACCTCCGGCCTCAGCTCGGCGCTCGGCTTGGTGAACGCGACCGTCACCAAAGTGACAGATGCGATCGGATGCGTCTCGGCGCGCTCGATCGCCGTCGTCGGCTCCGATGTCTGGTTTCTGAGCGACACCGGTGTGCGCAGCATCCGACGCGTCTTCGCACAGGCGCAGCGCGAAGTGAGCAGCGCCCTCTCGGAGCCGATCCAGGACATCGTCCAGCGAATCGCATCGACCGCCTCGTCCGCGGCGTGCGCCGCCTTCTGGGATAACAAATATCTGCTCGGCGCGCCCCTCGATGGCAGCCTCGTGTGCAATGCCGTGCTCGTCTTCGATACGCTGCGGCAGGCATGGGCCGGATACTGGACCGGCTGGAGTCCCACGGCATTCTGCCTCACGAAATTCGGCGGCAATCCCCGGCTGCAGATCGGCCAGGCAGGCGGCTCCGTGCTTCGCTGGCTCGACTACATCACGGTGGACAATGAAATAGAGAGCAGCTTCCAGGATGGAACGAGTCTCGCGGGAGCCGGCGGCGCCTCCATTGCCACGCAGCTTGTCACGCGCGGCTTCACCTTTGGCGATGGCGCCGCCAATGTCAATGCGCGCGGCGTCTCCTTCACGGACGGCTTTTCTCCCAAGTCACCCTTCAGTGTCGAGTCGGTCTTCCACCAAAGCGAAGCCTCCGCCGATCTCGCCGCGATCTTCGACCAGGGACAGCCGATCCCTCTCGCTTCCGCGCTCGATTCCAGCGCCGGCTCGCCGCTCCTCCTTCCCTTCACACTACCCGCCGTCGTCAACGCCGTGCAGGTCCGGCGCCGCATCTTCGCCGCGAGACACTTCAATCGCTGCCGCGAGATGCAGATTTCCATCACCTCGCCCCAAAACAAACTAGCCGTCCGAAGCATTGCCGCCTCCGCCTTTGCCGACACGACCGAGCCTTCCTCTCCCTAAATCGTAATTTGTCATCTACCCGTGTTCCTCCTACTCGCCTATCCCCGGTCACGCACAGCGTGGCTCGCCAATTTCCTCACCCACGGCGCCGTGGCGTGCGGCCATGAGTTGCTTGCCGATTTGGCAAACCCGCGCGATCTCCCCGGCGCGATCAGCATGCTTGGCAAGCCAATCCGCGGCAGCGCCGAAACTGCCGCCGCTCTCTGGCTTCCTGAAATCCTGGAGGCCGTTCCCGCTGCAAAGCTCGTCTGCATCCTGCGCCCACTGGGTGAAGTCCGCGCCTCGCTCGACCGCCTCCGCCTGCCGGCCGAATTGCGGCTGTTGGAAGACGCGATGAAAGCCGCCGCGCGCCGTCCCAATGCGCTCACCGTCTCCTGGCGCGATCTCGATCGGGAGGAGACCTGCCGCGACATCCTTCACCACATCGCCCCCTGCGAACCGTTCGAGCGCCGCCGGTGGCAGATGCTCTCCCATTTCAACGTGCAACTCACACCCCGCCGCATCCAACAAATCACCACCTCAAAGCGCAAACCGTTGCCCGTCTCCTCCCCGCCGGAAACACAGCCCGATAGCCCGCTCCTCAAAATCGCAAGCGGCCCGCACCCTTTCCCGAGAGTTTCCATCACCGAAATCCCGCTCCCCCAAATCGCGGAGCGATGACCGAAGGTTGGCGGGGGTTTTAACCCCCGGATAAACCGCTCAGATCCGCCATCGTCGAGAAGCGACGTTTGCACCCCCCCGCTCCATACCAACAACCCATAACCCACCATGTACGCCTCAATCGCAACCAAACTCATCGGCGGAGGAATCGCCGGCGGCTTAAACGCCAGCGCCCAGAATGACGAGCGCGCCGCGCAACTCGCAGCCTACGCCAATCTCCCCGCGCCGCCCAATTACAACACCGCCTTCCAGCAAGGCTTGTCACTCCAAAACCAGGCCGCCCCGCAACAGCTCGCCGCCGATTACGCACTCCGCAAACAATACATCCCGCGTGAACTCAGCCAGTCGCTCACCGCCTACGGCAAGGACGATCCATGGCTCCAAAGCCTCAATCTCCAAACTCTGCATTCGGTCGATCCCCAATACCTCCAGCTCTATCGCCAACTCTCCAACAACGCCTCGAACGACCTCGCATCCGGATCGCAACTGACACCCGATCAACTCGCCCAGGCAAACGCCTACATCGGCGGAGCCCAAGCCGCGCGCGGCAACATCCTCGGCAACTCGCCAGTCGCCGCCAATAGCCTGTACGACGCTCAACTTGGCCAACAGCTCTATCAGCAACGCATCGCCAACGCACAGACGGTAATGAACTCCGGCGGACCCGAATCGCGCTTCGGCCAGATCGGCGGCAACGCCGGCCAGGCCGCGCTTTCCCAAGGCCTCAACGCCTTCACCAGCCCCGGCGCCACATACTATCAGATGCCGCAGAACTGGGGCCAGCAGTACGTCACCAACGCTTATAGCCACTGGCAGGGCGCCGATCAAAACGCCCTCGCTCAAGCAAATGCCGCATACCACGCAGCGCCCCAGGTAAATCCGTGGCTCGCCTCCCTCTCCGCCGCCAGCGGAGCGATGGCCGGCATGGGCTCCAGCCCCTACGGCGGCGCCGCCGGACCTTCAGGCGCCTCAAGCACCTCCTCCAACCCGCTCAGCTCCTACATGTCCGGCTTCTAATCCCCATAACAATACTCCCCCTACCGAAGCGCCAACGGCGCGCAATAACTTAGCCCCATCAGCCCCCACATGCCCGGCTTCCAATCCGGTAATCCCCATGAAAACCACTCCCCCTGCCGAAAGCGCCAACGGCGCGAAACACCTTGGCCAGGGCAACGCCCTGGGTTCACAACAACAAGCGATCAGCCCTGAAGGGGCGACACAACCAACCTAACAACTATCGACCATGTTAAACAACGGAATGCTCCCCTGGGATTACTACCAAAGCGCCCTTCAAGACAGCCAGCGCGGCGCCGCGCTCGACACACAAATGGCCCGCTTCAAAACCATGCAAATCCGCCAGCAAATGCTCGCGGCCCAGCAATCGCAATTGCTGCCGATGCGCATCGCCCTCATGCAACACCGCCTCGACCCCTCCGCCCCCACACCGACCGCGCCACTCCCGGCGCCACCCGCACAACCCTCCTCCAACCGCGCCGCCGCCGCATCCCTCCTTCTGCGCAACGCACAGGATGCCATCGCCCAAGGCGCGGACCCCGCCGATGTCCTCGGCAAACTAGCCCAATTCAATGCGCCACCTGAAACCACCCAACCCGCCGCCGAAGACGATCCCGACGCTTAACTAGCGCGGTTCACCCTCAAAGCCGGCCTCCGTGTCGACCCCGTTCTTTGACATTCTACGTCAGCTTCCCGCTCCAGCGCCCCCACCAAACACCCGCACCTCAAAATCGCGGAGCGATGACCCGAAGGTTGCCGGGGGTTTTAACCGGGTTTTAACCCCCGGAATTTTCCTGCAACTCGGGACGTTTACTCCCAGAGATACTGGTCTTTGTATGGAAGCCCGTGCCGATGTAAATGCGCGACAAATTCCTCCTGAAAGCTCTTCTTTCTGTGATGCTCCCGCTGGTTCTTTATATACTCAATCAACGCTGGCAGGCTGGACTGCTTGCAGCGAATGCTACCTTAACCGTCCTGCCATGCAAACTGCATCATGGCGGGGAAAGTTTCTTTTACCCATTTTGATGAACCGCCTTTGATCTGCTGGATGGCCTTGCTGACGGCGGCGGTGGGGGCAGACCGACGGCCATGTGGATATGGTCCGGCATTCCGCCGATGAGCAATGGCTTCACGCCATATTCACGCGCGATGCCGCCGAGGAAATTCCACACGCGCCCCTCGATGCGGTGATCGATCCACGGTTCGCGATTCTTCGTGCTAAAAACAAGGTGGCAATGGAGCGACGTAAAGGTGTTGCCCATTCCGCTGGGTAATAGACATGCGACCGGATTGCAAACGTCGCTCCGCGACGATCGCGGCAGCGGGCGCTTTCCGGGGGTTGAAACCCGGTTGAAACCCCCGGCTACCCGCACCGCATCGCTCCGCGATGCACTCGACCGCAATCGCAGAGCGATGACCGCCGGCGCCGTGCCTCACAACTCGCCGCATACGCCAATCCCCCAGGCCCCTCCCAACCTCAGAATCGCGGAGCGATGACCGGCGGTAGCCGGGGGTTTCAAACCCCGGATTACCGTCATCTCCGCCATCGTCGCGGAGCGACGTTTGCAACCCCCACCCCATACCAATTTACAGGGCGGCTCAGCTGATCAGTTTTGTAACCCCATGCTCCGTTACTTGCTTCCAGAAGCCTTATCCGCCTTGTCCGTTGCGTCACGCGCTCCCTTGGCTGCGTTTGCGGCTGCGCCTGGATGCGCCTCGGCAGCGCTCCCGCCCGTGGCTGTGCCGGTGGGAGCCGTGCCCGCTGTTCCGGTCTTGCCGCTGTCCTTGGAGTCTCCAGACGTCGCAGGCTTCTGGATTACGGTCCCGGTACTGTTCTTCCCAGGCTGATCGGGATCAGCAGCCGAGACGGACATCGCGCCTGCAATCAAAGTTGCTCCCGCGAGAATTGCCAAGTGTTGCACTTTTGTTTTCATTATGTAGTTATATATTATTTGTTGCGTGCGTTCAGTCATCGAGCGCACGGAAAAGAGATCGTGGAGGGGTGAGCCGGTGGTCGTGCAAAAAAAGGTCGGTGGATCGAAATTCGCATTGCCAGCCCGGACACCGCATTCACAATGTCTAATGTTTGCGCCGGGGTTTTGCATCGGGCGCGTCCAGCGTCGTCTGGGCAGACTTCGGCGTCGCCTTTAACACTTGAAATTCTTTGAGCGCAGGCGCCTCGATAACCTTGATGCCATCGCCCGAATTCCACGGCCCGGTGGCGTCCACCTCTCCGTTATCCCCAGTCCCGGTCGAATCGTTATACCACTGGTCCACGATGCCCGGCGTGGGCGGGATGAGGCCGATCGACAGCGGCGGCTTGCCGAGGGAATCAAGCGCCTGCATGAAGGCGCGCATGTGAGTGATCTCACGCGTCATGAGAAACTGCAGAGCCTCCTTGCTCCCCGGATCGTCGCAGAAGTTGATGAGCCGCTCGTACACGATCTTCGCTCGCGCCTCGGCGGCAATATTGCTGCGGAGATCGACGTCCAGTTCGCCCGTAACTTTAAGATAGTCGGCAGTCCACGCATTGCCCATCGAATTGCAAAGCGCCACCCCGCCTCCGCCCGCGATCGCAATGAGCGGGTCGTGCTCCGCGGCGTCCGCCGCTTTCTTCATCGGCTTGAGGTGCATGCGCGCGAGCGTGCCGATCACTTCCAAATGGCTCAACTCCTCCGTGCCAATGTCCATGAGGAGATCCTTGCAGGCCATATCCTCGCAGTTGATCCCCTGAATCGAGTATTGCATCGCTGCGGCAAGCTCACCGTTTGCGCCTCCGAATTGCTCAAGGAGCATATTTCCAAAACGTGGGTCCGGTTGACCCACGCGGACGGTGAACATGAGCTTTTTGATATGGTGGTACATAGATGGGAGGTTTTGTGGAAAAGAATCCCAGACGTTCGGTCAGCCAGCCTCCGCCGGTCGTATCCGTGATTTTTCTGCGCCTAATCAGAATATCAGAACTCCAGCGGCAGGCGCCCAAGCAATCGTTGTCGGACCCGCCACCGTGACCGTCAACGCCGTCTCTGGCGTTCAATCGTACACGGTATTTGAGTTCGCTTTGAATAAGTAGCAGTTCGGAAACGGCTCCGCTTCACCGGGCACAGCAACAAGTGCTGTGCCCGGTTTGCGTCGAGGGGCGCGATCCGTTCGGGCGGGAGGCCCACCGCTCACATTCGCACGCGCGCGGATGGTGAGCCATTTTGCTTGGAAGCGCTTCCTCCTCGAAGTAACAAACGTATCCCATGGAAGTTGAACCGTCCCCCGTCCAAACTCGCCGCGCGCCATTCACGCGCTGGTTCTGGACCGTCCGGCTGCTCGCCGTTTTGGCGCTCGGTCTTTGCGGATATCTCCTGATCGTCGCCGCGCGCAATGAAGGGCCGGGCGGATGCGGCGCGCAGTCCGGTTGCGAGGAGGTGCTGGCCAGCCGCTGGTCACGGTGGCTTACGATGCCCGTGTCCGCGCCGGCGATCGGTCTTTATGCGCTCCTGCTGCTCGCCACTTCAAAACTGTCTCTGAATAATACAGCTCTTGCACGGCGGTGCGCCTGGGTGGCGATTCTCGCGCTGCTTGCAGCCATTGCGGCCTCCGCTCTGTGGCTCATCGCCCTCCAGTTGTTTGTCCTGCACAAAGTTTGCCCCTGGTGCATGGCGGCTCACGCATGCGCTCTGCTGCTGGCTTTCGCGATCTTCCGCAGGGCTGCCAGCGCACAGTCGGGAGGCCAGGAGTTTGTGGACGACGTGCCGCGACTTGGCCGGGCGACACTCGCCGCCATCCCATGCGCTGGGATTCTGGGGCTGGGCCTGCTGGTGGCTGGCCAGCTTCACGCGAGCCGGCCGCTCGCGATCATGTCATTCGGCAATGCGACCGTCTATATTGATCGCGCCCGGTTCCCAGCGCTTGGATCGCCGGACGCGCCACACTTCGCGGTGGCCTTCTTCGATTACACATGCCCGGATTGCCGGAATGCCCATCGATTGTTCGAGCAGGCTATGGAGAAGTGGCCGGGGCAGTGGTCCATCGCGCTGTTGCCGTTTCCTCTCGACTCCAAATGCAATCCAAACATACGGCAAACAGCGTTTCAGCATAAGGATGCCTGCGCTCTGGCGCATCTGGCACTTGCGGTATGGCACGCTGCGCCAGCCAAGTTTCCGGCAATGGACCATTGGCTTTGCCAGGCCAACACTCCGCCGACCGCTGCCGAAGCTCACGAATACGCCATGAATTTGGTGGGAGCCAACAAGAGTTTTTGAGCGCAACAGAATGGCGGGAAGCTGCGCTCCGCCCGCTCTCGCGAAGGTGGCAATGCTTTCCTGAACGCTCGCAGCAATCTGCGGATCCGCTTCCGCTTTAGCGGACCTTCAGCGACCTTGTTGCCCGGATCGATGCGGAGGACCTGCCTCAAAGGCTCAATCGCCGCCGACGCTTGGGCGATAAGCCGCAGATGGCCGCCCGTACAGTCCCAAGTGAACGGGACAATAGAATCGCGCCCGCATTGGCGCCGATCTCTGCAAGTACGGATTGAATTCGGTCTCCACCCCCTTCCCGTCCGTATGCCTGAACGAATCCTCCCCGCCCGCTCCCGCGCTCTCCTCGCTGCAGCCCTGATCGTGCCATCCCTTCTCATTGTTCTCCCGGCGATCATCGCGTACCAGGCCGAGCGCCAATTGCAGGACGCATTCAACTGGGTTTCGCATACGCTCGAGGTCGAGAACCATGTCGAATCGCTTCGTTCGCTACTCGTGGATGTCGAGACGGGTCAGCGGGGCTTCCTGCTGACCGGCCGCCCGGTTTACCTCGATCCAAACAAAGTTGCGTCAAAGGAAATACCGGGAGAGATCTCAATCATCCGCTCGCTTACAGCCGACAATGCGACGCAGCAGGAAAATCTTCACGATCTCGATCCGCTCGTCCATACCCGGCTCGATCTGGCCGCCCGCAGCATCGCGTTTCAGCAGGAGGGGAAGCACGACGCCGCGCTCGCGATTGTGAATACCGACCGGGGGCCGCGACTCCATGGACGCCATCCGCGCCCTGCTCAACCGCATGAAGGCCGAGGAAGAGCGTCTCCTTGTGATTCGGGAACAGCGCATGGACCTGCAGGCGCGCCTAAACTTCGCAGCGCTTGCGGGCTTGGTGATCCTCAGCATCCTCTTTGCCGGCGCCATCTTCTACCTGTATCGCCGTATGACACGGCTTCAAGAGATGGTAACGGTCTGCGCCTGGTCACGCACTGTGGAGCACAAAGGCGAATGGCTCTCTTTCGAGGAGTACATGCTGCGGCGCTTCGGCATCGACACCACGCACAGCATTTCGCCCGAAGAAGCGGAGAAGGTGATGGCATTCACCGTGACGCCACCGCAATAAGCTTGAGGGGCGCCAGCCGCGGCTTGTGAATAACTTCACTCACGCGGAATCCACGGGCTGTTTGCCAAGGTTATGGCCGTAGCGACACTGTTCTCTTGAACATATTACACATCATGAACTGCAAACCCGCCCTTCAAACCCACCGCAATCGTCAACCTCGGAGGGCTATCCCCTCTCGTGTTCTGGCCGACCGATCCACGATGCTTGCCGTCAAACCGCGTTCCGCCGCTATCGTTCCAGCAACAGACCATCCCTGGGTGCCAGAGGAAGTCATGCGCCTCGCGTGGCTTGCCAAAGAAAATCCGTTTCGCTTTTTCACACTCAACGACGTCGCCCGCATCTGCGGATTCGGTCCAGACACCATGACAGCCCTCAACGCGCTGGGCGCTCCGATCGTGGGCCGCAAATGCAACCCAAAACTCCTGCTCGACTGGATCGGGCGCAACTCCGATCGCATCGGAAAAGTCAGGCCGCCCGAGTAGTATCCGTCACGCGCAAAACAAAGCGCCTCTCCCGACGGATCGGAAGAGGCGCTTAAAGTTGCGCGAAATGAACCGAAGCGACTAAGCGCGGCGGCGGCGAAGGCCGCAGAGCATCGCGACGCCGGCAAGCAGCGCCGTTGCCGTCGCGGGCTCTGGAACGGTCCCAATCACGTCGATCTCGCGGTAGCCGACGAAGCCGTTTTGAGTGGTTGGAAAGTCGAATCGGATTGCAGTAACTCCGGTCGCAAGAGGCGCATATAGGCTATCGGTGATGGCGACTTGGCCGTCCACCGGAGCAGGACTACACCGTTCTCACTTCCACCGATGGGACAACATTCACGCCGCTATTCACGGTGAACTCTGGCAATGGCGGGGGAGCTTCGATCCTTTATACCTTTTCGTCTGTCCGCGACGATCAACGAGATCGATACGTATTCCGCCTGGCAGGACAACGGGCGCTCGAAGCAAGATCTAATCGTCGTGGCGCCTTGGGCCCTTACAAACGTCATCTCAGGTTCGCCAACGGTGTTTGCACCATACATCGAATCGGCCCGCTATGCAGCAGAGTACCGGAACTATTGGCCAGAAAAAGGTGGCCGGGAGGATGCGAGAAATTCCCATCCTCCCGGCCAGGCAACAATTGCCTACTTCTTCATCATCTTCATGCACTCCGGATCCTTCATGACCATTTCGCACATCATCGCCTTCGCCTTTTTGTCCTTCATCATTGTTTCACACATGGCTTTGCAGCCTTCGTCGGTCTTGATCACTTCGCTGACTTCCTTGGAAGCGCGCTCGATCTGGTCCCTCTGGGCCGTCGTCGCATCGGCGAAGGCTGTCATTGTAGGCACGGCGAACACGCAGCTCATCGCCGTCATCATCAGTAATTTTTTCATTGGATTTGGATCTGTTTTAGGTTGGTTGCACTACGGCGCAGGGACACAATCCCATTGCCGTCGTCCTCAATCATCCTGCCGCATCCCGACATGGCCAATACCTCTCCCTCTCGCTCGTCATAGCCGCCAGCTATGCGTTCGATGGGACGGCGCCGGCTGCGTTGCGACACGGGCCGTGAAGCGGTCAATCGGAGAGTTCGTTTTGTTCCGAAAACGGAGGGGAAATCCGGGCTGCCATTTCGCTCGATAGCTCCAAAGCATCCCCACCGGCGCGACGAGGTATTGGCGCATCGCGTGAAGCCGCCCGAAGTTAAAATCCAAAGAATCCTTCCCTATGACAAGAACCATTCAGCAACTCCGCAGCCTCCATCTTGCCGCCTCCGATGGCGAAGTGGGCAAGGTGCAAGATATTTACTTCGACGATGCGCATTGGCAGGTGCGTTACCTCGTGGTCCGGACCGGCTCGTGGCTAACGGAACGCGACGTGCTGATCGCTCCGCATGCGCTCGGCGAAATCGATCCGCAGAGCGGCGCCATCGCCGTCCACCTCACCCGCGAGCAGGTGCGGAACGCTCCACCGATTGAGACCGACAAGCCCATCTCCCGGCAATATGAGGAGCGGCTTCACGAGAGCTATCAATGGCAGCCGTATTGGGGTGTCCCGGGAGGAATGATGCTGCCTCCGCCGGGGATCGCTCCACCTCAAGCCTTTGCCCCGCCGCCAAAAGTTACCGATGAGCTTCGGCTCGACGCCTCGGACAGCCCGCAACGCAACCACCGCCTGCGCTCCAGCGCGGAGTTATTCAGCGGTTACACCGTCCACGCGCAGGATGGCGAGATTGGGCGGGTGGAAGATTTGGTCGTCGATGCGTCCGATTGGACCGTGCGCTATCTGGTCATCCACACGGGAGTGTGGTTCCTAGGCAAAGATGCGCTGCTCGCTCCCAGTTGGATCGAGCGCATTTCCTACGAGAGCGCGGAGATCTTCGTGAACCTGCCGCGCGCTGTCATCAAAGATGCCCCCGAATACGATTCCAAGGCGCCGCTCAGCCGCGCCTTTGAGCAACGCCTGTGCGGTCACTACGGTCGCAAGGGTTACTGGGACGCAGTTCAAGCTGCGCACCGCCCGTAGGAGAAGCCGCAGGTGGCGCAAGGAGCCGGCGGTGCGGGCCGTTCGGCAAGGCGCGCGCAACTCGCTTCAGATTCACGTTCTGCCTGCTCGGGTGCGTTGCTCGTGCTTCGATGAAACCGGCTCTGTTTTGAGTGCTTCACGCACTTGCGCCAAGCGACTCTCGAACCGGGTCCGGTCGTGCGGAGACTCGATGGTGCGTTTGGCCAATTCGGCAATCCCTTCCGCTTGTTCAAGGAGAGCCTGCTTGCGGTCCGGGCCGGTCGCCAGACTGGCAATGGTTTGAAGCGCGCCCAACATCCGCAGCATGATTCCGAGATTGCCCCTGGCGCTTTCCCGGATTTGATCGAAAGCTTCGGACAGCAGGCCTTGAAAGCACTGGCCTTTGGCAATCACTCGCAATTCCCCGTCCTGGTAGCGGTGCGATGCGGGAATCTGCTGGGGCGCCAGCCGCGCCAGAATCGTCGTGAGATAATCCACGCACATCACGGCCGTCGTGGTGTCGTTGATTCCGGGCGAGAGTGCTTTCAATGCGACATCCACGAGTTGCCGGATGCCAAAGGCCGCGTCCTGTTCCAGCGTGCGATAGCGGCTGATGCTGAAAGCGGCTTGTAGCGCGGACGCCGTCTCCGGCTTCGGCGGAAGCTCCAGAGAAACCGAAACGAGCGCGGTGTTTTGGACCACGAAGTCGCCGATGCCCCGCTCCATCCGCACGACGGTTTTGTGCTCGCTCGCCAGGCGCAGGAGTGCGGCGTTATCCACATGCTGGATGTAACCGCTCTGTCCGGCCATCACTGCCTGCCACCTCAACCCGGCAAGATCGCGTGGTGATGGGACATCATCGGCTTCGCCTAGCGCGTGTCCCAGTTGCTTCGGAAAGAGCCGGTCAATCGCCCGGACGGTTTCGCCGGCGACGGACGCAATGATACTGGATGCCTGAATCGAAGAGGCGACGTGATGGATAAAGAAGATCAGCACGCCCACGCCGCCGACCGCCAGCACGAAGCCGAAGAAGACCGCCAGAGCGGGAACAAACGCGCCCTCATCCCCCCCACGAATGGTGCGCAACACGATCAAACAATACGTAAAAATGCCGGAGAAGATTCCGAGCGCAGCCTGCGTGAGACGGCTGCTCATGAAGTTCCGCAGAATGCGCGAGCTGTATTGGCTGGAAGCCATCGCCAGCGCCACCAAGGTCATGGAGAACGTGACTCCCACGACCGACATCATCGAAGCGGCAATCGTGGACAGCATCCCGCGCGCTCCCGCCGCTCCAGCCCCGAATAACCGCGGCCAGTGAGCCAGCCAGCGGTCACGCGCGGAGGAATCCGTATCGATCAAGGCCACCGCGAGCAGAACGCTCGCCGCCACAATCAGTGAAGGCAGGAACCAAAGGCTCGACCGCAGATTGCTCCAGAGAAGTTTGGGTTTGCTCATCGCTTCAGCGCTTGCGGATTTCCTCGTCGTGAGAGATCGGCTGCACGGCCGCCTTTGCCGGCGCGAGGGAAATCTCTTCTTTGTTGGGAGCAGTCGGACCCTGCGGCCGGGCGGCGGCTCCCTGCGCCATGACCGGCGTAGTCAGCGCGGCGAATCGGGCTCTGAGCGAGCGCATTTGCAGCCGTGTGGAGAGATGCGAAGAGTGGAGCACAAAGACGCGCTTCAGACAAGAAACTTTGGTGATTTCTCGGCGGCAACACCAAAAGTGGACCGTGTTCAATCGCTCCTATGAAAAGGCGGGGTGTCTTCCTACCGGCATCGAGCGAGCGATGTTCGTCGCGAGACAGTAAAATGTTACAGTTTCTCATTTCCGATTGTGCCGGATCCCATTAATCCTCAAGCTCAGCCTAGGCGGAGTCCGAAACGGCACGCGGAAATGCGGCGTGACGCA
Source organism: Chthoniobacterales bacterium (assembly GCA_038238905.1). Taxonomy (GTDB): domain Bacteria; phylum Verrucomicrobiota; class Verrucomicrobiia; order Chthoniobacterales; family Chthoniobacteraceae; genus JBBSFI01. The sequence goes on along the minus strand of JBBSFI010000031.1, from coordinate 1,494 downwards.
CCGAGCTGTTCGCTGCATCGCATTGATGGCGACGTTTGGTACAGTTATTTTGTGCAATGGGATCACCGGAAACCTCGTATAAATACAGAACCGGTTCGGGGCAAAAGGAAGGCTTTTGCCTTCTCGGATTGCCGCCATTTCGGTTTAGCATCTTGCTCCCCGGCAGTGATACCGATATAGCGGAGATTCTCGAGCGAAATGATTTCGTTGCCGCTCAGGCGAAGGGAAAGCTGGGTTGTGTCAAGCAACGATGATCCCGTGAAAGTCTCTGTATCCTTGCCTGTGAAGATTTCGATGGCATACCAATGAAGCTCGACAGACCGTTCTGCAGCCTGAAGAATCGGCGATGCAATCGTGACAGCAAATATTAGGGCAATCAGCTTGAGGCGGTTCATGTTTGAAATGGTTGTGTCGCCGAGCGTTACGGGTGGGAAGCATCATCATCCACTCCATCTTGCTTTAGCTCTTTCGTGTGCGGGAAGGCTAGCATTTGCGCCTCCTGGATAAAGCAATTGCTCGATATTGGGTATTGTTATCCTGGTCGGCTGATGCCTTCGGCGGGGGTCTTCATCTGCTTTGGTCGTGGCTGGCATTGCTAACGGACGTCTTTTTTGCGCCGCGTGGGTGCAGGACCGCGAGCATCGCGGGCAAAACAAGGAGGACCAGCGGAAAGGCGAAGACGAGCCCGGCGATGATGGCGATGGCGAGCGGTTGCTGCATCGCCGATCCCTGGCCGATGCCGAGCGCGAGCGGGAGCAGTGCGAGAATTGCCGCACAGGTCGTCATCGCGATCGGGCGCATCCGGTTGATGCCAGCGACGATGAAACGGTCCTGCGTCTCGGGGAGATCACGGTATTCGGAGTAGTAGAAAATCGCGACCTCGGTGACGATGCCGACGATCATCGTCATGCCCATGCGCGAGGTGATATTGAACTCCGTGCCCGTCAGCCACAGGCCGATGTAAACGCCGGCGACGGCGAACAAGGTCGTGATGAGCATCGCGCCGGCGACGCGGAAGCTTTCGTAAAGGAAGAGCAGGAGCAGAAACACGAGCAGGATGGCGGCGATCAGAACGATGGTGAGTCCGCGGAAAGCGATTTGTTGCTGCTCATAGAGTCCGCCGACAATGTAGGGGACGTCTTTTGGCAGGAGGCCCGATTGGTCGAGCACCTTTTTCACGTCACGCGCGGTCGAGCCGAGGTCGCGCCCGCTGATGCGCGCGGTGACGGCGACCATGCGCTTGAGATCATCGCGCGTGATTTCTGGCTGGCCGCTGACCGGCGTCAGCGTCGCCACGCGATTGAGCGGAAAGACGTGCCCATCGGGTGCGCGCAGGAGGAGGTTTTCGATTTGATGTGCTGAGTCACGCACGCCGCGTGGAATCCACACGCGCACGCCGATGAGTTTCGGGCCGCGCTGGACGTGGGTGGTGACATTGCCGCTGAGCGCGTCGTCGAGCGCTTTCGTGATGGCGTCCGGGGCCATGTCTTCGAT
>JBBSFI010000030.1:0-53726 GCA_038238905.1 Chthoniobacterales bacterium | reverse complement strand
TCTTTTCGAGATCTGGCTGGAGGGCGACCATTACAAATGGCGGGCGATGCGCGCGAATGGCATTCCCGAGCGTTTCTGCACGGGAGACGCGTCGCCGCGCGAGAAGTTTCTGGCATGGGCGTCCACTGCTCCGCGGCTGGTGCGCAATCCGCTTTATCATTGGACGCACCTCGAGTTGAAGCGCTACTTCGGCATCGACACGTTGCTCGATGCGGCGAGCGCTCCGGCGATCTGGGATCGTGCGAATGAGCAGCTTTCCGAGGAGCGGCTATCCGTCTCGGGGATCCTGCGGATGCATGGGGTGAAAGCGCTTTGCACGACCGACGATCCGGTGTCGGATTTGGCGGATCATCGACGGATCGCGGAAGCCGATGCCGGCCCCGGTGTCTTTCCGACGTTTCGTCCAGACAAGGCGATTTTTGTGAGCGAGCCGGTCCCCTGGAATGCGTGGGTGGAACGCCTGGAGCAATCCGCGCAAACCTCGATTTCAACTCTCGACGACTTTCTCGGCGCGCTCCGGCTGCGGCACGATCGATTTCACGCCGCAGGCTGCCGCCTTTCGGATCATGGCTTGGATCGTTGCTACGCCGAAGAGTGTACGGAATCCGAAGCGGCGTCCATTTTTGCGAAAGCAAGGCGCGGAGTTGCAGCCGGGCCTGGAGAGGGTGGCCAGTTCACCAGCTACATGATGCAGTTCTTTGGACGCCTGGATGCGGAGAAGAACTGGACGAAGCAACTCCATCTGGGGGCAATGCGGAATAATAGCAGCCGCATGAGCGAGAGGCTGGGGCCAGACACGGGATTCGATGCGATCGGCATCTCGCCGCAGGCGGCGATGCTGGCGCGCTATCTCGATGCGCTCGACCGGGACGGCGTGCTCCCGAAGACGATCGTATATAATGCGAACCCGGCGGAGAATTATCCCATCGCGACCGTGCTCGGCTGTTTTCAAGGCGATTATCCGGGCAGGATGCAACTTGGGTCGGGATGGTGGTTCCTCGATCAGAAGCAAGGTATGGAATGGCAGATCGATGCGTTGTCGCATCTGGGGCTGCTCTCCCGATTTGTGGGGATGGTCACGGACTCGCGATCCTTTATGTCGTTCCCACGGCACGAATACTTCCGGCGCGTGCTTTGCAACGCGATCGGGCGCGACGTCGAAGCGCGGGAGCTTCCGAACGACAACTCGCTGCTCGAACCGCTGATCCGCGGTGTTTGCTATGGAAATGCGCGCGATTTACTGGGGCTGAAGGTATCGTAGGTTCGCCGCGCTGGCAGCATCGCCAAAAAGCAGAGTGCCTCTCGACTTTCGGAGCCGGCTGCCGGTAATGTCGGGCGTGCTCGCAACTCTATCCAGTCTTCGCATTCGTAATCTTGCGCTGGTGGAAGATCTTGAATGGCAGATCCAGCCGGGCTTCATCGCGATCACCGGTGAAACCGGCTCTGGTAAATCGATCATCGTGGGAGCGCTCAAGCTTCTCATCGGTGAACGGGCTGACAAGTCGCTCCTGCGGACCGGCGCTGAAAGCTGCACGGTGGAAGCGGTATTTGAGGTGGATAAAGCGGATGGGCTGAATGCACGGCTCGCGGAGCAGGGGGTGGAGATGTGCGAGGACGGTCAGTTGCTGTTGAAGCGCGTTTTCACCGCGGCGGGGGTGAACCGGCAATTTGTGAACGGAAGCGCCACCACGGTCGCCACGCTGCGCGAGCTGGGCGACTGGCTCGTCGATCTGCACGGTCCGCATGATCACCAATCGCTGCTCTCGAATGACAAACAGCTCGCTCTGCTCGACGCCTTTGCGGGTGCGGACGGGCTGCGGAGCGCCTGCGAGGAGCAGCACCGGGCGAAAAGCCGGCTGGCTGCCGAGCACGCTTCGCTCTCGACGAACGAAGCCGCTCTGGAACGGGAGGTCGATTTGCTGCGGCACCAGGTGAATGAAATCGATGTGGCGCAGATTCAGCCCGGCGAAGAAGCGCAGATGCTTTCGCGCTATGCCATCGCGTCGAACAGCCGGCGCCTGATCGAGCTTTCCACGCAGATTCTGGCGCGTCTCGCCGATGCCGACGATGCCGCGCTTGGGAAGCTTGCGGAGGCGGGTCGCTCCCTGCGCGAACTCGATCGGCTGGACCCTGGCGCGAAAGCGTTTGTCGAAATGCATGCGCGGGGCGTTGCCGAGATTGAAGAACTTGCCGCGGACCTTCGCCGATATGCCGGGCAGCTCGATCTCGATCCCGAGCGGCTCGCGGCGATGGAGGAGCGGGTCTCACTTTTCGAGACGTTGAAGCGAAAGTACGGCGGCTCCGTGGAGGCCGTCGTGAGCTTTGGCGCACAGGCCGCCGACCGGCTTCGCAAGATCGAATCGAGGGGAGACGAGTTGATTCGCCTGCAAAAGCAAATCGACGCCGCCACGACCGCGCTGCATTTGGCGGCTGAAAAGCTTACCCGCGCCCGGCGGACGGCCGCCCCAAAGCTTTCGGCGGGAGTCTCCTCTCAGTTGCGCGCTTTGGGCTTCAAGAAGTCGGAATTCTCGGCGGCGCTGCTGCCATTGGAAAGCGTCTCAGCGCACGGGGCGGAGAGCGCGGAGTTTCTCTTCGCGCCAAACCCCGGTGAACCAGCGAAGCCGCTCAAGGCGATCGCGTCGTCGGGCGAAATCTCGCGCGTGATGCTGGCGATCAAATCCACGCTCGCCTCCCAGGATACGGTGTCGCTGCTGGTGTTCGACGAGATCGACGCAAATGTAGGAGGCGAGATCGCAAATGCGGTGGGGGCAAAGATGAAATCGCTCGGAAAAGCGCACCAAGTCCTTTGCATTTCGCACTTGCCGCAAGTCGCGGCGAAGGCCGACGCGCAGTTCGTGGTCACCAAGGAATTCGTCGGGGGCCGGACCGTTTCGCAGCTTCGGAAGGTGGAGGGCGAAGCGCGCGCCGACGAGATAGCGCGGATGCTGGGCGGGCGCGGCCAGTCTGCGCTTGCCCACGCGCGGACGCTGCTTTCGGAGAAGATTGAAAACTGAAACTGCGGCGCGCACTATCTACATGCCCATGGATCCTTTTCCCGACGCTCTCCGATTCGTTCATGAAACGCTGCGCTCTTTGAATGAGCAGGGATGCGAGATGCACGCTTCGATCGAATCGCTCTCGGTCCTCTCCGCGATTCCGCGCGCAGTCCGGGTCGGCCCCGCGCCCGCCGGGGTGGAGTCGGCAGACAGCGTTTCCCCGCGGGCGCCGCGCGCGGAGGCCGCAGCCCTTCGCTCCGCGCCGCCTTCGCCGGCAGCCCAGGCTGCCCCGGTTGCCCGAAAGCCTATTCTTCCCTTTGCGACCGAACCGCTGGCTGCCCCGCCGGCGGGAAGCAAGTCCGCTCTCCTCACTGCGATGCGCGGTCCTGTGCTTGCCTGCACGAAGTGCCCCGCACTCGTGCAAAGCCGCACGCAGGTCGTCTTCGGCGTGGGAGATGCCGACGCCGAATTGATGTTTGTGGGCGAAGCGCCAGGCGCCGACGAGGATGCGCAAGGCGAGCCGTTTGTCGGGCGGGCAGGACAGCTCTTGACAAAGATCATTGAAACGATGGGCTTTGCGCGGCACCAGGTCTATATTGCCAATGTGCTGAAGTGCCGGCCCGACATGCCGCCCGGCGCAAGCGGCAATCGGAAACCGACCCCCGATGAGATGCGCACTTGCCTTCCGTATCTCGAACAGCAGATCGGCATCGTTCAGCCGCGTGTTATCGTGGCGCTCGGCGCGACGGCGATGGATGGGCTGCTGGGCAAGACAGAGCCGATGGGAAAGATGCGCGGACAGTGGCACGATTTCAGGGGGACGCCCGTCATGTCCACTTTTCATCCCTCGTACTTGCTGCACAATCAGGCGCTGAGCGAGAAGCGCAAGGTGTGGGAGGATATGTTACTTGTGCTGGAGCGGCTGGGACGGACTATAACGGAAAAGCAGAGATCCTTTTTCCAATCCAAAGGTTGAGCGATGGAGACCAGACGCGATTTTTCACGAGCAATGTTTGCATGCTTTGCGGGGCGCGCCCTTGCGTTTCCGACCGTAGCGCTCGCTCTCGATGGCGCCCGGCGATCGGCGATCGAAAGCGCATTTGCCGCCGCGTATCCCGTCGAGTTTCAGGGCGTGACGGGCGCTGGCGCCCTGTTCCGCTTCAATGGGAAGGATTTTGCGTACGATGACGGGCGCGCGAAGACATTCGAGGAGACTTTGGATTCGCCGGACGTGAAGGACATGTTCGCGCAGACGTATCCGCTCACGAATCCGGTGGATCGCCTGCCGGAAAATTTCGATCCAGGGCGAATTCGTTGCGAGGAGCTGTTCAAGGCGCTTTTCGGCGCCTCCGAAAAGGAGGTGTCGAGCAACTGCGTGCCCGTCGATTTTTGCGGCCACAAGGTGCGGTTCAATCGGCGCTGCGGCGCCGCCGATGCTTTGAGCCGTGTGAGTGGCGATCTGGATAAATTGTATGAAACCAGACCAGAGCTTCGCGCATACACCGCGCGCCTGGGAGGCACATTTCAATGGCGGCTGATTGCTGGGACAAAGCGCCTGAGCAACCACTCGTTTGCCACCGCGATCGACCTGAATGTGAGCAAAGCGGCCTACTGGCGATGGCAGCCGGAGTCTGCGCTCGCTGCCTTTTCGCGTAAGAGCTGGCCGGTAGAGATCGTGGAGGCGTTTGAACGGCACGACTTCATCTGGGGTGGCAAATGGTGGCACTACGACACGATGCATTTTGAGTTTCGCCCGGAATTGATCGCATTCAGCCGGGCAAACCCCGAGGCGCCAAAGCCGTGGCCGTCACGATGAAGCCATCCGCAGAGGACGATCGGAAATGGCGAGGAGCGGCGCGAGGAAGAGCGCTCGACGCACGGTGGAGCGCGGCACTTTGAGGCGGACGGCAGTTTCCAGAGGTGGCTGCCTTTTGATGAGATCGAGAGTTTTCCGCGCGAGATACCACGGCAAAAAGCATGCGATGCGGAGCCGCGGCGGGCGGATCGCGGCGATATAGCGGGCGCCATCCTCGGCGAGAGAAGTGGCGCGTGCGTGCCATTTTCCAAACACGGCCTGGCCACTCCGAGGCGTGGCGAGCAAACCGCCGGCATCGGTCTCCGCGATGCGAAGCTCCTCCGTTGGCAAGTAACATCGCCCTTCGCGGAGGTCGGCGGGAAGATCGCGGAGAATATTTACGAGCTGGAGCGCCTTGCCGAAATTGACGCCGAGCCGGCAAAGCTCCGCGACGTCCATCCGTGAATAATGGGGGAGGCGCGCGAGGCAAATCCGCGTCCAAAATGCGCCGACGCATCCCGCGACGAGGTAGGTGTACTCTTCCAATTCAGCGGCTGTTTGCAGGGAGGTGATCTGCCCCGGTCGTTGGATGTGAAATCGCTGCAAATCGAGCGTTTGCCCGTGAATGATCTCGCGGAGCACGGAGCGGATTTCCGAGCGGGCGGCGTCGTCAAGCGAGGCAAGCCAATCGAGGCAGCGGCCCGTCTGCGCGATGAGGCGCCGTTCGGATTCATCCGCAGGCACGATTTCGCTCTGTAGTGCATCGAGACCTACTCCGGTTTCGCCGCAAATCATCGCCTCGAAGCTGGCCAGGTGGCGGAGTCTTAGTTCCGGCGCCACGGTGGTGCTGTCGGCGATCGTATCGCTGGCGCGTGCCAGAAGATAGGCGAGGCCGATCGGCGCCCGGATCGGCTCTGGCAGCACTTTGATGCTGAGATAAAAGGAGCGTGAGACAGAGCGGAGGAGGGGTCCGCCAAGTTCGGCGGGAGGCTTCATGGAGCGCCGGCGAGGCGGCGCACCTCGATCTCGTCCTCCGCGTAATGGCCGAGGCGCATCACCTCGGCCTCCTGTAGCCACTCTGCCTTTTCGCCGATGGGCGGAAGCTTGCTTTGGCTGCGCCAATATTCCAGAAGGCGAAAAGCTGTCGCATCGATGGCAACGGGATCTTTGCCTGCGAAGAGCGTCTTGTACTGGATGGCGTAGTTGGGATCGAACTGCGGTCCGCCTGCGTATTGTGCGACGAGCGCATCCATGATGTGCAGCACGACCTTTCGTCCGATCTGCGGATTCCCGTAAAGATCGACGATGGACGAGCCGCCGCCGGGCTGGCTGAATCGGCGGCTGTTGTCGATGTTGGGAACGGTCATATTGTAGAGAGCGCCCGCGATTCCGCAGCCGCGTTCATCCGATAGCGCCGCCACGTTTATGACCTTGTTCACTTCATGGACGAGGAGCGATGCGATGTGGCTCTGGGCGCTCATCTGGTCTTCCTCGAATACACCGTGGACGTGGCCTGGCGCGCCGGTGTGAAACTCGAAGTCGCCCCAGATGAGCCTGCCGAAAATTGGCGAGACGATCTTCGCCGCGGGATCGAATCCGCGGGGCGGATCGATGGCGCGAACGATGCACCCGAGCCGGTCTGGCAGGTATCCCGCAGCACGCAGATTGGCCGATTCGCGATCCCATACGATGACCCGCTGGCGCGGCACTCCCGCGCTTTCCAAGCCAGCGAGGATCGCGGCCACCACCCCGCGATGGGAGCAGAAGTATTGTCCGCCGCTCGTTGCGATTTTGATTCCGACGCGATCCGTTGGAGATACGAGCGAGCGCCAGGCGCGGGCGATGTCGGGTTCGTGCGTGGCAGCGGTCACCAGCTCATCCACCATACGCCGGGTGATCTCGTGGTTCTCCTCAAAATCGTGGATGGCGTCCCGGTTGGTTACACTGTACACAACCGACTTCGCGACCGGCGCCGGCGCGGGTGCTTCAGGTGTTTCCTGGGCTTGCCCCGATGCTCTTCCCAAAGCGAACGCCATGAACGCCGCAGCTAAAATTTTCCAGAGCACAAGCGGGCACTATCCCGGCTCGCGGAGCGAAGTCAACTTGAGGAGTTCGGTATCCAGTGCGTCGCAGAATGCGATTCCATTTCGAGCCGATTCCCGGAGTGGGGACGGAGAGCGAGCGACGAGCGCAAAAAAGACCGAAGGTTCATCACCACAGCTTGCGCTGTGGGAGAGGAATTAGCCCCCGGACTGTTTAAATAAGCTCATCAAAAATGGATTCAAATGCGACGGCTTTTTTCGGGGATCTTGAACGTGCATTGTCGCTGTCACGGTTCAATGCATACCGGCGGAGCCGTGGCCGCGATCAGGCTGTCTTGTCGCGCTACCTTTGGAATATTGCGCTCTGCGAATTGCTGACGCCTCGGAGCGCAGTTCAACTTAAGCCGCGTCGCTTCATTCGCTGATATGAATTGGATCAACTGGACTCCGCGCGAACGGGCAAATCTCTGTTTCATTGTAAAAGACGGGCGGATTCTACTGATTCGGAAGAAGCGTGGTTTGGGCGCGGGGAAAGTGAATGGGCCTGGTGGAAAAATAGAGGCTGGCGAAACCGCGATGCAGGCAGCGATACGGGAAACGCAGGAGGAAATCGGTGTGACTCCGCTCGGGCTGGAGGAGCGCGGAGTGCTGCACTTTGAGTTTGCCGATGGCTACAGCCTGCAGTGTGTCGTCTTCCAGGCGGGCGATCTTGAGGGGGAGCCGATCGAGACGGAGGAGGCTGCACCGTTCTGGAAGCCGCTCGATTCCATTCCCTACGACGAAATGTGGGAAGACGACAAACACTGGTTGCCCCTCATGTTAAGCGGCCAGAAGTTCGCCGCGTATTTCGAGTTCGACGGCGATGCGATGCGCTCCATGCGAATCGACTTGATGGGAGCGCCCGCCGGGATCACGGCCGCCACGGGATGAGCGTTCCACGCATATTGATTGCCGGGTGCGGCTTCGTGGGACTTGCTGCCGCGCGGCTATTTCACCGCAACGGGTGGGATGTAATCGGCTGCACGCATAGCGTGGAATCGGCGCTGGGATTGAAGGAGCCATTCCGTGTGGTGGCTTGCGACATCGCCGATGTCGAGGCGGTGCGCGTCGCCGAGGGATTTTGCGGATTGGATGCCGTCATACATTGTGCAAGCTCGGGAAAGGGAGGCGCGGATGCGTACCGGCGGGTGTATCTCGGCGGCGCCCGAAATCTCGCCGAGATCGCGCGACCGAAGCGGCTACTTTTCACGAGCAGCACGTCGGTCTATGCGCAAACGACAGGGGAGTGGGTTAATGAAGAGAGCGCCGCAGCGCCAGATCGAGAGACGGGGAGGGTGTTGATGGAGACCGAGGATCTCGTCCTCTCGACCGGCGGCATCGTAGCGCGACTCGCGGGAATATATGGCCCGGGACGATCCGTCATGCTGCGCAAGTTCCTAAGCGGGGAGGCCACAATCGAGGGAGACGGCTCCCGCTGGATCAATCAAGCGCATCGCGACGACATAGCCACCGCCCTCTGGACGCTCGTGACCCTCGGCGCAGCGGGAATCTATAATGTGACTGACGACACGCCGGTTACTCAAAGGTCTCTCTATGTTGCGCTGGCTGACCGATTTGCTCGACCGCTTCCGCCATCTGGTGAAATCCCAGTAGACCGGAAGCGCGGCTGGACGCATAAGCGGGTCTCCAATGCGAAACTGCGGGCCTTGGGTTGGGCGCCGAAATATCCGTCGTTTCAGATGGCAGTGGAAACAGATCCGGAATTATCGGATGGGCGCGCATCACCATAATCTTACGGCTCCCAAAGCGGTAAGTGGCGTATTGGGTGAGATGATATGGATGCCCTCCTCGAGAAACCTCCGAGAAAGCAGATTCGGTTCCAACGCGAGCCAATACACGCGCAAGTGTCCGGCAACGCTTTCGCAGACCCCAGTTGTTGAGTTCTTCGTTAGCAAGAGGCGCAAATGCGGAATCCGGAATCCGGAATGTGGCGCGGCTTATCCATCGTTACCCCTACCTTTGGGCGTCGAGCGGGAGGCGGCTCGATTGCAACAAGGCGCGCGACAGGCTTCCTGCCGCGGGTGATCACGAACTCTTCGCCTGCTTCGATTTCGGCGAGATACCGAGAGAGATGCGCCTTAGCTTGATGCGTGCTGATCGTTTGAACCGTTGAAGCTACGAAACCCGACACGTGTTAGTCAACTTAGTCCGAGCCTCTCCTCGTCTCCGTCGCCTACCCAACTTCTCCGCTCCCCCACACGCACTCCTGCAAGCCAAGTTCCTTCCGTCGCAAGACCCAGTTCGGATGCGCGCCAAAATCCATGGGGTCGGCTATGCTCGCCAAATCCTCCGGCAATTTAGCGGGAGATAGGATTGCCAGAAAAACGAGCGGCTCCCTGTGCGGATTATAGGTTCCGTGGATTGTGCCTTCGGGAATGTGGGCGATCTCGCCTGGGCCGAGGATGCGATGCTCGCCGCCGACCCATTGCTCCGCTCTGCCGTAGATTACGTAGATAATTTCCTCACGATGCGGATGGCAGTGGAAGGGGTGGCAATGACCAGGCTGCATGTTGGCGCGGACGAGCAGCAACTTCTCCGCCGCGACCAAGTCGGGGCGGCACAGCCACTCGTTATTTGTCCACGGGTTGCTCTCCCGAAGCGCGCCAGCAATTGGAATGAAGTGAGGAGGGATTGATGTCATGCGGAGGGATGATGTGTGCAATTAAAGCTTCAGTTCAACGGGTTTCCGTTCAAGCTTCTTTGCATCCCCATGAACCGTCGCGCTTTTCTTCGAGTCTCACTCACTGTCGCAGCGGCGTCCCGGATCGGGGCTGTCCAAGCGCGGGAATCCGAAGAATCGACGGCAGACTGGCTCCCGCGCTGGGAGAAGCGCATCCTCGACGAGGAGCGCGGACGCGCGTGCGACCACGAAATGGGCGAGGAACTCGGCTGGCTCGTGAGCCCTCTGCTCAATGGCTTTTACTACGGCTATCTGGCGACGGGCGACGAGAAGTGGATCGAGCGGCTGCTCGACTGGGCCGACGCGGTTCTGCGCCGGGCAGTTATGGAGCCGGACGGTTTTAGTGGCTGGCCCAAAGGGGATGGCGGTGGCGGCAACGCCGTCGGCTACGATGCGGACAGCCTGCTCGGCGAGGCGATGTTTCTCCGTCCGGTTGTCCTTATGGCTGCAGAGATCTTGAAGCAGCCGAAGCTGAAAGCGAAATGGGGAGAGAAGGCGCAGGCGCATCTGAAATTCGCAAGTCGCGTCCTGGAGAAATGGAATATGCGTGACTGCTGGCGGGAAGTGGAAGGGGGCGGACTCTGGGTGGTGCCCGCCTTTGGGATCGATCGCGCCACCGGGAAGTGGACGGATGGGTACGCCGCGCGCAAAACCACCGGCTTCTCAAATCCCGCAAATAAACAGAATCACATCTCCCGGTGGTTCATCGCCATGCACAATGTGATCGGGGACGCATCCGCTGGAGAACGCGCCGGAAAGTGGTGGGCGCTTATGCGCAGGCGGATGCGGACTGAACAGGGCAGCAAATACTTTGTCTGGAACTACTGGGATCCTGCCGGCCCATGGGATCTGAAGCCGGACGGCGAGCCGCGCCATTGGGTCGGCGTCCATCCAAACGGCGGCTACTATGGCATCGATCTGGAAGGCATCGTGACCGCCTTTCAGCATCACCTTGTCTTTACGAAGGCTGACATCGATCGGCTGATCGCGACGAACCGCGACTATATGTGGAATCAGAAGGTGGAAGGCGCGCGATTTGGCCGGATCGACGGAGGCGCTCCCGACCCGCGCTGGAAAGATTCGCCGGGCGTCCTTTGGACGGCGCTTCTGCCGTATGACGCTGCGCTGCGCCGGATCTTTGTCGCAAATCACGACCCCGCATCGTGGGGCGGAATCGCGGCCACGCCATGGTACCTGGCGGAAGGATCGCGAATTACGTCGTGACCGGAAGCGAAGCCAGGTAGGCGCGCCAGCGCCGCGGAATGACCCTTTCTTCAAGCCCAATCGCCGCCGCCACTGTCCCCGCCGCTATCCGCGGGGCCGTCATCCTGGCCTTGGGATGGGTCGTCGAAGCCGGACGCATCGTCTTCCGAAGAGGACGATCCTTCCGGTGGGAGAGCTTGCTCGGAAGGCGCGAGATCCTGTTCCGGCGCGTGTCCTCCAGGCCGCCCCTCGTAATAATTGTTCGTGATCTCCGTGTTTTGCCCGGGGTAGAGCTCGTCGGCCACGCGAGTTCCGCCAAAGCCGCCACCGATGGCGGATCCGAATGCACCTGCATTATGGCCAAGGAGGTTTTCGATTCCTTGAAAAAGGAGAGAACCTCCGGCGACGCCCGCGGCTGTCGCGAGTGCGCTCCGCAGAAAGCCGCCGCCCGCGCTCGGCGCCATGCCGACGGTGGAAGGGTAGGGGAGAGGCGGTGGAACGGGCGACGGCGCCACCGGCGCGGTCCTCCCGGCTTCGGATGGATGCAGCAGGCCCGACAAGAAGCTGCGGTTCGGCGCAGGCGCCGAGTCGGGATGCGCCGAAAGCTGGCGCAGCAGATCCGCGATCTTCGCCTGCGCATTCTGTAATGCATGTTCCTGAACGAGGAGAGTCTGCACGAGCATGTACGGAGCGTCTGGCTGAGCCGTCGTGCATTTTTGAATCAGAGCGTCGGCCTCGCTGTCTTTAGCGCCGGGATTCACACCCGCGAGGCGGCGAAAGAGTCCTTCGATGAGATTGCCTTCTTCGATTGTCATGGTGAGCGATGGTGGTGATTATGGGGCCGGTGGCGACGTTGGTTGGACGCGCATTGCTTCGATCCGTTCGATGAATCCTGCCGTTTACAAAGTCGGACGAGCGTGGACCTCTCACGAGTCTGCTGGGAGACTTGGCGAAACGGCCCCCCGTTCCAATTTCAACCGCAACGATCCCAAACGTCCGGCTTCGAGCCGGCTGTGTGTGACGTGCAGGACGGTGAGATTTCCAGCCGCGTGGACCGATCGAAGCAGCGCGCACATGCGATCCTGAGAGGCCTCATCCAGTGCGCTCAGCGGTTCATCCAGGCATAGGGCTGCCGGATTAAATGAGAGCGCGCGTCCGAGCGCCACCCGCTGCCGTTCGCCGCCGCTCAAGCCGGGCGGCTTGCGTCCCAAAACCTTTTCCAAATCAAGCTTGCAAGCGAGTTCATCCACGCGGCGTTCGATGGCGCCACGGCTCCAGCGGCGAACCCTGAGCGCGAATTCGAGATGTTCGCGCACCGTGAGTGTGGAAAAAAGCGCCCCGTCCTGAGGCACATAGCCGATGCCGCGATCCGCAGGCCGTTCGCGCGTCATATCGCTCCGATCGATCGATATGCGCCCGGAAATAATCCGACGCAGGCCGCAGATCGCTTCGACGATGCTGGTCTTCCCGCAGCCTGTTTCTCCCATCAACACGGCATAGGCCCCGGAGGGAATGCGGAAGCTCACGTCCTCGAGACGAAAGGAGCCGATCCGCAAACAGACTTTTTCAAGTCCAATCATTGGAATCCTCCCCCGCCCATCGGATAACGGTCAAGACAGCCACACCCATCCCTGCCATAAGCAGCGAAACGGCGACCGCGGTTTCGAGGTTCCCGACGCTCAGCTCCAGAAAGATGGTCGTCGGCAGGACCTCCGTCTTGAACCGCGTCGTTCCGGCGAACACGAGCACAGGCCCGAATTCACCCATGCTGCGCGCCCACGCGATCGTAAATGCCGTGAGCGCGCCCCTCCAGGCGCTCGGGAGTGCCACCCGCCAAAACGCGGATGCGCGGCTGCAACCCAGCGTCAGCGCCACCGCTTCGCAGCGCGCCGGCAGGTGATCGAACGTGGAGCGCATGGTCCGCACCGATAACGAGCAAGCCACGACAAATTGGGCTAGAATAAGCCCCGGCACTGCGTAGGTGAAGCGAATGTGACTCTCGATCGCCCGCCCGGCCGGCGTCTGAAACAATATGAGGAGACTGATGCCGATTACGAGCGGAGGGAGCACCAACGGAACATCGAACAAAACGTCGAGCAGCCGCTTTCCAAGAAAGCGGCCGCGCGAAAGCAGATAACCGATTGGAACGGAAACCAGAAGCGACAGCACTGCGGCCGCTGTGCAACTGATCAATGTAAGCTTGATGGAAAACTGGATTTCCGGCGTGTGCAGCGCCTGCAAGAAAGCAGAGACCGATGTGTGCTGCGCATCGGCGAGAAGCATCCCGCATATAAGCGCCGCATAGAGTGCTGCGATCAGTCCGAAGGCCAGCCAGAATGGCCAGTCCGGGGCGGATCTGGCGCGGATGTTACTTGGCTTCGGCGGGTGCATAGCCTCGCTTCGCAAATTCCGATCCGCCAAGCGCGGGAGCCGCGAGATAGGTGATGAAGCGGAGCGCTTCCGCCGGCGTCCCTGCGGAAGAAAGCACGCAGGCAAGTACTTCTTCGGTGTGCGCCGACAATTCTGGCGTCGTGACGGCATCGATGCCGCCCAATTGCGAGACGGTGGCATCCCACACGACCGCGGCGTCCACCGTGCCGAGTTGCACGTCGTTTGCGACGTCACTCACGGTTGGCTTCATCACTGCGGCGTTTTTTGCGATTCCCTCCCATTGCCCCGCCTCGCTCAGAATTCGCTTCGTGACGCGGCCGATTGATGCGGTCTCTGGGTTTGCAAGCGCGACGCGCACATCGGCGCGGCTCAGATCTGCTATCGAGCGGATGCGCTTCGGATTTCCAGCGCGGACCGCGATGACGGGCCTTTGTCGCGCGACGGCCGCCGACTCGGCAATCAGTTTTCGCTCCCGTGCTGCGCGGACATAGCTCTCATCCGCTGGAATGAATACGTCGCCCGTCCTGGTTACCTCGATTGCGCTGAGCAGTTGGCCGGAGCCGCCGTATTGGAGCTGGATCTGCGTGCCGGTCTTCTGCTCGTACTGCGCGGACGCGGCCTCGACCGCGCCTTTCAGGCCCGCGGCGCAATACACGACCATCGCATGCCGGGCGGCCGAAGTCCGAGATTCGCAGGCGTATAGGCAGAGCGGCAGTGCAAAAAGCGCCAGTCCACCGACTAGACGCCAGGCGCTGCTGCGAAAAAGAATCGACGGGAGCCTCGGTGGCATGGCTGGTTCAAATCGCGAGAATTTGGATGATCCCCGGGTCACATGGCGCGATGCACCGCCCAGCTTGCTAGGCGTGCGAAGTCCGCGAGCATCACGGCGATTCCGACGAAGATCGCTAGCAGCAGAAATGCGAGGCAGCCAAAAAGCGCATAGATGAATAGCCAGTCGCGCTTCGTGGACACCCCTTGTTTCCCCGCGTGTTTGCGCAGGAGTTCGTAGTTCATCGCGTTTGACCGAAAGAAAATCGAAATCGTGTCGCCGACCACGGGCACGGCATCGAGCGCCGCGTTGATTAGGATGTTCAACGCCATCCGTGCCAGAACGACTCGAGGCAGCTTGTAGCGCGCGCTCTGCGCAAGGAGAAAAAGCGATACGAAAGCCGATATGGGCGATCCCAGGGCCGGAATGAGGCCGATCAGCGGATCGAGGCCAAATTTGATCCGGGTGCCTGGCACAGTGAATAGCGAATCCATCAGCCGCGCCACGAAATGGATTAGGGGATCGTCAATTCCGCGATCGGCTCGGGCGCCTCCGTCCAGCCCGCGCGGATCGTCGGGAGGCAACACTTCGACATCCACTTTGCGAGCTTCCGGTTTCATTGAAATGCGCGCTGGCAGGAGCGCGAGTTCCTATCCCGGAATCCCTGCGAGCATCTGCGCGTTGGTCGGAAACTTTCGCAAGAAGAACAAGAGCCGTTCGATGGCTTCCATCGGCTTGTGTCCCGCCAGCCCGCGGCGGATCAGGTTCACCTTGTGAAGGTCGTCCGCGGGGATGAGAAGTTCTTCGCGCCGCGTGCCCGATTGGAAGATATCGATCGCGGGATAAATGCGCTGGTCTGCGATCTTGCGATCCAGAACGAGCTCCATGTTGCCGGTGCCTTTGAACTCTTGAAAAATGAGTTCATCCATCTTGCTGCCCGTATCGATCAGCGCGGTCGCGACGATTGTCACTGATCCGGCCTCTTCGGTGTTGCGCGCCGCCGCGAAAAGCTTGCGCGGAATCTCAAGCGCTCTCGCGTCCACACCGCCGGACATTGTGCGCCCGCCCCCTGCCATCGCATTGTTGAAAGCGCGCCCGACGCGCGTGATCGAATCGAGGAGCACGAAGGCATCTTTGCCCGATTCAGCGAGGCGCTTGGCGCGTTCGATCGCAAGCTGCGCGATGCGCGTGTGGCTCTTCACGTCCTGATCGTTCGAACTTGCCATCAGTTCTGCCGTCGGAAACGTGCGCTTGATGTCCGTCACTTCTTCCGGGCGCTCATCCACGAGCAGAATGATGAGCTTCATCTCCGGGTGATGCTTGATCACGCCATCCGCGATGTGCTGGAGCAAGGTGGTCTTGCCAGTCCGCGGTGGAGCGACGATCAATCCCCGCTGGCCTTTCCCGATGGGCGTAAAAAGATCGATGATGCGTGTCGTCGAGCGTTCGGGGACGGTCTCCAATTTGAGTCGTTCCATCGGACTGATGACCGTAAGTTCATCGAACGCCGGGAGCACCCGAGAAGCCTCAGGACTGTCGCCGTTGATCTCCTGCACGTCGTGCAGTTGCGAGCCGCGCCCTCCTCGCCGCACCTCACCTTTGATCCACTGCCCATCTCGCAAATTGTAACGGCGAACGAACTCCGGAGTCACGAAGACGTCACTCGGGTGTTGCGCGTATCCGCGCTTCGGATCCCGTATAAAGCCGAAGCCTTTCCCAGAGATTTCCACCACCCCTTCTCCAACTCCGATCTCTTCGGGTTCGGTATTTTCGGACCGGCGCGGTTCACGCTGGTCCGCGGATTCGCGTTGCTCTCTCGGATGCCGTTCACGATCACGCGGGTCGCGCTCTCGGGGTTCGCGATTGCGTCCGTCGCGATCTCGAGGATCGCGGTCGCGCGGGTCGCGGCTGCGAATATGGGGCGCCATTGGCCCGGCAGAAGCGGCTGCATCTGCGGCGGCCCGCGCCACCGCTTCGGGGACTGCGTCCGCCGGCACGGCGATGGGAGCTTCCTGGCCTTGTTGCTCCAATTGCTTCGCAACATGCCGGGGGATATAGACGGGATATTTTCGGCCCACGGGCGCTTGCGCGGTGGGAGCAGGAGCGTCGCGGCGATCCTGTGGGACATCCGCCTCGGCGGAAGGCGTCAAAAGGTCGGGTGGAGGAGGGCTGGCTGGCGCCATTTCGGGGGATGGCGCTGCTGTGCTTGAGGCGGAGGAGGTTTTACGCCGAGGACTCCATTCTTCAATTGGCGCGGCTTCTGTCGTCGCCGTCCGTTCCGCAGCGGACGATTGGACGGGATCGGACTGGGAGACTGCCACAGGCGCCGCTTCCCCGGTTGCGGCGGGCGATGATTTGCGACGGGACGTTGCGCGTGGCTTGGCGGCTGCATCGGTGGCGTCTGCATCGGCGACGGCTGCCTTAGGGGCCGCCTTCGTCTTTGCGGGTTTTACCGGAACGGCGGCAGCGATCTTCGCTCCAGAGGCTGGGGAGGCCGCCGAGGGCCGCCGTTTCACGGCTTTTTTCCGCTGGGCGACACTAGGTTCGGCGGTGAGTAATGACTCTTCTGCAGGGTCTGTCATATTGGATGAGAAAATTGGGGCGAAGGCTCTGGAGCGCTCTCGATGTAAGGGGGTGGAGAAGCCGGCCGTGTCGCTGAGATGGGCTGCCGCTGCGATGATCTGCCGACGTTTATCAGTCGGGCAAAACCTTCTTTTACGATAATAAAAATTCTATTCTACAGCCTCCGCAAAAATCCAGTGGAACAGCTCGCGGCGGATGAAGCCCCTTACACGGCGAGGGCTCGGTTCCCAAAGCAACTGCATGGATTTGCTGCACCGGAAGCGCTCTCGCTGGATCAGATGAAACCTCCAGACGCAGACCGCTGGCGCGGTCGCGGCAGAAATGCGAAGGATACAAAGCGGCACGGCTTCCATGAAGCTGGCTGGCGGTCTTGGGATCGTCCGTAGATATCAAGGCAGCCGTGGACGCGAACTGAGTGAAGTTCGCCCCACGGGTTGCTTGCGTCAACTTTCTTTTGCAAAAAAGAATCGTCCGCCTCAAAAGTTGAAATAGATGAAGCTGCTCTGCGCAAAGTGAAGTGAAACGTCTCTCATTGCGAAGATGCAGCAGCAGAAGAGCAGTCCCAGAAGCACTCCATGCCGGGCATCCAGCGAGCGCGATTCAATCCATCTCTTGGTGGTCGGAGCCACATTTACAAAAATAACCAGCGCGGCAAGGATGCACGCCATTCCCAGGCCGCCTGCCTGGTCGAGTGCCTTCAAGGAAGGCATTTCAGGCTTGAGCAGAAGCCCCAAATACCGAAGCGCCGCGGGCAGCGTGCTCGCACGAAAAAGGCACCATCCTACGGCGACCGCTCCAAACGTGAGGCTCCGCGCGGCGGGCGCCGGAACGCGAATCCCGGTCTTCCGCCATTCCTGGCACAGGATCAGGAGAGCCCCGTGGTATCCTCCCCATGCCACGAATGTCCAACTCGCGCCATGCCACAATCCGCCCAGCAGCATCGTGATGAATAAATTCCTGCAGCGCATGGCCTCACCCCCGCGATTTCCTCCGAGCGGAATGTACAGATAATCGCGAAGGAAGCGGGAGAGCGTGATATGCCACTGGCGCCAAAACGCGGCAATATCCTCCGCGCGATAAGGCGCATCGAAATTATCCGGGAGCCGGATATTAAACAACCATCCAAGGCCGATGGCCATGTCGCTATAGCCGGAGAAATCAAAATAAATCTGCATCGTGTACGCGATCAAGCCCATCCACG
This sequence comes from Chthoniobacterales bacterium, assembly GCA_038238905.1. Taxonomy (GTDB): domain Bacteria; phylum Verrucomicrobiota; class Verrucomicrobiia; order Chthoniobacterales; family Chthoniobacteraceae; genus JBBSFI01. Next base: position 36,006 of record JBBSFI010000030.1, on the reverse strand, counting down.
CGGCGAGCATCGACCCCGGGCCATGAGCCCCAAAAGCCGCGTCTGCACAAACGGCGCATTTGTCTGCGATTAGCACCTTCTTCGACAGGCCAAGTGTAAGCCAGGCCGCGCCCATCCGTATATTCTCAGGCAGCCATAACTGTGAACGCGAATCCGCGAACTGAGGCATGATCTCCCGGTGATGCACGATCGGACCGGCAATGAGGTGCGGGAAGAACGAAACGAACAGGGAATATCGAGATAGATTCAACTCGGCGGCCGCCCCTTTATAACTATCGACCAGGAACGCGATCTGCGTGAACGTGTAGAATGAGATCGCCAGCGGAAGAGTGATGTGCGGAGCCGGCAGGTGAAGGCCGGCAAGCCAATTCACCGTTTCCACGGCGAGCCCCGAATACTTGAAATAGGCGAGCGCCATAAGATTGCCACCAACTCCGATGACAAGCGCTCTCCGATCGCGGCTTCGCTGGATATAACGCCCCGCCGCATAGTTAAGGAGTGTGCTTGCGCAAAGCAGCGGCAGATATCTCCAGCCCCAATCCGCGTAGAAAAGCAGGGACGCGATCACCAGCGCCACGGTCGCGGCGCGCCGCCATCCCATCCGCGCCGGTGCATAGTAGGCGAGCAGCGCCAGCGGGAGGAAAAGAAAAAGGAACTTGAAGCTATTGAACAGCATGACGGGCTTTTGTCGCGAGCGTCACCTTCATCATCGGAAACTCCTCCGCCATCCCGTCGCGGAAGGTCGCGGCGCCTGTGACGATCCCTAGCCGGGGATCGATGCTTGCGGCGTGCAGCCCCTCCCCGGCATCGCCGATATACTCTCCGCCAAGGCGGATCGGCGGCTCTTCCAGCGGCTTTGCGCCGCGAGGGCCGCTTCGAATCACCGCGGGCACGTCCGGCAATCCACAAAACCCATCGAGGTGTATGGATTTTGTCAACTCAATCGGCGTCCCAGAACGTGACATCGCGATTGCCTTTCCATTACGGAAGAGGCCGCTCTCAAAGTCCGTTCCTCTAAGAAACTCTTGAATCGAAGGCTCCGAATCGGTCTCTGTAAATTGCGCACTTTCACTTCCGCAACGAGTCAAAATCAATAGATCGTTGGGGCGCGCCCTTATCCAGTCCGCAAGCGTGATCGCGCTTCGGCCGCCTGCGGGACTTGAGTCGAAGCCCGCATCCGCCAGTGCTTCCGCAGCTTCGGCGTTCCCGCAATAGACATCCATTCCTTCCCTCAGCGCCTCGCGGATGCCTTCGAGAGTAATGCCTCCGTTCGGAGCGGTTTCGGCGCTCGTCAGGCAGCGAAAATCGATCGGGCGGTCTGCGAAGAGATTGTCAGGTGTCGTTGGGCAGGCGCGTCCCCGCATTACATACAATCCGGGCCGCCCGCGCGGAGCCGGTGCTTTCCCAAGTATCGGACGCAAGGCCTGTATAAGTCTTTCGGTTTTGATTCGCCGTCCGAATTCCTTGAGGTGGTACTGCGTGTCGATGCAATATTCCGGGGGGAACTCATTCTCCTCCGGAGAATCGAGGATAGGTATATCCGCGGATTCGAGCGCCTGGCGGATGCGAGCGCAGAGCCGGTGGCGGACGGGCTCGAATTCGGGTTTTGTCTCCGCCATCGGCGGCCACGTAAAAAGAAGTCGAATCCCTTGTTGCCGGCTCCATATACTAAGTTCGTGGAGCATCGCGACTGCCTTGGGGTGCAGCTCCTCGGGCGTATTCTGTGGCTGGAACGCCACTTCCCGCGGGCGCCCCCGGTAATCTCCGTTCGGACTTAATGTAACATAGCCATATCTTCCGGATCCTTCCGCCCCAGCCGCTCGATTCGATGCGAACTGGCGCAGGTAGTCTTCCCCAGGGTTTAGGTATAATAGTTCGAGCTTCCGCTTCAGTTTTGATCCCCAGAGGAACTCGTGATCGTAGGTCCAAAAATATTTCTTCAGCGTGTTTGTGGTAATTTCCGGATCCAAGTAGAACGCTTCCAATTCGAACGAGAGCAGCGCTGTATCTTCGCGCCGCAGTTCGCGCTTTAGGCGTGCGATGTGATATTCCAGTCCAAGCGCCCCGTGGGTGTTCATGTTGACGCACGGCGTCCCGAGTTTCTTTTCAATCAACTCCGCGTCGATTCCAAAAAGACCCGCCGAGCCGCCAATGGTGACGAGCGCTGGGGCCGGTCCATGCTCCCGCCGCTCTCGCAATGCGCAAACCTTCCGAACGTACAAATTATGTATCCAGAGCGCTTCCGGACTGTATCGGAAGCGCAAAAACGCAATAGTTGCGCCGGGAAAGACAAGGCATACGGAGACCACGATCGTGACGATCCAAGCTTTCAGAAATCCGGTGCGCTTCTTTTCCGGACGGATCGCGCTCATCATTCAATTCTCCGCCCAAAAGCTGAACGAAACGGATTCCAGACGCCGGCGCAACTCACGCAGCCTGCCCCGCTCCGGATTGCGGCTCGCTTCCGTTGCTTTTGAGGCGGTAATCTCGAAATTGCGCTGGGTCGCCAGAGTGTGCGGCTTCCGCAGCATGGATCATATTCACTGCCTCGCGCGCCGTGGCATAGTGGAAGCGAATCGAAGGGTTCAAGGAAGCTAGAGTAGAGATTCCGTCATAGAATGCACGCATCTGTTTGAAATAGGAGCCGAGTGCATCTTCTGCGATCCCGCCTTTGTTGATAAGCGTTATAAAGAGCCAATTAGGGCGTCCCTTCACTGAGATCCGACAGTCGAGCCAGGTTTCCAGCCGGGAGACAGTCGGGGGATCGGACGGTGATAAAATCCCGGCTTCCAAACGGGGCAGAATTCCGCAACGGCGGCGCGACCAATCGATGGCGAGCGGTCTTTGCACCGTAAGCAGCTCCCGCTCGATTCCAAGCCGCTGCTCCCGGTCGGCATACACGCGCCTGCAAACTCGGGCGCAGTTCCCGGGTTGGGTGCTCGTGTAGTAGAGGCTGTTCGTGGGCGCTGCGTCTGCGCCACTGCCTGCGCTTGGATCCTCGATGTGCGCGTAGCATCCCGTCTCCCGAAGCATCGCCGCGAAATCCACCCGGTCGCAGCCCAGCGCCTCCACCGCGGATGCTTCCTCGTAAAATGCAAACGTGGGAGCGCCATCCGGATCACGTGCGAGCAGCCCCGCTTCCGCCAATGCAGTCGTTGTTCGCAGAAGTCCCTCTCGCAAGCGATCTACAGTAGAATATACCGGACCGGCATGAAGTTCCACCTCGCAGGCAGCTTCATGGCAAATCGCGGCGAGTTGCAGGGCCGCATCGCGCTCGACCGGCCCTTCGCGATGCAGGAGGGTGTGCCGGGGCTGCTCTCCCCCGGAGCCGGCAAGCTCGGAGTGCATGCCCGTGAACTCGCGCCGCCAATGCGCCAGCCACGCGGCTGCGGATGGCGTTCCAGAGGCCGCAGCCGGCACACGTTCGCACACAGAGAGGACAACATGCTTCAGGCCCGGCAAATACTCCGGTTCGCCTCTCCGCCGCCACGCTCTCCGCCAGACTTTAAATGCGCCCACGGCCAGTAGTTCGATCCAGGACGGTCGCGCGGTTGTTGAGCGGATGCGATCTCTCGTGGAAGACTCGTTGTCGAAGGCTTGTCATAGGGGGATGAGCCAGCCACCATTACTGAAGCCGCGCGCGGGATCAACGAAGAACCATTCGTTTCCCCTGTCAGGCCGCGTTACAGATCTGCGCGCAAAACGGACTCGATGTCTGCCAGACGGAACGAGACGTCGCCGACCTGAAGAACAACGTTTTCGCGCTCGGGGTCGTTCCAGAGTTGCTCTTCCGCCAGGCGCAGCACGCCGATCAGCGGCGGCCCTTGTTTCATGCGGACTTCCACTCGCCGTCCGACCGGCGCTCCCAGCCGGGCGCAAAGTTGGCCAAGCTGCAGGGATCGGTGTGCCCGCCAGGCCGTCAGCGGATCGGCGCCGCCAGCGGGCTCGACGAAGCTGAAAACTAACTGTTCGCTGATGTGCAATTCGCTACTCGGACGTGTCGTCCGCCTGTTTATCCAGGTCGATTCCAACCGGCGCAACGATCAGGTAATTGATTTTGCCGTTTACTGTAAATGTCAGCCCGTCATGGCTCGCTTCGACGAATTGGGTCGCGATATTATTGTGCTGGCCTTCGTAGTAGAGAAGTTTGTGATCCCCGAGCGCCGTCCATTCCTCGAATGGCACGGCGCCATAGTCCGAATCGCCCATCGCAACGCGAACGACGCAAGGTCCAGCCGGTGCGTTCACTTTAAATAGCTTGGCCTTTGCAACGACGAAGCTCTTCAGAAAGAGATTGTGAGCGGAATTGCGATCGTCCCGCGAGTCGAGATGCCCGGCGCCAAGCCAGCCGAAACCCCGCGTCTCACTGTATGGCGCTCCATTATCGGCGCTCCAGCCCGGCCGGTCGATCGTCTCCTCCACCTGAAAGTTAATCCGTCGGATGACCGGCGCATTCGTCACCGTTACACGGGTGGCCGCCGATTTGCCGTTCAACCTCGCCGTAACCGTCGCCGGTCCGCCCTCGCTCAAAGCTTTCACGATTCCATTCGTTACCGACACCGTCTGCGGTAGATCCGCCGTCCATGTGACGCCAGCCGGCGCTTCGACCTGAAAGCGATCCCCGCCCCGCCTGTACGATGCGCTTGCGTGCAAGGGAAAGGAGCTGCCCGCCACGAGGGTGAGCGCGGGGAAGTCCGTCGAGATCGATTCCAGCGCTGCTTCCGGTATGATGTCTTTGACCGTTAATTGCACTTCGCTCGAAAAACCCCTTTTGAATGCGGGATCTGTATAAACAGCGCGGATGCGTGCCACTCCGCCAGCTTTGCCGCGAATCGTTCCGCCGCCGTGGACGTCCGTCTCAGCGATAGTGGGATCCAGACTGAAGTAAGCCGCCTGTTCGGTCACCTCTTTGCGCGTTCCATCCCGGTAAATCGCGTACACGGATAGCGCGCGCGCGGGAAGGTGCGCATCGATAGTCCGGCGGTCGGATCGCGCCTCGACGCTGGTAATCACATTCGGACGACCGGCTGTGAGTCTGTATAGGAAGACGTTTTGATTCACTGCGTTGCAAAGTATGAAGACATTCAGCGATGGCACGTAACGGAAACGTCCGAATGTGCCCCATTGGTCGGGCGGACCGGGCGTCACCGTATTTGTGGCTGCCGGGGGAATTCGGGTCCACTTCCCGGCGTCCATATCGAGCGTGTAAACGTCCGCTCCTTTCTTCCAAGCCACGAATTTGTCTATCAATGGCACGTAGCAGAAGCCAGGGCTGCTGCTGTCCAGGATTTCAGTGTCTCCGGTGGTCTCGAGGAAGCTAAACTGAATGCGTTCTGGGATCGTCGTGAGGCGCCACGTCTTCACCTTGCCGCGTCCGCAAGCGGCCAGCAGGCTTCGCTTGTAATCGATGTCTGCTGTTTCGTAGTAACTTGGCGATGGTGAGGAGTTCAGCCGCAGTGTCCAGCGGTGTGTCAGTGGATCCCATTGGCTCAATTTCCCGGCAGTGGTGGGTGTGCTGAGCCAGAGAAGGCCGGTTGACGCATCCACGGCGCTGATGTCGCCCGTCCTGCCCGTGCCGTGATCGGCGTACACCTCCCATCTCCCAGGCTGGTCGGGATCGAGCGCATACGTTCTCGGCGTTTTCCATCCTCCGATCACCACATAGCGATCCACTGGCGGCGGACAATAATCGACTCCATCATACGTGTGCATCGCAAAAGGAGCCACATTCAGATCGGTGTATTCCGTTCCAGGGATCACGGGATCGGGATCGTTGAGACGCAACCATTTCATGCTCGCCAGATCGAAGGCATAAATTTCGTTCCCGTTATAGCCAGCGTGTCCACCCCCGGGGCCGACATACAGCCGGTCGCGCTGCGAATCGAAAGCTCCTCCGGCCCAGCAGCCGATGATGCCGTATATACCGCCCGACAGCCAGGGAAACTTCGATGCTGGGGCAGCGACGGCGTCGAGGCGCGAATTGGGAACTTCGTACCACTCACCAGCCCCGAGTCGCTCGATGGCGCCCGCCAAGCCAGAGGCCGGCGTCTCCTCGGCGTGGGTGACGATGGCGGATAGTAGGGCGAAAGCGGCAGCGATTCGCAGTGCCCACGCCGACAGAGTGACTGAACGATTTGATCTCATTATGCAAGGATTGCTTTCACGACTTCACCGGAAACATCCGTAAGCCTGTAGTCGCGCCCCTCGTGGCGCACAATCAGCCGCTTATGATCGACCCCGAGCAGGTGAAGCATCGTCGCGTGGAAATCGTGCACATGCACCGGGTCGCTCACGATGTTATAGCCAAAGTCGTCCGTCTCACCGTGAACGTACCCGCGCTTTACGCCGCCGCCCGCCATCCAGATCGTGAAGCATCGCGGATGATGGTCGCGCCCGAAATTGTCGGCTTTGATTTCTCCCTGTGAATAGGCCGTGCGCCCGAACTCTCCGCCCCACACCACCAGTGTCTCGTCGAGCAGACCCCTCTGCTTCAAATCGGTGATGAGCGCCGCGCTTGCGCGGTCTGTCTCCTTGCATTTCGTCGGCAGATCCTTCGGCAAATTGCCGTGGTGATCCCAGTCGCGATGGCAAAGCTGGATGAAGCGCACGCCGCGCTCCGCAAGCCGCCGCGCGAGCAGGCAATTATGCGCGAAGCTGGCCTGGCCTGGCGTTGCGCCGTAGAGGTCGAGCACTTCCTTCGGCTCTTTGGAGAGATCGGTCAGCTCGGGCACGCTCGTCTGCATGCGGAAGGCGAGTTCATAGTTTTCGATCTGTGCCGTGATCGCGGGATCGCCCAGTTCTCCCAGCGCCATCCGGTTCAAATCGTTTGTAGCGTCCAGCAATTGGCGCCGCGTAGCCGGTGTGATGCCGTCAGGATTTGACACAAATAACACCGGATCGCCGGCATTCCGAAACTGCACGCCGGCATATTGCGCCGGCAGAAACCCACTGCCCCAATACCGCGTCTGGAGCGTCTGCCCGCCGCCGCCGCTCGTCAGCACCACAAACGACGGCAGATCCTTGTTATTGCTGCCCAGGCCGTAGCTGAGCCATGCACCCATCGTGGGCCTGCCCGGCTGCTGATTTCCCGTCCCGAAGAAGGTTGCCGCAGGGTCGTGATTGATCGGCTCCGTGAACATGGATCGCACAAAGGTGCAATCGTCCACGATCTTCGATGTTTCCGGCAGCAGTTCACTCAGGTCCATTCCCGCATTGCCAAATTTCGTGAACTTGAACGGCGAGCCGACACAGAGCAGGTTTTTCTGTCCGCTCGTCATCGTTGTGATCCGCTGCCCTTTGCGGATCGAATCGGGCAGATCTTTCCCGCTCAACTCGGTCAGCTTCGGCTTGGGATCGAAGAGATCGAGATGCGACGGCGCTCCCGACATGAAAAGGTAAATGACGCGCTTTGCTTTCGGAGCGAAATGAAGCGTGTTGAGTGCGCCGGAAACGTGAAGATCGCCGGCAGTCGCGGCGCTCGATTGCTGGTTGAACAGCCCGGCCAGCGCCAGCGCGCCGAGACCGGTTGAACTCTTCTGCAAAAAGGCGCGCCGCGTGATCGCCGTACGGATGTGCTGGTCGAGATTCATGTTAGTTGGTAATGGTCTCATTCAAGTTGAGCAGCACGTTGCTTACCGCCGTCCAGGCCGCGAGTTCACGGTCATCCAATTCCGCTGGTTTCGCCAGGTCGCCGACTTTAACAAGTTTCGCCGCTGCCGCCGGGTCCTGATTGTAGAACGCGAGCTGTTTCTCCAGCGTCTGCGACAGAACCGCCCGCTCCGGTCCCACGGGATCGCGGGTCAGCGCGAGCCTCCACGCGTACGTGAGCCGAGCGGCATTGTCCGATCCGCCTTCCTTCAGGATGCGCTGCGCAAGCCCGCGCGCCGCTTCGACAAAGACCGGGTCGTTCATTAAGACAAGCGATTGCAGCGGGGTGCTTGTCTTGGATCTTTGAGCAGTGCAAAACTCCCGTGTCGGCGCATCCAGAGTGACGAACGAAGGATAGACCGTGGACCGCCTCCAATAGACATAAAGCCCGCGCCGGTAAAGATCATCCCCCTTCGATTTCTCGTAGGAGTAGCCGCTCATTTCATTGATTTCCCACGTTCCCGCAGGCTGCGCTGGCTTTATACTCTTCCCGCCGATCTTTGGATTGAGGATCCCGGCGATGGACAAGGCGTTGTCCCGTAGGATCTCCGCGTCGAGCCGCTGGCGCGGACCGCGCGCGAGCAGCCGGTTTTCGGAATCGCGCTCCAACAGATCGGGCGTCGCGCGCGCGGTCTGCCGGTAAGTGGCCGAGAGCGCGATCTGCCGGAGGACACGCTTGACGTTCCAATCGCGCATAAAGTCCGCAGCGAGCCAGTCGAGCAATTCCGGATGGCTGGGCCATTCTCCTTGCGATCCGAAATCGTTCACGGTTTTCACGATTCCAGTCCCGAAGAGCAGTTTCCAATAGCGATTCACCGTGACGCGCGCCGTAAGCGGCTGCTCGGGCGAGACGAGCCACTTCGCCAGGTCCAGCCGGGTGTAGCGCTTGCCGTCCGCAGGTTCCGCCGCCAGCGCTGGCAGGAAGGCTGGCACTGCCGCCTGCACCGCTTCTCCATTCTGGTCGTACTGCCCGCGCACCTTTATAAAGGTGTCTCGCGGCTTTTCCATTTCAGCCATTACCATCGTATTCGGAATGGCCTTCTCGGCTTCCTCCTTCTGCTTCCGCAGCGCAGCGACCTTCTTCTGCATTTCCGCGTAATCCGGCGCATACGTTTCGCGATAGAACTTCTGAAGCTGCTCCTTTTGTTCCTTCGTCCGCTGGGCTGCCGGCACTTTTGCCAATTGCAGCGTGGCGCTGCCGCCGAGCGAAGCCACTTCCGCCGGCGCGAGCGCCCGCCCGTAGATGCGCAGGTCGTCCACCCGTCCAGTAAATGCCGGACCCGCTCCGCCCCGGCGACCGATCGAAAAGGTTTCCGGCGTTTTGATCGTCCCATTGAGGGTGTCGATCCGCACTGCGGTCTTCTCAAGCTGCCCGTTCACGTACATGCGCAGCCCCGCCGCTTTTCCAGAGCCGTCGTAGGTGACGGTCAGGTGAAGAAAGGTGTCCGTTGGCAGGTCGCGTTCGCCCTCTATGTGTATGGCGTTCGTCGGCCAATGGTTGATGAGATGGAAATTGGGCTTCGTTCCGTGGAATTCCAAGTCCCAGCCTCGCGTGTCACCGACCGAATCCATCTTCCCGTAAGGCGACCCGCCCTGCGGCTTCAGCCGCAGCCACGACGAAACGGAAAATGGCTGGTTCCCTTCAAACCCGAATTTGTCGCCGTACTCGATCCAGCCTTTCGCCTCCACCCGGTAGCTCTTGTCAAGAGCCCCCTCCACAAACGTTCCTTCGCCCTTGATTTGGCCATCCACTTTTTGATTCGTGTCGCTCGTTCCCAAGCCGCCGGCGTCGAGCGGAAAGCGCACCACGGGCCCTTTAGGCTCCGGCGCCAGCGGTTGCGCTCCCACTTCCGCCTCCCATTTGGCCTGCCGCGCATCCAGTGTCTCCGCCAGGCCAGCCTCGGCCTTCTGAGTGGCGCCGATATCCGCATCGAGCGTTGCGAGCCGGGCTTTCTGCTCGTCCGATGGGACTGTAAGGAATGGTTTCGGATTTCGGTCGCGCACGCCGTCCTTCCCGTTCTCTGGGACGTTGTGAAAGAAGGAGTAAAGCTGGTAAAATTCCTTCTGCTTCAGCGGATCGTATTTATGGTCGTGGCATTGCGCGCAGCCGACCGTAAGCCCGAGCCACGTTGCACCCGTCGTATTCAGACGGTCGATTACATAGAGGTTAAGGTATTCTTCATCGATGATGCCGCCTTCGTCGCTCGTCATCACATTCCGATGGAAGCCAGTGGCCACCTGTTGATCGATAGTCGATCCAGGCAGCAGATCTCCCGCGAGCTGCTCGATCGTGAAGTCGGAGAATGGTTTGTTTTCGTTAAAGGCCTTTATCACCCAGTCCCGCCAGAGCCACATGTCTCGCAGCGAATCGTTGTGATAGCCGCTCGTGTCCCCGTAGCGCGCCAGATCGAGCCACGGCAGCGCCATCCGCTCCCCGAAATGTGGCGACGCCAGCAGACGGTCCAACACCCTTTCGTACGCGCCGACCTTCGCGTCGCTTAGATATTCGGCGGTTTCCGCAGGGGTGGGCGGCAATCCGGTGAGGTCGAGCGAGACGCGCCGCAGCAGCGCGGCTTTGGAAGCCTCGGGCGATGGAGCCAGCCCCTCCTTTTCCAGGCGCGCCAGCACGAAGCGGTCGATCGTGTTCTTTGGCCATGCCGCGTTTTTCACGTCGGGCGGCGCCGGCTGTTTCACGGGCTGGAATGCCCAGTGTCCATCCCATTTTGCCCCGGCTTTGACCCATCGGGAAAGGAGATCGATCTGCTCCGGCTTCAGCGCCTTGTGCTCTTTCGCCGGTGGCATCAAGTCGTCTGCATCCGATGTCGTGACGCGCCGCATCAACTCGCTCTTCCCCGGATCGCCCGGTACGATCGGAGTTTCCCCAGATTCCAGTGCGCTAAAGACCGAATCCTTTTGGTCGAGACGCAGCCCGGCCTTTCGCTTTGCATTATCCGGCCCGTGGCAGGTGTAGCAATGCTCCGAAAAAATCGGGCGGATGTCCCGGTTAAAATCGATCGATTGGGAGATTTCGCCCTGCGCGGCGAATGGCAAAGCCGCTACGGCGGCTAAGAGAGGAGCGAACTTCATGCAATGCGTTCTTTGGACCGGGACGATTCGCCCGTGACAAAGACGTTAGTATAACCCGGAAGCCGCAACTTCGACAGAAGAAACAGGAGAAGGGCCGCGGCCATCGCCGGCTTAGAGCTTGAAGAACTCCGAGAGAGGACTGGTCGCGGAAGCGTGGCCGAGGCGATCCGCAAGACCGGTCTCAAAAGCTTCCCGCCCTGCCTCCACGCCTTTGCGAAAGGCGCTGGCCATCCGGCTCGGATCGCTCGCAATCGCGATCGCTGTGTTTACAAGCACCGCCGATGCGCCCATTTCCAGTGCTTCAGCCGCCTGACTTGGCGCGCCGAGTCCAGCGTCCACGATCACCGGGATTCTGCACTGATCGATCATGATCTCAATCTGAGCCCGTGTTTCGATCCCACGATTCGACCCGATCGGCGAGCCAAGCGGCATCACCGTCGCGGCTCCCGCCTCTTCGAGCCGCTTCGCCAGCACAGGGTCTGCATTGATGTACGGCAGCACTGTGAACCCCTCCTTCACGAGGATCTCTGTCGCTTTCAGCGTCTCGATTCCATCCGGCAGCAAGTAGCGCGGATCGGGATGGATCTCGAGTTTGATCCAGTCCGAGATTTCCGCCGCGCGCGCCAGCCGCGCAAGCCTCACCGCTTCTTCCGCAGTCATCGCCCCGCTCGTATTGGGGAGCAGCAGGTACTTCTTTGGATCGATGAAGTCGAGGATGTCCGCGAAGGCATCGCCCTTGCGCGCCAGATCCGCTCGCCGCAGCGCCACCGTCACGATCTCCGTGCCACTCGCCTCCAGCGCCGCCGCCATCGCTGCGTTCGAGGAAAATTTGCCGGTTCCCAGCAGCAGTCGCGATTGAAAGGCGCGTCCGGCGATGATCAGCGGTTCGGTGGAGTGCATTATGACGGCCGGCAGGCTAAGCCGAACGGGGCGCCGCCTCAAGTGCCTCGTCCGGGAAGTCGCCTTCTTCCGCGCCTTTCCCTGCTTGGCACATGCCAGCTATCGACTATTTTAGCGTTGTGCGTGAATCCGGTTCTTCTTCGCTAAGCCTGGCCGGTTCGCTGCTTATCGCGCATCCCGGCCTGCTGGACGGCAATTTCCGCCGCTCCGTGCTCTTCCTTTCCGCGAATGACGCCGAGGAAGGATCCTTCGGCCTCATCCTCAACAGGCCTGCTGGCCGCCACGTTTCAGACCTCCTTTCCGGCCCGGAGTTTGGAGTATTGGCGAAGGTCCCAGTCCTCCATGGCGGGCCGGTCTCGCCCGATCAATTGGTTTTCGCCGCATTCCGCTGGCAGCCCGCCAGCGGCACGATGGAATGCCGCCACCACATCGGCGTTGAGGAGGCGGTCTCGCTCATGGACGATCCGAAATCGCAGGTCCGCGCCTTCATCGGTTACGCAGGCTGGAGCAAAGGCCAGCTCGAGGCGGAGCTCGCGCATCACGCATGGATGCTCAGGGCGCCCTCCAGCGATGTGATCGATCCCGCGAAAGCGCCCTCCCTTTGGCGCGACCTCGTCAGCGAATTTGGAGCCATGTTCCGGCTCATCGCTGAGGCGCCCGATGAGACCGGTCGAAACTAGGCCGCCGAGCCGCCCGGCACGCTTCGAGCGAGACGCGTCGATTCCCCTATTCCTAAGACCGGAAGCCCTGTGCGGTAATACAATCCCTGCATGAACGCCATTCGCGCCGCCTTACCGCTTCTCATTTTCTGCGCATCAGCGCATATTACCCGTGCGGTGGATCCAGCCCTTCCTTTGAATGGAAAAATCCTCGATCTCGACGCCGATCGCGGCGTGGAATCAAAGGATGGCAAGGTCCTCGCCTGGCACAATCAGGCCGATTTCAAGGCGCGCGACTTCACGCCCGCCCGCAACGATGGAAAGCCTGGCATCCGCCTCGCGGTCCCGGAATTGCGCGGCCACGCCACGCTCATTTTCCAAAAGCAGGAGCTTTTGAATCGAGACGAAGACGCATTCGATCACCTGATCACCGGCGGCGGCTACACATGGATCGCGTTGATCGCCCCTTACAAGCAACACACGCAATTGCAGGATGTGAACTCATTCTTCGGCAACCTGAAGAACGGCGGCAACTACGAAGGATTTTGGGCCGGTTTCAACGACGATAATGCCGTCTGGGCCGGCTCCCGCAACTCCACCACGTTTGGCCGGTGGGACGATAATAATCCCAAAGTGCTCGGCCCGAAGCTCGATGAAAAGCGCTATTACGCGGTCGCTGGAAGGATGGGCGCCGGGACAGGCAAGGTTCCGATCGAATTATTTGTTAACACATCCGTGGCAGTCGCTTCGCACATGTTTCCAGTAAATCCCCAAGCCAACGCCTCAAAGCTCTCCATCGGCCAGGAGCGCGACGCCGTCGAGCATCCCGGCAAAGAATCGTTTGAGGGCGAGATGAGCCGTATCCTCATGTGGGATCGCCCGCTCACCGACGACGAATTGCGCACCGCCATCGATTCACTGGTCGCCGAGTACGGAATCCAGCGGTAAGCGCGCCGGTGGGTTGGTTGCGCCGACAGGTCTCAGCCGTATCCAGGAATCCGCCGCGAAGGAGTCCGCACCGGATCCCGGCCCAAGCGTTCGCCGGTTAGAAGCCCGGCCTGCTGCGGCCCGGACCCTCGGCGTAGTTTGCGCGATTGCGCTTCGCTTTCCGGCGTTTGGCGTTGTTCTTCGCTTTCCGCTTCGTCTTCTGCGTCGGCGTCTCGAAAGCGCGCAACCGCCGCACTTCCTCCATGATGCCTTCATCCTCGAGCTTATTCTTGAGGCGCTTCAGAGCGCGATCAATCGGTTCATTGCGGAGGACTTGGACTTCAGGCATGGAAATTTAGGTGCGGAAAGGGTTTAGGACTATCCGCAATGGATGGCAAACGGATGGCGGTTCGTCAAGTGGCAATCCTGCATGCTCGAAAAACGGCGCTCGCGGCGCCCAACTTGGGGCGCGGCTCGTAGCGGGATGTTCTCACTTCACCGTTGTCACCTTCTGCACTTTGTATTTTGTCACCCTGTTCCCTTGCGAGCCGCGATTTTTTACGGCGATCGTCTTGAAATCGAAGCCGAATGAGCGGATTCGCGCTCCCTGGCCGTCTTTTAACGCAATGAGCACCTCGGGAGCCGCATCCGGAGTGGTTGAGAGGGATAAATAGACGATTTTTCCGCCCGCGACTTCGTAGCGCCGGTCTCGAATGACGCCCTCGCCCAGGTGGAAACGCTTCGCATGCGCGCCGCCGCTCTCTTTGTGCTGATAAATGAGGTTGTACGTCGTCGAGGTGTCCCCGCGCTGGAAAAAGGAGGCATGGACGAGGTCGGCGCCGAAGAACTCCTTTTCTGCGATCTTATTGATTTTCAGTCCGCCATCCCGGCTGATCGCCATCACTTCATCCAGATCCGAGCACTCGCCCAGCAGATCGGCTGCTTCATCGCGCTTGAGACCCCACCCGATGAATCCTTCCTTCCTGTTCACAAAGGCTTTCACGTTCGCTAGCGCCACGCTGGCTGCCGAGATCGCCGTGAAGGTCGCGATTTCGGTCCGGCGTTCGCGGCCTTTCCCGTATTTCTTTTTTAAATTCTGAAACCACGACACCGCATAGGCTGTAAGATTTTTCAGAAACCCGTTCGTCTCCACGATGGCGGCTTCGATCTTCTTCAAATCCTCATCCGCGCTTTTCGAGTCGAAGCGCGAAATCCGTTTGATTTTGATCTCCGTGAGTTTGGCGCAGTCGTCCTCCGTAACAGGCACCTTGAGATGCTTCGTGTACGGCTTTAGCCCCAGTGCGATCGTGGACAGCACGCTCTCCCACGTCTCGCAGGTTTCGATCTTTTGATAGACCTTCTTTTCGATGAAGATCTTCTCCAGGGAGAGCAGATGCCAGCGCGCGTTGAGTTCGTCGAGCCGGATCTCCAATTCGCGCCGAAGCAAATCGCGCGTTCTCTCAGTCGAGATACGGAGTATTTCTCCGACACTGGTGAAGGACGGTTTTTGATCGAAGATCACCACCGCGTTCGGGTGGATCAAAATCTCGCATTCCGTGAAGGCGTAGAGCGCATTCTTCACGATCTCCGGATCGGTCCCAGGCAGCAGGTGGATCAATATTTCCGCCCTCTCGGAAGTGTTGTCATCGACCTTCTTGATCTTGATCTTCTCTCTTTGGTGCGCGGAAAGTATCGATGTGATGAGATTCGGCACGATCGTCCCAAATGGGATTTCGGTGATTGCCAGAAGATTCGCTGAGCGCACCTCAATCCGCGCCCGCACTCGAACCTTCCCGCCGCGCCTCCCATCGTTGTACTCCGCGCAGTCCGCCAGCCCGCCCGTCAAAAAATCGGGCAGCAGGTTCGTGGTCTTGCCTTTGAGAATCGCCACGCACGCATCCAGAATTTCGTTGAAATTGTGCGGCAGCACCTTGCAGGAAAGCCCGACCGCGATTCCTTCCACGCCCTGCGCCAGGAGCAGGGGAAACTTGATCGGCAGCGTGATCGGTTCGTCATTGCGCTCGTCATACGACTTGGTCCACGCGGTCGTCTTGGGATTGAATACCGTCTCGAGCGCGAATTTGGAGAGCCTCGCTTCGATATACCGCGGAGCCGCCGCCGGATCGCCCGTGATGATGTTCCCCCAGTTTCCTTGCGTATCGATGAGGATCTCTTTTTGACCAAGTCCGACCAGCGCATCGGTGATGCTCGCGTCGCCGTGCGGATGGTACTTCATCGTGTTGCCCACGGCGTTCGCGACTTTGTTATACCGGCCGTCCTCCAGCTCCCTCAGGGAATGCATTATCCGGCGCTGGACCGGTTTCAACCCGTCGTCGATATGCGGCACCGCGCGATCCAGGATGACGTAGCTGGCGTACTCGATGAACCACGCCTCAAATAGGTCATCGACATGCTTCAATGCTGCGCCAACGGCAGGAGTCGCGCCCGCCGCGTTGCTTAAAGGCAATTCGGGCTGATCGGTTGGCAAATTCTTTTTCGGCATCGGCTAAGTCGTCGTGTAAGCGAGATTTTTAATGATGAACTCCTGCCGGTCTGGAGTGTTCGCTCCCATATAGAATTGGAGCAATTGCTCGACGGGGCTTTCTTTTCCGATAATCACCGGTTCAAGCCGGATTTTCGGCCCGATGAAATGTCGGAATTCATCCGGTGAAATCTCGCCCAGTCCTTTGAAGCGCGTCACCTCCGGTTGCGGCCCCAGCGCCTCGATCGCCTTTACCCGTTCCGGTTCCGAGTAGCAGTAGCGGGTCTCCTTTTTGTTGCGCACGCGAAACAGCGGCGTCTGCAAGATGTATAGATGCCCGTTTTTGATAAGCTCCGGGAGAAAGGTGAGAAAAAAAGTAATGAGGAGCAGCCGGATGTGCATCCCATCCACGTCGGCGTCAGTCGCGAGCACAATATTGTTATAGCGAAGCTCTTCGATGCCGGCCTCGACGTTTAGCGCGCTGTGCAGCATGCTCAGCTCCTCGTTCTCGTACATAATCCGCCTCGTCTTTCCGTGCGTATTCAGCGGCTTGCCTTTTAGGGAAAAGACCGCCTGCGCGTTGGGATCGCGCACTTTCGTGATGGATCCCGAGGCTGAGTCGCCCTCGGTGATAAACAGCGTCGTGTCGCCGCGCTTGTCGTCCTCCCCACGCCGGGGAGATTTGTCATTCAGATGGATGCGGCAGTCCCTCAGCTTGGAATTGTGCAGACTCACGCGCTTTGCGGCGTCCCTGGCGATGTCGCGTATTCCGGCGAGTTCCTTCCGTTCCCATTCGTTTTGCAGGATTTTCTGCTGTATCGACTGGGCGACAGCCGGGTTGCGGTGCAGATAGTTGTCGAGTTCCTTCTTCACCAGGTCCGACACGTAATTCTTTATCGTGGCGCCCCCCTCTGGAGCCATGGTCTGGCTGCCGAGTTTCGTCTTTGTCTGCGACTCGAAGATTGGCTCCTGCACGCGGATCGAGATGGCCGCGATGATGCCGGTGCGGATGTCGGCGGGTTCGAAGTCTTTCTTAAAGAACTCACGCAGCGATTTCACGATCGCATCCCGCAGCGCCTGTTGATGCGTCCCGCCCTGTGTCGTATGCTGTCCGTTCGCAAAGGAGTAGTATTCCTCTCCGTACTGCGCCGCATGTGTGAAAACGATTTCCAGCAGGTTCTCCGAGTCTTTTAGGTGGATCGCTTTATATGCGGTCGAACCGTCGATCTTCTGGTTCAGCAGATCGAGCAGGCCGTTCTCCGATTTGATTGTTTTCCCGTTGAACGTCAGCGTCAGCCCCATGTTCAGATGGGCGTAATTCCATAGCTGATTTTCGACGTATTCGTCCTTGAAACTGTAGCTTGGGAAAATCTCGGGGTCGGGAGTGAATGCAGTGAGCGTGCCCGACTTTTGGCCGGACGCGCTCTTGATGCCGGAATCTTTTCGAAGTTCACCCGCTGCGAACTCGGCGACGCGTGTCTTGTCTTCGCGAAAGGTTTGGATTGTGAAAGATGTCGAGAGGGCGTTCACCGCCTTGAGGCCGACCCCGTTCAGGCCCACGCTGCGCTGGAAGGCTTCGCTGTCGTACTTCCCGCCTGTGTTGGGCTTTCCGGCGCAATCGACCAAGCTTCCCAGAGGGATGCCGCGTCCGAAGTCCCGCACGGAAGCGGTCTGTCCGCTGTCGCCGCTGGAGGCAATGGCGACTTCGATCCGCTTCCCGCAACCCATCGTGAACTCGTCGATGGAGTTGTCGATCGTCTCCTTGAGGAGGATGTATATTCCGTCGTCGTGAGCCGCTCCGTCGCCCAAGCGGCCGATATACATGCCGGGCCGCCGACGAATGTGCTCGTTCCATGCGAGGGAACGAATATTTTCTTCCGTGTATTTTGCTTGCTTTGACATTTTGCAGGCGCCTTAGTGGCGTGATCGCTCTCCTCGGAGACCGGAATCGCAGCGCGTAAAACGCGATGCGACCGGGAATCGAGCGGGGCGCGAAGGTCAAACGCCAGCGCCCAAAAAAAAAGCTTTCTTTTTTCAAAACCGCAGCCTATAAACGTCTAAACCCAAAAACTCCAACCTCGAACCGGATCATTTAAAACCATGCGTTTACTCCTCAAAAACCTACCACTCGCAATTCTTTGCGTATCCATCACCTTCGTCGCCGCTCCTGTCCGGACGCACGCTGCCACGCCGGTCGCAACCAGCGGATTCCAGGACGATAACGATGAATCCACCGAGAGCGCCAAGGAAAAGGCCAAGGAAAATGCCGCCCGGAAAAGGTTCAATAAAAGGCAGAAGGAACTGGCGAAGGAGCGTGCGCGCCGGCATCATAATGAGATCTTGGAGGAACTAGGCCGCGACCCTTACGAGAAGAATGATCACGACGAATCCAAGGAGAGCTCCGCAGAGATGAAGCGTGAGTACAAGAAGGAGCATCCACAGCTTACGAACGCGGAAGCGAATGCTGCCGTGGACGCCAAACTTCGCCGCCTCGGACGCCTTTAGTCGATTTAGTCTCCAACCAGGGGCTTGGCAGTGGGTGAGCGCTGCGATAGCTCGGGAGATCAGACTCAGGCGGTGCGGGCTGTCGTCTCGGCTGCGCTACTGATCTGCGCATTTTATCTCGTCCACTTTTTGGTGGGCGGCACTCGGGCGGCGTTTGCGCTTGCCGCCTTGGCGTTTACGTCCGTGGCAGCGGTGCTACCCGTCCTGCTGCGAAGCAGAATACGGCGAGGTTCCAGTCCGGTATGCATTGCGTCCGGGTTTGCGTTCGCGGCCTATATCGTTGTGCGGGATTTTGCGTCGCCCGTCGCGTACCTGGCGCGAGGGGATCTGCTGCTGCTGCTCCTAGCGCTCACCGTTTATCTCGCGGTGGTTTGCTGTGTCACAGACAACACGGCGCGCACCGTTATCGCGCTCGCTCTTCTACTACTGGGATCCGTCCACGTCGGCGTTGGCATCTTCCAGTACGTCACTTCGAGCAATGTCGAGTGGTTTGGACTGGTCCGCGGTATGCTCAAGGGGCGGGTTAGCGGTCTCTTTGTTTCACCAAACCATCTGGCTGGTTTTCTTGAGGTGATGATTGTCGTTGGCGCAAGCCTTTCCTGGTGGGCGCCGTGGCGTCCTGCGGCGCGGATTTTCGTAGCGTATCTTACCGCAATAATGGTTGCAGGGCTCGTGCTGAGCCAGAGCCGCGCGGGATATTTCAGCTCCGCTTGCGCGCTTCTCGTCTTTTCCATCCTCACGGGGATCGCTCTCCAATCGAAGCGCCGGATGTTCGCGGCGATCCTTGGCGCAGTCGCGGTGCTCGCCGTGGCAGCCGTCTTTTTCGCCCCCGTCATTGGATCAAACAGCGTATTGGGAATGCGCGTACGCCAGCGAATAGCAGCAGTCCCGGCGCATGATGCGCGCGCCGATATCTGGAAGGCCGCCGTGCGGCAGATTGGCATAAACCCAGTGTTCGGATCCGGCAGCGGCACATTCTTGTTCTACGGGCGTCAGTTTCGGGAACCTTCGGCGCAGACCGATCCAATCCACGCGCATAACGACTACCTCGAACTCATAGCCGAGTTTGGCCTGCTCGGCCTCGGTCTCTTCCTTCTCCTGCTGGTCGCGCATATCCGGAACGGATGGAACACCTTTCGACGCTGCGTCGCAGGCAATGATGGGAAACGTGTGCGCAATGGAAGCCGCGCCCTCGCGCTCACGATAGCGGCGCTCGCCGCAGTCGCCGCCTATGTCGTGCATTCGTTCTTCGATTTCAATATGCACATCCCTGCCAACGCGATGCTCGTGGCGTTCGTCTTTGGGATTCTGGCGAATCCGGCAATCGCCTCGGGTTCGGAGCCGCAAGAGGTTTCCTTGCTCGATCGCTTCCTGCCATATGCCGCGCCCGCCGTCGCCGCAGCCGGAATCTTCCTCGTCGCCGTGCGCCTTCCGGTAGAGTGCCGTGAGGAGAAAGCGCGGCTGGCTTTGCGCGACCAGAATTATAAACGGGCCTTGAGTAGAGCTTCCGCGGGCGTCAAATTGGATCCGGCGCACGCGGATCTCTGGTATTATCTGGGCGAGGCGTACCGGAACCTCGCCGAAAATGAAGATGATCGCGCGGAAGAAGCCAGCCTTTCCGAGCAGGCCGTCGCTGCGTATCGCGCCGGCCTGAAATCCTTTCCGCAGGACTCGCGTCTTCTTCTCACACTCGCGATTGAACTCGATTCCCGTGATCGCTTTGATGAAGCGGATGCCGCCTTTCGTGAAGCGCTCGTTTGGGATCCGAATTGGAGTGCGATCCATGCCTATTACGGGCTGGATTTCGAGCACCGTAAGATGATCCCTGAGGCCAAGGTTGAGTATCAGAAGGCGCTCGCCCTCGGGAATGCGCTCAATGGATCGCTCGATATTGCCATCGGCGGCCTCTCACGCTTTGGCGTCCCAATCGTTCTGCCGAAGCCGCGCGAATGATGCTGCAAGCTTCGCCGCCCGCCGCGCGTCTCTTGCAAAGCGAGCGTTCTTTGCGAGAGATTCCGTTCGCCAAATGGCAGAGATCGTTAATATCGCCGCTTACAAATTCGCGCCTCTTACGGAGCTGAAGCAGCTTCGTGAAACGCTTCTCGCCTCGTGTCGGCGGGGGGCGCTGAAGGGGACGATCCTCCTAAGCGTCGAGGGCATAAATCTCTTCATCGCCGGTCCGCCCGCCGAGATTGAGCGATTCCTCCTCGAACTGCGGCGGATTCAAGGCTTGGAAAACTTGAAAGCCAAAGCAAGTTGCAGCGAGCATCAGCCCTTCAACCGGATGCTGGTGCGGATTAAAAAAGAGATCATCGCTTTCGGCGTCGAGGGTATCGATCCCGCGCGGCATACCTCGGCGCGCCTTGCGCCCGCAGTGCTCAAGCAGTGGCTCGATGAGGGTCGGCCGATCACCCTTTTTGACACTCGCAACGATTACGAGGTGAAACTCGGGACCTTTGCAGGAGCTCGCACGGCGGGGATCGATCATTTCCGGCAGTTTCCCGACGCAGTGCGAAGACTCCCCGTCGGGATGAAAGAGCAACCGGTCGTCACATTCTGCACGGGTGGCATACGATGCGAAAAGGCTGCTCCGTATCTCGAGCGGGAAGGATTCCGCGAAGTGTATCAGTTGGATGGAGGCATCCTGAATTATTTCAAGGAGTGCGGCGGCGCCCATTACGAAGGCGAATGCTTCGTCTTCGATCAGCGCGTGGGAGTTGACCCAGCCCTCCGCGAGACCGATTCCGCGCAATGCTTCGCATGCCTTGCGCCGCTTTCTCCGGAAGACCAGCGCAGCCCGCGCTTCGATCCGCCCCGGTGCTGCCCGTTCTGCTACCGAACTCCAGCCGAGGAGATGGCGCAAAGCATTGCTATTCGACAGGCCTCGATTCATCGCGTCACCGATCCGCTCCCTGGCAGTACGGCTTATGAGAATCGGCGTCCGCTATCGATCCCGGCCTCGGCAGATGGCGCGGTGCTCCTCGATGCGTTATGCGGAATCTTTCCGCACGTCGAACGAGCTGAATGGGCTCGCGTCTGCGATGCAGGACAATACGTCGACCACAATGGAGATAGCGTCTCCGGCAATCGGCGCGTTCGCGCAGGGGAACGGTATTTTCGTCTGACTCCCGCGTCGGTCGAGCCGGATGTAAACGCCGCTATTCGCATTCTTCACGAGGACGAGGCGATTGTCGTTGTCGAGAAACCCGCCCCATTGCCAATGCATCCGAGCGGACGTTACAACCGAAATACGCTCCAATTCATTCTCGCGGAGGCGTATTCCCCCGAGCGGCTTCGCCCTGTCCATCGTCTCGATTCCAACACCTCCGGCTTGGTTCTCTTTGCCAGGACGCGGCACTTTGCCCAAGTCGTTCAATCGCAATTCGCGCTTCAGCAAGTCTCGAAGACGTACCTCGCGCGGGTTCAAGGCTGGCCGTCCAGCGGCGCCTTCTCTTCTGACGCGCCGATAAGCGCCGAGCCGGGTCGTCTCGGCTCGCGGGAGGCGGACTTTGCGGAAGGGCGTCCCGCGAGCACCCGATTCGACACGATTTTGAGGCTCCCCGATGGAACCGCTCTTCTCGAAGTGCGTCCGCTCACCGGAAGGACGAATCAGATCCGGGTTCACTTATGGGAACTCGGGCTGCCGATCTGCGGAGATCCGGCCTACCTTCCGGAACGCGTATTGGGCGGCGCGATGACACTGCCTGTTGGCGCTCCGCCGCTCTGCCTCCATGCGTGGCGCCTCGCTTTCGTGCATCCCTTGAGCAAAGCCGGCCTCGCCTTCGAATCGCAACGCCCCGCGTGGGCGAACCTGCAGCCTGCTGACTAGGCCGCGCTTCCAGGCGCCGGCCCCGTCGATCCGCGTTCCAGGAGCCTTACTGGCAGCACGCGCTTTTGCGTTTCAAGCCGCGCGCCGCTCTTAGTGAGGCGGTCGAGTTCCTGAACGCCGGTGGCTGCCAATTCTTCAATCGGAAGATGAATCGTTGTTAGGGGAGGCTGCAGCATTTGCGCGCAATCGTCATCCGCACACCCGATCACGCTGAAATCCAGCGGAACGCGCAATCCGCGGGCGTTGGCGCCAGCGATGACGCCTCCGGCAGCCGCATCGCTCAGGCAGAATGCCGCGGTGGGAGGCGCCGACCGGCTTAGGAATCCCGCCGCTGCCTCGACTCCTGCTTGATAGTTAAGCCTGCCGTACACGATGTTCTGCGCTTCGATGGTCATTCCGCAGTGGTCGTATGCTTGCTTCACCCCGCTGTGCAATTCAATGATTCGAGGATCGTTCGATCCGAAAGGGCCGGAAAGGATCGCAATCCGCCGATGTCCGAGATTGAAAAGGTGTTCGATCGCCAGCCGCGATGCGCACGCGAAATCGGGCGTGAGGCTGATTGCGCCGGGGACATTGGCATCCCATCCCAGGCTGATCGCCGGCAGCCCGCGTCGCAAGATGTGCTGCAGCAGGGAGGCATTCACTTCGCCGCACAGAAGGAATTTGGACGCAATGCCAGAGCGCGCCGGTTGCGGCAAAGCATCCGGGTCCGCGAGGTAATCAGCGTTCCTTTCGTAAAAGGCGAGAGTAATCGAGTGCGACGTGCCGCCGATCGCCTGCATCGCCGCTTTGGCGATCCGCGCTACAAAAGGGTCGAGCAGCCCGTCGGCAAAGTCGCGTGAAATCAGGAGGCAGAACTCGCCCCGATCGGGGTACATCCGCACGACCGCGCGCAAATCGTTCGGCACGTAGCCCATGTCCCGGCAGACTTTGAAGACCCGTTCGCGCGTTTTGTCGCTCACGCGGATGCCGTAGTCCCGGTCGTTGAGGAGCGATGAGATGGCTCCTTGCGACACCCCGGCAGCGCGGGCAATCTGCGCCATGGTGATCGTCTTGTGGAGATCGCCAGCCTGCTTGGACGGACGCGCCTCTCCGTTGGACGACTCACCGAAAGGCGGTGAGGGATCCTCTAGCGGCAAGGTCATGTGGGAGCTTGCGTTATCGGAAGGGCGATGCACAAGAGTTTTTAGGGATCCTGTTGAAATAGTCTTCTAAAGCAAGGCGGCGGGCGGCGGGATTCCACCAACTGCGAACGGCACAGCACCAACGCGCCGGCAACGAGCGGAACCTATTCTTGCGGCAGCACCTTCTTGGTAAGCCGGTCGATACCCTTTTGCGCATAGTCGCTCCCGGCGTACATCTTCTGCGCCTTGAGATACCACGCCAGGCTCGATCCGATCTGGTCCTTTTTCTCCAGATCCTCCGCGCTTTGGATCGTCCGGACGAAGTCCGCCGCTTTTGTCGTCAGCTCCGCCCGCGTTTGGTTTAGCTTCACATCGTCGGGGTACTTGGCGGCTGCTCCTTCGACGCTTTCCCAAGCGCCCGCGAAATTATTTTGTCGACTCATTTCCTGCGCCCGAAGGATTGCCCCATCGATGGATTTCATCGCGTCAATCACTTCTGCCAGTTGCTTCTTTCGCTCGGGCGATTGCGCGCTGGCTGCGAGAAACCGCGGGCTGTCCTCAAAGATTTGTCGGTAATTCTTTTGGCTTATGAGTTGATCGAGATCGTTTAACGCGCGCATCTGCAAGTCTCCTTGATCCGAGATCTTGCCGCCGAGTTCCTCGAGTGCGGGATTGGTGGGCCAGATCGCAGCAGCCGCCGAGATCTCTCTCTCCACAGCCTGGTCGTCGCCTTTTAGCGCCGCGTTGCGCGCATTTTGCAGGTGCAGCTTCGAACCAAGACTCGCCGCGCGAATCGCAGCGTTCGGCTTGGAGGCATCGAAGTCCTTGGCTATCTTCTGAATCTCACCCACGAGCTTTCCCGCGAGCGTGTAGTCCTTCACTTCGAGCGACGAAATCAGTTGGTACGCCTTCTGGGTAAACGCGAGCGCTCTCCGCTTCTTCTCACGTGGCAGCGTCCGTATTTCCGGCATGAATTCTCCCACTGTGAATGCCTCTGCCAGCCGCTTCGATGCGCTCTCCATTTCATCCTGCTGGAGCAGGTAATCGAAGGCATTCACCCCTTCCCGCACATCTCTCACCGCTTCGTTGGCGAGTGAGTCCAGCGTGCTCACTGTCGGAGCCATTCCGGCGCTGCGCGTGAAGAGATCCTTGCTGTCTTTCCCCAAATTCAGCTTCGAGTCGCCGTCCGAAAAGAGCGCACGGTAGAAGCGCGTCGCCATCAGTACGTGCTGAAAACGCCGTTGCACAAAGAATTGCACGATCAGCGCCTGGTACTCGACCTTTGCCTGGATTTCCGATAGCTCGCGCTTTACCACATTCGCCTTTTCCCGGACGGTTAATTCGGTTAGCCGCCGCGTCCGCCAGTTATTTGTTTCCAGCCCGGCTTGTTTCGAGTCCGCGGCGGTATCTTGCGCCGTGTTCTGTTGCGGCTGTTGAGGGTTCCCGCCTTTTTTCGGGGTGCTGTGGATCGGATTGCTAATGCTGGATGCGTGATTCCCCTCCGCGCGAATCTCATCCTCCATTTCCTTCTGTTGCCGCTGGAGCGCATCGTTTGCTGAAACCAGCCGCTGCTGCTGGCGTTGTGCCATCCAGACCGTATAGACCGCGTCGGCCAGCGAATCGCTCAGCCGTGCATCGACCTCGTAGTTCGCCGCGCGTCCGAGCAATTGGAAGGCATAGTCGAGATTTTGCGCGGTCGCATTGCCGGGAGCCAGCCGCTGCAGGATCTCCTTGAGGCAATTCTGATAAGCGGTGTCGTCCTTGGTCGTCTCTTCCGGGGCGTTGAGATATTTCTCAAACCGCATCTCGAAGATCCGATTGTTATTGATGTTCCAGCTTTTGCCATCCCACGTCAGCGTTTCCGACGCGGGGTCGAAGTGCGGCATATCGTTGCTCAGAAGGCTCGGAGCCGGTTTTTGCGTCGCCGGGGCAGGGGAGGCAGGAGCCGGGCTCGTGGGCGCGGCGTCCGGGACTTGAGCAAAAGCTCCAAGCGCCATGGCGCAAAGCGCGAGAACCGCCCAACGTGCGGCCGAGCCTGGGGCTTTGAGGGGGAGTTTCATACGGTTACGCTTTCTTCACATCGCCAGCGCGGAGGATTCCCTTATCGCCCACTTCTATTTTGAACAGGAAATGCTGGCCGCGTTCGATATTAATATTGTTGAACTGCTGCGGCACGAGCACCGGGACCACATCGGAGCCATTGATCTCGACGGAGAACAAGCGCCCTGAATTCGCAGTCCATTGGAGCGATTTCAACACCGTGCCATCCAGCTTATAGACATTCCCTCGAAGGCTGTTTGCGTTCTCGAGGTAGTCCTGCACAGGCAGCGCCGCGATGGTCCGGTACGGATCGCTGATTCTCCCGTACATCAAATAGCCGCCGCCACCCGCGGCGAAGACGAGCAGCGCGACGGCGAGCACGATCCAAAGTGTCTGCGGAGAGGAGCTTGCGCGGCGAGCCATGGAGGATGGGAATGGATGGATGGACGAAGCTACCGCTGCATCCTACCGCAATTCCGAGCCGGTGTCACTTGGGAATGGAACGCTGAGCGGATGGCCGCCCGCGCCGACTTCCCGGCGCTTGGGACCTCGTCTCGCCCAACTTTATTTCGCTGGCGCTTTGAGAGACGAAAGGTAATCGACCAAATCGACAAGCTCCTGTGTGGTGAGAGCTTGCTGAAGCCCCGTCGGCATCATAGACACTGGCAGCTTCTCCCTCTTTGCAATATCGGCCTTTTTGTACCGATTTTGTACGCCTTGCGGCATCGCGAGCACGACTTCGTCCTCCGTATCGCTCCGCACGATTCCAAGGCCGACATTGCCATCCTTCATTGTGAGCATGGTCGTCTCAAATCCCATCGAGATGCCGGCGTTCGGATCGATGATCGCCTCGTAGATTGCGTCCTTGCCGAGCTTCGTCCCGATTTCACTCAGCGCGGGTCCGAAGTCCGCCCCAAGCGCTCCCACTCGATGGCAAGTGATGCAGGTGGTCTGTTCTTTCTCAAAAATCGCCTTTCCGCGCGCAACGTCGCCGCGAATCTTCACAAGCTCCGAGATCGGTGGAAGGGCGTGGCCTCCGGCTGCGCTTGGAGCCGGGAAAAGCTGTGCGATCTCTGCTTTGGATTGCGGCAGTTGGACAGAGGCGAGCGCTGTGGTGGCCGTGAGCTTGAGGTCCGCAGGAAATACGTTGTCTCGCGCCAGCTTTAGAAGCGCGGCTACGCCCGCCGGACTCTGCGCCAGCGCTTTCACCGCCTGCTTCCGAACCGCCGCGTCTTCTCCTAGGTTCTTCATTATGCTGGCCAGGATCGGCACGGCCCGTTGATCGGCAGTGTTGCCGAGCACCTCCACTAGCGCGAGCGCATGCGGGGTCTTGAGCGCCCGGCCGATCACAGGGGCATAATCCGTTCCGAGCAACATTTTCGCCGCTTCCACTCCCTCGGCGGTTTTCGGCCCTTTGAGTGCAATTTCCAGCAATCCTTCGCCCTGGTCCTTTAGCTTAAAGTCACGGACCAATTCGACGAACTGAGGCGTGCCGCGGCTGGCGGTCACCATCGCAGAGATGGCTTTGACGATCTGCGGGTTGGCCGTGAGATCGACATTTTTAAGCCGCTCCAGCGCCTCGGTGGCCGCAAATTTATTCGCCGTCCCAAGCGAAGCGAGCTCCACCAAGGCTGCTGTCTTCTGCTCTCCGGCGGGCAGGAAATCGAACTCGCGAAGGTACCGTGGCGCCTCAGCCTCACTCGTATTCGGATCTTCGATAAGCTTGGCGAGGAGAGGCGCGGTCTTCACGCTGCGCAAACGCCAAAGGATGTCTCGCGCCGGGGGAGTGTTCCATCCCGTGCCGACACTCTTTATCCACGCATCGAAGCACGCGTCCTCCGCCCCGCGCGCGGCGATTCCGAGAGCCTCGAGGTACCATCGGTCTTTGCCGTCATACTTCCGGGCGAGTTGCACCCACGTCTCGGCAATCGATGGACGATCCGGCACGATAGCAAGCAGCAGCGCCAATTCCCGATTTACCTGCGGATTCTTCTCATCCGCCACCAACTTCGCCAGGGCGGCGCCCGCTTCGGGAAGATGTTGCTCGGGATTGTTTACCCGCAGTTCGCGCACAAGGCGGATAGCCGTGATCCGGATGTCCGGATCCGCGTCCGTGATCGCGGCGGCAATGTGGCGCTCTCCGCTTCCAGGCAGGCGACCCAGCAACTCCAGTGCGCGTGCGCGCAACCGCGGATTCTCGCTCTTCCAAAGGTCTGTGAGCGCTGGCTCCGCTCCAGCGGCGAGAGCGTGCAATTTCTGCCAGGCCACGTACTGAGTCGCCTTGTTGGGCGACTGAAGCGCGGTCACGGCGCCAGCGGCGGTCGAGAGATCGAGCTTTGGCGCGGTGTACTTGCCAGCTTGCGGCGCCACACGGTAGATGCGCCCGCGAATATGCCCCGCCTCGTGGTCACCCATTGCATGTCCGCCCACTCCGGAATCATACCAATCCGCCACAAAAAGCGAACCGTCTGGCGCAATCGACAAATCCGAGGGTCGATACCAGCTATCGGAACTCTCCAGCACATTCACGATCGCCGCTTTGTACCCCGCGCCATCCGGTGTGACAGTGTACGAGCGAACTACGCGGGGACCCGCGTCGCAGTGGATGATCTCGTTCGTAAATGCGGCTCCCAGCAAGGAGCCTTCGTTGAAGACGATCCCGGTCGGCGATCCGCCGCCGGTTTGCAGCAGGTTTGGAACTACTCCGGGATCGTTCAAGTGCCAGTGGCGCAGCGGGGTCTCCGCTTCCATGTTCGTCCGTTTGCTCCCCCAGCCGGCGCCCGTCATTTCATCCGCGTATCCGTAATTGCCGTAGTCCATCACGTAATTGATGCGCACACCCTTGTTGCCATCGTCGTCGTTATCGCTCTGCCAGATCGTCCCAAACGAATCGACGCACAGCTCGAAATTGTTCCGAAAGTTCCAGCCCAGCGTTTCGATGTGGCTCACCTTTCCGGAGTTCGCATCGAAGTCGCATCGTAAGACCAGTCCCTGCCGGTAAGGCTTGCCATTGGTGGCAACTTCGTTTCCAGCCATGTCCTTCACGAGCGAGCCGTCGGGCCACATCAACTTTTGGCCCTCATTCCCCATGTTGAAGTAGAGCTTTCCATCCGCCCCGAAGCGGAAGGCATGCACGTTATGATCGTGGTTTGGATTGCCGCCGACCGTGAAAAGCTTCGTAACCTTGTCCGCCTTGTCGTCCCCCTTGGTGTCCTCCAGGAGCCACACATTCGGAGCTGCGCTCACAATGACTTTCGTCCCCGGGCGTCCATTTCCTTCCTGTGGAAGCACGCAAATGCCGAGCGGCCATTTCAGCTCCGGAGCCTGCCAGAATGTCGTCTCCTTGTCGGCCACTCCGTCGCCCTTCGTGTCTTCCAAAATCACGACGCGGTCGCCCTCCGGGCGGAGCTTGTCCCATCCCCGGTAGTTCACCGCCTCGACCGCCCACACCCGCCCTTTTGGATCGATGTCGATGTTGGTCGGATTTTGGATCTTGGGCTCCGCCGCGAATAGACCCGCTTCCAATCCTTTGGCGGTGGTGAAATCTTTCATCTGCTCCCGCGCCGCCTCGAAGCCGTACGGTTTGTCCGACCCCTGGCTCGGGACCGATGCAAGCACCCGTTCACCGGGATTTTGTGCATACACCTTGAAGACAACGGTCGCGCCCGCGCCCTGTGCGACTCCCGCCTCATCGATTCCACCGCGCCCGGCGAAAGCGACCACTCCCTCTGGAAGATCGAAACCGATAACGGAAGGAGCATGCGCCGCGAACCCAAACGGCACTTCTTTCCCATCCACCTTCATCGGCTTAAGACCGTCTGAGCGCGCATCGATCTCCAGTTTACCGAACCCCACCTTCGAGAACTTCGGCTTCAGTGTGGTCAGCTTGATCGTTGTCCCGGCGGAAGTCGTGAGCGTCGGCTCCATCCATTCCGCCCAATCCGCGTTGAACCCGTCGCCGGCATCGGTCACCATGAGATAGAGTTCTTTGGCGCCATGCAAATCGGCGTGGATCTCCACGGGCGTCGCATGCACGGTTTTGCTCGTGTAGAGCGGCTGCGGCTCTGCGGCCTGCGTGGATTGTGTCGCGGCGAGCGCGGCCAGGAGGGGGGCGAGAATCTGCGGGGAGCGTCGGTTCATGGGATAGGCGAAGGGCACTGGTTACTGCGAGTTCGTCTCGTGTAAAGCTCCCATCGCCCCGCCTCTTTGAGACAAAGCCTCGATTTCTCCAAAAGACCGGCGATGGGGTGGCTGACGGGACTCGAACCCGCAACAACCAGAACCACAATCTGGGGCTCTACCATTGAACTACAGCCACCATCGTCGGAGGCCCTACAGTATGAGCTTTTTCCCTGGCGCCAACCTATTTATTTGCCCTCCCGCCCCCGCGCCCTCCGCGCCCCCGCGTGACCCAATCCCCGCATCGAACCCTGTGCGTCCCACTCCACCGTAACCCAAACATGTATCTCCTCGGATTGCGCCGAACACGTTTCACCCCTCAATATCGAATCCGCGGCGGTTTGGGTGCGCTGCGATCGGATGGATTTCAGCGCGTTTGATGTGCGCTTTCAGTTCACTTTCCGAGATCGCCTCCAGAAAGGCAGTCACCTCCTCGTCAAACCCTTGGGCGTGCAATTCCACTCGGCCATCCGGCAAATTGCGCACCCAGCCGGTTACATCGAATCCGCGGGCCAGATTCTTTACCGTCCACCGAAAGCCGATCCCTTGGACGCGCCCCTCGTAATAGGCCTGCCTCGCAATCACGGCAGCGGCTCAGAAGTTTCGACCGTCCGCAGATAATCTGCCGCCGTCTCGGGCCACACCGTATTCACCCAGCAGCCGGTCCCGAGTTCGATGCCGCCGATGTGCTGCAGCCGGGGCACGATCTCGATATGCCACCGGAAATCGCGCTCGATGCTCGCCCATTGATCGCTCCGCGCCGTCCGCGTCGGAGCCGTATGGAGCAACAGATTGTATGCCGGATGCCCCAGCGCGGCCGCCAGCTTTCGCAGCGCTGTGCGGATCACGTCCGCGAGCTGCGCCGTCTCCTGATCGGTGATGCCGTGGAAGTCCGCGCACTGTCGCTTCGGATAGATCGCCAGTTCGAAGGGAGCCCGCGACGCATAGGGACAGAACACCGCGAATCCGTTGTTCTCATAAACCAGCCGCGCCGCCGCGCGCACCTCCTCGGCCAGGATGTCCTCGAAGATCGAGCGCTTCTTCATCTCGTAGAACCGGCGCGCGATCGTGAGCTTCCGCTTTAGCACAGGCGGCACGATCGCCATCGCCACAAGCTGGCTTGCCGAGTGGCTCGTGAGCCCGCCCGCAGCACGTCCGACATTTTTTACGATGCTAAACGAGCGCATGCGCGAATCGCGCATCAAATCGAGCATCCGCGCCTTCCATGCGCGCACCACTTTCTCGATTCCCGTGAGCGGCAGAGCTTCGAGCGGCTCCGCCCCGGCCGCCTCCACGATGACCTCGTGCGCGCCCACCCCATCCATCCGATCGTAAAATCCATCCGCGTGCCGAGTCGCGTCGCCCTCCACCCGCAATGCCGGTGCGCGGTTTGGCACTACCCGCACCTGCCAGGCGCCGGCCTCCTCCACATTGTACAGTGTGTGCGCAGCGAGAGCCTCCCGGCCCGCAAGAAAAGGGTCCGCATGCGCCTCTTCCTTGGCCTCTTTCCGCACGGATTCAAACGCCGGACGCGCAGCCCGCGCCTCGGAAAAAATCGTCCAGGCGTCGCTAAGCGGATCGAGCCGCATTTCGGTCTTTTGCATCGGTCACGGATTCTCTTCGCTCTTCACCACGACGACAAGCCTTCGCTCGTGTGTTGTGTTTGGGAGGGTGTATGCGCGATCCGCCTCCAGCGAGAACTTTCCCCGGAATCGCCGCAGCGCATGCTGCAGCTCCGCATCCACTCCAGGCCCTTTCATGAAGAGAAATCGCGCGCCCGCTCCCGTGCAGGCCGTCGTCCGCAGCAGCGTCTTCTCGATCGGCTCAAGCGCGCGCGTAATGACGCCGGGCGTCGGCTGCGCAAACGTCTTGCTGGTTACCTGGTGCGGAAAAACTTCGATCCCATCGAGCTTCAACGCCCGGATCGTCTCTTCCAAAAAAGCCACACGCCCCGGCCGATGCTCCGCGAGGATGAACTGGGTCTTCGGGTAGCGAATCTTCAGCGGTATCCCAGGAAATCCTGCGCCCGTCCCGATATCCAGCAGCACCTGCGGCAGCGGAACCATCCCGCCGACGATCATGCAGTCGATGTAATGTTTGATGACGATATTTTCAAAACCAACGATCCGCGTCAGGTCGCGGTCCTCGTTGTTCGCACGCAATCGCTGATGAAAACTCCAAAGCTGGTCGAGCTGCAGGCTCGACAGCACAATTCCCGCCTTCCCGAGCAACTCCCGCACGGATCCCTGCGACGGCTGGATGCGCTGCGCGGCCGCGCCTCGCGCCGGGCCGCGAAAAGCCGGTGCTCCGGCGTGGGCAGTACGAGTTCGATGCGCTCGGGTCATTCCGATTGGATTACCCGCCAGTTTTCCTCGTGGCAATCATCCATTGCGTGAGTTGAGTCCATCCAAGAAGCGGCGTTGCGCCCACCCCATTGGAATAACCTGCCCGGACGCCTCCCAGTATCGCGTAGCGATGCCCGTCGGCGCCAAGAACGTCCCGCTAGAAAGAGTGACCACACACTCAGCGCGGCATCCAGGTGGGAGCCGGCTTGTGCTCATGGGATGCACTCCTTCGATTCCGGCCTGCGTGGTACGGAAAATGTTCTATCAAGACCGTTCCCCTCATCTCACGCCCCATGTCCAAACCGCAACTCGATGCGACAATCACGACGCTCCTTCAGAGCGCCGAGGGAGTCTCAGACATCCTATTTGTCGTAGGCCGCCCCCCTCAAATCGAGGTTTACGGCAAGCTGAAGGCGGTCGAAGTGGATGGCGCCCAGCCGCTCCTGACCCCGGATCAGACGGAGGAGATTGCCGTCACGATTCTGGGCAGCAATGAGCGATTGTTTCACGATTTCATGATGGCCGGCTCATGCGATACGAGCTACGCCGTCGATGGTCTTGCCCGATTCCGCGTCAATGTTTTCCGCCAAAACGGAAACCATGCGATCGTGATGCGGAAGCTCAATACGCAGATTCCTTCGGTCGAGCAGCTCAAGCTCCCGCATGTGCTGAAGCAGGTGGTGAAGGAAAAGAATGGGCTGGTCTTCGTCACCGGCGCAACGGGCAACGGCAAAACGACTACGCTCGCGGCGATGCTCAACGAGCTTAACAAAACGGAGGATGTGCATGTCGTTACCCTCGAAGATCCGATCGAGTACCTGCACCCGCACCTCCGCTCTACGTTTAGCCAGCGGGAGCTCGGCAAGGATTTCTCAGACTTCGCCACCGGCTTGCGGGCGGCGTTGCGGCAGGCTCCGAAGGTAATTCTCGTCGGCGAAGTCCGAGATCGCGAGACCATGGAGATCGCCCTCACGGCATCCGAGACAGGGCATCTGGTGCTCGCCACTTTGCACACCATCAGTTCGTCTGCATCGATCAAACGCATCCTCGGCTTCTTCTCTCAGGAAGAGGAAGAGCAAGTCCGCCAGCGCCTCGCCGAAACCCTGCGGTACGTCGTGTCACAGCGCCTCATTCCCAAGCGCGGTGGCGGACGCTGCCTGGTGACCGAGATCATGGGAAGCAACCTGCGCACGCGGGAGGCGGTGCTCCTGGGCGAGACCGACGTGCGTGACTTCCACGACATCATCACCGCCGCGCAACCGCTCGGCTGGCATACCTTCGAGCATTCGCTTCTTCAGGCGTTCCGCGAGGAGAGGATCACGGAGGACGTAGCGCTCGTGTACAGCGTGAATAAGAGCCAGATGCGCAAGGAACTCGATCTGGCCAAGAAGGAGATGTACCCGCAAGCCGACGAACCGAGCGGCCTCAAGCTGAATCTCGACGCGCTTCACGTCGATCCGCGCGCAACATTCCGGCCACTGGTCGGAAATTGATCGCGGAAGCGGGCTTTGACCTGGCTTCCGCGCAGCGGTAGGCTCATCGGGCATGAGCATCTCTCTGCGATACGAGGATTACTACGCTACTCCCGAGCGCTGAACCCGGTCCTTGCTAACTTTCTTATGTCAGGAGCTGAATTCTTTGCCGGTTTGACCGGCGGTCAAAACGATCTCGCAATTGCGGTCGAAGCGTTGAGTAAGACGAGGCAGCCGTTCTGCCTAATCGGAGGCCTGGCTGTGAATCACTACGTTGAGGCCGTAGTAACCCTCGACGCAGATTTTGCGATTGCAGGCTCCGGGGATGCGGCGCCGGTTCTGAGGGCGGCTGGGTTCGACGTGCGCGAGCTTGCGCATTCGATCAATGCCCAGTTACCGGCCAGCAGTTTGCGTATTCAAATTACGATCAATAGCCGGTATGGCGCTTTTCCGGCGCGCGCCGTGGCAGGGGCGGTCTTTGGCGTTAAGATGCCCATCGCGTGCCTCGCGGATGTCCTGCAAGGGAAACTCTGGGCCCTCTCGGATCCGGACCGCAGGGCGAGCAAACGCGCGAAAGACGCTGCGGACATCATCCGCCTCGCCGAATCGTTTTCCGAGGTTTTCGGCCTTGTGCCGATGGGCGTCGTTCCCGGATTGGATGATATCCGGTCCAGAGGATGAATGTCGGCTAACTGTGTAAGAGCAACAAGAATTGCTATCGGCAGGCGGCGAGATCATGCTTTCGCGCCATGAAGCCCCATTCGCTACGTCGCGCGCTGTATCCAATGATCCTTCTTCTCGGACGCGCCGCGGGGTTGAATGCGGCGCAAGCCCCGGAGTCGGTCGCGTTGCCCGATGGAGTGAAAGCAGTCTGGAGCGAGGAAAGTGCGTTCCATGAGGTTACTGCGACGCGTGAGCGGATCAGCATCAATGGGCTCTGGCGCTGGCAGCCCGCGACGTAGCAACGTTCAGCCCCGCCGAGCGGCTCGTGGGGATACTTCAAGGTGCCGGGATGCTGGCCGGGGATTACCGATTACATGCAGAAGGATTGTCAGACGCTCTATGCGCATCCTGCATGGAAGGGAGTGAAGCTGGCGAGATAAAGGGTGCGTGGAATGAACGGGAGATAACAGTCCCGGCGCGATGGAAAGGCCGGCGCATAGCGCTGGAAGTTGAGTGCCTGAACTCGGTTGCCGCAGTCTTTGTCGATGGAAAGACGACAGGCGAGATTCGATTTCCCGGCGGAGAGTTGGATCTTACGGATGCGTGTGCGACTGGAGGCACGCATCTCCTCTCGCTGCTTGTGGACGCCTTGCCGCTCCAGGGAGTGCTGCTCTCGTACACCGACAGCGCGTCGGCGCGAGCGGCAAAGGGCGTAGTCGAACGGCGCGGAGTTTGCGGCGATGTCTATCTCACGAGCATGCCGCGCGCCGCCCCCATTTCCGATGTGAAAGTGGATCCCTCAGTGCGAAGGCGGGAGATAACGATACGCGCCGCGATTTCGGGAATCGAGCCGGAGACGCACTATCGTTTGATCGCTCGCGTCGTGAAAGACGGCTCAACGACAAGGGAGATAAAGGGAGCGGAGTTTCGGGGCGCGGATCTCGTCGATGGCGTCGCCGCGATAACGGCGGCGTGGCTTCCTGACAGGCTGTGGGACATAGACACCCCGGAAAACAAGTTCGAGGTGGAGACCACGCTCGTTGACGGAGCCGGTAAGCCTCTCGATGCCGCCTGGACTCAGCGCTTCGGTTTCCGCGAATTTCGGATCGAGGGACGCGATTTTTATTTAAACGAAAAGCGGATTCATCTTTCCGCCGTGCCGCTCGATTGCGCCGCGGTGGGGGCCGCATGGGCAACTTACGATGCCGCCAAAGAGACGCTGGAACGGCTGAAAGCCATCGGAATTAACTACGTCTATACGCATAACTACGGATGCGAACCGGGCTCTCACCTCAGCTTCGCCGCGATACTCAAAGCCGCGGATGATGTGAGAATGCTCGTCGGATTTACCCAACCGCACTTCAGTGATTATGACTGGCACGCGCCCGATGCGGATACTCGCAATGGGTACGCCCGGCCCCCCGAATGGTATGTCCGGGAAGCGGAAAATCATCCGTCGGTGGTGATGTACCCGATGAGTCACAACGCGACTGGCTACAACGAAGACATGAACCCGGATCTGATCGGGGTCGATAAGCCGGCGCGGGACGATTGGGAGCTCAAAAATGTCGTCCTGGCGAAGCGCGCCGAGGCGATTGTCCGTCGTCTCCATCCGAGCCGCATTGTGTATCATCACGCATCTGGCGACCTCGGAGCCATGCACGACAGCAATTTCAATGCAAATCTCGCACCGGTGCAGGAACTTTCCGATTGGTTCCAGCAGTGGGCCGCCGATGGAGTGAAGCCGGTGTTCACATGTGAATATGACGCGCCGTTTTCGTGGGATTGGACGATGTATCGCGGATGGTACAAGGGAGAGCGCGAGTTCGGCAGCGCGAATGTTCCATGGGAGTTTTGCCTGGCTGAATGGAATGCGCAATTCCTTGGCGACCAAGCGTACAAGGTCAGCGAGACAGAGAAGGCAAACTTGCGCTGGGAAGCCGGAAAATACAGGGCGGGGAGCTTTGGCATCGTTGGGATTATCCATCACCGCCCGGCTCCACTCGATTGGAGGAGGTGCAGCCGGTGATCGCGCAGTACACACAGGATAATTGGAGGGCGTATCGTACGCTCGGCGTTTCAGGAACGTCTCCCTGAGGCTATGGCGAGTATTGGAAGCTGCGCGACGGCGCAAAGCGCGACCGGGA
>JBBSFI010000029.1:0-57445 GCA_038238905.1 Chthoniobacterales bacterium | reverse complement strand
GTAGGTGACGCCGAACCCGCCGTGGCCTTCACGGGAGGGGGCGATGTAGTAGCCCATGCCGCTGTACTTCATGGCCATCGCAAAGGCGCGGTCGGAAGCTTCGGCGACGTCGGCTTTCGCCTGAGGGGCGAAGGCTGTGAGGAGTCCGCCAGCGACGAGCGCCAGCGTGGTGGATGTGAGGAGTGATTTCATGATGATTTAGTTTGTTTGGTGGTTGGTTTTTGGTTTGGCGCCTTCATCCGTCGGACGAAGCCGCTTACGTTCTTCTTTTGGGAAGGGCTTCCAAAACGTGACGAAGAAAATTCAGCTTTTTTGAGCGCAGCAGCGGAGTCGATTGCCTTTCCCCCAGCCGTATGGCACTGGAACGGCATGAATCGCCGTCATTTCCTCCAGACCAGCGCGGCGGCCCTCGCCGCTTCCGCCCTCCCAAGCTACGCCGTGGATTTTGCCGACCAGCATAAGCGTGTCGGTCTCATCGGCTGCGGATGGTACGGCAAGTGCGACCTCCTCCGCCTCATCCAGATCGCCCCTGTCGAAGTCGTCTCCCTGTGTGACGTCGATAGCGCCATGCTCGCCGATGCCGCCGAACAGGTCTCGGGAAGGCAGGTTTCCAAAAAGAAACCCCGGCTCTACTCCGATTATCGCAAGATGCTCGCGGAGAAAGATCTCGATATCGTCTTGATCGGCACACCCGACCATTGGCACGCGCTGCCGATGATCGAGGCGGTCAAATCCGGCGTCGATGTGTACGTCCAAAAGCCGACTGGGGTGGATGTGGTCGAGAGCGCCGCCATGCTGGCTGCGGCGAGAAAATATAAGAGGGTCGTGCAGGTGGGCACGCAGCGCCGGAGCACGCCGCATCTCATCGAGGCGCGCGAGCAAATCGTGAAGACCGGGAAGCTTGGAAAGGTCGGCCTCGTCGAGATCTGTTGCTACTACCACATGCGCGCCACCGGCAACCCGCCCGACACCGCCCCTCCCGCGAATCTCGACTACGAGATGTGGACCGGCCCCGCCCCCATGCGTCCGTATAACAGCCTGGTCCATCCGCGCGGCTGGCGCGCTTTCATGGAGTACGGAAACGGGATCGTCGGCGACATGTGCGTTCACATGTTCGATATGACCCGCTGGATGCTCGACCTCGGCTGGCCCTCCAGTGTGAGCTCGACCGGGGGAATCTTCGTGGACAAGGCAAGCAAGGCCAATATCTCCGATACCCAGACCGCATCGTTCGACTACGACGATCTGCGCATCGTCTGGACCCATCGCACATGGGGCGAATCACCCGACCCGAAATACCCATGGGCCGCCACCTTCTACGGAGATAAAGGGACGCTCAAGGCGAGTGTGATGGGATACGATTTCATCCCCCAGGGAGATGCCAACGGCCCCGCCGTCCATCGGGATGTCGCGTACGAGTTCGATCGATATCCCGAGGATAAGACGGAAAAGGATCTGGAGACGCACGTCGCTCCAGCCATCCGCGGGCATATGCGCGATTTCCTCGCGGCGGTTGCCGCTCGCACAAAGCCAGTCGCGGATATCGAACAAGGCCACATCTCCAGCGCCTCGTGCATCCTTGCGAATCTCTCCATGAAACTCGGCCGCACGCTCAAATGGGATTCGAAAAGCGGGACGATCGTCCAGGATCACGCTGCGAACGCCTTGCTCGCGCGAGCCTATCGCAAACCATGGATCCATCCCCACGCGGCGACGGTCTAAGAGTACCGCGGCAGTTCCGCATAGCGGCTAAGCCCGCCTTGTTAGGCCACGTTCGTTTAGAGTGCGGCCCGCACCGGGAAGACCGATCTGGACTGGAGTGCTCGTGAACTCCTCAGCAGCATCTGCATTTGCGCCCCTCCGCCCCTCCGCGTGACCTCGCAGGCGGCGACGGTTTCACAGAATCGTCGCAAAAGAAAAGCGCACCGGACAGCCGGTGCGCTCGGAAAATCAGGGTCGGGTGGGACTAGTTCACCGACGCGGGCTCGACGTTCACTCGGCGGCCTTTGCTGTCAAAAAGCACCTTGCCATCGACCAACGCGAAGATCGTGTAGTCGCGGCCAAGGCCGACATTGCGCCCCGGAAGAAATTTCGTCCCCCGCTGGCGAATGATAATGTTGCCGGCGAGGACCGTTTCGCTGCCAAATTTCTTCACGCCGAGGCGTTTGCTTACGCTGTCGCGTCCATTCTTGACCGAGCCTTGTCCTTTTTTATGAGCCATAAAATTAAGCGGGAATCGAAGTGATCTTGATGCGGGTCAGCCGGCTGCGATGCCCCACCGTCCGGTGGTATCCTTTCCGCCTGCGATATTTGTAGGCGATCACTTTCTTGCCTTTGAACTGCGCGACCACCTCGCCGATCACGGCCCCGCCGTTCAGCTCCGCGCGCAGCTTGAAATTGGCGCCTTCGCCAGAGAAGAGGACGTCGGAAAAGGCCGCTGTGCCGCCGACTTCAGCCTGGAGCTGATCGATATCGACGAGGTCGCCCTCTGCAACGCGGTACTGTTTGCCGCCGGATTTAAAAACTGCGTAAGCCATATGTGTCTTGGGAAAAATGGAGGGCGAAACTCTCACACGGAAAAAGGCCGCGCAAGCGCTTTTTACACCTCATTTCAGAGGCGTTTCAAAACGCAAACGAACGCCGAAAGGTCCAAAAAAAGCTTAAATTTTCGCCGCCCTTCCCGCTCATTCTCTGGATATTACCCGCTCCCTCTCGCAAATCCATGATCCTTTTCACCCGCGCTTCCGCTCTCCGCTCCGCCACGCTCCTGCTCGCCGCAGTCGCAGTCTGCGTCCCGGCAAAGGGACAGGAAGGCCAGGAGCTCGGAACATGGCCGTTCCAATATCCCGACAATACGAAATCGGGCGCCCTGCTCGACTTGCGCCCGCTCAATGAAGCGGTCGCCGGCCAGTCTGGCTTCATCCGTCTCAGTGCGGATGGAAACTCCTTCGTGCTCGGAAACGGCCAGCCGGTCCGCTTCTGGGCCTGCGGCGACGATGTGTACCACAGCACCCCGGAGGAGATGGCGAAGCATGCCCGCTTTCTCGCAAAACTCGGCGTCAATATGGTGCGCCTCCATGCGCAGCTTGCGCCCGAGGATGGCCCGATCACCGCAGTGAACGAAAAGGAGATCGACGCCATCTGGCACATGGTTGCCGCCCTCAAAAAGGAGGGCATCTACAGCACGATCTCGCCGTATTGGGCAAATGCCAAGAAGGTGTCGCAATGGCATATCGAAGGCTACACGGGCCAGACCGACCTCTGGGGGCTGCTCTTCTTCAACGAAACGCTTCAGGAAGGATACAAGGCTTGGGTCAAGGCGCTGTACACCAGGAACAATCCCTACACCGGCATCCCGCTCGCCAAAGATCCGGAAGTCGCCATCATTCAGGTGCAAAACGAAGACGGCATGTTCTTCTGGACGTTCCAAGGCGTAAAGCCGGAGCAGCTCGCGCTCCTCGGGAAGAAGTTCGCGGCGTGGCTGGCTGCAAAATACGGCTCACCAGACGCCGCCAAAAAGGCATGGGGCGATGCAACCGATCCGAATGACGACTGGGCGAAGGCAAAGGTCGGGATTATTCCGACCTGGCAGCTTGTCGCAAATCACACGGGAGCCATGCAGACGCGCGCCTCCGATCAGGTTCATTTTTTCGCCGATACACAAAAGAAATGGTACGCCGAAATCACCCGTTATTATAAAGAGACACTCCGGTGCGGACAGCTTGTCAATGCAAGCAATTGGTTCACCGCAAGCCCTGTCAAACTCAATGACGCCGAACGCTATACTTACACCGCCTCCGACGTCATAGCCGTTAACAAATACTACGGAACCGTTCACCAGGGTGCGAATAACGGATATCGGATAGACGCTGGCGACCGCTTCACGGATGTCTCTGCGACCACCGATCCGCGCAATCTTCCCACAAATCTCAAACAAGTTGCGGGGCATCCCATGATTATCACCGAGAGCACCTGGGTCTCTCCGCTCGGCTACCAATCGGAAGGCCCCTTCCTCATGGCGGCGTATCAGTCGCTCACAGGCGTCGATATCTTTTACTGGTTCAGCATGGGCAATCCGGAATATGTCACAAACCCCCAGTTCCCGTGGGCGCCGGTCCAGGGCCAGAACGGCCTGCTCAAGTGGAATGCCAACATTCCGTCGATCGCAGGCGGGTTCCCCGCCAGCGCGCTCGCGTTTCGGCTCGGCTACATCAAACAGGGCGCGCCCGTGATTCACGAAGAGCGGCCGCTGGAAGATATATGGAATGAGAAGAGCCCATTGATCGCCGAGGACGGCAGCTTCGATCCAAACCGCGCCGGAACCGCTCTCTCGCAATCCAATATCCCAAATGGCGCCGGAGCCATGGCCTTCCTCGTCGGCCCCGTGGAAGTGAAATACGGTGGAAACCCGGCAAACGACAAGGTCATCGACCTCACCCGATTCATCGATGAGACCGCGAAACGCGTGACCAGCGAAACCGGCGAGATCGTCCTAAACTACGGAAAAGGCGTCTGCGCCGTGAACGCGCCAAAAGTGCAAGGCGCCACTGGCTTCCTCGCCAAAGCCGGCCCGATCGCCCTCGCAGACGTCATGATCGATTCCCACAACCCCTATGCAACCGTCACCGTCGCGGCCATGGACAACGCACCCTTGCGCACCTCGCGAAAACTCCTCGTGCAAGTCGGAACCGCCGCGCGTCCGACCGGCTGGGAGGCCAGGGAAACTGATTTCACGGAAAACAAGCAAACCGTCCACGGTTACCAAATAGTCCATCCCGGCGCCGCCCCCTACCAGATCGTAAACACCGACGTGACACTCACCATCGCCAATCCCACCGCCAAAAAGGCAACCCTCCTCGACCCAGCCGGCTACGCCGCTCAGGACGTCCCGGTCACAATCTCCGCAGGCAAGCTAACGATCAAACTCCCGGCGAATGCCATGTATGTGATCGTCGAGTAGCCGGCAATCGGTTGAGGCTGGCCTCAGTCCTTTTACGAAAACAGGAAAACACGTGTCGGGCCTTCACAATTCAGCCTTCATCCTTGCCTTCACAATCTCTCATCCCTCCGCACCTCCGCGTGAAACATAGCCCAGACCCGCGCTCGGAGCGCCCTCGCGCTCGGCGTTCCCCGTTCCGCGTAAAGATCGCGCTGCTCATTGTCGCCATCGGAGGCTCGTTGAATTCGCTCTTCGCACAACCAGCAGCGCTCCCGGCTCCGAGGCATATAGTCATTGTCATCGAGGAAAATCATCCCTTTCGGATGATCATCGGCAATCCGAACGCCCGGTACATCAATTCATTGGCGCGCACGGGAACCGTCTTAACAAACTCCCACGGCATCGGACATCCAAGCCAGCCGAATTACTATGCGCTGTTTTGCGGAAAGACTTTTCGGCTCGATCACCTTTCGGTAGCGGGCGATCTGCCGCTTCTTCATCATCTCCATGCCGACAACCTCGCAAAGGAGCTGGTTGACGCTCACCGCTCCTTTTGTGTGTTCGCGGATGGAATCGCAAAGGGCCGTTACCGAGGCGGGAACACAAGTTCCGGGTACGTCGCCAGGCACAATCCTTGGGCCAATTTCGTCGATGTCACTGATGCGCAGTTGCAAAGCATCGATCGATTCAATCGCTCCGACTTTTCCACGCTTCCCACGGTCTCAATCATTATCCCAAGCAATGCTCACGATATGCACGACCCTTTCGACAGTCCCATGGCAAGCGTGGCGCCTGCCGACAGTTGGTTGAAGTCCAATCTGGAAAAATACCGGAAATGGGCTGAGCGAAACGATTCGTTGTTGATCATCACGATGGATGAGAGCGATTACGATTCCCCACGATTCGGCGCCCTCACACCTTCCATCGATCCTCATCCGCCCAATAACATCCCCACGATTTTCACAGGCTCATCCGTGAGAAAAGGGTTCAAATCCGGCCAGAATGTCGATCACTTTTCTCTCCTTCGCACAATAGAAGATATTTACGGCCTCCGCCACGCCGGCCATGCGCAAGCCGCATCTCCGATCGTCGGGATCTGGAAGTGAAGGTCAATGCAAACGCCGTAGAAAATAAAATTCCAACCGGATCCGATTCGGTTTGGACGGCAACAAAAAAGCCACTCACCTTCCGGTGGGTTGCTGTTTAAATGTGAGAAGACCCACCGATCTACGCCCGGCGGCGGAAGCCGATCAGCGTCGCTGCGCCACCAAGGAGTGCGACTAGTGTGCTTGGTTCCGGCACTGAGGTTGTGGTCACCTGAAAGTAGTACTGGTGCATCGAAGCATTTGTGCCAAGAGGCTCAAAACTGAGCACGAGCGTACCATTCGCTGGAACTACGAAAGAATCCCGAACGACACTCCGGAGGAAGCGTTCTCATCGTAAGCGAGTAGAGCGCCGGTCTGATCGTCCGTGATATTGATCACCCTTCCCCGGGCGTTCCGAACGCGAAGCTGTAAAGGTCCAGGTTATAAGATTGACTCGGAGTGAGGTTGGAAAGCGTCAGAGTTTCCGGCGTATCACCGTCGAAGAAGAAATTATTGCCAAGGCTGGCGACGTTTCCACAGAGGGCTTGTAAGGAAATTAGTGTTACAATTGAAGCTGTTGCTGAAGAGGAGCGATCGTGTAGTTCCAATCTCCGTGAAACTCGTCTTTGGCCAAGTTGATTTCCGTGAATTCCTGATCGCTTACCTTCTGGCCAGCGGGAGATCTTCGAGTCGATCTGGGCGTCTACGCGAAGGCCTTTGGCAGTGCTGGTAGCCTTAATCAGATTAACGATCACTTCATGGCTAACCAGAGGTCGTCCTCTCCAGTTCAAACTAATGAAAGAGAAGAGGCGGCGCTCGATCTTGTTCCACTTACTCGTCGCGGGTGGGAGATGGCAGACCTGAATCGGAAAGCCAAGTTCTTCGGCAAGAAAGTCGACGCCGGTTTCGACAGGTGAAGAATGCACTGGTGAAAGATCGAAATTTGCTGGCGGATGAACGCGACCGGGATTCCGATCGCCTCGGCGAGGCGCGACTGGCGCTCGTCGCAGGGTGAGAAACTCATCGGCGCCGCCCACGCGCGCCGCGGCAACGTGGAGGACATCGAGCGAGCGCGTTCCCAAGCTTGAACTGTGCGCGGCGGAAATTGCGAGCGCCTCGCGAAAAACTTCGTCCCATGCCAGCCGCGTCTGGCGCAAAACTCCGTCCGCCGCATCGGCCCGAATCGCCTCCATGGTCGCGGCGACTTTTTCGTTCGTCGCTTCGGCGCGAAAACATTTCAAGTGGAGCGCATTTTGAAACTCAATTTCATGCAGCCAGGTGAACGCGAGCGGCGCGGCGCGCGACGCCACGGTAGCGGCCACCGCGGCGGAACGAGCTCCGCAAAGTACAGCGGAATCAACGCACTGGTGTCGGCGTATCTCACGCGCGCTCGTTGCGTTCTTCAATCAACGCGTCCGTAAGCGAGTCGCGGGATTCACCCCAGATGCGCCGGGCGCGTCCGACAAAATCCGGCCATGCCGCCGGCGGCTCCTGTCCTCCGGCGGGCAGTGGCGCCACTCGCGCGACGGCATCTTTTCCCCGGCACAACTCCACTACTTCGCCGGCGCGCAGCACTCCAGAATCTCGGGCCACTCGCGCGGCACGGTATCGACATTGGCGGTTTTCATACTCTCGGAAAGTAGTCCTCAATTCCGCGTGCGGCCAGTCGCAATCCGAAGGGGAGCGGAAGGCGCGCTCGTCTTCGGGCGGCGGGCGGAGGAGCGTTCTCGATACCGGTCCGCGTCGCTCTGCTCGATGAGGCAGACGAGCATCATGCGTGGGCGGCGGCCGAGTTCCTACGCTTTCGAGGGTGCGGTGCGAGTCTGCGAGGCGGTGATGGAAAAATCCGAGTCAATGGTGCAGTTGACGGAACGCGGGTGCATCGCCGCCATTCGCACCGCACACGCATCAGCCAGCGACATGGGGACGTTCGCAGACCGACTCCACAGCGCCCGCACTGCCCGCGCTTCCTCGGGGAAAACGAAATCGCACGTCAGTTATCCCCGTTCCACCCATTCCAGAATTTTCTCCTGCGCCGACGTAGCGCGCGAAGGAGAAACAACGCCTCCGTCAGAAACCGCCCCTCAGAGATTGGCACGCTGCGTAGTCCACATCTCCTTTCTTCGCAACGAATCCGATTGGCGCCACTGGGAAAGATCCGCGCGCTCCGAGACGCCGAGCGATCGCTACGGTTTGCTGATTTGCACGCGGTAAAACCTCGTTCCTGTAGCG
Source organism: Chthoniobacterales bacterium (assembly GCA_038238905.1). Classification (GTDB taxonomy): domain Bacteria; phylum Verrucomicrobiota; class Verrucomicrobiia; order Chthoniobacterales; family Chthoniobacteraceae; genus JBBSFI01. Next base: position 49,189 of record JBBSFI010000029.1, on the reverse strand, counting down.
TTCGGGTCGGTCACGGTGCGCACGCCGCCGTCGTCAAGATAAGACTGGCTTGGGAGCGGAGTCCAGAGGGCGGCGGTGAGGACGTCTTTATACTGCACCGTATAAGTGCGGCCGGCGATGACCGGTGAAAAGATGATTTGTTTTTGCGACGGCTGCCCGGAGACGGTCGAGTCGAAAAGCATAAAATGGGAAGCTGGATCGAGCGGGTTCAGTCCCGCTAGGTACTTAAAGAGATTGGTTTCGCCATTGCCGTCGGCATCGACATTCGGAGCAGCAAGCGGGTTGGGCGGAAGACCAAAATATTGCACCTGCCACGCGTCGGCGATTCCGTCGCCCGCATAGCTTCCGAAGTCGTCGTTGTTAATATTAACCACCACGATGGGGGATTGGCCGGTAAGGCCCGCCGCAGAGGCCTGGATAGTGGCGGAAGTATTTTGATAGACCGCGCCAGCGGAGGCGAGTCCGCCCGAGGAGATGGAGGCGATGGGGCCGGTGAGAACGGACCAGGTGACGCTGGCTGGGTTAAGGGGAGCGAGCGTCGTCCCATCATCCGCAAGAGGCGCCGCTTGAAGCTGGCCGGTGGCGCCTTCATTCACGCTATTGAAGGGCGGGGCGGTCACGCTCAGTGAAATGATGTCGTAGAGCTGCCCACCGTAGCCGCTCTTCAGCGTCTCGGACGGCGCGGCGACGCTTGAGAGGCCGGCGATTCCTCCTGCGCTGCCATCGATCGCGTAGTTTGCGCTGGAGGCGTGGAGGCCGCCCTGATCGGTCGAGTCGGTGGTGAAGCTGTAGTTGGCGCTTCCGCGAGTTCCAGCCACGGCAACCGGCGAGCAGAGGGCAAGCAGCAAGAGGCGAATGAAAGCGGATTTCATAGGTGAACGCGTGGCCAGCATTTATTTTCCGATCGTGACTTCGCCGCCGGTGGAGAGGAGAGTCATCGGCTTGGAAAGCGAAGCGACTGTTTCGGGGTCGGAGATGGGGCCGTTATAGCCTTTGAAAATCACAGCGCCCCCGACGGGCACATTGGAAATGGCACTGGCAAAGCTGTTAAAAGGAAGGTCAAAACTGCCGGTATGAAAAAAGGAGTTGAAGTTAAAGTCCACCCAGATCGGGCCAGAGATCGAAAGCGGATTGGAGGCAAAGCCGTTGGTCACCAGGACGAGAGAGTAACTCGCTCCACCGCCGCGAAAGGCGGCGAAGGGAAGAGTGAATTCGGTGCTGACCGAAAGCGCGCCGGTCTGCACCCCGGTGCTGCTCCAGTTGAAAGTCCGCCCGTAACTTAGGTTCCCACTGGAATCGGTAAGCTGTACAAGCGGGTAATTGCTATCGCTCTGCGCGTCATCTCCATAGGCCGAACCGGCGGAGATACCATTGAAGTTCGTGCCGCCGAGATGATAGGAAGCATCGCCATTAGTGCTAAGGCTGGTGATGACCGGCGCGCCGCCGGCAATCGGCCCGGTGGTCGGAGAATAGGTGTAAAGCTGAGTGGTGGAGTTGGAATAGAGAACGTTGCCGTCCGGCAGGGTAAGCATATTGCTCACGTAACACGGATAATTCTCCACGCCCCCGCTAGGGGTGTTGAGAGCGGCGGAAAAAGAGCCGATCCCGCCGTTAGGAGCGTAATTGTATTCATAAAATCGGGTGGGCGGATTGAAGACGGTGGTATTGCTCGCGCCGTAGGGGGAGCGCGAGACGGCGCAAAGAATTCGTCCGTTGACCATCATCGCGGCAGGAGCATCGACTCCACCCTGGGGATTGCCGCTGGGATCGTTTGGCACGGCAGGGCCTTGCACCCAGGTGCCAAAAGCGGTTCCATTGGGAGTGTACAAGGCTGTTTGGCCGGTGGCCCCAATGAAGAATCCGCGCCCGTCGGGAAGGAGGAGACCGGCGCCAATTTCCGCGCCGTTCCCGCTATAGAGATTCCCGGCCGGCGGAGTGTTGTCGGACACCCAAGTGTTGGTGGCGGGGTAATAGCGTTCAGAGGTGACGCCGCCTTTGTCTATCACCAGAATGGTACTGTCGGCAAGCTTCACCCAGCTCACTTCGTTCTGGCTGTTCTGGGCTACGGGACCGGCGGTCCAGGTGTTCGTTCCCGGATTATAGATCACCGTGCCGTTGGAGCTGAAGCCCGTGGGAACCGGATATACCGGGGCGATTAGTACGCTTTTGTTCGGCAGGATCATTCCAATGGAATCGCTAAATCCAGCGGTGTTGCTGAACTGCGGCGGCTGCGGATTGTTATTCGAGGTAATCAGACCGCCAGGAATCGGCGCGGCAGTCCATGGGTTAGGTCCTCCCGCATAGTCGTTTCGGCTGTCGTACACCTCGGCGGTGTTCCATCCGGTCCCATACTCCGCGCCTGCCACCAGCACCCGCCCGTCCGCCATCACCGCCGAGGTAAAAAATCGCCGCGTGGAGACCATGGGAGCGCGCGTAGTCCACTGGGCGTCCTTGCTGGAATAGCTGCCGTGTGCGTCCGGGGTGAGGCGGTACCAGACGTTGCTTGCCGCGCTGGACTGGATGGCCATCACCGTGCCATCGGAAAGAAGGAGCAGGGTTTGCACGTTGCCGGGGGCTTGGTTGACCAGCGGGGTCCACTGCGCGAGGAGAGCGCCGGGAACGGCGAGAAGCGCCAGCGCCGCTACGGCGTGGACGTATAGCAGGCTCACCGAGAGCGGATGTTTGGATCGCGTCTTCATCACCGATGGGGTGGGCTATTGAAGGGTGACCAGCACCAGAACATAACCCTTGCCTTCCTTAAGGGAGCTCATCGCTTTTCCAATCACCGCCCCTTGCGCTCGCTGGTTATCGCCGACCTTCATCGCGCTGCCCGGCGTATCGGAGGTTGTCAGCATGTCGCCCGGCTCAATCGCCCCGGAGGCGGCGTCCGCCCGGACGTACACCCGCCCGCTGAGCGCGACGTTTTGTCCACCTTCAATTAGGCCTTCCTGCTGTAGGGAGATGCCCGCGTTAATTCCATTCGCGCCGCTCACAATGCCCGCCACGCAGGTGTCGTAGGCGCGCTGGCTCCGTTTCAGTCGGCCAGGATGTTCCGCGTCGATCACCACCACCGACCCTTTCTCCAGTTCGTCTTCTTTGATCACAAACGGCTCGGCGATATCGGCGCCGCCAACGATGGTCAGCGAATGAGTCCGGGTGTTGCCGATCACCTCCAGCTTTGAGGCCGGGTTGGTGGTGCCGATGCCGACGTTGCCCGCGGTGGTTATCGCAATGCCGTTTGTAGCGGCTGGGATCCCGCCTGCGCCAGCCACTAACTTAAGCGTACCGTCGAATCTCACGTCGGCCCTGCCCGACGCCCCGGATATGGTCATCCCAGTTTCACTGTTGGGTGAGCCGAACGCCACATTGTTTCCCTGTGCTCCCACTCCCAGTGAAACGTTATTCGGCAATTGAACGAGGCCGTTATATACTGTTACTCCAGAAGAGGGTATCTGACCAGCCGGACCAGCATACAGCCTGAGAGCCGTGCCATCATACCTGACGTCGGCGCGGGTACTTAAGCCATTGAAGTGGAACGTCATCCCTGACTCGGCGTTTGGAGACCCGAAACTCACCGTCCCGTTGCCGGCCCCGACCGTCGTTCCGTTGCCGTCGATAGTCATGCTCGGTGGTCCATTATTCACGAAGAAATTGAGAGGATGGTTGCTGAACGTGCCCACACCTCCGCCGACAGCGAATCCGAATATCCCAATCGAAGTGCCGAGGCTAACGCTCCCATCGGTATGCAGCAGGCCGGGCGTCGTCCCGAATGCGTAGTTCCCGATCTGGGTGAAAACACTCAGTTTAGACGTGGGTGCACTGGTGCCGATTCCGACACGGCCTCCGTTGTAGTAAGCGCTCGTGCCATTGAGGCTGAAGACGCCGGAGCCGGATCCCGGCGGCACCCAGTTCAAAGTGGCTCCATCAAATCCCAGCACCTGGCCGGCGGCTGGCGCGGCCGGCACGGTAAGCAGGCTGAAATCGAGGGAGTTCGGGGCGATATTCGCCGCGCCAATCGTGCCAGCGGCAATGTTCGCGCCGGTCACCGCGTTGGGAGCGATGGCCGCCGTGGTGACAGCGCCATCAGCGAGGTAAGATGCAGGAGCGAGCCTCTCATCCGGGGTGAGAAGCTGGGAGCCGTTCACGCCGTCACTAAACCACACTCGCAGGCGGACATCGGCATTGCCGAAAGCGGCGGCGGGAATTGCGCCCATGTTCGGGACGGCGACGTCGCCCAAGAGGACGGAGTAAAGTCCCTTGGTGACCGTCAGGGGAACGGCGGCCGCCGGCTCACTCCCGGCCACGCTTGTCCCATCGTTGCTCCAGAAACTGACCGAGCCATCGCTGTTCACGAGGGCGAATTTGAACTGGCCAGCCCCGTCGAAGTTCACGGAGTTGACCACGGCGCGCCCCTGGTAATTGAGCAGATTGGGAATCTGGGCCTGGGAGCGAAAAGCGCCGAGGAAAAGGAAGGAAAAGGCGAGAAGGAGATGCTGGAATTTCATGTGGGATCGACAGGCGCGCGCCCGCCAGTTGTCGTTTTATTGAGTCCGCAGTGCAGGGGCAAGCTTATTTTACGGGCAGATTCAGGCAACCGGGACGACCGAGTCTCGCTTGTTAACGATCGTTATACAAAGGCGAAAATAAGATCTCGTGCGCCAGGCGGTGAGCTGGTCACGGAGGCCCATGTGGCGACGGCGCCGTCTGTAGCCGGAGCGGGTCACAACCTAAAACCAGGAAATCCTCCCAATCGATAGACTCGCTCGCGCAGGTCGTGATTGCAGAGCCGATGACCACGCAACGGCGGTTGCTTTGACGCCGGGCCATAAAGCTGAATTCTGTTGCCGCCCGACATTCTGCACACTCCCGTAGCATTCGCGCGAGGCATTCTTCCGGATTGTCTTGCCGCGGTGGTCAGCGTGCGTTTGGTTCGGTTCGGAGGCGCTGGAATTGACCTATAAAGACCCATTGGGCCAGCTCGCGCACAACACCACGCGCAAAGGGGACGTGCCCGGCGGTCTTGGATTGAAACTGCTGCGCGAGTTCCTGGCCTTGAACGGCGGGCGCATCCAGATTGTCTCGGATCGCGGCTATTGGGAATGCGCAGCAGGGCACGAGACGGTGAAGCGCTTTGAGCATCCAATCGCTGCGGGTGCGAGCCCTGTCATAGAGTCCCTGATTCTCAGCGAGTATCTAAACCGCTATCTGCGGCTCGAATACGATGCCGCCTGGCGGCGCGCGTATCCCAAATTCAAAGATTTCCGCCATTCCAGCGATTTTGCCCCGCTGGCTCAGTCGGCAAGTAGCCGACGCACAGCAGATTCTGACGTTCGCCGCACCGCAAGGCACGCCCCTTTCACAGGCTGACATCTCCGCAGTGCTCGCGGAGACTGGAGCGGGAATTCTCGATTTCAACGACGGTGTGCTCGTAGAGACGCGCCGGCTGCGTGGTTGGAAATTGCTCACAAATGATGGTGACATGACTCGTGGGGGGATTGAGGTGCTGACCACGTACGCGCCTCTTCTTGCTGCCTGCCGATGAGCGTGTCTCAGCCGCGCAGACTCATCGAGTTCAGCATTCAGAAAGCTTGCTGATCTGACGCGTGCCGGGAACGGAAACGGCCTCTCGGACCGTTAAAGCCATTTGCGGATCGTGGAGGCAAACCGGTTATAGACAAATCCGAGCGCCAGCAGTACAACGCCCAAAACTAGGAAGCTCAGGATGCGAAAGATCGTTTCCAGCCGCCAGACATCCACGATAAAGATGCGTCCCATGGCCAGGAAGAGGATGAGGAATCCTCCCAATCGATAGACTCGTTCGCGCAGGAGCAAGCCCGCCGCGAAAACGCACGGAGCCAGCAGGGCCCAGGCGATTGTGAGCATTGCGGAGCCGTGACGCGCCACAGTCCACTGAGTCACCCATAGCCAGGCGCTCGCGACGGCGGCGCCCACGATCATCGCCGGCAGCGCGGGGACAATCAAAGCATCTCCCTTGCAGGTGGTGCGATAGTAACGAACACTCGCGGGAATCGCGATGATGGCGGCGAGATTTGCCCACAAAACGGGCTCCCCGAGAGTGGCCCAGTAGATGAGGAGCGACAAGATCGCATAAGCGGCGCCAACCCAGGCGCGCTCGCGGCTGTGCGTGATTCCCGCGGCGACGAGGAGCACCGCCTCGACCGCGGCAATAAAGCTCGGCTTCCATGGGTCTGCTACATACTCAAAGACCCAGCCTCAAAGGAGCGTGAAAGTCGCAAGCCTGTAGAAAAGCGAGATGACTGTAAGTTTCTCCCGATCGAACGGCACTCTCCGGCTTGTCGCGGCGGATTCGATTACGATGCTGGTGCATGCGAGGCCTCCGATCGGAACAAGCGCCGCGCTCCAGTGCAATGGATCGTGAAGCACGTGACCCAGAGCGTACAGGCAGCCGAGGATGGCAAAGATCTGTCCTGCTGCCGCGATGGCAAAAGCCCTGGCGCCAAGTCCGTACAGGAGAGTAAAGACGGCTGCCAGTGTAGCTGCCACGAGCCAGGCATTCCCATGAAAATAGAGAGTAAGCCATGGCACCCCGTAGCGTGTTTTAGAGGCGGAACCGGCGCCTCAAGAGCAGGCTACGGCAGAAACACCGGAGGCGGCAAAGCACTCTTTGAGAGTGCCGCGGGCGGCTCCGATGCGATGGCGGTATCCGCCCCAGTTTCTTCGCGTAAAGGCGTCGCTTGAATGACCTTCGGAAGCGGAGGAGGAGTTGCTCCCGTTCTGAACTGCGGATTTGACTCTATGGCGAATGCCTCCTGACTTCGGAGAGCCTCAATTTTCGCATCGAGGAGAGCCAACATCCCGCGCAGACGCCGCTGCTCGGCGACGACGGCGTCGAGGGTATTTCGATTTTCAGAATCCATGGTGTCGCGGTTGCGGCTTCCATTTGTAAGCGGTTGATCCTGCCTCCGTCACGCGTTCCCACTGTACGGCTGGTTCACGCAAGCGGCCTCTAGCAAGCGCCCTTCCATCGCCAGCCGGACGACGCCGTCGCGCTGGTGGAACTTCAATACCAAGGGTATATCCGCTTGACCCGAGCAAATCCAATGAGTCTCCATCCATTTACCGATGAAGGGCCGTCCGAATTGCGCCGGCACGGTGCGCCGCTGGCGGCGCCGGCGATGATTCGACTGCGATTCGGGCGGTGCGAGACCGAGTTCGATCCGGCGGAGGGCTGGCTGCGGCGCGTGCGATGCGACGGTGTGGAAATGGTGCGCGCGATTTACGGCGCGGTGCGCGATCGGAATTGGGGGACGGCGCCTCCCCGTTTGCATGGCGTGCAGATAGATCAGGAAGAGGCGGCGTTTCGCGTTTCGTTTTCGAGCGCGTGTATCGCGCCGGAGATCGCGTTTTCGTGGCGGGGCGAAATCGTGGGCGAGAAAAACGGCACGCTCACGTTTCGTTTCCTGGCCGAAGCCCTCGTGGGCTTTTGGAAAAATCGCATCGGGCTGTGCGTGCTCCATCCTGATGACTGCGCGGGCAAGGCGTGCGTGGTGGAGCACACGGACGGGACGACGAGCGCAAGTGAGTTCCCGCGCTTTATCGCACCGCATCAGCCTTTCGAAAATGTGCGCTCGATTTCCCACGAGGCGGCGCCGGGCGTGCGCGTGGACGTCTGTTTCGCGGGCGAAATTTTCGAGACGGAGGATCAGCGGAATTGGACCGATGCCTCTTTCAAGACTTACAGCACGCCGCTCGCCGAGCCGTTCCCCGTCTGGATCGAAAAGGGCGCACAGATCGCGCAAACGGTAACAGTGCGGATCGCACATTCTCCTCTCCGCGCCGCACCCGCTTCGCGGAAGGAAGCGTCCGCGCTACTCGCGGTTGGCGGACCGCGCCCGCTGCCGCCGCTCGGCTTCGGCCAGCCCAGCCACGCCGCCGCGCTCACGCCGCACGAAGCCTCCCTGCTGCGCGCCCTGCGCCCGGCGCATCTCCGCGTGGACTTGCATTTGCGGGGAGAAGCCTGGCGCGCGGAGTGGCGACGCGCGGTCGCTGACGCGCAATCAGTCGGCGCCGCGCTGCACACCGCGCTGTTTCTATCCGACAACGCGGAGCGCGAACTCGCCGCGCTCTCCGCCGAGATTGCCGCTCAGCCCGCTCAGGTCGCGCTCTGGCTCATCTTCCACGAAAACGAACCCTCCACCAGCGCGCGATGGGTGCGCATGGCCGGCGCCGCGCTGCCTGTCGGCGCACGGCTCGCCACAGGCACGAATGCCAACTTCGCCGAACTCAATCGCGCGCGTCCCGGCCCGGCGGAGACAGCGCTCCCGTGCTTCTCGCTGAACCCTCAAGTCCACGCCTTCGATGATCTTTCGCTCATCGAAAATCTCGGCGCGCAGACGGCCGCGGTCGCGAGCGCGCGGCGGTTCGCGCCGCGCCCAGTCGTCATCTCACCGATCACGCTGCGTCCGCGTTTTAATGCAGTTGCGACCACCGCCGATGCGCTGGCGCACGAGGCCGACCCACGCCAGAGGTCGCCGTTCGGCGCGAGTTGGACCGTCGGCAGCCTCGCGCGCCTCGCCGCCCTCGATGGCCTGCACAGCCTCACCTACTACGAGACGACCGGCCCGCACGGCCTCATGGAAACCGGCGGCGTGTTTCCCATGTATCGCATCTTCGCCGCGCTCGCGGATGGCGAGGGCATCGTCCCCACGCGCAGCGAGGAGCCGCTCTCCTTCGATGGCTTTTGCATCGTCACGCGCGAGGGCCGCCGCCGATGGGTCGTCGCTAACTTCACCCCCGAGCCGCGCCGTATCCTCTGCGCCGCCCGCGCACTCGAACTCGAACCGTATGCCGTCGCCCAAATCGAAACCCAAAACTAAGCTCCCAGCTCTCGCGGCATCCCTGCACGAGACCACTGCGCGTCTGAAATTCGCGCCGCACAACATCGCGCACCTTCTCGACGAAACGGGCCGCTACCGCGAGCCATTCGCGCGCGAGTTTCCGTTTCTCATCAAGCTCTTCCACTTCCGCTCGCGCCGCTTCACGCCGGGCATGACGTGGCACGAGCGGCTCGAACTTTTCCTCCCGCTCGACGGCCCCGCGCAGCTCAGCATGGGCGACGACCTCGTGCAACTCGCCGCCGGCGATCTGCTCGTCGTGGACAATTTGAAGCTCCATCGCGTCGAGGATTTTCCCGGCTTCGACACGCGCGTCGTCGTCATCAGCTTCCTGCCCGAGTTTGTCTATAGCCTCGGCTCTCCGTCGCACGACTACGCCTTCCTCCTCCCCTTCTACTCGAAACTCGCCCGCCATCCGCACATCCTCCGCGCCGCCGACGGACCCGCGCCCGCCGTCGGCGATGCCCTCGCGAAGCTGCTCCAGTGCTACTTCGCGCGCGACGACCGGCAGTTTTGCGAAGCGGGCTGCAAGGCCTTCTTCCTCGAAATCCTCTACCACCTCGCTCGCCACTTTCGCGCCTCGCAGGTGATGAAATGGGAATTCCTGCGCCAGCAGCAACGCTCGCTTCGGCTCAAGGAAGTTTTCGATCATCTCGGCGCGAATTTCGCCGATCGCATCACGCTCCGCGACGCGGCGAAAATCGCGCGCCTCACGCCCGCGCAATTCACCCGGCTTTTCAAAAGCGTCGCCGGCATGGCATTCGTCGCCTACCTCACGCACCTGCGGCTCACGAACAGCCTGCGCCTGCTGAAAGAAACCGACGACACCATCGCCGAAATCGCCGCCGCCGTGGGCTTCGCGGATCAGAGCTATTTCGACAAACGTTTCAAAAAATCCTACGGCCAGTCGCCGCGTGATTTCCGCAGGGAGCGGAATTCGTCGGGTGAAAAATCGTCCAAAAGATTGCGCGGAGCGTCCTAGCTCGCGGGGTGGAGTGTGGGCAAAGTGGCCACCTCACCCCAATGAAACAACTTCGCTTCGCCGTCATCGGCGCCGGCTTTTGGTCGCGCTACCAGCTTGCCGCTTGGCGTGAAGTTGCGGGTGCGAAATGCGTGGCGGTGTGCAATCGCACGCGGGCCAAGGCGGATGCGCTGGCGGTGGAGTTCGATATACCGGCAGTGTTCGACGATGCGGAGGCGATGCTGCGCGAGGTGCGGCCGGATTTTGTGGATGTCATCACGGATGTGGCGACGCACGCGCCGTGCGTGCAGCTCGCGGCATCGCACGGCGTGCCGGTGATTTGCCAGAAACCGCTCGCGCCAAATCTGGCGACAGCCCGCGAAATGGCGGTGGCTTGCGCACAGGCTGGCGTGCCGCTTTTCGTGCATGAAAACTGGCGCTGGCAGCGGCCCTTTCGCGAGCTGAAGGGCGTGCTGGATTCGGGCGTCATCGGACGCGTCTTCCGGGCACGGATGGATTACGCAAATAGCTTCCCGGTCTTCGACAATCAGCCGTTCTTGCGCAAGCTGGAGCAATTCCTCCTCACCGACATCGGCACGCACATTCTCGACACGGCGCGCTTTCTTTTCGGCGAAGCGACGCACCTTTTTTGCCAGACGACACGCGTGCATGAGGACATCCGCGGCGAGGATGTGGCTACGGTGACAATGCAAATGGGCGGGGCGAGTGTGACCTGCCACATGAGCTATGCGAGCCGCGTGGAGCACGATCGGTTTCCCGAGACGTTTGTTTTCATCGAAGGCAGCGAAGGTTCGGTGGAACTGGCGCCGGACCACTGGCTGCGCGTGACCACCGCCGACGGCACGACCGCCCGCCGCGTGCCGCCGCCGCATTTCGCGTGGGCCGATGCGCGGTATGCGCTCGTCCATTCCAGCATCGTCGCGTGCCACGCGGATCTGCTCCATGCGTTGCAAACCGGCGGCCTCGCGGAGACCCACGCGGCGGACAATCTGCGCACGCTGGAACTCGTCTTCGCCGCCTACGACTCGGCGCGCGAGCGTCGCGTCGTCGCACTTTCAACCAACCAAAAGAACCAACTATGAAAACCATCGCACTCGTCGGAGCCGGAGGAAAAATGGGCTGCCGCATCACGGACAACATCAAGCACGGATCGGACAAGGTGCATTACCTCGAAGTCAGCCCTGCGGGCATCGAGCGGCTGCGTGGACTCGGCGTGAATGTCTCGACGCAGGACGAGGCGCTCCCCGGTGCGGATGCGGTCATCCTCGCGGTGCCGGATGTGGCTATTGAGTCGGTGTCGCAGGAGGTGATTCCGCAGCTCCGGCCCGGCGCGCTCGTGCTCACTCTCGATCCCGCCGCGCCGCTCGATGGCAAGGTCGCGCACCGCGATGACCTCGGTTATTTCATCGCGCACCCATGCCATCCGTCCGTCTTCAATTTGGAGCCGAGCGAGCAGGCGTTCCGCGACTTCTACGGTGGGATCTCGGCGAAACAGGCGGCGGTTTGTACGTTGATGAGCGGCGGCGAGCATTACTACGACATGGGCGTGGAGGTGACGCGCGCCATCTACGCGCCGGTAAGCGCTATCCATCGAGTGACGCTGGAACAAATGGCCATGCTCGAGCCCGCGCTCGTCGAGACGCTCGCGCAGTCGTGCATCGAGGTGGTGAAGGAAGGCTATGACAATATCGTGCGGCGCGGAGTGCCGGCGCAAGCGGCGCGCGATTTTGTCCTCGGGCATCTCCGCATCCAAATCGCGGTGCTCTTTGGCGAAGTAAATGGGACGTTCTCCGACGCCGCTTACAAAATTAGCGCGCGCGCGCGCCCGATCATTTTCCGCGATGGGTGGGAGAAGATTTTCGAAATGGACGATATTCGCGGACAGGTGAAGGACATCACCGCCGTGGACCGTGGGCGGTAGGCTGCAAGCAATTTTGGCAACGAACGTGAATCCGCCCACCGCCCATCATCCACCGCCCACTGCCTACCGTCCGCAACTCGGCCTGAGCAGCTACACCTACGGCTGGGCCGTCGGCGTGCGGGGGCATCTTCCGGCGCGCCCGCTCGACGAACACGGCCTGCTCGATCGCTGTGGCGAGCACGGCATCCGGCTGCTCCAGATCGGCGACAACCTTCCGCTGCACACTTTCGATGAAGCGCGCTTGAACGGCTTTGCTGACCGCGCACGCAGTGAGGGCGTGCGGCTTGAAATCGGTGCACGGCGACTTACTCGCGAACGCATCGCCATCTACGCCGCCATCGCGCGCCGTCTCGATGCCACGCTCGTCCGCTTCGTCGTGGACGACGTCGATTTCCATCCCACGCCGGACGAGGTTACCGCGACCTTTCGCGAAGCAACACCGCTGCTCGACGGCCTGACTCTCGGCATCGAGAACCACGATCGTTTTCCCGCCGCCACGATGGCTGCGATGATCGAGGCTGCTGAATGCAAGAGCGTCGGCGTCTGCCTCGACACGGCAAACTCTCTCGGTGCGGGCGAAGGTCTTGCCGAGGTTCTCTCCGCGCTCGCCCCGCTCACGGTGAATCTGCACATCAAGGATTTCGACATCGAACGCGTGGACTACCTCATGGGCTTCCATGTCACCGGACGTCCCGCAGGGCAGGGCTTTTTGGATGTGCCCGCGCTCCTCACACATCTCGCGCCTTATGCTCGCTGCCACACGGCGATCCTCGAACTCTGGACGCCGCCCGAACCGCGAATCGAAGACACGATTGCCAAGGAGGTGTCTTGGGCGGCAGAAAGCATCGCTTATCTCCGGCCGCTTTTTACCCACTCCTTCCACCCATGAAACTCCGCATCTTCCTCACACTCCTCCTCGCACTCGCTTTTTCAGCCTGCAACAAACCCGTCGGCTCCGGCGGCAAAATCACCATCGGCGTCGCCTTCGAGACGCTGCAAACGGAGTATTGGGTCGCCGGTTTCGACGCCATCAAAGCCGAGTTGGCAAAACGCGACCTGAACGTGCTCGAAGCCATCGCCGACCAGGATGCGAACCGCCAGCTCCAACAGGTGAAGAACTTCATCGCGCGCAAGGTGGATGGCATCATCCTCGTGCCGAAGGATGCCAAGACGTGCATCCCGATGATCAAGGCGGCGAACGAAGCAGGCATCCCCATCGTGCTTTTCAATCGGCCAGCGGACAAAAGCGACGCGCGCTCAGTTGCAGTAGTCGCCGACAATCTGAAGCTTACCCAGGAGACCGTCTCCTTTATGGTCGAGCAGGCGCGCAAAACCGGCCACAAGCACAAGGCGATGGTCGTCCTCGGCGATCTCGGCGACATCAATGCGGTTGGCCGGCGCGATGGCTTCGATGCGGCGCTGAAGGGGCAGGAGGACGTGGTGGAAGTCGTCGCGCGCGTCCCTTCCGAGTGGAACCAGGAGAAGGCGCAGGCAGGCGTGGTCAACGCGCTGCAGGCGAACCCCGACATCAGCTTCATCTTTACGTCATCCGACTTCCTTTTCCCATCGATCGTCTCCGCGCTGAAGTCTGCCGGGAAATACAAGAAGACCGGGGAAGTCGGCCACATCATCCTCGGTGGCTTCGACGGCGACGCGACGGCGTATGCGATGCTGAAAGCCGGCTACCTCGACGCGACCGGCGTGCAAGACGTGTATTTCGAGGCGCAAGCTGCCGTGCAGGCCCTCGTCGATCTGCGCGCAGGAAAGCACGTGCCCGAGCTGATTCTCGATCCCGGCTTTGTCATCCACCAAGCCAACCTCGCGGAGAAAACGCCGCGCATGTGGGGTGCGAACGCAGTGGGCGGAAGGCAGTGAGCGGAAAGCGGTCGCCGGTGAGCGGTGAATGGTGACACTTTTCGACAATTCCTATGAGCAACTCGAAGGCGGTTCAGAATTATCGTGACCCCGAAGTTTACAAGGCGGCGATGGAACTGCAGCAGGCAGTGTTTGTCGCGAGCAAAGCCTTTCCCAAGGAGGAAACCTACTCGCTCACGGATCAGGTGCGGCGCAGCTCACGATCCATCGGCGCAAATCTCGCGGAGGCGTGGGCGAAGCGGCGTTGCCCCGCGCATTTCCTAAGCAAGCTCACCCACGCCGATGGCGAGTTACAGGAAACGTTGCACTGGCTCCGCACCGCGCGGCTTTGCGATTATCTGACCAAAGACTCCAGCGGCGCCCTCGCTGATGCTGCGCGCAAAGTCGGCGGAAAGCTCTGCGCGACGATCGCGACTTACGAAAGCTTCTGCATTTCCAAATAGCCCCTTGTCCCCGCCCACTGCCCACCGCGCACGGCTCACCGCCTACCGATTCCTGCTCTCCGAATACCTCGTGCTGCTGCTCTGCTCGGGCTACTTCATCGCGATGTGCCCGTTCACGCCCGGGCTCGCGTCGCCGGACAATTTGGCAAACATCCTCGCGGCGATGCTGCCCCTGCTGGTGGTCGCGATCGGGCAGACGTTTGTGCTGATCTCGCGTGGCATTGATTTGTCCGTTACCTCGACCATTGGCCTGGCCAGCGTGGTCGGCGCGCTGGTGATGAATGCGGAGACGGGTTGGTTGCCCGGCAGCGTGTTCGCGGGAATCGCGGCGATGCTCGCAGTCGGCGCCTTGCTCGGTGCGGCGAATGGCATGGCTATCACACGGCTGCGGATGCCACCGTTCATCGTCACGCTGACAGCGATGATGTTCTTCAGCGGAGTCGCGGTGTGGCTCACGAAATCGAAGAATATTTTCGGTCTGCCCGCCGCGTTCAACGCCATCGGCGCGCACGTTCTCCCAGCGCTCGCGGTCACGCTCGGTGTCGCCGGGGCCGCGCATCTCGCGCTCAGCCGCACACTCTTTGGCCGCTGGCTGTACGCAGTCGGGCACAATGAACGCGCGGCGCACATCTCGGGCGTGCCGGTGACGCGTGTGACGCTTGGCGCTTACATCGTCTGCGGGCTTTGCGCGGCGGCCGCCTCGGTGCTTTACACCGGTCGGCTGGAGACGGGTTCGCCGACAATGGGCGCGCGCATCCTGCTGGATGTCATCGGCGCGGCGGTCATCGGCGGCACGAGCCTCTACGGCGGAAAAGGCAAGGTCCTGTGGACGGTCTTCGGCGTGCTTTTCCTCACGCTCATCGACAACACGCTGAACCTGCAAAACCTCTCGCACTTCACGATTATGATGGTGAAAGGCACAGTCATCCTGCTCGCTGCGGTGCTCGACGCCGCGCGGCACAAACTCGCGGGGAGGCAGGCCGATGCTTGAGTTCCGCGACATCCGCAAAAGTTTCTTCGGCGTGCCGGTGCTAAAGGGCGTGAGCTTCACCGTCGGCGCGGGGCGCACGGTCGGACTGGTCGGGGAAAACGGCGCGGGCAAATCCACGCTGATGAATATCCTCGGCGGAAATCACCGGCCCGATGACGGTTTGCTGTTGCTTGCTGGCGGCGAGTTCGAGCCGCGCGGGCCGCGCGATGCGGAGGCGGCGGGCGTGGCGTTCATCCATCAGGAGCTGAATCTTTTTCCCAACCTCAGCGTTGCGGAGAATCTCTTCCTGACGGCATTCCCACACCGGGCCGGCACTCCACTGATCGACACGACGCAGATGCGCGAACGCACCCGCGCGCTGCTCGCGGAGGTCGATGTAACGGTCTCGCCAGACACGCTCGTCGAGCACCTGCCCACCGGCGAACGGCAACTCGTCGAAATCGCCAAAGCCCTCAGCCTCGACGCGCGTCTCATCATCCTCGATGAGCCGACAACCTCGCTCACGGCCCGGGAAACGGAGCGGCTTTTCGCGCTGATGACGCGCCTCCGTGCGCGCGGCATCGCAATGATTTACATCTCCCACGTCCTCGAAGATGTGCTCCGGCTCTGCGACGACATCGTGGTGCTGCGCGACGGCGAACGCGTCGCCACAGGCCCGCGGGCGGAGTTCATCAAAGAGCGCATGGTCACGCTGATGGTCGGGCGCAACATCCAGCAATTCTTCCCGCCGCGCACCACAGCGCCTGGCGCGGAGCCATTGCTCGAGGCCGTCGGTCTCACACAGCCCGGCGTGCTCCGTGATATTCACTTCACCCTGCGGCGCGGTGAAGTGCTCGGCGTTGCGGGTCTCATGGGTTCGGGTCGCTCGGAACTCGCTCGCGTCCTTTTTGGACTCGACCCGTGCGAGCGCGGCGAAGTGCGCGTGACTGGCCGCGTGCTCGACCGTCGTTCGCCGCGCGCGTGCATCCGCGAGCGCATCGCCTTTCTCACGGAAGACCGCCGCGCCGAGGGCCTCTGCATGGAAGCCTCCATCGCCGCCAACCTCGCGCTCGTCACACTGCCCGAGCAGGCATCGCTGGGCTGGCTCGATCTTGACGGGTTGCGCGCCCGCACCGCCGGCATCCGGGACGCCGTGCGGCTGAACAAATCCGCGCGCGACGCCCAACCGGTGAAAAGCCTGAGCGGCGGCAACCAGCAGAAGGTGGTGCTGGCAAAATGGCTGCTCGCCGAGCCATCCGTCTTCATCCTCGACGAGCCGACGCGGGGCATCGACATCGGCGCAAAGACGGAAATCTACGCGCTCATCAACGACCTCGTCGCGCGCGGCGCAGGCGTGCTCGTCATCTCATCGGAAATCGAGGAGCTCATCGGCATCTGCGACCGCATCCTCGTGATGAATCGCGGGGAGCTGACCGATGAAATCGCGCGTCCCGACTTCGACCGCGAGCGCATCCTCCGCGCCGCGCTCCAGCAACCCAGGACCGACGCCCCAGTCCGCAGTCGCTCGGCCGCGCGAACGGGAGCCTCCGCCTTGCTGGGCAACGCGCCGCTCGTGCTCTTCGCCATCGTCCTCGCCCTCTTCGGCGTGCTGGCTCCGCAGTTTTTCACGGCGCAAAATCTCACGAACATCGCGGTGCAGGCGTCCTCGACCGCGATTGTCGCCATCGGCATGACCTTCGTCCTGCTCACAGCAGGCGTCGATTTGTCGGTCGGTGCGATCATGTTCATCGGCGCCGCCGTCGCCGGGAAAATGGTCCTCGCCGGGCAACCCTTCGCCCTCGCCCTTGCAGCCATGCTCGGCATCGGCGCAGCCTGCGGCGCTGTGAATGCCCTGCTCATCACGCGCCTTGGGGTGATGCCCTTTGTAGTCACGCTGGCGACGCTCTACGTCGGCCGCGGCTTCGCGCTATGGGTCACGCAGACGCGCGCGATGAATCTCCCCGAATCCTTTCTCCAGCTTGGCGCGGTGAAACTCGCCGGCATCCCGCTCCCCATCGTGCTTTTCGCCGCCGTGCTCCTGCTCGCCCATCTCACCCTCACATGCACGACCTTTGGGCGCCATATTTACGCCGTTGGCGCAGATCCCGATGCCGCGCTGAAGGCCGGCCTGAACAGCCGGCGCATCCTTCTCGGCGTCTATCTGGTCTGTGGCGTGTGCGCGGCGCTCGGCGGCATCATCTCGCTCGCGCAAATCGGCGCGGTCTCGCCGAAGTTTGGCGAGAATCGCGAGTTCACCGCCATCGCCGCTGCCGTGCTCGGCGGCGCCAGCCTCTTTGGTGGGCGCGGCCGCGTTTTCCCCGGCACGGTCATCGGTGCACTGCTCATCCAGAGCGTGGAAAACGGCCTCGTGATCCTGAATGCCGATCCCTACCTGTATCCCCTCATCACCAGCGCCATCATCTTCCTCGCCGTGCTGCTGGACAGCCTGCGCAATCATATGGTCGCGCGGCTCGGGCAACGCCAGATCCGCGTTGAGACCGCCTGAAAAATCTCGTACCCGTGGTCTCCTCCGCGCGCAGCTCGGCGGCTGGCCCGACGCCGGTAATTTCGCTGAGCAACTGGAAGAAACCCCGTTTGCGCGCCGAGCTGACGACCCAATTCACCGGCGCGCCATCATAGCCTGTCGCGCATGCGGCCGACGGTCGGCTGAATCCAGGCAAGACAGGGCTCAGGGTTTCTTCAACTTCTTCACCGCATCAATGTCCGCCTGCGTCGCGGTGGAGAGGAAGTCGAGCGCCCAATCGGTCCACAGGAACTTCTCTCCTTTGCGCTCGACCTCGATCCAGTTCTTCCAGCGACCGGAGCCGAAGCTGTGCTGGCGATGGCCGACCAGGGTCGCGGCGGAATCGACGATGCGCATGCCCGGCTTGATCACCACGTCACCGAAGCCGGCGTACCACATGGCGCCAAGGATCTCGGTGCGGCTGCCGTTCAGCAGTTCGACTTGCGGTTCCGGATGCTCGATCTTGCTGCCCATGATCCACAGGTTGCCGCCATCGTTGGTCAGGCTCGGACCGGGCGAGGATTCGTAGTTCAGGTAGCGGCACCAGGTGCTGGCGCCGGGCTTGAGCATATGCAGGGCGCCTACCACGTCGTCGACGAAGACGTCGCCCAGCTCCTCCTGGTAGATCCAGCCATTGATGTCGCGGACGATCAGCGTGCGCTTGCTCTGCTGACGGATCTTCACCCCCTTGTCGCCTTGGTCCCAGGTCGGCATGAAGCGCTCGATCACCACCGCCGGGGCATTGCCATCCTGGACCAGAATCTCGGCTGTGAGATAGGCCTCGCAGGCGATCAGGCGCTGGACGTTGGCGCGCAGAATGAGCTGCGTGCATCGGTACTTCTTGCCGCCTGGGAAGTAAACCACCTTGGCGCCGCTGTCGATCGTCTTCTGCACCGCCGCGGTGTCGTCGTTCTTGCCGTCGCCGACCGCGCCGTTGGCGATGACGTTGGCCCAGTCCTTGGTCGGATCGCCCCACGGCACTGCGGGCTCATCCTTCACCGGCAGATTGAGCGTGCGCGGCACGCAGTCCGGGAAGGCCTTGGTGACCGGTCCGTAGGAATACTCGTCGAGATCGCCCTTGGCGTTCAACTTTTCGTCGGCCGTGGATTTCACCGCCAGTCCATAGCCGCCAACCTTGACGTTGCGGGCGAATAGATGCTTTTCGTTTGGTTTGCCATCGACCAGGATGGCGGGCTGGTCGGGGCCGCCGCCGAGCAGTTCGGCGTCGATCAGGGTGACGAATGAGCTCCAGCGATTACCGATCGACAGCGCCGGCGCCGTATTGTCGCTGCGCACCCGGTGCAACATCAGCACCTCAAACGGTGAGCGAATGCCGGCTTTTTTCTGGCCCTTAAGCTTCACGTCCCAGACCGTGAACGAATTCAGGTTCGACGCCCAGATGCCGTAGTCGAACCCAATGACCTCGAGATGGCGCACCTCGGCCGGACCGGAATCGCCGGTGAAACCAATGTCGAGTCCGATGCCGCCCTGGCCATCGCCACTAACGATCTTAACCGCGTGCATGCATCCTTGGTTGCTGGCGTTGAACTGCACGCCAGCCGCGCCCGGATTGCCTTTGCCGGTATCGACGGTCAGATTGCGGATCGCGTTGCGGAAGTGCTGTGCGATGTTCTCGCCGGTCCACACCACGCCGCGCACCAGCGGACGGCCGATGTCCTCCTCCTTGGGCTGGATGCCGGTCTTCTGGAATTCCGGGCAGTTGTCGGCGAGCTTGATGATCGCCTTGTCGCGCGTCTGGCCTTGCAGGATGGTCAACCGTTGATGCGAACCGTCACGGCCATCGATCTTCATGCCGGGGTGCATGCGTCGTGAGATCCCGAACTCGATCTGGTGCGACACCAGGTAGGTGCCGTTGGGCAGGTAGATGATGCGGTTGTTCGACGGATAATCGTCGAGCGCCTTCTGGATCGCATCGCTGTCGTCGGTCTTGCCGTCGCCCTTGGCGTTGTAAGGCGGCTTGGTGACGTCGATCACGCCAGCGTCTGCGGGAAAAACGATAGGTTCCTCAGGATCCGAGAGCAACGGCGGCAAGGGGACGACCGCAGCAACAGCGGCTGACGCGCCGACAATGGGAATAAGTAACTGCATGCCTACCACTGCAAGGAAACCCCATTTCAGCGCGCCGCGCAGGAAACGGGTCGGGCGTCGAAGGGCGCCGGGGAGTGACGGGATCTGGAGGGAGCGAGGGGCGGGGAAAGGATGAAGGGCTGCTCGACCCGGCAGATTTCGGGGGTTAATTTCGGTCGTGGAAAGATTCATGTGCGGGTTTCGTTTTTAGCGAGCATGCCGTGCCGTGCTCGGCGGCGCCAGCCTCTTCGGTGGGCGCGGCCGCATTTTCCCCGGCACGGTCATCGGCGCGCTGCCCATCCAGTGCGTCGAGAACGGCCTCGTGATCCTGAACACCGATCCCTGCCTGTACCCCCTCATCACAAGCGCGATTATCTTCCTCGCCGTGCTGCTGCACAGCCTGCGCAATCAAATGGTCGCGCGGCTCGGACGGCGGAAGATGCGCGTCGAAGCGATGTAATAATCGTCCAAAAGATCGCGCGGAGGTTTCTAGGAAAAGCACTGCGGGTGCGTCACGCTGCGCACCATGATTCCCTCCCGTCTTTTCTCCCTCGCGCTGGCGATCCTGCTGTTTCCTTTGTCGGCAGCTTCGCGGAAACTCCGCGACCCAAAATCAGCGACAATAACCACTTCCTCGTCACCGAAACGGGAGCGCCGTTCTTCTGGCTGGGCGATACGGCATGGGAATTGTTTCACCGGCTCAATCGCGAGGACGCGGAGCGTTACCTGCAAAACCGCGCGAAGCTGGATTTCACAGGCGTGAAACGCGGCTTCCCGTCCTTCACCTTGTCTTGCCGGTACCGCGGGACAAAAACCAGAACAGAAAGCTAATAAGAAAATCATATATGCTCTGCAATACATCGCTCGCCATTCGACGCGCCATCATCGCGATCGTCTTTTTACTCGTAGCATTGATGTTTCCATCATCTCAAGCAGTGGCGGCGATTCCCGACTACACGGTCGAGAACGGCGTCGTGCATCTCGCGGGCGTGGGCCTCGAGAATCCCATCGTCTACGACAACGATTGGTGGACCGATGTGCCGGACGCAGCCTATCTCTGGGCGAAGGCAAATCTCGGCCAGGCGAACCTCGTGGGCAATGTCGTCACCCGCTGCACCTTTGGCTGGGAAACGAAATACGCCCACGAACTCAAGCAGCAGACGGATGACGCGCAGCGGCTGTTTCGACTGGCTCGCGACAGCGGCCTGAAGTCCATTCCCGAACCCGTCGTCGGTTCGACCACGGCGATCCGCAAACCCGCGAGCGGCAGGGTGGAGGACGCGTCATTCGAGCGGACGGCGGGCAGTGCGCTCATCGTTTCCGAGGCCAGGAAAGCATCGCCGGAAAAACCGCTGCTTGTCTTCGTCGGCGGTTCCTGCACGACCATTGCCAGCGCATTTCTCACTGATCACTCGATCGTGGCCCGCCTCATTGTATTTCAAGTCGATGGCGGCGGATACAACGGATTACGACGCGGGGGAGCTCTATTGCGGGGCTGTCGGACCGATGGGCTTGGGAAATCGCCATGCGGAACTTCCGCTTCGTGAACTGGGCGCGCGGCTATTTCTGGGACAAGGTCGGCACGTGGAATCCCGTGCGCTTCGATGAACTGCCGAAGATTCCGCTCTGCGATTTCCTGCGCGAGTATGCGCGGAGCGGACTGGGCAAAGCGAACCAATGGGGCGACGGCGCGTGGCTCTTCCAGTTATTCGCACCGGGCTGCATTCCCAAGGTGGAGGACTACGACCGACTCGCCCTTACCGTGCCGCGCGACGGTAACAATGCGCAGGCGATGGCCGACGAATTCTTCCGTACGATGGAGGAGTTGAAACCGTCGCCCGGAAAATGACGCATATTTACAAAGGATCTCCGCGATTTTCGAAATTGCGGGGGGCGTTCCAGATTGCGGCTTCCTTTGCTCTCGATGTGATTCTCTCAATTCAGTCCGCGAAAGCCGAGGATTGCTATAACGAGTCGGTGCGACCGCCATTCCGCTTTGCCTGAACGAGGTATGATTGCATGAAAACGAATGAAAGTGAAATGGCACTTTTGCCCTGCCTCAGGAGTTTCCCAGATAACCGGCCATGAAAAATCGTCCAAAAAAGACAATGAAGTTTTCTAGGCGAAGTCCGGTGCGGTCGTTCATTAAGAGACTCATGAAATCATTTCCGTCTTTTTCTCTCTGCGTCGCTGCGCTGGTTTTGTCCTCTTTGCCCGCGCTCACCGCGACGCCGCAACTGAAGGTCAGCGACAACAAACGCTTCCTCGTCACCGAAACCGGAGCGCCGTTTTTCTGGCTGGGCGATACCGCATGGGAATTGTTTCACCGGCTTAATCGCGAGGACGCGGAGCGTTACCTGGAAAACCGCGCGAAGCTCGGTTTCACCGTCGTGCAGGCCGTGGCGATTGCGGAACTCGACGGGCACACCGACCCGAACGCCTACGGCTTTTTGCCGCTGACCGATCTCGATCCCACAAAGCCCGCAGTGAAGGACGGGCCGGACAACGACTATTGGGATCACGTCGATTTCATCGTGAAAAAAGCGAACGACCTCGGCATCATGATCGGCTTTCTCCCGGCCTGGGGGCGCTACTGGCACGACAAGGTGAAAGACGGGAAGCCGCTCTTCACGCCGGAAAATGCGGAGATTTACGGCGAGTGGCTCGGTCGCAGATACAAGGACGCTGGACTCGTCTGGATTCTCGGCGGCGACCGCGGATTCGACAGCGAGGAGCAGAAGGAGACGATCCGGGCAATGGCGCGCGGGCTCCGGAAGGGCGATGGCGGCGCGCATCTCATCAGTCTGCATCCAAACGGCGGCGCGGGTTCGGCGGGATATTTTCACAACGAAGCGTGGCTTGATTTCAACATGCGGCAGAACGGTCACGACTTGGAATTCACCGAGCGCTACGACCGCACACGCGAAGATTACAACCTTACGCCACCGAAGCCCGTGCTCGATGCGGAGCCGATCTACGAGGATCATCCCGTCTCCTTCAACGCGAAGAAGTACGGCCACTCGGTTGCGGCCGATGTGCGGCGCGCGCTGTATTGGGATTTGTTCGGCGGCGCATTCGGGCACACCTACGGACATCATTCGGTGTGGCAAATGTGGGCTCCGCCGCGCGCGCCGATCAATAATCCGCTCATGCCGTGGAGCGACGCGATCAATCAGCCGGGCGCGGCGCAGATGCAGCACGCGCGGCACTTGCTGGAATCGCGGCCATTCCTCACGCGCATCCCCGATGACTCGGTCATCGTGGAGACGAAAATCCCCACGGCGATGCCTGGCGCAGGCACGCGGCACTTCGCGGCGACACGCGATTCCGATGGCAGCTATGTCATGGTCTATGCTCCTGTCGGTCGGGCCTTCAAAGTACGAATGGACAAAATCACCGGCGCAACGGTGAAGGCTTGGTGGTTCAACCCGCGCGACGGCTCGGCCAAACTCATCGGCGATTTTCCCAACACGGGCGAGCGTGAATTTATTTCTCCCGACAAGGGCGAGCACATCGACTGGGTGCTGGTGCTGGATGACGCGGCGAAGAGCTATCCGGCGCCGGGCGGCAAACTGATCAAGCCATGAGGAACGCCTTCAAAATCGGACTTCACCTCCTCGCATCGATGGTTGACTGGGCGGCGGCAGAAAATCCTTTGCGTATCTGATGGCGGCAGTGACCAAGGAGGAAATGCAAAACCAGGACAAACAATGAAATTGTCATCCAGCCGAAAAGTCTCGATCCACACAGTCGTCTGGCTTGCCCTGTTCGTGCAGGCCGCCAGTGCAGAAGTGCCGTTTGATCCTCCGGGAGCGTATTCCACTTCCTGGCTGGGGAACACCTACATGGATGCGAATGGGCACAAAAATGTCACCGAAGAACTGGCCGACATGTGTGTTAGCCCCAATGGCAAACTCTATACCGCCGGCTATGCCGAGACGGGGGGCGGCGGGGCTGAATACAATGCCGATGATGGCGGTTTTATCGCCAGGTATGACCGGTTTGAATCCGGCTTTGGCGATCCGGTTTCGGTAGTCGCGGCGGATAACCAATACGTGTATTATGGCACCGGGACGAAGGGCATTCTAAGAGCCGGTCATGGTGGAAGCTTGGGTCCATATACTCCATTCCTGAAAGGCGCAAACATCCAGGGTCTGTTTCTCAAGGGCGACACCCTGTACGTGAGCGATTTTAGCAGCGGGAAGATACGCGTTATCAACACCGCGGATATGACCGAGAAATCCAGTTGGTCCTGCGCCAGCCCGACACGACTTACAGTGGATGCCTCCAACAATGTCTGGGTGATCATCTATAGTGCTGCGAGCGTCCAGCCGCCCTCCGGAGGTCCGATGTGGTGGGGCGAGAAAGTGATGTCATTTTCTCCCGCGGGGGCGCCTGGGCCGGAAATCACGGACTTTGAGAAGCCCTTATCGGTTGCAGTGAATGGCAGCGGCAAGTTGCTGGTGGGTGGTCTGAACGCTCACTCCCAGATTTGGATTTACGACATCAGGGGAACACCTTCCAAAGTGGGGACGTTCGGCGCCCAAGACGGAATCTTCTCGGGCATTCCCGGTGAGTTTACAAATTCAGCAAAGCTGCACTGGATCAAAGCCATCGCAGTTGACGCCAGTGACAATATTTTTACCGGCTGCACCTATGGAACATTCTGGGGCAACTGCATTGAAAAATGGAATCCGAACGGCGCACTGCAATGGCGGCTGTTTGCCGGCACCTCGCTCGACAGCGCTGGCCTGGACCCGGACAATCATACCGAGGTGTATTCCAAGTACCACCATTACTCGCTGGACTATTCCAAGACGACACCCGGCGGTGAATGGTCCTTAAAGGGCTTCACCGTCAATCGGTTTAAATATCCAAACGATCCGCGGGTTGACCAAAACACCGACGTGGGGTCCCGGTCTTTAGGCGCCGGGGCTTGGCGAATTGGCGGCAAACTGTTTGTCGGACGCAGCAGTCAGGAAGGCTATCGATTCGAACTACACCGCCAGGATACGGCCACCGATGGCGAGGTGTTGGCGCCTTCATTTCGGATGGGCGCCGGCGGCGACAAGTTCAACTGTTTTTACAACTCGCAGACCAGGACGTGGGATCAAAAGCCAAAGAAGGATGGGATCTACAACCAATACTGGAACATCGCAAAGAATGGCGACCTGTTCACCATTGGCGATCCGCAAACGATCATCCATTACAAATATGGAGGTCTTGATCAGAACAGCAATCCGCTGTGGGACGCGACCAATGCCACCACGGAGGTTGTCTCCGCGTTCAAACCGGTGCGCCGGTTGATCTATGACTCCGATTCGGATACGATGTACTTGGCGGGCGATGTGAAGGACGGGAACTGGGGATCCTTCCTGAGCGTGAAGAAGTTCACCGACTGGTCCAAGGGCAACCGCACGGCCAGTTACGCCGCTGAGCTGCCCTATCGTGACAAGGATTATGCGGGCATCAGCAATTACGGTGGCGGCGACCCTGTCACTTTTTCGGTGACGGGTGATTACGCCTTCATCGGATACGGGATCGGGCATGTCCGGATATTGAACAAGTCCGATGGCAAGCTGGTGGGAACGCTGCGCCAGAACGTCAATGGCTGGAAGGGCAGCGATGGCCAGGTTGACGCCGCCTATGGAATGACAGTGACCCTGAGAAAGAACGGGGAGTATGTTGTCCTGTTTGAGAACGCCGCTTGGGCGAACATCCAGATGTATCGCTGGCGCCCGGATGCCGCCTGAGCATCCGAGGTTTCTGGTGCAAAACAAACCGCAATGAAAACTCGCAACTCATGAAGCATTTAATGACGATACTTACTCTCACGCTGGCGCTGGCAACGGGCGCCGCCGTCGCTGAGAACTGGCCGCAGTTTCGCGGGCCGACCGGCCAGGGCGTCTCCAGAGAACTCGAACTTCCGCTGAAATGGAGCCCCACTGAAAACGTCGCGTGGAAGACCGAACTACCCGGCGTGTCGTGGTCGTCGCCCATCGTCTGGGACGAGCGCGTTTTCGTGACGACCGCGACGGACAACGGCGAATCGTGCCGCGTGCTTTCCCTAGATCGGAAGACGGGGAAAATTCTCTGGGACAAAGAAGTTTTCAAACAAGTCCCGCGGCACAAACAGGATCGCAATACTTTCGCAACGCCAACTCCAGCGACGGATGGCGAGCGGGTTTATGCGTGCTTTGGCGATGGAAGTTTCGCGGCGTTGAACTTTGCCGGCGACATCGTGTGGACCAATCGCGACTACTCATTTTACGGCGAGCACGGGCTCGGCTCATCGCCGATCCTTTTTCGCGACCTGCTCCTCATGGCGCGCGACGGCAGCAGTGACGGTGAGGACAAAAAACTCGGCTGGCAGAAGCCATGGGATCAATCGCGGGTGATCGCGCTCGACACGAAGACCGGCAAAGAGCGCTGGCAGGGCAGGCGCGGGCTCTCGCGCATCTCGCACGGGACGCCGACGATTTGGGAGCACGACGGCAGTGCCGAGGTAGTGAGTGAAGCGGGCGATGTCGTGCAGGGCTTTGACGCTCAGACCGGCGAGCGGCGTTGGTCCAGCGCGGTGATCGGCGAAGGCAAGGTGCCATCGACGGTGATCGGCGACGGCCTGGTGTTCACCGCCGGCGGCTGGGGCGGGAAGGAAACGATCAAGGCCTTCAAGCTCGGCGGCGCGGGCGATCTCAAGGAAACGAACCTCGTGTGGGAGCAGAGAAAAGGAATGCCGAAGGTGCCGTCGATGATTTATGTGCAGCCACATCTTTTTGCGATCTCCGATGGCGGTATCGCGACGTGCATGAAAGCGGCCACTGGCGAAGTGATCTGGCAGGAACGCATCGGCGGAAACTTTTCCGCGTCCCCAGTCGCGGCGGACCGACGCATCTACTTCACCGGCGACAACGGCGAGACGACAGTGATCGAGGCCGGTCCCACTTTCAAAGTGCTCGCGAAAAATGCGCTCGACGAAAAGGCGCAGGCCTCGCCCGCCATCTCACAAGGCCAGCTTTTCATCCGCACCGAGAAGAACCTGTTCTGCATCGTCAACGAATCTTCGGCGGCGGCGGTGAACTCCGCTTCATCGGGACTCATGGCTCATTGGAAGTTCGACGAGGCTTCCGGTCCGCAAATCATAGACAGCTCAGGCGGCAAGCATGATGGAAAGTTGCTCGGGGCGGTGCGCGCAGCGGGCAAGTTCGGCGGTGCGATCGAGTGCAAACAGGATGCACTGGTCGAGGTGCCGCACGCCGCCACGCTGGATGACTTCAAGAACGGCCTCACCATTTCCGCCTGGGTAAAGCGCGACGGCGATGCGACGTGGAATATGATCATCTCCCGAGAAGTGAAGGACGGGCCATCCGAGTATTTCGGCCTCGCAGTCTTCAAGAACAAAGCCCTGTTCTCGATCGATGCCGACGGTGCTCATTACCAGAACATAAAGAGCGACGAAGATATCCCAGTTGGTGAGTGGATTCATCTGGCTGGAACCTACGACAACAAGGAGTTCAGGCTCTACGTCAACGGGCGGCTTGCAAAGTCAGCGCCGTGCGCGGTTCCTTTCCAGTTTGCCGACACGAACCCGATCATCATCGGCGGTAACACGAACACACAGGGGAAGAAATGGGTGGATTGCTTCAATGGTATGATCGACGAGGTGAGCTTGTTCAACCGATCGCTAACTGGCAGCCAAGTTTTGGAACTCGACAGTGTGATGTCCAACCAGCCGCGAGCAAGCTGCCCTGGTAAGCGGACATCAATTCTGAGAGAACCCTAAGTTGCAAAAATGGGGCGGCGCGATTATCCTCGCCCCGACAATTTCACTTCAGCCGTCAAAAGTTGCTCGAACGTTGTGACTCGCTCGTCACCCGGGGCGCCACCGGCTTTGCGGGATGCCCGGTTTCCGTTCCCTCCCCAGACGAGTGCCTACAACGGTATCCGGGCGCGGCGACGGGTCTGGCGGCTAAACCCTAAGCGTTAAAGGGAAAACCGCCGCGACGACCATTCTCTACCTGGACGACTATTCCTCCTCCAATCCCTGTTCCTCCGGGGTTTCCACCGGCTTCAGACCGCCCCGCTGTTCGATCATCTTGTCGATGGCGGCCACGTCGTCGAATGAGAGCCGTTTGCGCTGATATTTGCGCCAGAGCACGTCGCGGAGCTCGGCGAGATCCTCGTCGGTTGGCGTGTCGTAATAGGTCCACGCCTCGTCGCCGCGCGCCTTTGCTTGGAACCGCCAGCGGCCGCCAAACTTCTCCGCCCGCACTTCGCGCGTTTCGCGGTCGGAGTTCGTTGTTTTCCACGCATGCACATTCCGATTGCTCATAAGGGGGCGGATTTCGTTTGGCGGAGGGCGGGCATTCGATCAGTATAGCATTTCCCCCGTGAAGATAGTCGCGAAAATCATCGTTTACCTGCTTGCAGCCGCCGCGCTGGGGGCGCTGCTCGCTCCGCGCGTTTTTCGGCTGGCGCACGACATGGAGCAATGGGCGCTTGCCAATCGCTTGATGACTTGGGATCCGTACCGCAGCGATGTGTTCGTCAGCGGCCCGCTGCGGTTCATCACACGGGAATTCGCCGACAGCCTGGCGCCTGCGCTTGTGCTCGCGGCGCTCCTCCTAGCGATGCCGGCATCGATCTGGCTGGATGTCACGTCCGCACGTGCGCTGCGGCTCGCGCGCAATCGACACCGCTGGCAGCATCTGGCGAGCGGTTTCGCAATCACCGCGTTTCTCTTCGGATTGCTTGGGTTCGGTCTGCTGCTGTCCAACC
Organism: Chthoniobacterales bacterium; assembly: GCA_038238905.1. GTDB lineage: Bacteria > Verrucomicrobiota > Verrucomicrobiia > Chthoniobacterales > Chthoniobacteraceae > JBBSFI01. The sequence continues at coordinate 20,732 of JBBSFI010000029.1, read as the reverse complement.
TCCGGGCCGTGCGAAAGCCTGTTCACCCGGCGCAAATCGTCTGGTGCCTGGTTCCGTCGCTTCTGCTGGCGTGCCTCGCCGAACTCATCTTTCGCGGCGTCCTTTTCGCCGCCTTGCGGCGTTCGCTCGGCGGCAGGGGGGCGTGGGCGTGGAGCACGCTGTTTTTCGCAGCCTGCCTTCTTTTCCGGCTGCCCTCGGTTTCGAGCATCGCGCACGCCGGCTCGCTTTCCGGGTTTGTGCTCCTGAAGGAAACGGCGGAATCGCTTCGCGACCCGATCTTCCTCCTCATGCAGCTTGGCCCTGCGCTGACGCTTGGCGTGCTGCTTGGATACGCCCGGCAGGAGACCGACTCGCTCTGGCTTGGGATAGGTCTGCTATGGGGCGCCCTGTTCGCGGCGTTCAGCTTCGATTCCATCACCGTTTCCGCGCCGCCATCCCGCTTTTGGGCCGGGGTGGATCTCCTGTCGGGGCCGCTGCCGGTCCTCGCCATGGCGTTCGCGCTTCTACTCGTTTACATTCGCCTTGCCCGTGAGGACGTTCTGCCGATCCCTCCGACCCGCGCTTGATCTAGGCCGAGCGGCAGGCGGCGCCCTTCTGTCGCTTGTCTATCCTCCGCACTGCGCCGCGTGCCAGGCGGAATGCGAAGCCGGTCGGCATCTCTGCGAGGAATGCTCGAATCGCGCCGAACGGATTGTGGCGCCGTTCTGCCGCCAATGTTCCCAGCCGTTCAGCGGCGCCATCACCGAGGAATTCCGATGTGGCAATTGCCACGGCCGCCATTTTCGCTTTGCCTGCGCCGTGGCGGCCTACCGCGCCGTAGGGGTGGTGCGCGATCTCGTTCACCGCTTCAAATACGAGAGGCAGTTTCATCTCCGGCATCAGCTCGGCAAGTGGATGCTTGCCGGAATGACGGACGAACGGATCCTCGTGACCCCGGTCGATGCAATCGTCCCAGTCCCGCTGCACTCCGCGCGGCAGCGAGAGCGGGAATTCAATCAAGCCGAGATCCTCGCCGACATCGTCGCGCGCCATGCCCGGAAGCCGATGACACTCTGCCTGAAGCGCATCCGGTACACCACAACACAAACCCGGCTGGACCGTGATAAACGAATGGAAAACTTGCGCGGAGCGTTCAGTGTGGAGCATCCTGCTTCCGTGAACGGACGAAATCTGCTTCTCATTGACGATATCTTCACGACCGGCTCGACCGCCGACGAATGCTCACGGGTTCTGCGAGCCGCCGGAGCCGCATCGGTCCGCGTGCTGGCGGTCGCGAGGGCTTGAAATAATTCCATGGGCATCTTCGACAAACCACGCTTCCTGTCTGGCAAAAAGCGGGAGCTTCCCGAAGGCCTCTGGCAAAAATGCCCCCACTGCGGAGAGATGATCCACCGCCTGGAGCTCCAAAAGAATTATCAAGTCTGCCCGCGTTGCGAATTCCATTTCACGCTGGGCGCCATGGACCGGATCGAGATGCTGCTCGATGAGAAGAGCTTCGATGAGCACGACGCAGGCATGGTAAGCGTCGATACATTGAAATTCACGGGGCAGGCGAGCTACACCGACCGCCTGAAAAACTACCAGCGCAAAACCGGAATGAAGGACGCCGCGCTCACCGGCGTCGGAGTGCTCGAAGGAGATCCGATCGCGATAGCCGCCCTCGACTTTAATTTTCTCGCGGCGACGATGGGTTCCGTCGTCGGCGAACGGCTCACGCGCATCATCGAGCATGCCACGGAAGCGGGGCTGCCCGTGGTCATCATATCCGCATCAGGCGGCGCACGGATGTACGAAGGGGTCTTCAGTCTGATGCAGATGGCCAAGACCTGCGGCGCGCTCGCATTGCACGCCCGCGCCTCTCTCCCTTACATCTCGGTGCTCACCCATCCGACGACCGGCGGGGTCTCGGCAAGCTTCGCGACCATCGGCGATCTCATCCTCGCCGAGCCGAATGCGATGATCGGGTTTGCCGGTCCGCGGGTGATTAAGGAGACGACGCACCAAAATTTGCCCGCCGGATTCCAGACCGCCGAATTCCTTCAGGAGCACGGGCTGATCGACATGATCGTACATCGAAAGAAGTTGCGGCAGACGCTCTGCGAACTGCTGGAATACCTCATGCCCCGCGGCCAACGAACCGCGTGAGCATTCGCCGCGAAGCCCCCTCAATTCCGCTGTTCGACCTGCGGCCCCACGGCCTCCGATGACGTACCCCGACGCATTGACCTGGCTGTACGGCACGCAGACGCATGGCATAAAGCTCGGCCTGCGGACGATCCGTCGGCTGCTGAAGGAATTGCGGGTGCACACCGAGGGCGATGGCGAGCCGTGGTACGTCCATGTCGCGGGCACGAACGGCAAGGGGTCGGTCTGCGCGATGCTCGATTCCATCCTTCGGGCGAGCGGACGACGCACCGGACTTTTCACATCGCCGCACCTCGTCGATTTCCGCGAGCGCATCCGGCACAATGGCGTCATGATCCCCGAGCCCGAAGTCGCGGTGCGGATCACGGATATCCGCGATATCGTGGCCCGCTGGGAAATCTGCCCGACCTTCTTTGAGATCACGACCGCGATCGCGCTGGGATGGTTTCAGGACATGGGGACCGAGGTGGCAATCCTCGAGGTTGGAATGGGCGGGCGCTTCGATGCGACCAATGTCATCACTCCGGCTGTTTCCGTCATCACTCCGATCTATCTCGATCATCAGGAATGGCTCGGCAAAACGCTGCCGGAGATCGCCTTCGAAAAGGCCGGCATCATTAAACCGGGCGTGCCGGTAATCTGCGCATGGCAGCGGGACGAAGTGCTCTCGGTAATCGGCCAGATCGCGATGCACCGGGAGTGTCCGCTGAACATTGTCATCACTCCCTTGGGAGCGCTCGAGATCGGCTTGGCGGGCAGATTTCAGCGCTGGAATGCGGCGCTCGCCGTTCACGCGCTGCAACTGACGAAACTTCGGGTTTCAGACGAGGCGATCGTCCAAGGACTGCGCGATGTCTCGTGGCCTGGACGCTTTCAGAGCATCGGCGAGCGGATCGTTCTGGATGGCGCGCACAATCCCGCAGCGATCCGCGAACTCGCGCTCGCATGGAAGGAGCTTTACGGGGACGAACGCGCGACTGTCATCGTCGGTATTTTGGCAGATAAAGACGTTCCGGGAATGTGCCAGGCGCTGGCCCCGATCGCGGCTCGCGTGATCGTCGTTCCCGTGCGAAGTGATCGCAGCAGCACGGTGCAAACAGTCTGCGAGCGGTGGCGAGAGTCGGGATCCGACGCCCCGTGCTCTTCCGCAGGCGACTTTGCCAGCGCGCTCGCGGAGGCGCAGAAATCCGGCGAACGGATTCTTTGCACGGGTTCGCTTTTTCTCGTCGGCGAAGCGATCGCTTTCTTCGAGAATCGACCGCAACCGCTCGCAAGCGGCCAATAAAGCGGACGCCGAACGTTAGAAAAACCTCCGCCAAAAGGCGCGCCCATCCTGCACTTCAGCCAGAGCAGGATCGAGCGCGATCGCGCTGGGAGGCGGCGCCACGCGGGCCAGTTTCACGATCAGTCGCTTGAGTTCCGTCGTGGTGCTTCCGATGGCAAACCGGGCCTCGGCCGTTTTCCGCCCAGCCGCGCCGAGCTGGTCGGCAAGCGTCCGATCGTTGAGAAGCGACTCGATCGCTCCGGCAAGCTCGGCGGCGCTGCCAGGCGTCACGAGCAGCCCATTCTCTCCATTCGCGATCATCTCCGGGATGCCCGCGAGCTCGGTCGAAACGACTGGGGCGCCGCACGCCATCGCCTCCATAACAACCGTGGGAAGATTATCGCTGCCGCCATCCTTTTCCGGGATGGACGCAAGCGCGAAGACCGCGCACTGCACCAGCATCGCACGGATCTCGTCTTGCGAACGCGGGCCGAGCAATTTCACGCTCTCACCCAATCCCAAGCTGCCGATCTGCGCGGCGAGCGACTGGTCGAGCGGTCCGCCTCCCACGATGTGGCACTCGAACGCAACGCCCCTCTTTCGCAGGAGGTCGCACGCGTCGATCAAGACGGGGAAACCCTTCTTTTCCACCGAGCGCCCCACGCTTAAAATGACGGGCGCCCCGCCAACCGGCGCGCGCTCGGGAAACCCGCTCGTGGCGATCCCGTTGAAGACACGGTGCACCTTGCCTTTGGCGAAAGGATGCTTCGACTCCATCCAGCGCCGCGCATGATCGGTCTCCGTGACAACAAACACCGCATCGCGCACCAAGTCCGCGTTCGACACAGGAAAATCTGTTTCGCAAAAGATGTCGTTTGCGTGGCCGGTGAACGAATAGCCGATCCCGTGCAACTCACGCAGCCACCAGGCGGTGCGCGCAGCCATTCCTCCAAAATGGGCATGAACGTGCCGGACACCCCGCTCTTTAAGAAAGGGGCCGAGCCATGCCGCCTCGAAGATCCGCTGCGAGTCCGCTTCGCTTCGCCGCCGCGGAATAACCCGATGCACCTTCCCCGGCAGCTTCCCATCGGCGCGCCGCGCATCGACTTCTTTCCTCAAAGCCTTCTCCTCCGGTAGATAGATTACTTCCGCATCAAGCCGCTCCATCAACTCCGGTGGATCATCCGGCCGACGAATCGAGATCAAGAGCGGCGCCATCCCCTGCCGCACCATCTCGACCGCCTCCCGATAGACGAAAGTCTGCACGAACGACGGGAAGCGCTCGAAGAGATAGGCAAACGTGGACACGGGAAGACGAGCATGCCGCACCATACGAGCGCGTCAAAACCGGAATGTCGGTCCGTCCGCGAAGCGGCGCGCCAAATCGCCTACTTTCGGAGAAAGACGAAGCAACCTTTCTTGTTGCCAACGATGACGTCGGGCTTGTGATCGCCGTTGACGTCGGCAGCGGTCACTTCGGTGCCGACGCCGGAGTCGTCGTCGATTTCGTGCGCGAGCCACTGGACTTCACTTCCTGTCCGCTTGAGTTCAAACCAGTAGAGGACCGCGGGCGCATTTGGCTCGGAATCGCCTTCTGGACCGTGCGCCCAGAAGCGCTTGCCGGTGACGATGTCCTTGAGGCCGTCGCCATTCATATCGACGAGGTCGATCGCGTGCGGCTGCGAAAACTTGATTCCCTGCGCGTTGTCCTCCGGCTTCTTGCCGGTGATCAGGTGCTTGATCCACCCTTCGACGCCGCCTTCGTTCGTCTGCTCGAACCAGGCGAGGCCGTAGCCGTGCGCTTCCAGGCTGGTGATCACGTCAGGCTTTCCATCGCCATTGACATCGTAGGCGTACATCTGTGCGCCGCCGCTCCCGAAGAGCGCGTCATGCTTTTTCCAAACAGGATCGCCGTCGAGCGACGCAGGCTGCTCCCACCATCCGGTCGCTTCCATTATGTCCATCCGTTTGTCGCCATTCACATCGCCAACTCCGATTCCGTGCGTGAAGCGCTGCCAGGGGCCTTTGGGCGAGATATTGTGCCAGGTCCATTTCTCGTTCGGATTCTTTGGATCGGATTCCGCGTAGCCCATGAAGCCGTTCGAGGAGCAGACGAGCACGGGATGGCCATTTCCCTTCAAGTCGGTAAAAGTGGGCGATTCGTTGTCCACGACGTCCCACGCAAGATGCTTCGGCCATGGGGCATCGCCGCCTTTGGGATTTTCAAACCAAAACGCCTGAGCCCCCGGGAAGCCGATCACAAGGATATCCGCCCAACCGTCGCCATTGAAGTCGTAGGAATACATCAGGAAATTATCCGAGTATTCATTCTCGTGGCCGAGAGCGCCTTTGAAGCCGCCCACCTCGACCTCCGTTCCATCCGGCTTCTTGATTTTCGAGCGCTTGGTGTCGGGATAATAGGTGTGCCGCACCTTGAATTCCGGGCCTTCCCACCAATACGGGCCATACGCCACGTCCATCTTGCCATCGTGATTGAAGTCGCCATACGTGGCTCCTTCGCCCCAGAATTCGTTGGTCAATTGGAGCTTCGTAAATTCGCCCTTCGGCACGGGCGCGGGGTCCGCCTGCGCGAAAGTAAAAGCCGCAGTGGCGAGGATGGAGATGAGAGGAACGATGTTTTTCATGATGGGGAAATGCGGAATGGGAAGGTGGCAGGGCGCGCGGACGGACACAAGCAGTGCATGGGATTAATTCCGTCGGACTCTATTTCCTAGCCTCCGGCGTAACTTTGAGCGCAACACGCTCGCCGCCGCGATCGACGAGGATCGGGACAGGCTGGCCGATTTTCACGGCATCGAGGGCGTATGTGTAGTCGTAAATGTTTGCGATCTTCTGGCCGGCGAACTCGACGATCACGTCGCCGCCCTTCAGTCCGCCTTTCTCCGCGGGGCTTTCGCCGCGCACCCCGGCGAGCTTCACACCCTTCACTTCGCTTGTGTAGTCGGGGATCGTCCCCAGATAGGCCCGCAGCGTCTCGCGCGAACCGCTATTGCCGTTGCCGCTCTTGCGCACATGCGCGTAGTCGGGGCGCTCTGGAGCCGAGGCGAGGTCGAGCACGATCTGCCGGGCAAATTTCGCGATCCGCTCCAGATCCGGATAGTCGAGCTTTTCAGGCGTATCGGTGGGGCGATGGTAGTCCTCGTGCGCGCCCGTGAAAAAGTTGACAACCGGGATTCGCTTCGGGTAAAACGACGTCGTGTCGGTTGGGAGATATGGATCCTCCTGGAGCACTAGGCTAAAACCCGCGGCGACGTTTCGCTTCTCGATCTCGTGCGTCCAAAAGTGGGACGAACCGACGCCTTGCATCGTGAGCTTGTTGTCATGCATTCGCCCGACCATGTCGAAGTTCACATAAGCGGCGATCTGAGCCGCTGGCACCGGCGGATGCTCGCAAAAAGCGCCCGAACCGATGAGGCCGATCTCTTCGCCGGACCAGCACGCAAAGATGATCCCGCGCTTGAATCCCTCCGGATGCTCTGCGCGCTCCTTTGCCAGCGATGCCGCGATTTCCATCACCGCCGCGTCTCCCGATGCATTGTCATCGGCGCCAGGATGGATCTGCCCTTCCTCGCCGGAGCGCGCCAGCGAACTGCTGCCGGCGCCTCGGCCGAGATGATCGTAATGCGCGCCGACCACGACCCATTCCGTTTGCTCGTTCGAGCCGCCCTGAGGCTCGATCTCGCCGAGGACGTTGCGATCGGTTTTCTTGATGACCTGCACGCCGGTCTGAACCGTTGCCGAGACGCCGGAAAGCGCGAATCCGAGCGGCGGCGCATGGGGATTCTCCGTGTCGAGCGCCGTCTGCAAATCTTTCAGAGACTTGCCGGATGGCTTCACGAGAGCCTCCGCCAATTCCCCTGTGACGGAGACCGCGAGAATGCCGGAATTCGCGACCGTTTCGGCCTCACCGAGCGGAAGCAATTTCCCGGCCTCGGCTGAGTTGGGCCCGCTCACTACGAGCACCGCCGTCGCTCCGCGCTCGCGAGCCAGCATCGCCTTGTAACGCAGCCCGGCATAGCGATTCAGTTGCGCGCGGCGGGGAGCATCCACTCCCTCGGGAACGTAGCGCAGGATCAGCACGATCTTATCTTTCACGTCGAGACCATCGTACGAATTGTAGATCGGCTCATCGTGAGCTTCCGGAACGGAAAGCCCGTATCCTGCGAATACAACTTGCCCCTGCGCCTTCCCACAGTCGCTAAACGAGAGCGGGCGAAAATCTTTGTCCACCTCAAACCCGATCGATCCCACGCCATCCTTCCGAACCGGCGACTCCTTCGGATCGGATACGACTCCCGTGGTGAGCGCCAGGTGGTTTTGATCGGGAAGCAGTCGTTCACCCGCGTTAAACTCGAACGGTTCGAAGTAACTTCCGGCGACTGGCCTCAAGCCCGCGGACTCGTAGTAACGAGCGATCCAGTTTGCGGCCTCCTGTGCGCCGGGGCTTCCCGTGAGCCGGCCTTCGCGCTGTGGACTCGCAAGCCACCACACTTCTTTTTGTAGGTCGGCACTCGCGATCTCCGGTGAAAGATCCTCGATCGAATCCGCGCCCGCCCGCTGCCGGGCTTCTCCAGGCGCGGACAATGTCTTCGATGCATCGGTGGCTGCCGCCACTGAGTTTCTGAGCGGCGCAGACCCGAGCGCCTTGAGCGCGGCTTCGTCATTCCACTCCGCGAGAAAAAGCTGCGCGGTTTTGTCCGCAGTGCGCGTGGACGTCCAGCAGAGCTTCGTTCCATCGGGCGAAAAGGAGGGCAACCCATCAAAACCATCCGCATAAGTCACCCGGACGGGATCGCGCTCACCGTTCACATCGACGATGAAGAGTTCGAAATTCTCGAAACCGAGCTTGTTCGAGGTGAATACGATGTACTTCCCGTTCGGATGATAAAAAGGTGCCCACGACATCGACTTGAAATCGGTGATGCGCCGCTTATCTGAGCCGTCCACGTTCATGGTCCAGACATCGGCGATCATGCCGCTCTCGTCGAAGTGACGCCAGACGATGCGGGCGCCATCTGGCGAAAAGAAGGGGCCGCCATCATAACCGGGCGCTTCGGTAAGACGGCGGACATTCGAGCCGTCTGAATTCATCACGTAGATGTCGCCGAAATAGGCGGGATCTTTTGCGAAGCGCGCTCGCTCCTTCTCCGACAGCTTCTCGATCGGATAGGCGGCGCGCGTCGAGCAAAAGACGATCTGCTTTCCATCAGGCGAGAAGGCGCACTCGGCGTCGTAGCCTTGGGAATCGGAGAGCCGCCGCAGGTCTGAGCCGTCCCGTTTCGACGAAAAGATCTCGAACATGGGATCGTAGTCGAAGGAGTAGCGTCTTACCTTTCCAGAGGCGCGGAACTCGATTTCGGCCTTTTGCTTCGCCTCCGCCTCAGGATCGAGATGCGTCGAGGAAAAGAGAATGCGGTCCGTCCCCGGCTGAAAGAAAGAGCAGGTCGTTTTGCCGACGCCGGGGGAGACGCGTCGGCTCTCGCCCGATGCGAAATCGAGTATATAGATCTCATAGAAGGGATTCGCCGGATCGCGCTCGCTCTGAAAGCAAAGCTGGGTTCCTTCCGGGGAAAAATATCCCTCGCCGCTCCGCTTTCCGTCAAAGATGAGCTGGCGCGAGGCGCCCAGAAATTGCGCTTCCTTTGAGGGCGTATCTTCGGCCCGGCAGGGAGCGATCCAGAGACAAGCCGCCGCAAGGAAGAGTATCGATCGAAGCATGGAGTGGTACGATGCCGCTTCGTGAGCAGACGCGCAACCCTCTCACGCTGCGATCACTGCTCGGGATCGCGAGGAAACTTCGCGTAAGGGATTCGGGCGCCTTTATAGAGGTAGCTATCGGCTCGAATTCCGTCCGCCGCCAGAAAGTCGGCGGTCCCGCTCGCCGTGATGATGTCATCCTGATCGACCCCATCCCCCGACACCCCGATGGCGCCCACGAGATCTCCATTTCGATAGAGCGGAAAGCCTCCTGGGAAAATTGTAATGCCATTGGGCAGGTTCGGATTGCCCGGGAACATGTGGGTAACCGGATTGGTTTTAAGCGAAACCGCCTGTTGGAAACCGAAAAACGGGCCGGCTGGCAATCCATCGATCCCAGGCGGATAATGCACTTGGGAGAGGAATCCGATGGAGCGGCAACTGAGCGCCAGTTGCCTATTGGAGAAGAAGACCGCGGTGCGGGCTTTTTGCACGCAGACGTCCCAGCTAAAGACCGTGGCCTCGCCGACGCGAAAACAGCCGAGCACCTGAGGAGCCACGCCGTTTATGTGGGGATTGTTCACGACGCAGATGAACGTACGGGCGCGCGAGCCGAGCGGGAGCCGGATTCCGGCCCGCACGAGACTGCACCGCTTGGCAGCCAACGCGATGATGCCCTGGACTTCACCCGCAGTCAAACGGTTCGTCCGGCCATTGATTTTTCCAGGAAGCGGATCGCCCCGAATCGGCTGTCGAATCTCTCCATCCACGCCGTCCAGAGTGACAGCCGGGTACGGAAACGGTGGCGGGGATCCTTGCACATTATACCCTGCAACGACTGCTCCGATGCTGCCGAGGGCGGAGGAGCCTTGGGCGTCTGGAATCTGCTCGGGATCGACGTACGGCAGGCGGATGCCATTGATCAGCACATTGGTTGCAAGGACTTCATCCCTGGGGCGAAACCCTGTCTGGCCGACCAAAGCTACGTCCTCATCGGTATCGTGGCCGACTTTGAATCCAATCGTCGGATCGGGGAGAGCACCGGGATTGGCAAGGATGGCGGCAGCGGCGCTGAGATCGGTGGGGCTGCCATCGCCGGTGACTCCAATGCCTCCTACAAGCTCGCCGTTCTTGTAAAGAGGGACGCCGCCAGGCGAATCGTTGAGCGAGGTGAGAGGGACCATTCCACCGCGAACGCCGGGTGATATGAGGTGGGTCTGCCAATCGCCGGGAGTGCCCGGACTGGGCGCAAGGCTCAGAGGATTGAAGTGATCGGGGATGGATTTGAACCGGTTCACATCCGAATAGAAGAGGCTCGAGAAGCCGACGCCGACGAGTGGACCCGGCGACGTATCCCGGACACCGGGCGGGAAGTGCTGCTGGATGATGTATCCGGCCGTCCGGGAAGTGAAGGCATTCTGGTTGCTGCTGAGGAAGGCTCCGGTGCCTGCGCGTGAAACGGCGCCGGCGACGATTCCGGCTTTCGGAGCGGCGCCATCGACACTCCAGACGCCGAGGACAAATCCTTCCCGATCGACGACGGCAATCACCGCATGGGGATCGGCCTGGGCTGCATAGGTGATGGCTTGCCCGAAAATAGTTCGAACATCGTCAAGCATGAGCTGTTCCGCGCCACGCCCGGCGAGGGCGAAGCAGAGCAGGAAAATCAGGATGCGTAATCCTTGCATGCATCCTTCTGAACCGGATGCGGGCCTGCGGTCAATGACGGATTCGAGAGAAAGGCTGCAAATCCTATTGTTATCCGGGGCAGATTTTGACTATCACATGCGCGTGGCGAACAAAAGAACCTCCAAATTTTCGACGCGGTCGATCTGCCTCCTGGCCGGCTCCATTGCCGCCCTGGCGGGGCCGATCGGCGCATCGTCGGAAGATGCGCCCGCTTCAACGCCTCACTTTCGGCTCGGCCCGGATCGCTTGAGAACCGTCGAGCAGGAGCAGGAGACGCCACCCAAGTCGCCCGCGCAGTTTAACCCGGATCCCGGATCGTGGGATCGTCCACGCCACGAGGAGACGGCCCCTGATGGCACCGACTGGCTCTTCCCGGATGGGATGCCAGGGTATCGGCCCGGGCCGCTTCCCGCGAGCCAGCGATTGCCGCGCGGCGCGGTGCTGGGGCGCGACCCGATAACGAAAGCGTTCACGTACCGGGAATATCCGCTCGGGCGCGAGGGGTTGGGCCTGCTGCCGTACAGCAAGGCGTGGCCGAGCCGGTGGCCGATACCTTTTCCGCACTGGACCCGCTACCACGATCCGACGCACGAGACGCCGTACATGTACGAGACGCCGCGTCTTTGGCATCCTTACGAGCAAAGTTACTTGAAGGGGGACGTCCCGATCATTGGGCAGGATATTTTCGCGGACATCACCGCGAAGAATTTCAGCATGTTCGAGTATCGCCGGCTGCCGGTGCCGAGTGGAGTGAGCACCGCGCAGCCAAACGCCTCGGAATTTTTCGGGCGGGGTGAACAGGTCTTTTTCACGAACGACACATCGATCGCGGTGGATCTGTTCAAAGGGGAGACGGCGTTCAAACCCGTTTCGTGGCTGTTCCATGTGAACTTCGTACACAACGAGAACTGGCTGAGTGTGCGCGAGGACAATCTCATCGACGTGGACCCACGGGGAGATGGTCCGACAGGGCGCGGCTCCGCGCCAAATACTTCGCTGATCCAAGCCGGCACGGGGGCGAATGCGAGCGGCAAACCGGTTTCGTTTCGATCCACGGTGAACCCTGGAGATGTTTTCAACTACATCGCTCCGCAATTGCAGCCGACCGGAAGCGCTCGTCCGCTCGTAAAGGTGGATCCCAAAACGCAGGAGATTCCGGCAGGCAAAAAGGCGCCCGTTTCCAAGAGCAAATCCGCGGCAAGCGACACGGCGGGGAGCGACTACACCGTGCGCCACCGCGACTTCAATGCGCTGCAGGAAGCATTTGGAGAGATTCATTTTGGCGACATATCGGACAACTACGATTTCATTGCCGGGCGCTTCGGCATTCAGCCGTTTGTGTCGGATTTTCGAGGATTTATCTTCGCCGACACTAACTTGGGCGCCCGCGTCTTTGGCAACGCGGATAACAATAGGACGCAGTATAACGTTGCCTTCTTCGACATGCGCGAGAAGGACACCAACTCGGACCTGAACTCGTTCGAATCGCGGCATCAGCATGTGCTGATCGCTAATGTATTCCGGCAGGATTTTCTTTGGAAGGGATACACGGCCCAAGTGAGTTTCCACACGAACCTCGACGACGCGAGCACTCACTACGATCGGAATGGATTTCTAAACCGCCCGGCGCCGCTGGGAACCGTGCCTCAAGACAAGCGGACGCTCGTTCCGCAGGGGCACGACATCAACGCCTATTATCTTGGCTGGACTGGCGATGGACATATCGACCGGTTCAACGTGACGCACGCCTTCTATGAAGTGCTCGGCCATGATGGGTACGATCAGCTCTCCGGGCACGGCGTGGACATTAACGCACAGATGGCGGCGCTCGAACTGAGCTACGACAACGACTGGTTCCGCGTGAAGCTGTCGGGTTTTTATGCGAGCGGCAACGACAACCCGACCGGCAATACCGCACACGGCTTTGATTCAATTCAGGACAACCCGCAATTTATTGGCGGGCCGTTTAGCTGGTACGTACATCAGGGATTCAATCTCGCCGGGACAGGCGTGAACTTTAAGCAGCGCGATTCGCTTGTGCCCGACCTGAGGTCGAGCAAGACGGAAGGCCAGTCGAATTTTAACAATCCGGGGGTTTTGATCGCCGGACTCGGAACGGACGTTGACCTGACGCCGAAACTGAAGGCCTTCGTGAATGCGAACTATATCTGGCTCGCAACGCCCAAGCCGATCGAGTACGCCTTGCAGACCAACGCGGTCCGCACCGACCTCGGCCTCGACACGAGCATCGGATTCAAGTACCGGCCGCTCCTGACGGATAACATCATCTTCTCCGCGGGCGTCGGGTTTTTCGTCCCTGGCGGCGGGTACCGCGACATCTACCGGAACAACACCGTGGGGGTCCCCGGATACACCGGTCGCGGCGACGCCGGCAAGACGGATTCCTATCTATATAACGTTTTCGCCACCGTCACGCTCGTTTACTGATATGAAGGCAATGCGAAACCCGGCGATCGTCTTTTCTCTCTTGCTCCTGCTCGGCGGAGCGGCCTTGTCGCTCGAATCGGCGCGGACAAACAGCGGGGCGGGGCCCGCGATCTCCATTCCCGCGGATCTGATGGATCGGAACGAACCGAAAGTTCCATCGGGAAATCTCGGAAGATTGGAGGCGCCCGGCATGTGGCCGCGGAGCGGAGCCGGCGTCGGGCCGGAGATTGGGGAGCGACGGGACGGCTTCCGTGCATCGCGCCTTTCGCTGGGAGGCGCCGCGCACGACGATCGAACCGGAGCCGGCTTTGGGCCTGGCATCGCCGGGAAACCGATCGTGCGCCATGCAGCGCCGCGTCCACCGCGCAATTGGATCGACCAGACGGTGGCCGAAGCGGACGCCAAGAGCGCTGGATGCATGGAATGCCATAAGACCACAGACGCGCACACGATGCATGTGTCGCCCAATGTGGTGCTGGGGTGCACGGACTGCCACGGCGGCGACGCGCGGCCCGGCCTCAAGATTACGCAGGCGCACATCCAGCCGCGGCATCCTGAGATTTGGACGACATCGGCGAATCCTCCGAATTCCGACGTGGCGCTGAACCATGAATCGCCGGAGTTCATTCGCTTCATCAATCCCGGCGATCTCCGCGCGGCGAAAGAGGCGTGCGGCCTCTGCCATGGCGATATCGTGGCGAGAGTGAGCAATTCGATGATGAATCATGGCGCGATGCTCTGGAACGCCGCCGCATATAACAACGGTGCCATCGACAAGAAAAACGCGATCGTAGGCCAGGCCTACGGAGCGGACGGGACGCCGCTGCAACTTAACAATCCTTTTGTGCCGACGCCTGACGAGACGATGCGCCACGGCATTTTGCCGCTCTTGTATCCCCTGCCCCGCTTTAATCTGAGCCAGCCGGGCAACCTCTTCCGGATCTTTGAAAAAGGAGGCCTCGATCAGCTACCCCTTGGCATTCCGAGCCTCGACGAACCGCCCGGTAAGCCGGAGCGCCGGCTTTCACCCCGCGGCCTCGGGACGCTGAACCGGACCGACCCGGTATTGGTGAGCGCGACGAAGACACGGCTGCACGATCCGCTTCTTGGCTTTCTCGGGTCGAACGACAGGCCGGGCGATTATCGATCGAGCGGCTGCTCCGCATGCCACGTGGTGTATGCGAACGACCGGTCTCCGACGAATTCCGGCTGGTGGTGCAAATATGGGAACCAAGGCCTGAGCTTCACGAGCGATCCGACAATTTCCAAGCGGGAGCGGGGCCACCCGATTCTGCACCAGTTCACACGAGCGATCCCATCGAGCCAGTGCATGAACTGCCATATGCACCAGGGGAACGCCTTTGTGAACTCGTACCTGGGCTATACATGGTGGGACCAGGAGACGGACGCCGGGCATCTCTATCCGAAGGAACAGCATGATCCGACGGACTCGGAACTTGTGCGGGCCACAATTCAGAATCCCGAAGCCGCGGCGGCGCGCGGCCTGTGGGGCAGTCGTGACTTTTTGGAGAAGGCCGCCGAGATGAATCCGGACCTGGAGCATACGCAATTTGCGGACTACCACGGTCACGGCTGGATGTTTCGGGCCATCTTCAAGCAGGATAAACAAGGGCGGCGTCTGGACCTGGACGACAACATCGTGCCGCACTCGGACTTCAAACACGCTGTCCATTTGAAGGACATCCATCTTGCGAAAGGAATGCAGTGCGCCGATTGCCATTTCAACGTGGATGTTCACGGCAACGGCAATCTCTATGGCGAGATGCGAGCGGCGGTAACGGTGGAGTGTATCGACTGCCACGGAACCATCACACAGCGGCCGCGCAAGATTGTGAAGGGCGAGATCACCATGCCGGCGTCGGGTCCGTGCGGAGACACCCAGGAGGAGGATCGCCGGAAACTAAGGCCGGTTGATTTGATGACAACGATCACTGCATGGAAGCCGCGCTTCGAGTGGGAAGGCGACAAACTTTATCAAAACTCGACGATGTCCCCCGATGTGCGGTGGGAGGTGCCACAAACCGTGGACGTAATCGATCCGCGCTCCTCGCACTACAACGCGAAGGCGCGTTATGCAAAGACCTTGCGACGAGATGGAGTCACATGGGGAACGGCTCCCGAGACTGAGAGCGAGTGCAAGGGCCAGTTGGCGCACAGCAACCAATCGATGGACTGCCAGATTTGCCATACAGCCTGGGCGACGAGCTGCTTCGGATGCCACTTGCCGATGAAGGCGAACCAGCGCGTGCCGCTTGACAAATACGAAGGGACGATCGATCGCAATTATGTCACATACAATCCGCAGGTGGTTCGCGACGACGTCTTCATGCTCGGACTCGACAGCACGGTCAAGAAACATCGCATGGCGGTGATCCGCTCTTCGAGCGCCGTTGTGGTCGGCTCGCAGAACGCCAACCGCGAGTGGGTCTATTCGCAGCAGCAGACCGTAAGCGGCGACGGGTACAGCGGGCAGGCGTTCAATCCGCATTTCGCCCACACGACGAGCGGGCGTGGAACCACGAAGAATTGCACCGACTGCCATCTATCCAAAGCGAACGATAACAACGCATGGATGACACAATTGCTCGGGTTTGGCACCGGCACGGTTAACTTCTTTGGACGCTACGCATGGACCGGGGGCGAAGGTCAATTGAATGGCGTCGTATGGACGGAGGCCGACGAGCCGCAATGCGCGATCGGCAGTTCGTTCCAGAAGACCGCCTATCCGCGGAATTATCAGGAGCATCTCGCGCACAAAAGCGTGCTAACGACCGGCTACGAGCATCACGCAAAAACAATCAACGACCTGACACTTCGCGGCGAGTATCTATACACCGCGAATGGACCGGGTGGGCTGGAAGTCTTCGACGTGGCAAACATCGATCAAAAGGGATTCAGCGAACATATCGTGAGCTCTCCCGTATCGCCCTTGGGCGGGCAGCGCACCTATGTGCGGACCAAGTACGCCACGGCGGTGGCGATGCCGAGCACGCTGATCGACGACCCGCGCCGGGTGCAGGCGCCCGAGAACGAAGAGCAGCCGATCCACCCTATGTATGGCTACGTATTCGTGGCCGATCGCGAAGAAGGTTTGGTAGTCGTAAATGTCGCGGCGCTTTTCGACGGCGATCCGGAAAACAACTTTCTGAACCGTGCAAAGCTCAAAGACTCCGCAGGCAACCCGATTGGCGACCATTTCAACCCTGAGGGCAAACTTACGGGAGCCTCGCATGCGGTGTGCGCGGGCCATCGGGTCTATGTATGCACCGCCCGAGGGCTGGCGGTCGTCGATATCGACCATCCGGAGCAGCCTCGCCTCGCCGGAGAACTTGCGGATGGATTCCTGCGCAATCCCCACGCGATCGCGATCCAGTTTCAGTACGCATTCGTAACGGATGACGATGGCCTTAAGGTCATCAGCCTGGCGGATCCGGAGCATCCACGAGCGCTGCCCCGGTCGGTGGTGCGGCTGCGGCATGCGGCCAAGCTGTACGCAGCGCGCACCTACGTCTATGTCGCAGACGGCGCCGATGGCCTGGCGATAGTCGATGTGCAGAATCCGGAGCATCCGCGCGTGGAACAGATGTTCACGGCGGATGGAAAGCTGAACGATGCGCGTGCTGTGCAGATCGGATCGATCGCGGCCTCGATGTACGCGCTTGTCGCGGACGGGCGCAATGGCCTGCGCGTGATCCAACTGATATCGCCGGACACGGTGGAAGGGGCTGCCGGGTTCAGTCCGCATCCGGCGCCGGAATTGATCGCCACCTACCCGACAAAGGAGCCGATGCTAGCTGTATCGCGCGGACTCGACCGTGACCGGGTGGTCGATGAAACCGGCAATCAGACCGTCGTCTTTGGAAGACGCGGCGCGCGCCCGTTTCATCTGGATGAAATGAAGCCGTTCCTCCGGGCCGAATCTGGGGCGCTCCTCCGAGTGGAGGATGTCAAACAGGCGAACGGCGGCCTCGTTACGAAAAGCGGCAGCTCCCTTGCCGAGCCTCAGAACCCGAAAACCCCTTCCTCGCCTCCAGCCAATCCGCTCCTGCATGCGGACATCCCGCCGCTGCCCGCGACCGGGATGGCGCCATCCCACCGGCGGTAGGCCTACTTGACAATGCCCCGGGCGCTGTTGGTTATAAACTCGATCAGACATTCGATCTCGGGAGAAGCGAGACCGGTGGCTCGAATCTGCGCGACGGCTTGGTGCAGATTGAGTTTCGAGCGATAAATAATGCGGTAGGCTTCCTTGATTTGACGGATCTGCTCTTCGTCAAACCCGTTGCGCTCAAGGCCCACTTTATTGAAGCTGCGGACGCATGCGGGATTGCCATCCGCGATCATAAAAGGAGGGACATCCTGGACGATCTTTGAGCAGCCTCCGGTGATGGCGTGTTTCCCGATCCGGCAGAATTGGTGAACGGCGGAGAGGCCGCCCAGCACGGCTCCTTCGCCGACTTCGACATGGCCGGCGATGGTGCCATTGTTGGAGAAAATAACGCCGTCACCGACTTTGCAATCGTGTGCGACGTGACTGTAAGCGAGGAAATTGCCGCGGCTGCCGATCTCGGTGGATGCGTTTGGAGCGGTGCCGCGGTTGACGGTGACGAATTCGCGGAAGGTATTGTCGTCGCCGACCACGAGATGCGTTGGCTCCGAGCGATACTTGAGATCCTGGGAGCGATGGCCGATCGAGGTGAATGGGAAGAAGCGGTTCCCGCTGCCGATTTTCGACGGGCCCGAGAGGCTGACGTGATGATCGAGCACGCAATTGGCCCCGACGACTACGGAGGGTCCGACAATGCAATAGGGACCGATGACGCAGCCGGCGCCAATCTCCGCGCCCGGATCGATGACCGCCGTGGAGTGGATTTCGGAGCGGCTCACGATTCGATCAGGCCAAACATGATTTCCGCTTCGGATACGACTTCGTTATTCACGAGGCAGCGGCCCCTGGCCTTCACGATGGAGCGCTTGCGCTGCATCATCTCGACCTCGATGAAGAGGGTGTCGCCTGGGCCGACTGGCTTTCGGAATTTAACGGAATCGGCGCTCATGAAATAACCGATCTGGCCGGCGCGACCCGCCGTGCTGAGGAGGAGGACGCTGCCGACCTGCGCCATGGCTTCCAATTGCAGAACGCCGGGCATGACAGGGTGGGTCGGGAAGTGGCCTGCGAAATACCATTCGTTGATGGTGACCTGTTTCACGCCGGTGCACGATTTCCCCGATTCCAGACTGATGACGCGATCGAGCATGAGGAAGGGGTAACGATGAGGAAGCAGCTTCATCACATCGTTGATATCCAGAACATCGCCGCCTTTCGGGGTAACCGCCGGAGGGACGAGCGCCATTGCCCTGGCGTGAATCTTGGCGAGGGCGCGGGTGAGATCGGCATTTGCGCCGTGGCCCGGCTTCACCGCGATGACATGACCGCGGATATTGCGTCCGAATAGCGCGAGATCGCCGACGATATCGAGGATCTTATGGCGTGCGAACTCCTCGGTGAACCGGAGCGGCTCCTTGCTGAGAATCGAATCGCCGCGGACGACGATAGCATTCTCCAGGCTGCCGCCTTTGATGAGCCCTTTCTCCATCAGCGGGCGCACATCTTCGTAGAAGACGAAGGTTCGCGCCGGAGCGATCTCCTTTGCGTATATGGCCGGGGTGATTTCAGTGGAATAGAACTGCGTGAACCGGCCATCCAACCCGACGTTCGTACACGAGACGCGAAACGACGGATCCGGCACGATCGTCATGAGGGAGCCGGATTTGGTCTCGATGTGGATCGGCTCGGGGACATCGAAGAACTGGCGCGGAGCGGCGAGATCGACAATTCCCGCCTGTTGTATGATCTCCACGTAGGCGCGGGCGCTTCCATCGCCGATGGGCGGCTCGTTGGAATCCATCTCGATGAGGCAATTATCGACGCCCATCCCTGCCAGTGCGGAGAGGACGTGCTCGACCGTGTGAACTTTCACGCTTCCCTCGCCAATCGTGGTGGCGCGCTCAACCGTTTTCACATGGGCGATGTGCGCGTCGATGACCGGTTCGTCGGCGAGATCCTTGCGGCGGAATTTGCGGCCGTGTCCCGCGGCGGCGGGATGCAGGGTGAGCGTCACGTTTCCGCCGGTGTGGAGCGCGGAGCCGGTCAAGCTGGCGCTTTTGGCGAGGGTGGTCTGAAGCGGGTTGGTCATTCGAGCGGCTGGTTATGCAGGAGATAGGGACATGCGACAAGCGCGAAGCGCGGGGGGCGTCGGGCGCTGAGGGGCGGCCGAGAGGATGCGACCGGGTGAACGGGCGAGCCCAATCGGCGGCGAGACGACGCCGCCACGTTGTTGTTGGTGATGTCAAAGAGCGCGGGATCGCACGGGGACGATCCGGATTGTGCCGGAGGAAGGTCCGGTGAGGGCCGGCTAGCGGCTGGAGGGGAGCGGTTCGGATGGGTTGGGAATGGCGGCGGCGCCGTTTCCTCCTCGTTCTAGAATGGCGGCGGCGCCGGACCAGCCTCGTTTCAGGGCGATGCCCTTCGCTAAGCCGGAACGATTCAGATGGAAAGTTGGCAGCCGTTTGGTGAGGCTGGCTAATAAATGAAAAAAGCAACCGAAACCTCACAAGAGGCCAATCACCAAACGGTGCCGCTGGTAATTGAAACCGCTGCCGGCCCGAAGTCGATACAAATGGGTTTACCAATCAGCGCCTCACCCCACATGGCGGGCTGGCCCTGATGAGCTCCTTTCTGGCGAAGATCGCCTGGCGCCGAGATCTCGCGGCGGCTTTGCCGCATCGGCCGACCAGCCCCAACGCTTATGCTCCGGTCGACATTGCCCTAGGGTTTATGGGCGGGGTGCTCACGGGCCGGATAAGTTCTCGCGCGTCGGGCAGCTCTGCGGGGATCCCGCGCTGCCGGAGGTGCTGGGGATTGAGGCGGTGCCTAGCCAGCCCACGCTGACGCGGTTCTTTAGCCGCTTCAGCCGCGGCTCCAATGAGAGCTTCGGCGCCCTCTACCGCTTCCTGCTCGCTCGGCTGCCGAGTCACACCGGGGGCTACACGCTTGATCTCGACAGCACCTCCATGGTGCATGAGGACGGGCGCCAGGAAGGGGTGCGCGTGGGCTACACGCCCCGCGGTCTCAAGCCCTCGCACCACCCGCTTGTCGCGGCGCTGGCGGAGCCGAAACCGCTCTTTTTTCATGCCAACTGAATCGTTCCGGCTAAGTGCCATTCGGGACAGACTATCTGCAAGAGATTTAAACGCCGTTACGACAACGCGTTCTGGATGAGGTTCCCATGTGGGATTGAGCCGCCCTTACAGGGCTCGCCCGATTCTTGTTCCGGACCCAACGCGGTGCGTTGGGCTGGGGCTGAATCGCCCCGATGGGGCTTTTCCGGGGCGGCGTGAATGTGCTGACGTGCTGATCGAAGGCGTCGGGTCGTTGTGGCGGAAG
>JBBSFI010000028.1:0-57794 GCA_038238905.1 Chthoniobacterales bacterium | reverse complement strand
TGTGGCCGACTTCCGGCGCGCCCGGTTACTGGAGCCGCACTATGCAGGCCTGCCATTTTCGGAGGGCCAGTTTTGGATTCAGAGCCAGCCCGGGCTTGCCCTGATCGCCTGGCGGGAAACTCTGCGACGCGCCCGGCCTCCGCTGGACGAAGAATTCTATGGAGCCATGCTGACGTCGCCGAGCAATCCGGATTTTCGTTCCCAGCTCCTGACGTTGGGGCAAGATCGGCTGCCTCTGCAGTTAGCCTGGTTCCTAAGCGCGCCTCCCGCCGAAGCGCGCGCTCATCTCGACGAGATCTCTGCGGCAGTGCAACACGGCACGGCCTCGCAACAAGCCACTTTCAACAGGCGTGCGGAAGAAATCGGCAAACCGCCAGCAGGCGCCGCTCTCCCTTGAATTTCGAGAGGCTGCGACGTATGGGATTGCTGCCCGGGAACGCTTCATCCGCACACGTCCTGAAACAAACATCCCGATTGTCAGCAGAGTGATCGACTCATCTTCCACCCCGTCTGAACCGCCTTTTATTCGGCGCGTTGCGAAGGCACTCGCAATCGTCGTATTGCCTTTGCTGGCTGCAGTCATCGTCTGGCACGGGTTCAAATTTACGAAGTTGCACCTTGCGCTTTCGCGCGCTCGTCACGAATTTGCGACGCGACAGTTCATGCGGGCGGAATTTTGGGCAGCTCGCGCCTTGAGCATGGATGAAGGCAATGTCCAGGCCACGCGGTTGATGGCAGAAATCAACGAAGCGCAGGATCGACCGGCGGCGCTTGGCTGGAGGATCAAAGTTGCGCAACGCGAGCCTCGGAGCACGGGAGACATCGTGGCATGGGCAAAGAGCGCATTCCGATTTGGCCAGCCCGAAATGGCAATGAACGCGCTGCAAAGCCTCCCTCCCGACTTCAGGAATCGGAGCGCCGATTGCCAGGAACTGATGGCTGGCTGCGATCTGGCGCGTCATGAGACACTCATCGCCGAGGCGCACTTTGCCCGTGCGGCGGACCTCGATCGCGACAACCCCATCCACCGGGTAAACCTCGCCGCATTCCGGCTGGCGAATTCCACGAGCGCGGAGGTTCGGACGGCGGCGGCCCGCGCACTCGAAGGCGTTTTGGGAGATTCACGCGCAAGCCTGTTTGCAACACGGGCGTTGTTGCGCGACGCGATCCTGACGAGAGACCGCGCGAGAACACGCCAGTTTGAAGATAAGCTGCGCTCGCTTCCAGAGCGTGGGTTCAGCGACGATCTGAGCTGCCTCGATGCGGCGTGGTCCGAAGCCGATTTCCAACCCGCGCTCAAAGCGGTCGAACATCGTGCGGAATCGGAGGCCGCCTGGGTAACGGAAGCCGGAGAATGGTTGAACTCGCACGCGATGGCCGCCGAGACGCTCCACTGGTTCACCCGGCTTCCGGAACCGCTCCAATCGAATGTTCGCATACAAATGACAGCATCTGAAGCGCACCTTGCGCTGTCAGATTGGAATGGGTTGGTGACTTTCCTCACCGAGCGCCGTTGGGGAGACGGCGAATTCCTCAGACGCGCGATGCTGATCCGCTGCCAGAGAGAACTTTCCCAGCCTTGGGAGAAATCGTGGCAGCAGCTTGTGACCGACGTGGAGGGGGCGCCGCCCGACGACCTTCTGCTGGCGCAACTGATTCTCACCTGGAATTGGCGGGGTGAATCGCTCGGCCTGCTTTGGCAATCGGCGACCAAGCCAGGGACAGGATCGAAAGCACTGGAGTGCCTCTGGGAATTCTACTCTCATACAACTGAAACGCGGGAACTGCTGCGGGTCGCGAGCGCTCAGATCGAACTCGACCCTTCGAACCCGACACTCAAAAATAACGTCGCATTTCTCTCGTTGCTCTTGCGAGGCGCTTCATCGACTTCGGAACGCCTCGCGCGGGAAGCCTCAAGCGCGAATCCTAACGTCGCCGAGTGGGCAGCCACTTATGCTTATGCGCTGCACCTCGCAGGAAAGGAGACCGAGGCAAGAAAAACGATGGAAAAGCTCTCCCCCGAAGCGCGCGCGCGCCCTGGAATCGGTTTGTATTGCGCCATCGTCCTCGCTGCAACTGGCGATGACGCTCAGGCTAGGGAATGCCTCAAAAAACTAAACCGCACAGGAATGCTACCCGAGGAACAGACGCTGGCTGCAAATTTGGCGCGACATTTGAATATCGCAAACCGCTGAAGTTCAGACCTTTGCGGGATCGTCTTGGGACGCAGCGACATCGCGGTCGTTTTTCTCATCGCACGAACGCTCAGTCGAAGGTCTCACGGGCTCCAAGGGATTGAAAAATTGACCGGCGAGCGTCGGAGGAACCGGCGCATCGACGCCATAGACAGTCGGCCATTCTCCTGGCAGCCAAGCCGTCCCGAAGATTCGGTCAATAAGCGGAAAAACGAAAGCGAAGTTGTGATCGCGATGCCGATCATTGGCATGGTGCCAGTGATGAAAGGCCGGGGATGAAATCAGCCACTCCGCAGGTCCGAGCCGAATGCGAATATTGGCGTGAATAAAAAAGGTCCAAACTGTCCCGAAGATCGTCACGATCGCGACCAATGGATCGATATGCGACCCGCTCCCCCTGGCCAGACCAAGCAGATAGACGGGCGCCAACCCCGACAAACGTGTAAAGACCATATCGAAGGGATGCGCGCGTGTGTTGACGAGCCAGTCGAGCTGCTCCGCGCTGTGATGGATAGCGTGGAATCGCCAGAGCAACGGGTTGGCGTGCAAAGCGCGGTGCCCCCAGTACGCCCCAAGATCGTTCACCAGCAGCATCGAAAGAAGCCTCAGCCACAGCGGCCAGCCAGCCACTGCCGAATAGAATCCAAATGGATCGGCTCCGGACAACGTCCTGGCCAGAAAAGCCAGCGGCACTGAAATCAGGGCAGCAGGCAAGAGACTGTTTATAAAATACCACGCGAGATCCACTCCGCTCTGCTTCCTCCAGACCTTCGCCGGATGCAGCGCGCACAATCGCTCCAAAGGGACAAAGATCGCGACAAGCAGCACGAGCCATATCGCCAGCCTCCCCACATCGACAAAAAAGCTCAGCGCATGCCGCACGAACTGATGAGTCATTGGCCTCGCAAGTTACCCTGAACGGATAATCCGTCCACAGCCGACTCAAGCCGCGGATGCGAACAGCAGCTGTTGCCGCCGGCGGCGCACGCACTCGAAAACGATGCACGCAACTCCGAAGCCCGCAAAGGCCATCCAACTGGAAAACTCAGGAACGACCTCCAAATCCACACCGCCGAGCAGTGAGAACGGAGGCTCGCCATTGGGGGTTCCAGCAGCGAGAAATGACAGTGTTTCCGTGGAGTTGTTCGCGTAAAAGTAGAATGTCTGCTGCATCCAGCCGGAAAAGCCATGGTTCGGCACAGTAACCGTAGGTGTCACAAAATTCCCAGCCACGTTTCCGGTTCCCATAGCTACCGTCCAATTTTCAGTCGTTATCCCGGTAAAATTCTCTTGCTGGGCGCCGGCCCACCAAAATTTCAGAGCGTAAGTCCGGCCGACAGTAAGGCCGGTGACGGATTGTGTGAGCGCGCCGATTTCGAAGGCACCGTCAGCCGCTATAAAGTTTCCTCCCGCAGGCGATGTTGCGGGAATTACACTGGCGCCGCCGTTATTCGACCCCCACATGTACGTGTTGCCATAGCCGTTCGGGGCGTTATACTGGCCGGGCGCTTCGTTCGGCTTGCCGGCATTGGCTCCGCTAGCCGAAGTCCCGGTATCGACCGTATTGGGTGCATAAACGAAATTGTACCCCGCAGTGGCCCAATTCGCTACGGTTAACGTGCTGCCGGTCCCGGTGCCAAACTGGCCAAACAGTGTAGTCAACGGTTTACCGCCCGAGTAGCTGACACTCGTGAAATCGCCGTTCTGAACCAAATTCGCGGAGGCGCTTTGCACAACGGCACAGGAAAGAGCAAGGCACGCCGTTGCCCGAAATGAGCTCTGTAATGCTGTGCGCACTTCCCTGCTCACAGCGAGCGCGAATTTTTGTAAAGTCTGACGCACTTTATCGAAGGGGTGGTTGTGGGTTTGGATGCTGCGCCGCCACTTTGTCCCATTTTTCGCGAGACGCAAGAGCGGAATTTTCAGATCTTGCCGTTGACTTCCAATCAAAGTGTCTGTTTGTCCGCGGGGCCATCCACTCGATGGATCAAAGGCTTTTTCCCCTCGTTCGCAGCACTCGACTCCAAGGTGTTCACGCAGGCCCCCGCTTCCAAAGCATGACGTACGTTTTGCAAAAATTGTTTTTGGGCCGGGCTTGCAGGCAGGGCCTTTTTGCGGCGGCCATAGTTCTCGGTCCAGCCCTGCTCTGCTGGCATCTGCATGGCCTTTGGAATCCAGACGGAGCGTATGCGTACGGTTGGGTTGTTCCCTTCCTCGCGGCTTTTCTTTTCAAATCGCGCTGGGACGACCGGCCTGCGCCGTCCGCTCCGATCAACGCCGCCGTTTTCTTTGTGATCGCCTTCGTCGTGGCAACCCTTCCCGCCCGCTGGCTGCAAGAAGCGGCTGCCGAGCGAAGCATCTGCTCGTGGTCATACGCAGTCGCCTGCCTGGGGTTATCCCTGTCGCTGATCTCACTGGCTGGCGGCTTCGCCTGGCTTCGATGGTTCAGCTTCCCTGTTCTTTTCATTCTCACAGCCGTGCCGTGGCCTCACACTCTGGAAACGCTCGTCTCGGATTCTTTGATGCGCGGAACCGCCCAGGCCACCGTGGAGGCTCTTTGCTTGATCGGAATTCCGAGCGCACTTTCAGGCAACTTGGTTCACATCGAAACTGGTGTCATCGACATCGACGAAGCCTGCAGCGGAATTCGCTCACTGCAGGCCATGGTGATGATCTCGCTCTTTCTCGGAGAGTTGTTTAGGTTAAAGCGGACGCGGCGCCTCATCCTCATCGGGATTGGAATCGGGGTGACGCTTCTGACAAACGTTGTCCGCACGGCAACGCTCTCCACAATCGCGTTCGGGCAAAGCATGAGCGCGGTCGATCGATACCACGATGCCGCGGGACTCGCCGTCCTCATCGTGTCGCTTTCGATCGCACTATTCGCGGCGTTCAAGCTCCGTCCCGCAGGAATTTCCGCGCCGGGTAGGGACGCCGGTGGGATTCAGCCAAAACTCCCGATCAAGCTCGGCTGCGCGGTGCTGGTATGGTTTTTAGCTGAGGAGATCTCTGTCGAAGCTTGGTATCGTTTCCACGAGCCGAAATGGCAGGGTTGGAGCTGGGAAGTCGAGTGGCCTCGGCAAAACGATGGATTTCATTTCATCCAGATTCCCCCGCGTTCGCTCCGGCTTCTCATGTGCGACGAATCGCACGCGGCGGAGTGGAAAGGGCCGGACGGAAGCGCGTGGGCGCTATACTGGATTCGCTGGAACCTCGGCAACGCGGCCGCGGAGAGCGCGAAAGTGCATCGTCCGGACGTATGCCTGAATGCGGAAGGAGCGGTTATGGAAAAGGACTTGGGCGCGCAACTCGTCTCCCTTGGTTCATTAAAAATTCCCTTTCACAGCTATACTTTCCGCGCGGGCGAGAAGACGTTGTACGTTGCGTTCTGCCTGTGGGAGGAGATCCCGGACCGCTCCGGCATCGGTGCGGATCCGCGATTTGAGGGCACCGACATGATCGAGCGCGCGCTCAAAGGCCGAAGGCACGTTGGGCAGCAAAGCCTCGAATTGGCCGTCTCGGGTTACCGTTCGGAAGCGGGCGCTCAGGAGGAGATCAAGGCTCGCCTAAGCCAACTGCTGCATCAAAGGAAACCCGACGAACGCGCCAGCAGGACGAAAATCACCGACTAACCGGCGGAGGATTCGGCTGAACGGGGGCGGCAATCTTAATAGGCTCGTTTTCGTAATTACTGCTGCCAGCGTCTCCGAAACCGGAGAGCCCCTCCGGCCCGCCGACGGCGTAGAATAGCACGGTTGGGTCGCTGGCGAGCGCAACATCCACCGCGCTCTGAACGCTGGCGAGCGATTCCGACGGCTCGGACGCCGCGCTCACGATGGCCTCGGCAAGCGTCATCGATTGCTCGGGCGCCGGGGCATCCTTTGAAAGATCGACTACGTCCTTGAAATCGACCATGTCTTTGGATGCGTCGCCCGCCGACGATTTAAAATCACGTTCGGGCCGAATTCCACCCGTGCTCGCAAGCCGCCGATCGGAGCGCGTGTACGATCCGCCACGTCGATAAAGCACTTCCTTCCACGGATTTGGAACGGCGCAAACGGCCGCCGCGGCAATTTCGGGAGCGGCATTGGGCGCCACTTTAACGGCGGCGCGGACGACGTCGATAGCGCTATCGGGAATGACACGAACAGCCGCGAAAACGATCGCGGAGACCCTCCGCGCCGAAGGCGTGGAACCCAGGCTCTCTATAGCCGCAGCCGCTGTCGGCCCAGCCAGGCGGCTCGCACTCGATCCCGAAGACTTTAGAAACCGGGCAACGATGACGGGCGCGGAGTTCGGGGCGGCGGAAATTTCTCGGCGCAATGCGGTCGTGTCTTGCGCAAAGCCCGACCCTGCGATCGAGGTGATGGCGACGAGCGAAAGGATGAGCGAGTGGTTCATGAAGCTGAGCAATCGGCGGCTGTTTCGTGTTTCATAGTTGCTTTGTTCTCCATTATCGTCTCCCAATCAAGCCTTAACACCCCATAAACGACGTGAATTTGAATTTCGCTTGCCACTCCCAGCCGGGCCGTATCTTTGTAAAGGCCGCTCCACACCTCTTTGCCCTGTGCGCTGCGGTTCATTGCTGCTTAGGGCAGGACTCCATCCGTCCATCCAGCACGGGCGTGCTCGCCTCCGAGGCCCGGCAGCCCATCGCGGCGGCAGCGAATTATTTCCTAAAGGCGGGACCTGTGGACTTCAAAGCAAACGCGACGATGGGGGTCGAGTACAACGACAATATCGGACTTTCACAGACCAATCGACAGAGCGACCTGATCCTCAGGCCCATGCTTCAGATCGACAGTGAGTGGCGGCTCACAACCTTGAACACGATGCGGTTTGACATCGGCATCGGATACGCAAAATACCTGCGGCATGGCAGTCTTGACACGAACAGCATCCTCCTTGATCCCGGCTCGCAGATTTCCTTCGACGTCTTCGTCGGCGGCATCCTAAAGCTCAATTTCCACGATCGCTTCGCCATTCTGCAAAATCCGATCGATGAGCCGTCGCTGAGCAATACCGCGCGCTTCGATCGTTTCCAAAACGCTGCTGGCGTCACTGGGCTCTTCGACTTTAACGACTTGAAACTCGTCGTCGGATACGATCACTTCACGTATCGCACTATAGGATCGGACTTTAACTTTCTTGACCGTTCGGAAGAGCAATTCTTCGCGAGCGTGAGCACCCGCATGAGCGACGCGCTCACGGTGGGCCTGGATGGCAGCGGATCGTTGGTGAACTACCGGCTAAATATCAACAATAACGGGACGACCGTAAGCGCTGGCCCCTTCGCCGAAACTTCCCTCTCTTCCTATACGAAGGTGCGCCTGAACGGGGGCTGGCAAGCCATGAACTTCGATTCCGGCGGGACGACCGGCGATATGTCGAATTACAACGGCTGGTACGCCAGCCTCACCGTCGCCCAGCGCTTGAACCAGTACTGGACGCATTCCCTCACTGTCGGGCGCGAGGCGCGCCTCGGGCTGGAGGTGAATTTCTCCGAGTACGAATACGTTCGCTATCTTGCCCAGTGGCAGATCAATCCACGGCTTAGCGCCAACTTCGATGCGTTTGTCGAACACGACGACGAATCGGGCGGGTTGGCGCAGAATTCGGAACGCTCCTCCCGATGGGGTGGCGGAGCGGGGCTGATTTGGCGCCTCGGCAACAAGTTAACAACGGACCTCCGCTACCGTTACGTGAACAAAAATTCCGACCTCCCGTTGCGCGACTACTACCAAAACAGCATTTTGGTCGATGTAACGTACACTTTCTAGTACATGGTCCCTGCTGTTACGCGGTCGGTTTGGCGGCTTGCGGTCGCCATTTTCTTCGTCCCCGCGATGCTTCATGGCCAAGCCTCCCGGCTGGAGCGGAGCGTTCCAAATGAAGCCGCGTCTGTCGTTGCCACTACGACTTCCATGGAGGTGCTGGACACCACCCGCCGCCTCGGAACTGGCGACCGGCTCAGTTACCGAGTCGTCGAGGAGCGGCGCGAACCGGTAGCGCTCACCGTTGCGGACAGCGGCGAAGTAGAGGTGCCGCTCATTGGCCGTGTAAAGGCCTCGGGCCGAACGTGCAAAGAGTTTGCGCAGGCGATCAAACCGCTGCTGGAACGGGATTATTTCTACAAAGCCACGGTCATTATCGGACTCGATGCGATCAGTGCAAAATCACGCGGGCGGGTCTATCTCAGCGGCCAGGTGCGCCAGCAGGGAGCGATTGAAATTCCGCCGGACGAACGTTTCACGCTCAGCAAGGCCATCTTGAAGGCCGGCGGCCTCGCGGATTTCGCCAACAAGAAGAAGATCAAGCTCATTCGCAAGAACGCGGATGGAAGCGCACAAACCACCATCGTCGATCTCGACGCCATAACGGTCCGCGGCCAGCTCGATAAAGATCCCGAGATTTTTCCAGACGACACTATCATCGTCCCGGAGAAATTCGTGAATTTCTGAGCTGATATGGACGATGCGATTCCGCCCGCGCCTGCCAGCGCGACCGACAACGCCTCCTGGTGGTATCTGCTGCACACCAAGCTCTACCGCTATCGCGCCCTGCTCGGCAAATACTGGTGGCTCGTGCTTTTCACCACCTCACTAGGCCTTGCCATCGGAGCGTGGAAGGCGGCAAATCAGAAAGTTGTGTACACCTCCACAGGGCGCATTATGGTGAGCGGAAAGGTGAATCTGCCCGAGGGCGCGACCTATACGGACGAGATGAACCTGTTCATCTCCACACAGCGCGAACTCATGCAGGACGAAGCGGTGCGCCAGCAGGCCGAGAACCTTGTTCGCGGCACAAATCCAGAGCTGGCGATCACGCCGGTGCAACTGCTTGTGGCCCCGCTCCCTCAGACATCCATCTTCATTCTTACGGCCACGGGACCCGAGCCGGTATATCCGCAAAAATTCCTCGACGCCGTGATGCACGAGTACATCGCAACCCGGCACGAAATGCGCACCCAAAAGAGCGAGTCCGCGGAAAGTTCGATCGAGGAACAAATCGCCCGGGTTCAGGCGGAATTGCGGAAAGAGGAAGAAAAGCTCATCTCCTTCCAACGGGAGAATAACATCGGCTCGCTCGAAGAGGGCGGGAACAGCGCGAGCGCGTATCTTGGCAAGCTCAACACTCAGCTAGCCGAGATGAAAAGAGAGTCCCAGTTGCTGGACCTCTTTCAGCTCGACCAAAAAATAGCCAGCGATGAAAACCGCGCAGCGAAAGTCCAGGACGAGAAAGGCGAGGCTGGGCGGGGCGATCCACGGCTGGCGAGCGGGCCGGTGTTGGAATATACGCGCGCCCGGCAGCAGATCGAAATCCTCAAGACGGAACGGGCAGACTACGCGAAAGATCTACGCCCCAAGCACCCAATCATCGTCGATCTGGATCGCCAAATTGCGCAGCAGCAGCAACTGATCGATGTCTATCGCAAGCAGAGCACGGACGACCTTCAGCGGCGCCGCGAGGCCACCCGGCTCGAGATCCAAAACCTCGAAAAGACAATCGCCGAATGGGAAGGGAAAGCGCTCGCGATGAGTCAGCGTCTCGCGGATTACAACGCGATTCAAGCCGGGGTAGTCCGCAAACGAGCCGAGATCGACTCGCTCAGCCGCTCCAAAGGTAATTTTCAGATCAATCGGAACGTCGATCAGGAAGTCCTCTCGATTCGGCAGCATGCTACGCCGGCTCAACCGCAGAAACCCGGCGTGTACAAGACGATCGGAATCGCCGTGGCGCTCGGGCTGCTCGCGGGCTTGCTGATACTCATGGCGATCGATCAAATCGACGATCGGGTCGCCTCGTACACAGAGTTTCAATCACATTTTAGGGAGCGCGTGCTCGCGCAGATTCCGCGCCTTCCTCTCACCGGAGAGGATGCCGCGCTGCCCGTCCTCCTGCCAAACGACGAGTGCCACGCATTCGCAGAGGCCTTCCGCTCATTGCGCTCCTCGATTACTTTCCTTCCGGTGGCAGGTTCCCGCCCGAAGATTCTCCTCATTACCAGCGCTGTGCCGAATGAAGGCAAAAGCACCGTGGCTGTGAACTTCGCAGCCACGCTCGCGCTGGCAGGCTCGCGTGTCCTGCTGGTCGATGGCGACCTGCGCCGAGGCGAATTGCACCGTTGCTTTGACTTGCCGAACGACCGCGGCCTCGGAGACGTCCTGTCGGGCGCCAAGCGGCTCGATGAGTCACTCCAATCGACGCCCGTCCAGGGTCTGACCCTGCTCGCCCGCGGCCGGAATGTCTCCAATCCTGGCGAACTCTATCTCGGCGGAAGCACCGACGCTTTTCTTAGAACCGTGCATGGGGACTTCGATTACGTAGTGATGGATAGTTCACCAGTGATGGCGGCGGACGATTCGGCAAGCATCGCTCCGAAGGTGGATGCCACACTCTTCGTCTTCCGTTTCACCTCCTCCAACACACGGGCGAGCCGCAAGGCCCTCGAACTTTTGCGCGAGCGGCAGACGAACATCGTCGGCATTGTTTGCAACGACGTCTCGGACGCGATGCAGGAATATCGTTACTATCGGTACCCAGAATACTACGCACCCGCCAGCCGGCAAAACGCGACACTTTAGTCATGTCGCGCACTGCGTTTATCACCGGTATCGCCGGCCAGGACGGCTCATACCTCGCCGAATTGCTCCTTGAGAAAGGATACCGGGTGCATGGCATGGTGCGCCGGAGCGCGCTCGAAGCGCCCGAACAGCGCTTGGGCCGCATACGGCATATCCTCGACCGGATCGAATTGCACACCGGGTCGCTCGACGGCTTTGCGAGTCTTTTCAAGCTCGTGAACAAGGTACGCCCCGATGAGTGCTATCACCTCGCGGCGTCCAGCTTCGTCAGCTACTCGTTCGAAGACGAATTCGCGACGCTGCACACCGATGCCGGCAGCACGCACTATCTGCTCTCAGCAATCCACGATTGCGCGCCCGCCTGCCGTCTGTACTTCGCCGGCACGAGCGAAATGTTCGGCATGGCTCGCGAGACGCCGCAGCATGAGCGCTCCGCCTTCGTTCCGCGCAGCATTTACGGTATTTCCAAAGTCGCCAGCTTCGACCTTGTGAGGAATTATCGCGACCGCTACGGCCTGCACGCCAGCAGCGGCATACTCTACAATCACGAGAGTCCCCGGCGTTCGCCAGAATTTGTATCCCGCAAAATCGTCACCGGCGCAGCCCGCATTCGAACGGGCCTCGCCACCGAAGTTCGCCTGGGTAATCTCGATGCGCGCCGCGATTGGGGACACGCCGCGGATTATGTGCGCGCCATGTGGCTCATGCTCCAGCGCGACGAACCGTCCGATTTCGTCATTGCGACCGGGGTCACTCATTCCGTCCGGGAGTTTTGCGAAGGCGTCTTCGCCCGCCTCGGCCTCAATTGGCGGGATCACATTATTTCAGACGACCGACTTTTTCGCGAAAGCGAGGCGTTGGAGCTGCGTGGTGATGCTTCGAGGGCGCACGCATTGCTCGGTTGGGCGCCCACCTACGATTTTGCCAGATTGGTAAACGAAATGGCGGACGCCGCGCTCGCTGAGGTGGAAGCGCCCACTGCGGCATGAGTGTGCCCGACATGTATTCGGCGTTGGAAAATGCTCCAGCCGCCAGATCCCCTCACCCGCAGCCGCGTGCAATCGTCCGCATCCGCCCGCCGCGCGCTTGGGAGTCCCTCGATTTTTCCGCGCTCTGGCGTTTTCGAGATCTGCTGCTCGCGCTGGCCGTCCGCGACATCAAATTGCGCTACCGCCAGACGTTTCTCGGCGTGCTTTGGGTCGTGCTGCAGCCATTGCTCGGGGCGGGCATCTTCGCCTTCGTGTTCGGCCGGGTTGCCCGGCTCGATTCCGGGGGCGAGCCTTATGTCCTGTTTGCATACGCTGGCCTGCTCGCATGGAATTTGTTCAACGGCGTCGTCCTGAAGGCGTCAGGCGCACTCGTGGCCAATGCACCGCTCGTTTCCAAAGTTTTCTTTCCTCGCCTGCTGCTCCCCTTTTCCGGTGTGCTTTCGACTCTGCTCGACTTTGTGATCGCGCTTGCAGTGGGCGGGATTTTGTTTCTGGCATCCGGCCGGACTCCGGGCTTTTCCCTGCTCCTCGCTCCGTTTTGGCTGGTGCTGTTACTGCTGCTGGCAACCGGAATCGGGCTGCTCTGCGCGGCGCTTGCGGTGTCATACCGCGATGTTCTCCACATTCTGCCGGTCGCACTGCAATTTCTGCTCTATGGAAGCCCGGTCGGATATACGATTGCGGCAATTCCACCCGGCCTGGCGCGAACGCTTTACAAATTGAACCCGCTGGCGCCGTCGATCGAAGGATTTCGCGTCGCGATGCTGGGCCACGGATTCATCGGACTGCGCTCTGGCTTGTATGCCTCCGCCGCCGCAGTCTTCGTATTTATCGCCGGAGTTGTGGTCTTTCGCCGAATGGAACGACAATTCGCCGATGTCATCTGACTGGGTTATTTCCGCTCGGTCCGTCGGGAAAACGTATCGCATTGCCGCGACGCGCGATCGCGCTACGACGCTTGCCGAGTTGCTTGCGCAAAAGCTGCGCAAGCCGTTCGCCCGCAGCCTCGGCCAGGTCGCATTCGAGGCGCTCACCGATATTACTTTCGATGTTCAGCGCGGAGAAGTGCTCGGCATTATTGGCCGCAACGGGGCCGGCAAATCGACTCTCCTTAAGATCCTTTCCCAGATCACGCCGCCCACCCGCGGCGAAATCGATTTACACGGCCGCGTTGGCTCGCTTTTGGAAGTCGGCACCGGCTTTCACCCCGAGCTGACTGGACGGGAAAATGTCTATCTCAATGGCGCCATCCTCGGCATGAGCCGTCGTGAAATCGACCGGGAATTTGACGGCATCGTTGCATTTGCTGAGATTGAGGAATTCCTCGACGTGCCTGTGAAACGCTACTCGAGCGGAATGTACGTGCGGCTCGCTTTCGCCGTCGCCGCGCATCTCCGCCCCGAAATTCTCATCGTGGACGAAGTGCTCGCCGTCGGTGATCTCGCCTTCCAGCGAAAGTGCCTCGGGAAAATGGACGAGGTCGCGCACCGCAGCGGAGCGACGGTGCTCTTCGTGAGCCATCAAATGGCAGCGGTGCGGAGCCTCTGCAGCCGCGCACTCCTGTTGGAAAGGGGCCGGATCATAGATGACGGAGCCGTGGAATCCGTCCTCTCTCGTTATCTTGCGCTCAACCAATCCGCGCGCACCGCCACCACGCTCCTGCCAGAAGGCGATGCCAATGCGCCGGCCCGCGCTACTGCGGTCCATCTCAGCGATGCCAGCGGCAGACCGGCTGCGAGTTTTCGCCTCGGTGAGCCGTGGCGCGCGCGCGTCGAGTTCGAGTTGCTGCGCCCGCTCCCCCACGTCATAGCGGGTTTCGGTCTGCAAAATCTGGACGGGTCGCCGCTCGTCACGTGGTGGAGCGCGCCACGCGATCTCGAATCTGGGCGCTACGCGGCTGAATTCGAGTGTGACATCCCGCTGGCTGCCACCGAAGCCAGTTACGCAATCGGTCTGACGAGCGATGAAAAGTCGGTCTATTACGCCGAGCGGGTTGGCGCCCTGAGCATCAGCGAGATAGCCGCTGGCACACAGCCCCACCGCGCCAGCGGCTGTGGCGCAATCTATACGCTCGAGCGCCCGGAGATCCAGACTGCATGAGCGTTCCCAATCGTCCGCACCTTCACGAACTCGATGGACTGCGCGGCGTGTTGAGTTGGTGGGTCGTCATTTGCCATGCGATGCAGCAGGCCGGCTGCAATGAGGCAGGACTCGGTCGCGGACTGCGCGTGCTCCTTCACGGGGACTATGCCGTGGACGTATTCATTATTCTCAGCGGCTTCGTCATACACAAGCTCTGGCACGATTCCCACGAGCCGTACCGAGTTTTTATCGTCCGCCGCTTTCTGCGTCTCTGGCCCGCTTACGCCGTCTGCCTTCTTGGCTCTCTCGCGGTGCGTCCATGCATCGCCGCAATCCTCGCCCACGCGCCGCTCGGCGATTTGCCCGCGAGCGCGGAGCATCTCGCCGCCTTGCGCCAGAATTGGCATTTCGAGGAGCAGTATCTTTGGGCCCACCTGCTCGCACATATTCCGATGCTTCAGAGCGCTGTTCCAGAAACGATCCTACCGCGATCGAGCGTCGCCTTCCTCGGTCCCGCATGGAGCATCTCACTCGAGTGGCAGTTCTATATCGTTGCGCCGCTGCTTTTCCTCTTTCTCAAAAAAGGCCGCGGCATTGCGTGGCTCTTATTTGCGGGATTTGCCGGCGTTGGCTGGGTGATGCGTTACTCGCCGCCGCTTAATGTCTGGTTTCCGATGGAGGCATTCCTTCCACAAAAGCTGCTCCTCTTTGGCTTGGGAATGATTTCGCACAGAGTCTGGGATTCCTTCCGCGACTCCGCTGAGCGGGCGGCGCCTGCTATCCTGGGGCTAGCAGTGCTCGTTCTTTTCATTACGCTATCGATTCCGCTCGCGCTCTGGATCGCAGTTATGGCGAGCATATTCGCCACGCGCGGGCTTCTCAAATCCGCGCTGAATTCCGCGCCGCTTCAGTTCCTGGGAAGGATTTCGTACAGCACCTACCTCGGGCACATGCTGGTGCTTTGGGCGGTGCAACCGGTCATCTTCGCCGCATTCCCGGGAATCAAAACTCCCGGCATGCTCCTAGCGCTTTCGCTTGCCGGCATCCCGCTGATCGTGCTGCTTTCCGCAGGACTGCATGCATGGATCGAAGCCCCTGCGATCCGCTACGGACGCCGAATCTTCCATAGTTGATGCGGATTTTCTACGCCGCCGACTCGAGTCCAAATCCGGATTTTGCCTCGCAACTCTGGCGGGCAAATTTGCACGACTCGCTCGTTTCTCTCGGGCACGATGTGGTGGAATTTTCCTATGACTTGGCGGCCACATTCCGACGCCTTGACCCAGCGCGCCCGGAGAACGCCGCCTTCATTAAAGAAAACCGCCCGCAACTCAGCGCCGCGTTGCTCGCACAGATCCGCGCCGCACATTCTGCCAGCCGCGTGCATGTTTTCTTCAGTTACTTTTACGACGCCTGTGTCGAACCGGCTGCCATCGACGCTATCCGCGAACTTGGAATCGTTACGGTCAACTGGTTTTGCAATGCCAGTTACCAGCTCCATCTCGTGAGCGAGATCGCGCCGCATTACGATTACTGCCTTGTTGCAGAGCGATTCCGGCTGGACGACTACCGGTCCCTCGGTGCGCGGCCGATTTACTGCCAGGAAGCCGCTAATCCGCATACGTACCAGCCTTGCGATGTTCCGGAGGAGTACGACGTCGCGTTCGCTGGCCAGTGTTATGCAGATCGTCCAGCCACGATCCTCTGGCTCCGCGACCAGGGCCTTGACGTGCGGGTATGGGGCGCGCTCTGGGAGCATCACATCGCGCGGCCTTCCCGAAATCCATTCCGCCGGTGGGCTGCCAAAGCGCCCGGCTTCCCTGCCCACGCGGTCGGCGGCGTGCTCTGCGACACCGCACTCGTCGAACTCTTCAGCCGTGCTCGCATCAATCTGGGCTTCGCGACGGTCGGCGAGACCTCAGGCGCCCGGCGCATCACGCAGGTGCGGCTGCGGGACTTCGAGGCGCCGATGAGCGGCGGCTTTTACCTCGCCGAGCACAGTGACGAACTCGCCGCTTTTTTCACTCCGGGCATCGAGATCGAGACCTGGCGCACGCGCGAGGAACTCCGGGACAAATGCCGCCACTACCTCTCCCATGCCGCCGAGCGCCGCCAGATCGCTGCGGCCGGGCGCAAGCGCGCACTGCGCGAACACACTTGGGAGCACCGATTTGCCAGCGCTTTCCATGAGATGGGACTTCCATGAGCGCCCCTCTGGTCTCCTTCGTCATGCCGGTCCATAACGCTGCGCCTTATGTCGGCGCCGCAATCCGCAGCGTGCTGGCGCAGACGATTCCCGACTTTGAACTCATCGTCGTCAACGACGCCTCCACCGACGATTCGGCGGATGCTATCGCCGCATGCCGCGATCCGCGCATGCACTGCCGTCGCTCTGACTCCCAAATGAATGCCGCGGGAGCGCGCAATCTGGCGATGGAGCACGCCCGCGGAGAGTTTATCGCCTTTCTGGATGCCGACGATATCGCAATGCCCGACCGCTTGGAATGCCAGATTAGCGCTCTTCGATCGCACACGGGAGCGGGCATTGCCGCCTCGCTGATCACTTCGATCGACGAACGCGGCAGATCACTGGGCCGCGGATTTGTCAAACCATGGAAGCCCGATGAGATCGCACCTGTGCTCCTCTTCGAGAACTGCCTCGCCCTGTCGAGCGTGACGGCGCGGAAGGCTGTCTTGAAGCCGTTTCGCGCCCCGTTTGCGCCCGCCGAGGACTACGACCTTTGGATGCGGCTCGCCACGGAAACCCAATCACTGATTATCCCGCGCGAACTCACGCAGTATCGGACGCACGCCAGTGGGGTGAGCGCCCGGCAGCCAGAGCAGATGCGTGCGGCGATCGATATCATCCACTCCGCGCAGCTCGTGCGGCTGGAGTTGGAGCCTTGTGAAATCCACGCGCGGCTCAGCGCATGGCCGCTCAATCCGGCCATGGAGGAATTACTGGAAGCAGGCCAATGGCTGTGCAAATTGGCGCGCGCGAATGCCCGCCACGCAGCGTACCGCAAAGACGTCTTTACCGGCATTCTCCGCGAACGGTGGTTCACTATCTGCCTCGATTCCTGGCAGCTCGGCTGGCCGGTATGGGATATCTTCCATCGCTCGCCGCTGGCGGCTCCGACCCTCGTCCAACGCGGGCAGCTCTTCCGGAGGCTCTATCCACGGCTCTTCCGCAGATGAAAGTTTGGCACGTCAACAATCAGGTGCGGCTCGGCGGCGCGGAGACTGTCGTCCACCAATTGCTGCGTGGATTTCCGGAGGCGCGCCTGGTCGTGGCTGATGGGAAGACCTTCCCAGCGCATGTCCGCACGCTCTATCCGCCCTGGCTGGCGTGTGCGTACCATTCCCGGCTGCATCGCCTCATCGATCGCCTGGCGCCGCGGGCGGCTTGGACCGATCGCGCCTTTCGACGCCTTGGCGCCGCCCGCTGCGATCTCATCCATCTCCATAACTTTCACGGCCGATACGCGACAATCGAGTCGCTCGCCCACGTCGCCCGATCACGCCCGCTCGTCTGGACTTTTCATGCATTATGGGGAGTGACCGGCGGATGCGATCATCCGCGCGATTGCCGCCGCTATCTCGAAGCATGCGGTGAGTGTCCCCAACTCGGGCGATGGCCTCTCACCGCTCGCGACGACACCGCTGCGCAACTCGGAGCTAAACTCGCGCAACTTGCGCCGTTGCCGCTGCACATTATCGCGCCGTCCCGCTGGCTGGCCGACACTGTGCGCGAAAGCCGCGTCGGCCGCCGCTGGCAGGTTCACCATATACCGAACGCGGTGGATGCACGGTTTTCAGCGGCGCTTGACGAATCGCCTGCCGTCAATTCCAAGACCGAGGCCGCGCCCATTCTGATCGTTAATCGCAATTTTCAAGACGAGCAAAAGGGCTTTCCCATGGTCCAGGCTGCGCTCGAATACGCAGCGATCGTATTGGGGCAACCTCGCCCGCGCCTCGTGCTCGTAGGCGAAAACGCGGCTTGGGCGGACGCCCGACTGCCCGGCTGGAAATGCGAATCCATCGGGTATGTGTCGGACGCGGGGACGCTCGCGGGATTGCATCGCACCGCAGGCATCTTCCTTTTCGCCTCACCGGCGGAGAACTTTCCGTGCGCGATTCTGGAAGCGATGGCTGCTGGCAGTTGCGTTGTTGCCACGCCGACGGGAGGCGTTGTCGAGCAAATCGAGGACGGGGTTACTGGCGTCCTCGCGGATGAAGTTTCAGGGGCGGCATTGGGCGCCGCGCTCATTCGCGCCCTTTCCGATCCCCCCTTTCGGGAGAGGCTCGGTCACGCGGCGCGCCATCAGGCGCGCCGTGATTTCAATGAGGCGCTCTTTCTCGCGCGCCATCGGGAAGTTTATGCTCGCATCGTTAAGGAGTGGCGACCCCATAAATGAAATTCGCCGTCGTGATTCCTGCGTATAATGTGGCGCCTACGCTCGCCGCCACAATCCAAGCCTGGCGGGCCGCAACGCCTGCGAGCATCGTCGTGATCGACGATGGCTCATCGGACAACAGTGCAGATATCGCAAGCCGTGCCGGCGCGAACGTCATCCGGCTTGCGCAGAACTCCGGGCGTGGCGCCGCGCGGGCGCGTGGGATGCAGGAAACCGGCACACCGTACGTCCTCATGTGCGACGCCGCGCTGAAACCAGAGGGGGATTTTATTTCTCCAGCTCTATCGTGGTTGGAAGAGGCGCGCGTCGCAGCCGTGTTTGCCCATATCGTCCAACCTGAGGGCCGCACGGTTGTGGAACGCTGGCGTGGACGCCATCTCTTCAAGTCACAGCCCGTGGCTCTTAACCGCCGGGCGCTCCTCGCCACCGGTCTTTGCATGCTGCGGCGCGAGGCCATTCAAGAGACCGGCGGATTTGATCCCACCCTGCGTTCGGGCGAGGATGCCCATCTCGGACATCGACTCCTCGGCGCCGGGTGGGATGTCGTAGCCGACCCTGCACTGCGGGCGGAGTGCTTCAGCCGGGACACGGCAAATTCCGTTCTCGCCCGTTACGCCCGCTGGAATTCACCACGCGGCCTGCGCGGGCGGCGATGGCTGAGACAGCTCGCCTATGCAATGAGAACGATGGTTCGTGAAGATTTGCGCGCCCGCGATCCGCTAGCCGCATTTCTCAGCCTCGCCGTTCCCTTTTATCAACTGCGCCGCCGATGAAATTCAGCGTCGTCATCCCCACATGCAACCGGCTCGACACGCTCGCACGCTGTCTGAGCGCTCTGCCGTGCGACACCTTCGAGATTATCGTGAGCGACGATGGGAGTGGCGACGCCGCGCAAGCGCACATTGAAAAGCGCTTTCCCACCATCCATTGGATTTGCGGGCCGAAGCGCGGACCTGCCGCGAATCGCAACCACGGCGCACGAGCGGCCACAGGCGAATGGCTGGCCTTCGTGGATGACGATTGCGTGCCGCAACCCGGCTGGCTCGCGGCGCTCGCCGAGGCCTGTGAAGAGGCGGATGTCGTGGAAGGCCGCACGCTGGCCCCTGGCGCGGCCGATTCGCCGTTTGAGGAGCACGTGGAAAACGTGTGCGGCGGCTCCCTGTGGAGTTGCAATCTGGCAGTGCGCAGCACGGTTTTCGCACAGCTCGGCGGTTTCGACGAAGACTTTACCGAGGCTGGCGGAGAGGACATGGAGTTTGCATGGCGCGTCAAGCGCGGTGGGTTCCGCGTTGCCTTTGCACCGAGGGCTCTCGTGCATCATCCACCGCGCCGAATCGGGTGGCGCGGGCTTTGGCGGCGGACGTGGATGATCCGATGGATGAGTCTTTACCGTGTCAAAACAGCGCAGCCGCGCTCCTTGCCCGCCGCCGCTCGCGACGAAATCGTGCGGCTGCTGCGAATCACCGCGCAACTTGTGACGCGGAGGAATCCAAAACAGTGGCGCAGGCAATCTTTCACGGTGGCGTGGCGGTGGGTCACTTTTCCGTTGACCCTTCCGTATATCCTATTTTGGGATTGGCGATTTCGCCAGAGGGGCCAGAGGCATTCCACCTCGACCGAGTTTTCCGAGCCATGAGCGCCACGATCCGCATGAGCGTTGCCGTGGTGACGCGCAATCGGCCAGAGAGCCTGCACCGTTGTCTGGCGAGTCTCCGCGATCAAGACGCCAAGCCCTTTGAAACCCTTATTTCCGACGACAGTGACGACCCCTCCGTTGCAGCGGCGATCGCCGCAGAGTTCGGCGCCCGGCACACGATCGGACCTCGCCGCGGCCTTTACGCCAACCGCAATGCCGCCGCAATGGCGTGCACCGGCACACATGTTCGCACGATGGACGACGATCACACGCTTCCGACGGGCCACTTTCGGCTCTGCCTCGATGCGCTTGCGCGCGACCCGCGAGCCGTGTGGACCTGCGGCGAACGAAGCTTCCTCGGAGGGAAGCAGCACGCATTCACCGCTCGCGCCGCTCAGCTCCACCCCAGCGGCGCCGCCTGTGCCGTGGAGGATCCGGATGACAACTGGGCAATTGCCGACGGCGCCACCATTTATCCCTCCGCTATTTTTGCGAGCGGTCTGCGCCTCATCGAGGAATTTGGCTACGGCTCATCTTATCTCGAATTTGGCGCGCTGCTTCATTCGCGCGGATGGCGCAGCCGCTGCCTTGAAGGCGCGTTTGTCGAACATTATGACACCATCGACTCGCAGAATCGCCGCTCTCCGCTGAGCTGCCTCTACGCTAGCCTCTGCTTCAACCTCCATTTCCGACCCAATCTCGCGCGTGCGGTGCGGCACGCTGCTCCGCACGTTGCCCACGCCCGGAAATTGCCACGGTTGCTCCGCCTCGCACGCGCTCGCTGGAAACCGTAAGCGCACAGCCTGCCCCATGTCGTGGAAACGTAAAACGATCGATGCGGCGTGCGGTCTCGCCAAGCGGGTGGCACGGAATGCGCACAGCGCGCCGTTGAAGCCCCGTTCGATCTTCGTACTGCGCAACAATGATATCGGCGATCTGCTGGCCATCACTCCCTTGTTCGCGGCTTTGCGACGGACGTTTCCAGAGGCTCGGGTCGTCGCGGGCGTGGGATCGTGGAACCTCGATGTGCTCCTCAATAATCCAAACGTGGATTCCGTGCTGCGGATCAACGCTCCCTGGCACAACGGTAAAATCCGCTCCCGAGGCTTTGCATCCGCCATGCGCTACATCCTATGACGAAGAGGTGAAAGCGCTCCAGAGAGAGAATTGCGACATCGGCATCGACGTGCTCGGCAGCCCGCAGGGTTCGCTGCTCCTCATGCGCGCCCACATCCCCTGGCGGCTCGGCGTGCGCGGGTACGCTGGCGGCGATTCCGCCGCGCATCAATGTGTGAAGTTCGACCCCAGCGAACACGTCGGTCGCGCGGCTTTGCGTTTCGCCGAACTGCTCGGTGCAACCGATCTGCCTGAAAACCGGCCGCAAATTTTCCTCCAGGCGCCTGCGTTGAACCATGGCGCAATCGTTGTTTCACCAAGTGGCGGCTTTGCGGAAAAGTGCTGGCCGATTGCAAACTTCGCCCGGTTGCTGGACCGGCTCGCTTCCCGGCGGATTATGGTGCTCGGCGGGCAAAACGACCGCGCGGCCGGAGCACGTCTCGCAGCCGGCCGCGCCCATGTCGAAGATTGCACCGGGCGCTATTCGCTGCGCGAAACCTTCGCAGCAATCGCTGGTTCGCGGGCTGTCATTTGCAATTCAAGCATGGCAATGCACGCCGCGGCAGCGTTTCGAAAACCTTCGCTCGTCCTTCTCGGAAGCCATTTTCAGGATGCTGAGCAACATCGTGCGCAATGGGCGTGGCCCGAAACGCGCGTGCTCGGACGGACCCTGGCGCACCCAGGCATCTGGACGCCGGATGAAGCGTGGCCCATGCTCGCCGACTTGCTTTCCGCGCCATGAAAATCGCATTCGTAACTAACTGCCTGGAGCCGGGACTAGATGGAGTGGGCGATTACACCAGCCTGCTCGCAGCCGAGTGCGAACGCCATGGCCACTCCGTGGCTCGCGCCGCGTTGAACGATGGATTCGCGACGACGCCGATCGAGTCTCCCGAGCTGCTCCGCACACCTCAAACGCAACCGTGGAGCGCGCGCGTGCGGCAGGCGCGCCGCTGGCTGGAGGAATTTTCACCCGATTGGATAAGCCTGCAGTTTGTCGCCTTCGGATTTCACCCCCGCGGCCTCGCGGGCGAGACCGGGAGGCGCCTTTCCAACCTGCTTTCCGCGTGGCCGGCACAGGTCTTTTTTCACGAACTTTGGGTCGGAGAAGAATCCGGCGCCGCGTGGAAACATCGCGTTCTCGGCTGGATGCAGCGCAGAGGCATCCTTAAAATGCTCAACGGACTCGATGTGCGCCTCGTCCATACAAGCAACGCCACATACACGCACTTGCTCAGGCGCCGTGGCGTGAAGGCCCAACGGCTGCCGCTCTTTGGTTCGCTCCCATTGCCCACAGTGGGAAAAACCGAACCGAATACGGCGCTGACATTCGCTTTCTTCGGCACGCTGCATCCGGTCTGGCCGCCCGAACCGTTCCTAAGTTATCTGCGCGCCTTGCGGCGCCCGATCGCACTCATTCATGCCGGCCAGATCGGCTCGGGAGCAGCCCTTTGGAAGCGGATGGAATCGTCTTGCGGTAGCAACTTTCAATTCCACACACTCGGAGCATTGCCTCCGCAAGAAATCGCCGACTTTCTGGCCGCAGCGGATTTTGGTGTAGCGACGACACCTTGGTCGATCGTAGGGAAAAGCGCGAGCGTTGCCGCCATGCTCGACTGCGGTCTGCCGGTTATCGTGAATCGGGACGACATCCGCTACCCAGGAGTTCCGGAGGAGACTCCGGACTCGCCGCTCCTGTTAAAGATGCAGCCCGGGCTGCCCTCGCAGTTTCATGCCCCGCCGAGGTCGCCTGCGAAATTGAGGAAGAGCGGGGTCTGCGCGCAATTTCTCTCCGACTGGAATGCCACACTCACCCTATGACTCCTCGGGATCTCGATACGTTTCTGACGGTTGAACTCCCGGCGCCCTGCAGGGCCGACACGCACGATGAAGCGGGCTACGCGCTGCCGGGCGCCTCCCTGGCGCTGCTCGCGCATTGCACGGTTCGGCTCGGCGTGCGGCGAGTTTTCGAATTTGGCTCGGGACAGAGCACTCGTGATTTTTTGGCGGCCGGTTGCGATGTTACCTGTGTGGAAGACAGCGAGAAATGGCTGGCAAATACTATCGCCATGCTCGACGCCGGGCAGCGTGCGCGGCTCACGGCCGTGCGCCTTCCGTTGCGGCGGGTTTGGCTCGCCGGGGCGCCGCTGCGAAGCTGGACGCTGCCCTCTTCCGCGCTAGCCGCGTTGCGCGACGCGGATCTTGTTCTCGTGGATTCGCCCGCGTGGCCACCGTTTCGCGAGCACGCGCTGTCGCTTGCTCTCGCGCACTGCCGCAACGCTCTTGTCGTCATGGACGATGCAAATATCCCGACGGTTCATCGCTTTTGCCGAAGAATGGCCACGCGGAATGGGATACCGTTTTTTCGGACAATGATGGATCACGGCCTCTACTTTATGGGGGCGGCCGGGAGCGGTTCGGCGGACGTTCGCCGATCGATCTTGGAAACGATCAAAGCCTGGCGGCGCTACTTTATCGCACGGACAGCGCCATGAAAATCCTGATGTCGTCCCATTTCTTCCACCCCAGCGTGGGCGGCATCGAGGAGGTTGGCTGCATCCTCGCCCAACAATTCACACACGCTGGCCACGATGTGAAAATCGTCACCCAAACCGCTGACGATGACGGCGCCGGCTTTCCCTTTTCCATCTATCGCAGGCCGGGAATGGGAACGCTGCTTCGCCTCGTGAAATGGTGTGACGTATTCTTTCACAACAATCTCTCTCTGCGCACCGCCTGGCCTCTGCTCGTCGCGAAGCGCCCTTGGATCGTCGCGCACCATACGTGGTTCGCACGCGCGGACGGCACAGTAGGCTGCCGGGATCGCCTGAAGCATTTCGTCGTGCGCGCCGCGCGCAATATCGCTGTGAGCGAGGCCGTCCGTTTGCAGAATGCGACTTCCGCGAAAGTCATCGGCAACCCGTATCGAGACGATCTTTTCCGCGTGGACCCGTCCGCAGTGCGCGATCGAGATCTCGTTTTCGTGGGGCGATTGGTGCGCGACAAGGGCGTTGACATTCTGTTCCAGGCACTGGCCGATCTGCGCAAGCACGGATTGAAACCGCGCCTCACTGTCATTGGCCAGGGTCCGGAAGAAGCCGCGTTGCGCCAATCGGCGACGCAGCTCGGCCTCGATGAGCAGATTGTGTTTGCAGGTCTCAAAACCGGCGCCGAACTCGTCTCGCTGCTCAATCGCCATCGCGTCATCGTC
The DNA here is from genome assembly GCA_038238905.1 of Chthoniobacterales bacterium. Classification (GTDB taxonomy): domain Bacteria; phylum Verrucomicrobiota; class Verrucomicrobiia; order Chthoniobacterales; family Chthoniobacteraceae; genus JBBSFI01. The sequence continues at coordinate 33,562 of JBBSFI010000028.1, read as the reverse complement.
GTCCCTTCGCGGTGGCGGGAGCCATTTGGCTTGGTTGCAGTGGAAGGGATTGCGTGCGGTTGCATGGCATTGGTCGCGAACTGCGGAGGCCTGCCAGACGCAATCGGGCGAGCCGGCGCGGCGTTTCGTCACAAAGACGCAGCCGACGCGGCGTCCTGGATCGCAAGATTGCTGGAACCGGGCGCGGATTTGCACACATTTCGCGACGAGGCGGCAACTCACCTCGCGCGGCACTCCGCCGGCGTCGCAGCCGCTCAGTATTTGCGCGTGATGGAAGAGGCCATGCACCAATGATCCTGCTCAGTCACCCGACGGTGAATGCCTTCAACCGCGCGCTCGCGGAGGCGCTCGATCGATCCAAACGCCTCGCAGCGTTCCATACGACGGTGACTGTCGGACGGCGATCGGTCGCGGTGACGCCCGCGAAACTGCACCATCACCCATGGCGCGAATTGGGACGGCTTGCGTCTGCGCGCCTGGGCTGGCGAAACGCGAAGGGACCGCTGGGCATCGATGCCGTCTATCGCGCATTGGATGCGGCGGTGGCGCGGAAGATCGGCGCGGCGCGGGCGGTTTATTGCTACGAAGACGGCGCCTTGGCGACCTTTCGCGCCGCGCGAGAACGCGGCTTGCCGAGTTTTTACGAGCTGCCCATCGCCTACTGGGAGACGACTCGGCGGCTCTTGTGCGAGGAAGCGGAGCGGCTGCCTGCCTGGGCCTTTACGCTCCAGGCTCCCGACGATTCGGCAGAAAAACTCGAACGAAAAACCGAAGAGTTGCGCCTCGCCGACACGATCGTCTGCCCGAGCCAATTTGTGCGTGACAGCCTGCCTGCCGGAGTGGACGCCATCGTGGCGGAATTTGGCTCACCGCCGATCCCACCCCTGCGCACCACGAGGCGTGAAATCGGTCCCTTGAGGCTGCTCTTCGCCGGCGCGCTCACACAGAGGAAGGGTCTGGCCGACGTTTTTGCGGCCCTGCGCCTGCTCGGTCGTAAGGATGTCGAATTGACGGTGATGGGAGCCGCGCTGGCCCCGCTCGCGTTTTACCGCGGCGAGTGCTCGCATTTCATCTATGAGCCCCCGCGCTCGCATCGGCGGGTGCTGGAGCTTATGGACGCGTGCGACATCCTCATTTTACCGAGCATTGTCGAGGGCCGGGCGCTCGTGCAGCAGGAAGCGCTCAGTCGTGGATTGCCACTGCTCATCACGCCCAATACGGGCGGCGAAGATCTCATCGAAGCTGGCGTCACCGGATGGCTTGTCCCGATCCGAGACCCGTCTGCACTCGCAGATCGGATGGCGTGGTTTGCCGATCACCGCCGGGAATTGCCCGCTATGCGCGAGGCCGCGCGCAAGATGGCGTTCTCACGATCCTGGGCGAGCTATACCCGGCAAATACTCGACGCGATCAATGCCGCCTGCCCCCCTGCCCCATGAACAATTCCTTCAAGTCGCTGCGCAGGCTTATCTGGCTCTATTTCTGGCTGCTGCTGCTGGAGGGCGCCTTGCGGAAATGGCTCATGCCAGGCCTTTCCAATGCCCTCCTCATCGTACGCGATCCGGTCGCGTTCGCCATATACGCCCTCGCCTTTCGCGAGCGCGTATTCCCCCGTTCCGCCTTTGTCCACTGGATAGCCGCGCTTGCCGCCCTTTGCTTCGCCGCGTCCTTTGCGGGCATCGGCAACCTCCCCGTAACGCTCTATGGTCTCCGCGCGGATTTTTTGCACCTGCCGCTCATCCTGCTCATGCCACGCGTGCTTCGAGCGCAGGACGTCCGTCGGATGGGCTTTGCCCTGCTTCTCCTTCTGCCGCCCATGGCTTTGCTGGCGGTAAAACAGTTTGAAGCCGGCCCAGGCTCGCCATGGAATGTGGGAGTCGGCGGCGAAATCGGCGGGCAGCTTTATGCCGCCGAGGGAAAGGTGCGCGCTTCCGGCACCTTTTCTTTTGCGACCGGCCTCTCAACCTATCTCGCTTTATGCACGGCTGTGCTTCTCTACGATACACTCCGAACGCGCCACTATCCGCGATGGCTCGTTTTGACCGCGGCGCCGGCATTGATTCTCACGCTCGTCATCTCGGGCAGCCGCACGGCGGTGATCTCCGTGGGCATCGTATGCACAATTTTTCTTTTCGTCGGTTTGCAGCGCCCCACGAATTTCCGCGTCGCGTTGTGGATCATCTCGCTCGTAATTGGCGTAGTGACAGCGCTCGCGTTGCTGACTCCTCTTTTCCGAGAAGGTGTCGCTGTGCATCGTGAGCGCTTTGAGGGTGGCGGCGGCCTGCAGAAAGGCATTATCGAGCGGTTCGGCGAGGATTTTGTCGCTGCGGGAAATGCCCTGAACACTTCGCCAATTTTAGGCTTGGGGTTGGGTGTCGGGACAAATGTCGGCGCAAATCTGCTTCGGGGACGCCGGGAGTTCGTTCTCGGTGAAGGCGAATGGCAGCGCGTCATACTCGAAAGCGGCCCCGTTCTCGGCTGCTGCTATATCCTCACGCGCCTGGCGCTGCTGCTCGCCGTCTTAAAGGCGTCCGCGACCGCCTGCGGCGCCTCGCAGCCACTCGCATTGCTGCTTGCCAGCGCCGGTGGGCTCGAACTCGCCACGGGGCAGTTCGGACAGCCGACTACGCTCGGTTTCGCCGTCTTCATTGCGGGTCTGGCGCTGACCGCCTCGCGTGAAGTCCGCGAAGAGCCGCCCCGGCCTCTCGCCACGGAGCCTGCGCGCTTTCCGCTTCGTGGGCGGTCCGCCTACGCGGACCGATTGCACGGTGGGCCACAAACGGGCGGGGCTTTATGAAGGTTCTGCTTGTTTCGAATTACGAAATCGACCACCAGGAAAGCATGCTGCGATTTGCCGCGGCGCTGGCCGGGGGTCTGCGCGCCGCTGGCGTCGATGTGCAGGTCACGCGCCCGGAGGCATTCCTCGGCAGACTGAGGCCCCGGGCAAAGGGCTTCGGAAAATGGCTCCGATATGTGGACAAATTCCTGATTTTCCCGCCGCTGCTGCGCCGCCTGGCATCGACCGTGGACCTTGTTCACATCTGCGACCACTCAAACGCGATATACGTTAAGGACGTTGCCGGCCGACCGCATCTCGTAACATGCAACGACATGCTGGCCATTCGTTCAGCGCGTGGGGAATTTCCAGAAAACGACACAAAATGGACGGGCCGACTGCTGCAACGATGGATTCTCGCCAGCCTTCGGGGCGCCCGCCGTTTGACGTGCATTTCCGCGGCTACCCAGCGGGACGTGCTCCGCCTCACCGGACATCATCCGGAAGTTGTCGGCCTGACTCACATGGGGCAGAATTTTCCTTACGCTCCGGTGACGGAAGTCGCTGAAGCAGCGGAGCGGCGGCGGTGTGGCCGACCTTTTGACCCCGCAATATTCGATCGCTTTGGAGTGCCCGCGGAACGATATATTTTGCACGTCGGCGGCGAGCAATGGTACAAGAACCGCCCAGGCGTCGTGGCCATGCATGATGCGCTGAGGTCGCATCTTGGCCGGGAGGCTCCGGGCCTGCTGCTCGTCGGTCCTCCGTACGCGGCGCGCACTGTGGAGACACGAACCCATCTCGATAACCCCGCGCTCTGCGCCCTCTACTCCGGCGCCGAGCTCCTGCTTTTTCCATCGCTCGAAGAGGGCTTCGGCTGGCCCATTGTCGAAGCCCAAGCGTGTGGCTGCCGGGTTCTCACGACCGGAAAGGCTCCCATGACAGAAGTCGGAGCCGGGGCAGCGTTTTACCTGGACGATCCCACGGATGTAGCCGCAGGCGCGGCAGCGATCGAGGGATTGCTGCTGCAAGGCGAAGTGGAGCGCTCAACCGCGGTGCGCGCCGGCCTCGAAAACGCGGCGCGGTTTTCAACGGCGCGGATGGTCCGCGAATACATGGCCCTATATGAAGAGGTGCTGCACACATGGCCCGTCCCCTCCTCCACGTAATCCGCTCCCTCGAACCGGCTACCGGCGGCCCCGGCGAACTCGTCCGCCAGCTCTGCGCGACGCACCACGCCATGGGCGTGCGCACCGAAGTGGCTACGCTGGATAAAACGGACGCGTCCCGAGCGAAAGACTGGCCGGCGCCGGTCCGCGCCTTCGATGGATGCGGCAATTACGGCTGGTCTTTGGCTTTTACACACTGGCTTCATTCTCACGCGGAAGACTACGCAGGTGTCGTCGTCCATGGTCTGTGGCAGTGGCAGGGCGCGGGAACTCGGCGGGCTTTACGCGGCAGCGCCACGCCGTACTGCCTCTTCCCGCACGGCATGCTCGACTCGTGGTTTCGCAAGACCTTTCCGTGGCGGCACGCCCGCAAGGCTTTTTACTGGAAGTTGCTGGAAAACCGCGTGGCGCGAGATTCCGCCAGCGTCATCTTCACGAGCGAGGAAGAGCGTCTGCGCAGCCGGGATGTCTTCCATCCGTGGCTCGTGAAGCACGAAACGGTGATGCCGCTCGGCACGGTTTCTCCGCCTCGCGGCTCCGACGAACTGCGCTCGATGTTCCTCGATCGCTTCCCGGAATTGCGCGGGAAGCGGCTGCTGCTTTTCCTCGGCCGACTGCACGAAAAGAAGGGATGCGATCTCCTGCTCGAAGCATTCCGGCGGGTTTCGCCGCCGCTGCACCTCGTTTTCGCTGGCCCGTGCTTAAGCGACCGATTCGCGGAGCGGTTGCGCTCGCTCGCGTCCGGGCTCGCCGTCACCTTTGCCGGACCGCTATACGGAAATGAAAAATGGGCGGCGCTCGCTGCCGCGGAAGTTTTCGCGCTCCCGTCACATCAGGAGAATTTCGGCGTCGCCGTCGCCGAGGCCCTGGCCAGCGGAGTGCCGGTGCTGCTCTCCGATCGCGTAAACATTTGGCGTGAAATCGTCGCCGATGGCGCCGGCTTTGCGGAAGCGGACGATCTGGCGGGGACAAGCCTGCTCTTGCAGCGATGGATCACCGCCGATCACGAGGCGATGCGTCTCGCGGCGCGGCGCTGCTTCGCCGCGCGGTTTGACATCCGGCGCACGGCGGAGAATCTGCACGCCCTCTTCCCTCGATAAATGACTACCAAACTTTTTTCCAAGGAACGATCGGTACGCGCGCCGTGCGGCACGGCAAGCACGCCTCGCAATCCCGCGATCAACGCCGCTGGCGCGCGATGAAGAGCGTACCCGTCAGCTTTTTAATCCCGGTCAAAAACGAAGCCGGCAATCTCCCCCGCTGCCTCGAAAGCATCGCATGGGCGGATGAGATATGGGTGCTCGATTCGCAGAGCACCGACGACACGGCATCCATCGCCAGCGCCGCAGGCGCGAAGGTCGCGCAATTTCACTTCAATGGGAGCTGGCCCAAAAAGCGCAACTGGGCTCTTGAAAATCTCACCTTCAAAAACGAGTGGATATTTTTGATCGATGCGGATGAAACTTTGCCGCCAGAGGCCGCCGACGAATTACGGGCGATCGCTGCGGGCGGCGGCGATTGCGAAGCGTACAAAATCGACCGGCGCTTTTGCTTTCTCGGGCAGTGGCTCAACCACGCCTATCGTCCGAATTGGGTGCTCCGTTTTTTCAAACGCGGCGCGGCGCGCTTTGCGAAATTTACCGGCGCGGCGATCGGCAACGCGGATCACGAAATCCACGAGCCGATGGTCGTCGATGGAAAAATCGGACGCCTCCGGGCTGAGATGGCACACTACGCATTCCCGACGATCGAATCGTTCATCGAAAAGCACAATTTGTACTCGAATTGGGAGGCGCATGTGACGCTTTGCGAAGAACAAAATCCAGTCCGCGATGACTTCGGCTGGCGCCAGCGCTTGAAACGCTGGTCGCGCCGTCTCCCATGCCGCCCGCTGCTCCGATTCCTCTTTATCTATGTGTGGCAACGCGGATTCCTCGACGGGAAGGCGGGTTATTACTTTGCCAGGCTGCACGGCATCTACGAGTTCCTCACCGTCGCCAAGACCTACGAGTTGCGGCTAAAGCAGAATGAAAATTCTCGTCTGGGGCATTAACTACGCTCCCGAAACGACCGGGATCGGTCCGTGCAACACCGCCCTCTGCGAAGCCTTGCGAAGGGCGGGGCATGAAGTCGAGATGGTCACCACGTTTCCGTATTACCCTGCGTGGAAGAAACGCCCCGCCGATCGCGGCGCGCTCTGGCGCACGGAAATTCTGAATGGCGTGCGCGTACACCGCTGCTGGCACTACGTCCCATCTCGAGTTCGTTGGTGGCGCCGCATTTTCCACGAAGCAACGTTCATACTCTCCTCGCTGCCCCGCGTGCTCACACGTCCGCGACCCGATTTGGTGATCGCGGTCTCGCCGCCCCTGCTCATCGGTCCCGCCGCGTGGATCGCCTCCCGCTTGCTGGGCACGCGCTACGTGTTGCACGTCCAGGACTTGCAACCGGACGCAGCACTCGGAATCGGGATGCTCCGAAAGAGTGCGTTCACCCAATTTCTCTACGCGGTCGAAGCTTTCGCCTACCGCCATGCCTGGCGCCTCTCCGGCATTAGTCGGGGAATGCTTGCGGCCTTTGCATCGAAGGGAGTGCCGGAAAACAAACTCATCTATTTTCCAAACGGAATATCTCTGGCAAAACCGCCGGCGCGCGGAGCCTTCCGCGCTTGCCATCACTTCCAACCCGGCGATTTTCTCGCGGTGTATAGCGGAAACATCGGAGTGAAACAGGGCCTGCAACTGCTCTTGCGGGCCGCGCCTTTGATCCGCGATGAGCGCATTCGCATCGTCATTTGCGGCGATGGCGCACAACGTCAACTGATCCAGACCGAAGCCGCCCAATTGGCCAACGTCTCCATCCTCCCCCTGCTCTCCGATTCAGAGTATCGCGAGATGCTCGCCGACAGTGACGTTGCGATCGTCCCACAACTCGCCGGGAGCGGGCGGGCATTCTTTCCGAGCAAACTGCTCAATCCCCTCGCTTTCGGGCGCGCCATCCTCAGCCTGGCCGACGCAGAGAGCGAGCTGGCCCGCGCCGTAGCCGAAGGCCAGTTCGGCCTCAACGTCGTGCCGCTGCAAGCGGAAGACGTCGCAGAGGCCTTGGAGCGCCTCGCCTCCAATCCCCGGCAGCTCGAAATCTGGGGTGAACGCGGACGAGCCTGGGTCGAGCAGTTCGAACAAGGGCGGGTGCTCGCGACCTTCCTCGATCACATTGGCATCGGTCCTCACGAGAGGCCTGTGCCGGTAACGTGCCAGTCGTCGCAGGACTGAATGAATGCAATAAATTCTCGAAAAGATGCTTGCGCGGCTCACACTGACGGCCTACTTTCAAATCGCGGGGTGGAGCAGCCTGGTAGCTCGTCAGGCTCATAACCTGAAGGTCGTAGGTTCAAATCCTACCCCCGCAACCACTTTATTGCTCTGGATAGCGCTCGTTGTCGGGGAGGCACACTGAATCCAAGTTTCTTTCGCGTTTGGTTCGCGCGGTCAGGAACTGGTCAATTTGTCCGCCAATATTCTCCGCCCGAATTCAGCGCTGCGAAAAGCTCGTCGGAACGACATTACACCAAATCCGATAAATTGGCTCGCCCGGAGCGAACCACAGCCCGTGCGCGAGCATATGTCCGAGTTTGAAATCGCTACCGTCCAGGAGGAAAACCACGCCATGAATGTTTCTTTGATCTGGAGGACCGACGTGCGCCATTTATAAACTCCGTTCCAGAATAACACGCAAATGACAGTTACTTAAGAGACGCGTTCGTGTTTATTGAGTCGTATTGGAAGCGCTTATGGTGGGCACCGGCACACTATCGACCAAAGCGACCGCACGTCGTTCCACATCGGGTGGTGCGCCGGGAACGATAATGAGGATTTGTGCCAGGGTCATGTTGTCCGGCCAATCGGTTTCCACGGCAGGTAGGAGGATGTTCAGGTTTGCTTGTGGCTGATCCAACTTGTTAAAGCTAGTTTGGAGTTTGTAAGCCGGGTCACCCATCTCGGTCTTGCCAAAGACCAACCCCACGGCCTGCGTGTCGCCGTAGGCCATGGCCCATCCGCCGAGATCCTGCGGTTTCCAGAAGCGATAGCCGTCGGCATCGAAGGAACCCTTGCCATGCTTTTGCAGAGGGAGCGGCCTATGATCGAAGGGCGACCAAGCCTCAAAGTAGGAAGTTTGAGCTGCATGACTGTGATGCTCGCACACCATCGTAGCCTCATCGCGGCGTGTGCTCATCCATGATGATCCGTTCCAGATATTTTCGCTGATGTTCGTGAGCCTCCAGGGACGCCGCAACACCTTTCGGGTCAGTTTTAGGCTCCCATCATTGAGCACGTCGTAAGTCGATGTCGTCTCAAAGTTGGGCTTTCCGTGTTCATCAAGATTCGCATAGAACCAATGCTCCAAGCACGATTTGAACTGAAGGCTGCCACCCGTCCCGCTCCGCGGTGTGGAGATCACGTCGCAGGTCGCGGCGTCGGCAAACGATCCCTCCATCGTGGCATTGGCACGCTTGTCGTGGTCCCCCACCGGATTGCTAGGGACTTGATAACGCCCGTTCCAATAAGTCCACTGGATCACCCGGTCGGTGGTTTCACCTTGAAACGATGATCCAATCAGATTCTGAGTCCGAGCGATCTGGAGATCGAAAATGCCGTTGATCGCGCCGCCCTTGTTGAAGACATACTTGAATCGATCCGCTCCGTTGAGCGGCACTGTCAGCGTGCGTGTCGGTGCGTCGTAACGCCAAGCCGGTAGTTCAGCAGCAAGTTGACCAAAGATGCTCAGCATCAATGTCGCAAGCAAGCTTGTCCGTCTTAGACTAAAGATCATCACTGAGAGTTGTTCTCTTCGCGCCGAAGGGTCAACCTTCCCAAGGGCCGAGCCGCTCCGGGGCAGCTGGTCATCACGGGCCCACCTCGACACGGTAAAAGCGCTGAACCCCCGGCGGGTGATCGACGTAAGTCGTCGTGGTCGCAGGCGCCGCCGCTCCCGCCACCCCCGTGAGAGTTAGCCACGCTCCGGTCAAACTGGTGGCATACTGGATCGTATAACTCTTTTGCGGAACGCTCGGCCACTTTAGCAAATAGCCTCCATCCGGCTGCTTCACGGCCGAAACCTTGAAGACCGAATTCGGATTTCGCGGATCCGTCCCCGTGAGATAATTGTCCATCAAGGTCATCCCGTTTCCGGTCAGTTGCTTGCTCGGTGGGTAATCTAGATTGCCAAAGGCGCCGAGCTCCCATTGGTCGAACCCGGCGAGCACGTCGCTGCCGATGGGAGAAATGCTGAAGCTGTCGAAAGTCGCCTCATTCATCTGGGTGTCGTCGTGTGAATTCACAATGAGCCCCGCATAGATCGTCTGCGGCATCTGGATTGTTTGCGGCCCCTGGAGTTGGGCCCAGTTGCTCCCATCCGCCGAGTAGTAGGTTGCAAAGCTGTTCCCAGCCCGGATGATTCGGACCCACGGAGCCGTTGTCACATTTTGCGTCTGTGTCGATGTCGAGCTTCCACCCGCGGCCGTGCGGCTTACGGTTTCCGCGATATTCCGGTTCATCCAGTGGGCGGTCAGATGCTGCGACGTTCCATCCAGCGTCGCCCGCATCATGAGCCCCGCTTTACAAAACTGATTTGTGGAATCCATGTTCCGCACATGCGCTGTAATCATCCCGTCGCCGGTGAGGGTTTGATAGGCAAATCGAAACGAATCCGCCGTGCCCCATATATCGCCGCCGGATCCTTGCACAGCGATCGTGCTGCCCCGAGTCCCTGCCGCTCCCGCAAGCGCTGGAGCGCCTACATCTTGCGTATACCATGGCGCGGTGAAGGGCTGCACCAGAAAGAAATCGTCCACATACGAATAGGCCCACCCATTCGTCCGGTAGAACCAGACATAGATCGTTGCGGTGGTGTTGCTCGGGCCGGTGGTGAAATTGACGACTCCTTGCGAGTAAGTTTGGTCCGCGCTGATATCCGCCTGGGGCTCGTTCGCAGTCCCGTCGAAATTCTTTACGCCGATCTTCGTCCCTTGCCAGCTATTGCGCGACCAGGCAGAAAGCTGGTAGGTCGTATTAGGCACGAGCCCGGCAATATTTTGGCCGACGCCCGCTGCCTGCCCCTTGGTTCCATCGAACCGCACGCAAAAGGCGCCGCTCCGGGCATTCCCGGAAACGATCTGCTCCGGGCCATAGGTCGCGGCGTTCCAGTAGTAGAAGGAATCGCCGCTTTCAAAGCTCCGGTCCGTGATTTCCGCCGCCGGCTGGATATTGACATTATCGACATAAACATTTCCCCACGTGGTGGTGATCGTCGCGAAAAGATCCGCGCTCGTATTGGATTGCCCCGTGGTAAAGGGAATGGCCGCCATCGAGAATCCATTGCTCGAGATATCCTGCGTCCGTGTACTCGCCCCATAGTTTTGCACTCCGAAAGTAACCGGCGGCCAAGAATTGGCTCCCACATTTCCCCAGCCCGTCATCACGTAATCCGTATTCGGCTGGAGCCCGTAAACTGTTTGCGTAAGTGATGCACTTCCATCCGTTGCCGTCTTTTGCAGCCGCATCGCATTGCTTCCGTCGAGACCGGAGCCGCCGGCGAGGCTCACATTTCCGGAAAGCGCCCAAGGTCCATAGCCATGTTCAAAATCGCCGTTGTAAACATACTGATTCCTCTTCCAGACGCGCACATAATCGAAATGCGTGTCGTTCCATCCCGGATTCGTCCCAGTTTGCACTCCGCTGTTGAGAAGGAAGTACATCGGGTCGGAAGGGACCTCATTCGGAGCGTTCGTTCCCCAGAGCCATTTCCCATCTTCATAAGTAGCAAGCCGCCCGGGAGACCAGTCGAGGCCCCACGCATGATAATTCCCGTCAGCGGCGTTTCCGCCGTAGATATTGGTATCGTCCCAACTCACTCCACCTCCAGCGGGCGAAAAGGCAAGTCCCGTATGCATCCGTGAGCCGCTCGCAAACCACTCCGCGATGTCAATTTCCGGAGGCCATCCATCTTTCAGCATCCAGAAAGCAGGCCACGCTCCGCCGGAATTCGGAAATTGCGCGTTCGCCTCCGAATAGCCATAGGCGAAATCGAACTTCCCGTGGGAGTGAATCAGGCCTTCCGAGTACGGATAGGTGGTCCCGTTGCTCGCAACCCAACTCCCAGGCCGGCAGCGAAGATCGAGCACCCCGCTACCGATGCTCGCATCGTACCAGAGAAAGGAGTCGTCTGGCGTAATGACGCTCGCATACAGGCTGTCGTGGTGATTTCCGCCCCACGGGAGCTGCCCCCAGCTCCACTTGGTCGCATCAATTCCTCCCTGGTTGAATTCCTCATCCCACACCAGAGTCCAGCTCGAGAGCGCTCCGGGAGGGTTCGCATGCGCCGCCCGGCCGATGGGCAGGAAAAGCGCAGCAAGCGTGAGAATGGGGTAAACGAGCTTCATGCGGGGGCGGAATTCTATGGCGCAGTTCTGTCACTTTCTCAAGAGCGTGCCGTTTCAGGCCGCTCTCCGCCCCCTCAATGTTCCTGGCAGGCTGCCCCTCGATTGCAGGCGACGTGCCCATCAGCCTCATCGGGCTGCAAAGTACAGAAAGGCTGCAGCGAGGAGGGAGTAGCCGGCGCTCCGCCAGACCATTCCGGCGCGGTGGCGAGGTCTTTGAGAAAGACGCTCGTAGGGGCGCTGATAGGCGCCGTGAGGGCAAGGACGCGGAGACCAAAATCCGTGAGGTGGCCCAGTGACTTCGCCGCTTTCCTGGAGAATGAGCGTGTGACCTACTTTCCACGAAAACCAGATGGTGACGATACCGAGACTCGGCGTGTTGAGCAGGGGTTCGATGCCGACAAACGGTTTGAATAACGGACCCTTTATTCACATGACTTCCAGGTTCCTCGCTTTCAAAACCGTGAAATCCATCCGAGCAGCCCGAAACTGACGGACCTTTTCCTACTCTTAAATTCGCCGACCACGCTTTGGTAAGCGCCACAGGCTGAGCATGTGGAGAGGGTGACGAGACTCGGAATCGCGATCCGTTTATGGCCCTCCGAAGACGACGCATAATGGCAATAGTGGCAATCGGTTTCCCGCTGGCGCGGGGCCACACCCCGTCTGTGCGTGGACGACCGTGTGAAAGGTCTCCAGGCCGGCAGCGACGACTATCTGACCAAGCCCTTCGCCTTCTCCGAGCTGCTGGCCCGCATCCAGGCGCACCTCCGGCGCGCCACGCAGACTTCGGCGCCGACCAAGCTGGCGTGCGGCGATCTCACCATGGACTTGCTCAGCCGCCAAGTCACTCGCGGCGACCGGGAAATCGAGCTCCAAGCGCGCGAGTTTGCCCTGCTGGAATATCTGCTTCGGAACGTCGGACGCGTGGTCTCGAAGACCATGATCCTCGAGCACGTCTGGGACTACTCCTTCAACCCGCAGACGAACGTCGTCGATGTCCTCGTCTCGCGATTGCGCAGCAAGATCGACCGCGATTTCGACCGCAAACTCATTCACACCATGCGTGGCTTCGGCTACGTGATGAAACGTGCTGAAACGTGACGGCCTCAGCTTCACCGCGCGGCTGAACGCGTGGTTCGCCGGTGTAGTCATCGTCCTCTCCGTCCTGCTGTTTCTTGCTTCGTACCTGCTCCTCTACCGCGCCGTCGTGCAGCAGGATCGCGCGGTCGTCCAAGCGCAGTGGGAAGTTTGTCGCGCTTGGTATGAGGAAGGCGGTCTCGCGACGCTCACCTCCCGCCTGCAAGAGAACGAGACCGGCAGTGGTGAGCTGTTCTTTGTTCGCGTAGCTGGCGCGGGGGGCGCAGGCCTTCTCGTCAGCATACCCAAGCACGCCGCGGGACTCGATCTCAGTCCCCTGCAAGCGATGACCCATGAGGAAGCCGTCGCCTGGCTGACGCTTCCGTCGCACAATCACGGCGATGCCTGGCTAGCGATCACTGAGCGCCTCCCCGATGGCTCCTGGCTGCAGGTCGGCAAAACGACCGAAGCACAAACCGCCCTTCTTTCGCAGTTCCGCCGCGTCTTCGGCTGGGTCGCCCTCATAGCCCTCGTGCTCGGCATGGCAGGCGGCGCATGGCTCACACGCCGCGCGCTCGTCCCCATCCGTGCGCTCATCGACGCAGTGCAAAACCTCCTCGTCACCGGCCGCTTTTCCGAGCGCATGCCGCTGCCCGAGGCCCATGACGACATCAACCGCCTGGCCCGCCTCTTCAGTACCATGCTGGAGAAGAACGACATCCTCATTCGTGGCATGGGAGAAGCGCTCGACAACGTCGCCCATGAGCTGCGAACTCCGCTCACCCGTCTCCGCGACGCCGCTGAACTGGCGCTGGAAGGCGAACCCGATCCGCAAAAATCGCGCGACGCATTGCTCGACTCGTTGGAGGAGACGGACCGCGGAAAAGCAGATCGCCGTGGTCTCCGCCATTCCACCGGGACTTCACTGCTCTGCCGACCCTCGCCGCCTCCGCCAAGTGTTTGTAAACCTCCTCGATAATGCTCTCAAATATACGCCCCTGGGAGGCCGCGTCACCATCACGGGCGAAGCACGAAGCGAGGAGATTGTCGTCGCCGTCCAAGACACCGGCCCCAGCATCCCGCCCGAGGATGCCATCCGCATCTGGGAGCGGCTCTACCGCGGCGACAAAAGCCGCTCACAGCGCGGCCTTGGCCTTGGCCTCAGCCTCGTCCGCGCCATCGTCACCTCCCACGGCGGCCGCGGCCAACACGAACCCCATCGCCACCCTCGACATCCCGATCAGCGACCCACCGACGCAAAGCGAAGTGCAGCAGGTGTTGGCGAAGATGAACGAGTTGATCGTGGCGCTGAGGAGGCCGATTCCGTGAAGCCCTGATCGGGGGGGGCTAGCTCGCCTTTTTCTTCTTGGCGGGCGTGGCTCGGTATCCCGCAGGTGACTCGAGAAGACGAAGCTGCGAATCGACGTGGCCGGTACGATGGGCCACGTTTTCGGCAGAGTTACGCTCTACGTCTTCGTTACCCCATTGCGCCCAACCGGGTCGGCTGAATCGCGCGAAGAGTTCGAGCGACGGTCCAGGGGAACAGGATTCAATTATATCGAAGATTTCGTCCGGCTTACGAGAATGTTCCCGTTTTCGGGTAGCGAGCATATTCACCTGCGTCCGACCAGGCGTCAGGGTTCGCATGCTCCCTCGCACGCCGAAGAGCAGCAGTTCAGTCACGTTGCGAAAGTAGAACCCGACGCCGCGACCATCCGGGCCGCCGTCTTTCCGGACCTTGAACCACACGATGTTGGATTTGTAGGTGAATCCCCAAGCGCGCATCACTTGCAGGCCTTCCATGAGAAGCGCGTTCGGCACCCAAAGGTAGAGATGCGACCGAGCCGCGGCGAGACGGCCAATCGGCAAGTCCATGATCTCCTGCAGCTCCATCGTTGGGTATCGAAGAAGGCGTCGGTGTTCCGGTGCAACCTTTCCCGTTCTGTTTTGAAACTGCCACGGCGGGTCCGCAAGGATCGTCGAAAACCTTCCATCAACTTTTTCGAGAAGATCGTCGGCGGGCGCCGGGAGAGTCGCGCTAGTTATTTTCGTCATAAAGGGATTTTGTGATTCCAAACGCTAAAATCGGACATCCGCCGGCACTGCCACCCTCCATTTTTCGGAGAAGCTTGCTGAGAATTGTCGTAGTCGAGCCGTAGCTGGAGCCGCGACCGAGATCATCGAAGATATCCTGCAATTCGTCGGCGCGGGTGATGATCACTCCGACGTTCAACGCGCGAAGCTCGAAGAGGAGCCGGAAGTTGTTGAAGTCGCGGTCGTAAAACTCGGTCTTGTTGTTCCATTCGATCTCCACGCCGATCCCGTTTTTGAAGCAATCGACCTTGTGCGTTGGGCTATCCAGTACCGAATCATCAACGCGAATCTGGGTGGCGAACTTGCGTTCGAGCCATCCCCGCTCCGTAAACGCTTTGTCGATTGAGCCTGACACCTTGCTCTTCCCTCCGCCCCCAACGGTGATGTGGCTCTTACGTAGGCGAAAGTTGGTAAGAACGGCAACGATGTCCGCCCATTCGTTCGGAAAGTCCGTCTTCAGAACCGCTGAAGCGTGGCGCCACTCGTGAATCGAGTAGTTCTTGCGAAGGAAGTCTGGGAAATCGGTCAAAGCCACGCCGGAGTTCTAGTCATGCGCGACTCCATTTCGAGCCAAAAGTCCGGATTCCTTCGGTGATGGATTCGATTCAGGGGGCGATCATTCCGCAAATCCGCCCAGCAACGTCACCGCCAGCTTTAGGCGCATGCGAATGATCATCGCGGCGGCGCTCTCCGGCGGTTCGTCGGCGAGGCGGTCGATGAGATCGTGGATGAAGTCGCGGAGTTCGTCGGGGCTAAGTTGATCGAGCGAGGGGTTGCTGGCGTTGAGGGTCTCGGCGGTTTGCAAGAGGAGGTCTCTGGCTATCTGCGCCTGGCGGATTTCCTCGGCTTCGGCTTGCGGGCCTGCGGGCCATTGGCGGAGGTAGCGCTGGGCGGCTTCGATTCCGGCATCGGTCCGGCATTTGAGGATCGCCCAGTCGAAGACGTACTCGGCGGCAGTGCTCGGCGCTTCTCCCGGTACGATGACCTGGGACGGGGCGTAGTCGCCATCGGGGATCTGCGGCGCGCCGGCGATGCGGAGGACGACGCGGCCGGCCGGCGCTTCGGTGAGGATGAGGCTGCCTTCGGTCTCGCTGTTGAAGAGGAAGATGTTCATGCGCGGAGCTTACGCCGGGATGGCCATTCGGCACGGCTGGAAAACTTGCGCCACGCTTTTTCCTCGTGCCCAAACTCCGTTTGGATACGCGCTTGCGGGCGAGACTCTGTTTCGAGAGGGCGGGGTGTTTTGCTCGCCCGCCCTGCGACCTCTCTTGTCCCTTCCGCCCCGTCGGCCGGCGGGAGCACGTGGCGCTCCGACCCGCCGACACCCCCGTCTGGGAACCACTGCCTGGTCACGGGGCGGAATCCGCCTGGCCGGCGCACGCGAAAACGATTGACGATTGATCGGAAGATTTCCGCTGGTAGGATGGTCTCCATGATCCTTGAGCGCTTTCCAGAATTGCTGGTTATGAACGCAACGAATTCGTGCCGGTCGTCCCTCCACCCTTCGAGTTCGGTGACGACTCGGCGGCTCGTGGCGAACGTAAGCCCCGATGCCTGACGCTGCCCCAAGCACCGCGCCCAGACGCACCGCCCCCAGCTCCCTCGTGACGAAACTCTGTTTCGTCACGCACTTGGGAGGGAAACTCCGTTTTTGCGTGAAAACGAGAAGCTTCAGTTGGCCGAGGAGCTTTATGGCAGGGCGCTCCAGGTGCTCCCGCACTTGTCGGAGGACGAGATGCACGCGGAGCTCGAAGAGAGCGTACTCCGTGCTGGAGATTGTCTGGACGCGGCGCGCGGAAGATCACGTACAGCGCGTCTTCTCCCAACTTGACGAATCCTCACCGAGGATTGCGGAGTCGTGGCTCGAGGAAATCGAAACGCGTATCCAGGGACAACGCCGTCTTTTACCCTAACCGCGGAATCCCGACGCCGTGCGTGCCGGGCGGCGAGAGCTCGGGACGGACGGGCGGCGGAGTCATGTCGCGCCGGTCGGAGTTGAAGATGGCGGCGCCTTGCGAGATGAGATAGTCGGCGGTTCGCGCGGCGAGCGCCTGGATGGTGAGCCCGGGATTGGCTGAGCCTTGCGTCGGCAGGATGCTGCCGTCGCAAACGAAGAGATTGGCGATGTCGTGCGTGCGGCCAAAGCCATCGACGACATTGGTCGAGGGGTCGTGCCCCATGCGCGCGGCGCCGACGAGATGGGCGAACCGCGCTTCCTGCACGATCTCCTCCGCCCCGGCGGCGCGCATCACTTGCTCCACCTTGTCTTTGCCGAATTCGATGAGCTTCTTGTCGTTGTCGTGCAGGTCGAAGTTCACGCTCGCCACGCGCAGTCCGAACTGGTCGGTCTCCTCCGCGAGCGTGACGCGGTTTTCCGGCCACGGCAGAATCTCGCCGAGCAGGCCAAAGGCGGACCAGTGGTTGTAATCCATCATGATGCGCCGCATGCCCCAGCCCCAGTTCCCGCGCGCGGCCATCATTTGTTTGGCAAAAGCGATGGGCAACGGGCCGACCGTCTGGATGGCGAAGCCTCGGGCAAAGTCGCGCTTCGGGTCGGTCTCGTAAAACTCCTCGGTCAGCGCGTGGGCAGGTGGCGCCTTGTACATGCGCACGGGCTCGTCGAACCGCCCCAGCACCACGTTGCCGGCCTGCACCATGAGATAACGCCCGACCGTGTCGCTGGAGTTGGCCAGGCCGCGCTCGTAACCGGCGCAGGCGGAGTTCAGGAGCAGCCGCGGGGTCTCGATAGCGTAGCCGGATACGATGACGGCTTTAGCTTTCTGGAAGCGCTCTTTTCCGTCCCGGTCGAGATAGCTAACTCCGGTTACGCGGTTCGTTTTCGAGTCGTGATGAATCCGCGACACCATGCAGCGGTCGCGAATTTCCGCTCCGTTTTCCAGGGCATCCGGCACGTGGGTAATAAGCGTGCTCGCCTTGGCTCCGACCTTGCAGCCCTGGATGCAAAAGCCGCGATAGATGCAGTGAGGCCGATTGCCGCGCGAGCCGCTGAGGATGGCGACCGGTCCGCCGGCGCTCACGCCGATGCCGAGATTGGCGCAGCCGCGGATCAATGAGTTGCCGACGCCGCCCATGGGATGCGGGCCATAGGCGTAGCCATGCGGATCGCCCCACGGATACCACGCCGGGCCGGCCACGGGCATCTCCAACTCCAGGAGTTCGTAGTAAGGCTTGAGATCCCAATACGAGATCGGCCAATCGACGCCGACACCGTCGCGGGTGTGAATCTCGAAATCCGACGGATGGAAGCGCGGGCAGAACGAAGCCCAATGCACCGAGCCGCCGCCCACGCCTTTGCCGCAGTTGTTCGCGCCCAGCGCGAGTGGGTTCTTGCCGCCGGTGATCCTCAAATCCTCCCAGTAGAGCTGGTGCGAGCCCGCCTCGTCGCTTACCCAATCGCGCTCCGTATCCCAGAAGGGACCGGCTTCCATGCCGATAACCTTGAAGCCCGCGCGCGCCAACCGCTGGAGCAAGACACCGCCCGCCGAACCAACGCCGATGAGTATATAATCGATTTCCTCGTTCTCCGCGTACTCGTTCATCGGGAACTCGATGGTCTGCATGGCGCCCAGCCGATGGACATGGTCATCGGGAGACTCGAACACGCCGCCAATGGGAGATTTCAATGCGTGCCTCCTTGCCCCTGCGCAGATTGCTCGCCGTGCGCAGCCACGTCCGGACCTTTCGGATCGGAGACCGCGTCAGCGGGGGCAAGCCATTCGTACCGGCGCTCCTTTACTTCCCACGGCTCCGGCTCGCCATGCTCCAGCCTCGTGTAGGCACGCGGATACGCCGGCCCGCCAAAGCCGATTTCATCCCACGCCCACGGATGCGCGTAGTAGCTCTCCAAGCAATCCTGAACGACCAGCGCCCAGTAGCGATGGATGGGCATTTGCTCCCAGATGTGCGACGCACCCGCCTTTGGTTTCGCGTCATGCACGGACTTTAAAAGCTCATCCTGCTCGTGCCAAGTCAGGGCTTGAAAAGGCCGGCCATACGATTGACTGGCGATGTGCTCGATGGCCTGAAAGCCGAGCCGATAAGCGTCACCATCCGGCGGCATTTTGGCGAAGCGATAGCCGTGAATGCGACCCTTGTGCAGTCGCGCATCGATCTGCGGCACGATCGGAATGCGGCGGTCCGGCGTGCGGTCGTCCTGCGGCAGGATGTGGGCGGCCATTAGCTCCAGCAGCGCCGCTTCCGCTGGGGTGAAGAAACGGATGGGAGGGATCTCGTTGACGCGCTCGAGCACTTTGCGCCGCGTGGCTTCGTCCCAGAACTTCTGCTGGGCGAGCGTGCTAAAGCCTGGATAGTAGCCGGGTTGGCCGGTCAGCGGGCGCGGGCGATCGGTGGCGGGATCGAGCGGACGGCGGTCAGGCAAATCGGGGATTGCGTTCATCGGCGTTCCCTTCGCATGAGGCAGGCAAAGAGCCCGAGCACGCCGCAAGCGGCGAAAAGCAGCGGCGCAAAAATCGGCGGCCCGTAGAGAATATTATAAATGGGCTTCTTGATGCCCCCGGGTCGCCGCAACACGCCGCGCGCGTGGTAGAAAAATCCGACCCCGCCATCGACAATCGCCAGCGCCGATATCGCAGGCAGCCAGGTGCGCGCCGGTTTCGGGCTAACCAGCGTGGCTCCGGCGGCAGCCATGAGCGCGGGAGCGATGATGACGGGCGTCCACTGCGCGGCGTATTTGAAATTGTTCTTATAGTGCGAATACCACGCCTCAAAGCCGCTAAAAAATGCGGCCAGCAGCGTCGCCATCGCCAGGTGTTTCTGAAAGCGGCCCTCGCGCAACTCGGTATGCCACGGCGATGGCTTGCGTCCCTCCAGCAGGGAGAGCAATGCCCTTAGTCGAGCCTGCGAAAGATCGATCCTAGGCGCCTCCTCTGGCCGCAGGAAGGAAGCGATAAGGCCCATGTAAGCGCTCACGCCAAAGAGAAGAGGCGCGAAGATGGGCGGCCCCATGATGATATTCGTGACGGGCAACCGCCAGCCGCCGGGTTTCCGAGCGATGCCGCGGACGTGGAAGTAGAAGCCGACCAAGCTGTCGAGCAGGGTGACCGCCGAAGTCCAGCGCAGCACCCCGCGCGCGGCCGCGGTGCTGAAGAATCCCCATAGGCCCGCGCCGGTCATGGCGCCGCTGAGCACCACAGGAGTCCACATGATTTTCTGCCCATAGCTCCCGCGATAGTGTTCATAGGAGACCTCCAGGCCCGCCAGGATGCTGGAAGCTCCCGCCATGAGCGACATGCTCCGTTGAAAACGCCCCTCACGCAGATGAGCATCCGCGGCCACCGCTTCGCCGGCGAAAGAGCGAGGTAGAACCTTGCGCCAGAACTCGTCGAGGCGGCTCTCCTCATCCGCTGAAACGAGTTCTTCCATGGCTCGCCGCGTCATTTTGCTTAGCTTAGTTGATGCCATGTTAGTTAGACCAAATACCGCGCCGCGTCGGCGCGTTTGAATTCGAGGCCGATTCCTGGCCGGGACCGATCGGGAGTTAACGCGCCCTGCTTTGGGTCTGTCGCCCCGTCGAAAAACATTTGCTCGATGCGGGCATGATCGAAGAAATACTCACCCACCCAGAAGGCCGGCGAGGCGCACGCTGCTGCCGCGTGCAAAGCAGGGGCGCAATGAAACGAAAAAGGAAGCTGAAAGGCGGCGCAGAGAACTCCCGCATGCAGGAAGCCGGTGAAGCCCGCGCAACGTGTGGCATCCGCCTGCAGCACATCCACCGCCCCCGCTTCGAGCATGCGCCGAAAGTAGTAGCTGTCGCACCCATACTCGCCGGCGGCGATTTTCATCCCGGCGGGCGCGCGATCGCGCAGCATGTGCAGTCCCTCCAGATCGTCCGATGAGACAGGCTCCTCAAACCAACTCACCTGGAACTCTGCGAACCGTTCCGCCTGCGCCAGCGCCTGTTTGCGGGAGTACGCCCCGTTGGCGTCCACGAAAAGCTCCACCTCCGCTCCGATCGCGTCACGTGCGGCTTTCACTCGCTGCACATCTGCCACCGGATCGCGGCCGATCTTCATCTTCACCATTTTCAGGCCTTGCGCCGCCCAGCCGCCCAGTTGCTCCTGCAGTTTTTCGATGGAATAGGATGTGAAGCCTCCGCTCCCGTACACTGGCGCGCTGTGGCGCATCGCACCGAAGAGATCCAGCAACGAGACGCCGAGCAACTTCGCCTTGAGATCCCACAGCGCATTATCGATGGCGGAGACGGCCATTGAAGCGATGCCGGGGCGCCCCAGATTGCGAATCCGCCGCAGCATCTCCGCGTGAGCCGCGGGCACGTTCATGGCATTCATTCCTTTCACCACGTTTGCGAGGAGCGTTTCCACCAGCTTGCCCGTGGCCTGATCGGCATAGGAGTAGCCGAGGCCGGTTTGATCGCCCGCGGTTATCTCCACGAGCACAAGGGTGGTGCTTTCCCACTCCAATGTGCCATCGGACTCGGGGGTCGCCGTCGGAATCGTGTAGCAAGAAACTGCGACGTTTATGATCGCAGTCTCGCCATCCAGCGTTTTGTCCTTAAGCGAAGAACTGGCGCTCACTATCAGTCTTTGTGTGGGATGAAGCTCTCGATCATGTCGCCCATCGCGCCGGTAAACATCCCCTTGCGGGCGGAGTCGTGAACCAGCGCATCCGCGAAGTTCATCGCTTCCTTAAAGGTGATATGCGGAGGCAACGTGGGGACTTCCGGATCGGTGACGGCTTCGATGACCACAGGCGTGCGCGACGCCAGCGCTCGGTCCCACGCCGGACCGATTTGTTCGGGCTTGTCCACGCGGATTCCGGTGAGCCCAAGCATCTCCGCGTAGCGGGCAAATGGGAAATCCGGCACGTCCTGGCTCGGTTTAAACTTGGGATCGCCCGTCATGATCCGCTGCTCCCACGTCACCTGATTCAGATCGTGATTTGCGAGCACCATGATGATCAGCCGCGGGTCGCTCCACTCCTTCCAATAGTTGGCAATGGTCACAAGCCCATTGATTCCGTTCATCAGCATGGCGCCGTCGCCGACCAGCGCGATAGCCACCCTGTCAGGCCATGCGAATTTGGCAGCGATGGCGTAGGGAACGCCGGGCCCCATGGTCGCCAGATTTCCGGAGAGCGTCGCCATCATGCCCCGGCGGATTTTGAGATCCCGTGCGAACCAGTTCGCCGAGCTGCCACTATCGGAGGTAAGGATGCAGTTGTCCGGCAGCCGCGGCGAAAGCTCCCAGAACACGCGCTGCGGATTGATGGGATGGGCCTCGTTCATCGCGCGGGCCTCAAGGACTTTCCACCAGTCCGCTACATTCTGCTCGATCGTCTCCCGCCACCCGCGGTCCGTCTTGCGGGTGAGGAGAGGAATGAGCGCCTGCAAGGTTTCCTTGCTGTCGCCGACCAGCGGCACTTCCATCGGGTAGCGGATGGAAGGCATCTTGCCATCGATCTCGATTTGCACGCCGCGCGCCTGGCCTTCTTTCGGCAGAAACTCGGAGTAAGGAAATGAACTGCCGATCATCAGCAACGTGTCGCACTCCATCATCATGTCCCAACTGGGCTTCGTCCCCAACAGGCCGATCGAGCCGCAGCAGTATGGCAAATCGTCCGGAATGACCGCCTTCCCGAGCAGCGCCTTGGAAATGCCGGCGCCGAGGATTTCGGCGATCTCGATTACTTCATCCGTCGCTTGCAAAGCCCCCGCGCCGACGAGGATGGCGACCTTCTTTCCTTCGTTCAATACGGCGGCGGCGCGTCTCAGATCCGTCTCTTTGGGAACGACGCGAGGTTCGCAAAAGCCGACTCCGCTGAAGACGGCGCCGTGAATGCGCGGCGGAGCCTCATACTCCAATTCCTGGAGATCATTCGGCACGATGATGCAAGTCACGACCCGCTCTGCCTTCGCGATGCGGACGGCGCGGTCCACGAGGTGCCGTATCTGCGAGGGGACGGTGGCCATGTGCACGTAATCGCCGGCCACATCCTTGAAGAGCGAGATGAGGTCCACCTCCTGCTGATAGCTCCCGCCCATCGCCATGCGGGCCTGCTGGCCGACGATGGCGACCACGCCCTGATGATCCATCTTGGCATCGTAAAGGCCGTTGAGCAGATGAATCGCTCCCGGCCCGCTGGTGGCCAGGCATACGCCGACTTCGCCGGTGAATTTCGAGTGTGCGCAAGCCATGAAGGCCGACATTTCCTCATGGCGCACTTGCACATAGTCGATCGCCTTCCCAGCCCGGCCAATGGCGCCGATGATGCCGTTAATCCCGTCGCCGGGAAAACCGAAAATGCGGTGGATGCCCCATTCATTGAGGCGCTTCAGGAGATAATCGCTAACTGTGTTGCTCATAATATTTTAGGATCGATGGTTGTTGAAAGTGGCCTCCCGACGCGGAACTCGCTCGAGGCGGATGGGCGGAAAGCCCACGATATCGTAAGTGGCCGACGCGATGCCGATGCCTGCCGTGTCGAAAGCGGTTAAAATATCGCGGTTCATCGCATCTTTGACATCCCGCACCCCATGCACGTTGAAGAGGAAACGAACGGTGAGTTCCAGCCAGTTGTCGGTGATGCGATAGTAAACCCTCGGCTCCAGCTCGCTGGCGGGAAGAAAATAGTGCGTCCGCATTCTCTCCATGTCCGCCATTCCTTCCCCGCTGACCGGGGAAGTGTGCCTGCGCGCGACCTCCATCAGGATTTCCTCCGTGCGAAGGCGATCAGCCTTGTAAGAGATCGGGCTCGTGATTTCTTCCCAAATATACGGAAATTCGCGAGTATAGTTATACACTGGTGATTTGAAGATCTGACCATTCGCCGCCGTGACGATCCGGCCTGTGTACTGCCGGCTTTTCACCCAGACTGCTGGGTCCGCCCCCTGCACGGCCGGCGGCTGGCCCATTTCCATGATCGTGGTCTGAATGAACCCGAGGGAAATTACATCGCCGCGGACTCCGCCCATAGTAATGCGATCGCCTACACTGAAGTTCTTACCGCGCAGAATGACAAAATACCCAGCCACCGACGTGACGACATTCTGCAAGGCGAAAGCCAGACCCGCCGTCACCAACCCGAAAGCCGTGGTCAGACGGGCGGGATTGTCGAACCAGACAGAAACCAATCCCAAAATCAGGAAGAGCGTACAAAAGAGACTGGCGCCCTGCCGCATCCAAAAGACCGTCCGCTCACCGCGGCCGCCCTGCCGAAATGCGCCGGCCAGCGCACCCAACCCCCAGCGCAACAAATAAAAGAGGATGATCAGTGCAAGGCTGTAGAGAAATTTCTGCGCACTGACTGGATTCAGGCCAATGAGTTTGATTCCGAAAAGAGTCATCGCGCTATGAGGTAGTCAGCAAGACCTGATGAAGCAACGAGCAAGGTCCATAACATTTAGCCCAGCATCGCCGTCGCGTGGGCAAGACTCTGAGATAGCCGGGCCATTGCGCTTTCGATCTATGTGTTGCCTCGAAGGGCGGCCGTGTGATCGAACGCTCGCTCATGGCGCCACTTTCAATAAATCTTTCACACGGAGCACCCCAGGGGATGCATTCCGTCATTCCGTCGGTCATCTCCCTCGCTTTCACGTTGCACACCGCTGGCGCCTCGGCCGCGCCCATCGCCGCATGCGCGGGGCTCGGCAGGCTGGCCGTGAACATTCCCGACGCCGCGCTGGGCATCAGCCAGTACGGATCCCACCGGTAGTGCTCCGCGAGTCGCCCCTCGTACTGGCGGAAAATCGGTTGGTCGGTCTGGATGGATGGGGCCTTTTGCACCTGCTCCATCGTCAGCCGAACGCCCATCGACGCGCTCTGCGCATCGGTCGGCCCCGCCTCTTTGGGCGACATGAGAACGTCGCGTCCCTCGGGCCAGGCGCCGACGGTGACGATTAAGTAACGAACCGTCCAGTGGGCATCGTCGAAATACGTTTCACGGATCGCGCCGACCTCGCCATCCGACGCACGAACGGCGCCGCCTCTCAGGGTCTCGAAGTTTCTGACCATTGCGCCACCGTATCGGGCGGGGAATTACGACTGCGCGTAACGCCCTGACGGAACCGCCGGAGCCGCCCATAGCGTTCCTCGGCATGCTTTATACAATTTCCTATTCGCCATGGCCGCGTCGACCGCCTTGCGCATCGTGCATTCTTTGGTCGGGATTCTGCCGCGCGGGCGCGAATTCTTCCTCCCGGTCCTCGTAGCGGTGCTATCGGCGTTTTTCGGGCTCATCGCCTCTTGCCCTCGTACCGGTTCGTGCCGCGGCTGCGTCCGCACCGACGGGCGGAGTTGTGGGGTGCAGGCGTGGCGGTGGCCCTCTTCGCCGCCCACACGCGGGCTATTTTTATCGCCCGCGAGCGGGAGCGGCCTAAACGAAGAGAGAAATTGGAGGCATTCATCTGCTACCTATCAACCGGGCGCCGGCACACCTTTATTTGTGACATTCCATTTGTGAAAGATTCGCCACGTATCCTGACTGATTTCGCCCGTGGGAGATAAGTCCTTCGTGCGCACGCGGTCGCTGCGAGACTGAGGAGATGTTCTCAGATCCGATTTGGTTTGTTGCCGACCTCGCCCGCATCGTTGTCCATACGCTCGATCGACCAACGCTCCCGTTTGTTCAGCTCGCTGCGGTTGCGAATGCCGAGGTTGATCGCCGTATTCCGGGCAATGGTCGTGACCCACTGCCCAAATTTTCCGGCTCCGCCGAGCAGTGAGAGTCGGCGGTAGGCATTGATGAAAGCTTCCTGGGCGGCCTCCTCGGCCAGCGAGCGATCTCCGAGGCGCGACCAGGCTATGGCGAAAACCTTGTCTTCATACCGCTCCACGAGTTCCCGAAAGCGTTCCCGGTCTCCCGCCAGCACGGCGGTAATGGCGATGGCGTCGGTGGAAGCTTGTTCAGTCGTAATGTGGATATTCCTTTCACAAACCAAGACAGGCCATGCGTCGGAAGGTTCCCGGATGCCCCTGCCCGGCAATCCACCGCGGCTAAAATAGAACGAAAGCCCGCTGTCGTTTCCGGCAGCGGGGATCATGCAACCACCGATGATTGCTTCGTCCGCTGAGGGCTGGACGATACGGTCGATGCCGGCCGGAATTGCGGGCCGGCCGAAACATGAGCCGAGACAGACTTAAACGTCCAACGCGGCCGCTAGCTTGGGATCCGACAGAAATCAGATGCGTCGGCGCCCCTAATTCTCGGGGACACTCGGTCCGGTCGGGACACTCTATTCCAGGGCGGAATCGGATTTGTAATCGAGCCTCAATGAGTCGCCGCATAAAGTGCCACGGCTAACAACACCGCCCCGACGACAAGCGCACTATTTCCCGTGAGCGTCGTTCCCGGATTGGGTTCCAGCGATGCGTTGGGCGGGTTCTCGGGATCGTAATAGACGTCCACCGCCATGCCACTCGGGTAGCGCGCGGCCTCGGCCTCGGCGGCTTCCTTCCCGCTGGCGCCTGCGATCCGTAACAAGTCAGACGCGCCCTTGAGGCCGTGATACTCCTGTCCACCGACCTTGTAGCTAAACTCGATCAACGCATTGTAGTAGGCCCGCGTGCCGGAGGATGCCGACCCGGACCCATAGGACTCGCCTTTGCTGGAGACAATGGCGCCTGGAGTGCGAATCCAGGGCGCGAGGGTTTTCGGATGCAGCCGGTTCCAGACACCGGCAGCCAGACAGAACAGCCCGAAGGCTCCCGCGCCGATGGCCACAAGCGGGTGGTGCAGCGAGGGCGGCGCGGCTTTTGAGAGAAAGACCCCCAACGACCACCCGCTCCATAGCCACGCGATCACCACGACGTAGGCAAGCAACACGGCGAGGGCCCCGCCCCACAGGCAACCCAGACTCACGGGAGGCTCCCGCTCCAGGACACAATCTGCCGGCTTCTCCGAGTCGTAGAATACCGGCGCGCCGGCCCCCACAGGGTAGCGCCTCAACGTCTCGTCCACCCGGTCCGCTGGCGCGAGGCCGATGCTAATACGGCTGCCATGGTGAATCTTCGATCCGACTGTAAATTCGTATTCCACCGCCGCGATATTCCGCACCCGGCTGGCTTCGCCGACGAAGCGGTAAACCTCCGACTTGACCTCCGAGCGCGTAATGCGCGCGTGACCTTCCTGCCAGTTCGCCGCCTTTCGCACCCTGCGCGTCACATAGATCATCAAGCCGAGGAAACTCGCGGGCACGCCTACCACGAACAGCACCGCCCACAATTCATCGACCACCGTGCCGCGGTGAGAGTACCGCCGGGAATGGCTCGTCGTCGTCAACATCGAGAAGGCCGTCGCCAGAATTCCGAGCAAAGCGGCGAACGGCAAATGCGAGCGCCGCCATTTCAAAAACAAGCTCGCCAGCGCGAATGCCGCCAGCACCAGCGACAGCGCGCGGCACCCGTTGCGCAGCATCGTCGTGGTCCCATTCGGCGCCCAATCCGCGCGGGGCGCCTCGCGGCTGCTGTTCAGCCAGTCTGGCCCGTCCTCGGCAAAAGCCGCGCGCATCGCCTCCACCATCTCTTTCCGCCCCTCTATGGCCTCTCGCTTCGTCGGCGCTACCACGGTCAGATAGTCATGGCGCTCGGGGTGGAACCCATTCGCATTCGTCTCCAGTTTCGCGGCGAACCGAACGGTCCGCTTCGCCTTTTGAAACGCCCGGAGCACCCGCGCGTCATCCCACTGGGCCGGCGTCCACAAGTCCGTCCTCGCCATCATCTCCCGCGAGGCCAGGGAGGCGACGAAATCCTGCACCATCCACACAAAGATCGCCAGCACAAGCAGCAGCACGAACCTGAGCAAGAGCCTCTCAAAACGGAGCTGCGCCCTGGGGCCGGGGGCTGATTCCTTCATGGAGTGTCAGTCTAAGCACGATTTTGAGACATCAACGAGCAAGAAGATGACGTGCGCCCTCGCAGAGAAATGGCGCGGAGTCCCGGAGGCCAGATGGTTCAAAGGCCGCTAATTTTTAGCTTTCAAAATGACGCGGCGTCACAATCTGATTTCACGCCACTTTCAAAACCACTAAACCGCCAACGCCTCCGTGAACTTCGCTGCCTTCCATACGCTCCTCGCTGATCGCCCCTGGCATCTCGCGCTCAGTTTTCGCTGGAGAAGACACACCTGACGATTTCCCCATGCCGCCTCGCCATTCTACATATCTTACACATGACCTCAACCATTGAACCAAAACTTGCTGCGCCCGGCGCCGGACTTCCTGCAATCGAACTCTTCATCGCTCGTGCGCTCTTCGCGCTGCGGCGCACGACCGGCAACCGCGATTCTTTCACCGCGACATTCCGGGATGAGCGCACCGCGATCGAAAAACGGTATCGCTCTTGCGATACGGAATCCGCGGCGCGGCGAGTGTTGATTCGAAGGCTGCCGGGCCTCGAGGATAGCAGTCGCTATTGGTCTGTGTGGATGACGCTCGACCATCTGCGGATCGTGCACCAGTCCATCGCCACCGTGATCGGTTCGCTAGTGAAGGGCGTGGTCCCGGCGCTCGCTTCCAGCACCGCGCGCGTGAAACCAAGTCCGGCTGCGAATGCCTCAGTTGTTGCCGAATACGAGAAATCCTGCGATGCGCTGCTCGCGACGGTCGCCGCTGCTCCCGATTTGAAAACAAGAATGCGCTTTGCCCATCCGTGGTTCGGTCCGCTTGATGCGTCTGGCTGGCACGCGCTCGCCGGGGCTCACATCCGGATTCATCGTGCGCAGATCGATCGGATCGTCACGGGACAATCCACGGCGAATCAGTGATTCCGCGAAGATGAAAGGCCGTCCGCTTTCACTCACGACAGATTCGATTTCGCAACTCACCTGGCGCGTCGCCGTACCGATGAGCGTCGGGATGTTTTTCAATACGATGTTCAACGTCCTGGACACGCTCTGCGCGGGCTGGATCGGGACGGATGCGCTCGCGGCGCTGTCGCTTTCGTTTCCGGTGTTCTTCCTGATCATCGCCGTGGGGAGTGGACTGAGCCAGGGCACGACGGCGCTGATGGCGAATGCGCTCGGTTCGGGCGACGCGGCGGATGCGCGCCGGGTGTTCGCTCAGTCGCTCGTATTCGCGATCGTCGCAGGGGTGTTTTTGTCTTTCGCAGGCTGGCTCGCGGCGCCGTTGCTATTCCGAATGCTCGGCGCCGAGGGCGCTTACCTCCGCACGGTGCTCGCGTTCATGGATGTCACGTTCGCCGGCAGCGTGTTCTACCTGATGCCGATGGTGATGAACTCCGCTCTCGCGGCGCAGGGGGAGACGCGTTTTTATCGGAATTTCCTCATCGGCGGGTTCGCGGCGAACATCGCGCTCAATCCGGTCCTCATGTGGGGCTGGCTCGGCCTGCCCGCGATGGGCGTCGGCGGCATCGCACTCGCCACGGTGATCGTGCAAATAGGCGGCGCCCTTTATCTTGGGCGGTGTTTATTGAAAACGGACCTGCTGCGTGGACTCGGACGCGGCGACTTCCGCCCCGCGCCGCCCGTCCTGCGCCGCATCGCTGGGCAGGCCGTGCCCGCCGCACTGAACATGCTCACCGTCGCGGCAGGCGTGTTCGTCATCATCTGGTTCGTGAAGCAGTTCGGCAAGGAGGCCGTCGCCGCGAGCGGCATCGCCACGCGAATCGAGCAAATCGTACTCATGCCCACGATCGGCTTGAACGCTGCCGTGCTCAGCATCGTCGGACAAAATCATGGCGCGGGCCTCACGGATCGTGTGCACGAGGCGTGGAAGACGAATGTGAAATGCGGCGCCGGCCTGATGCTTTTCGGCGGCGTCCTCGTGTGGCTTTTGCGCGAACCCGCGATGCGCATTTTCACCAAGGACACCGCCGTTATCGCCCACGGGCGCGAGTACCTGCTGCCCGCATCATTCACGCTGGCGGCCTACCCGATTCTATTCGTCACGGTCTTCGCCATGCAGGGCATCAAGCGCCCCGCCTACGGCCTTTGGATAGGCATCTACCGCCAGCTCGCCGCGCCGCTCGTCGTGTATCACACGCTCGCATTTGGCCTCGGGTGGGGACTGTGGGGGGTGTGGTGGGGCATTTGCTTCGTGACGTGGAGCGCTGCGCTGTTCGCAGTCGGTTGGGGTTGGAAAAAAATCGGACGAACGGCGTAACGCAACAGCGCTTTGGTGTCACAATTCACCTTCCAAGCCGTGCAGTTTGCGCTTTTGCGAGCGCGCTCTTTCATTCTGTTTGTGCGACACTCCTACTCTTCCCTCACCACTCAGACGAGGGGTGTGCAATCAGCGGCTCCTCAAAGAACCTTCATGGTCTGGATCAATTGTTGGTTCGCTTCCCAGTAGGTTTTCTTTAACTTGATCTGTGGATCATCGGCAGGCGGTTGCACGCGGCCTTCTTCATCAATGGCGCGAGAGACAACCCGGTGCTCACCGGGCGCGGGGTTCTCCCAGTCGAAGCTAAAGAATCTCCATGTGTAGGGTTCGCGGGGAGAACGATCGATCTTGGCCGGCATCCACGGGCCGTCTTCGATTTTTACTTCCACCGACCTGAGCGGCGTCCCGTCGCCCCAGGCTGCGCCAGTCAAACGCACGGCGCCCGTCGGCAATTTTACCGCGCGCGCAATGACGGATTTGATATCCATCGGTCCGACACTCGTGAGCCGCCAGATCGTTTTGTCGGCACGCTCTTCGCCGCGCAGCGTCACGTACTCCTGCGCCATGTATTTGCTCATGTAGCGGCGATCGAGCACCTCGATGCGGTTCAGCCATTTCACCCATGAAATTCCGAACCAACCGGGCGCGACCAACCGTAGCGGAAACCCGTGTTCTTTGGCAAGCGGCTCGCCATTCATCTCGTAGCAAAGCAGCACCTCGGATCGCATCGCATCGCTGATGTGCAAGCTGCGTGCGAAGTTTTGCGGATAGTCATTTCCCCTAATCTTTTCTACGCCCGCATCCGCGCCGAAGAATACGACCTCGATTCCGCGCTTCAGCGGCTTACACTCACTCAGTAACTCGGCAAGCGGCGTGCCGGTCCAGGTGACATTCCCAATCGCACCCATGAAGCCAGGCCCGTTGCCGTTGCCGCCGCATTCCAAAGTCGCGGTAAGGCTGACTTTCTTCCGTGTTTTGATCTCGGCCAGAGTGAATGTCTTCGGGTGATTTACAAGGCCGGAGATTTCCAGCTTGTGGTCATCTGCTTGCAAGGTCGGAATGTTGTAATGCTGGACGACGTAAAGGTCTTCGCTCTTGGTCATCCAGTCGGTCAGCTCGGACCAGCGTGTCTGGCGCTTCACTTCTGGTTGCGCATTGAGAAATGGGATGAGCACTCCGCCCGCTTCGGCCTCCGGCCCTCCGAAGAGTGAAAGCGGGTGCTGGGCAAATGCCAGCGCAGCGGTGGCGACGCTGGCTTTGATGATGGTGCGGCGGGAAACTGGAGTGGAGTTCATGGTGTTAGTTCGGTTCATCTGGGATGCAGCACAGCGACGTCGCTTGCGGACCGGTCCTATTGCGAAGATAGATGCGTCCGTCCGCGATGGCCAGCAAGCATCGCATGGCTCACCGAGGGTATTAGTGGCCGAGAGAGCGAGGGTATCGCCGGACCGCACGAGGTATCACTTGCCGCTGCGTCCGGTGAAGCTGACATAACCTGCGGCAGCGACGGGCGCGGCGTAGAACTTCTCATCGATATCTTCGGACCAAAGGCGACTTCCGTCGGCTATGTCGTAGGAACTCATCTTTTTCTGCATCCGATACGACATAGAGCCGATCGCGATAGACAGTGTTATTCGCAATGCGGGCGATGCGGGGGCCGCTGGTAAAGTCGATCGACCAGAGCGGCTTCGCACCCTGCCGATCTGCCTTCAAAGCCATCGCGTGATCGGATTGCGCGATGCTGATGGCATCCGAGCCGATTAGGAGCGGAGCGATCGGCTCGCCAAGCGAAAAGACCGTCTGGTTCTAGAGTTCGGCTCCACGTCGGGCGCTCGCGCAGCATAATAGGGACGGGTTTTCGCTCCAGTCTTTTGAGCGCGGGCTCACGAGCAATAATGGCAGCGACGACATGAAGATCAGCCAATACGCCGAGATGGCCGCGACAGTTTTGATCGGCAATGGCTCGCGAAATACACCGGCGGCTCCAACGAATCGCGCGATCCAGGCGCGAACATCCCGAGAGCGGGGTGAAGTAAGGCCCCGCGCGCAGCTTATCTGGCCATTCGCAAGGTGTCGCCGCGGATCCAGCGGCCACGCGTGAGGGCGATGACTGGCTGGACGGGCGGTCCCATTTCGTGGTGGTGCAGATGCGAAATCAGAAGATCGACCGCCACCGCGCCGCAGCGCTCCAGTTGCTGATCCACCCCGGCAAGGCGGACCCTGCGCGATGAATTTCGAGAGGTCGTCGGGGGAAGATTGAGCGCCCCCACGCCGATGTCGCGCGGAACGCGGTAGCCGACGGTCCTAATGACGTTCACCAGTTCGAGATCATGCGAGACCACGGCATCCGGCCTGGAGCGGGAAAGCCAGCGCGCGAGCTTCTCGGACGATTTATCGGTCCAATCGAACGGAGCGAGCCGCTGTGCGCTGGGGAGGCGAAACTGATCCTCGAGATAGGCAGCGAGGTGCAGGCATTCCGTGCGCTCCTCCAGTTTCGGCGCGAAGGCGTAGCCGATTCTCACGTAGCCCATCCTGCGAAGTTCAGAGATCGCCATTTGCGTATTGAATGCATAGTCGCTCAGCGCGCGGGACAGCGCGGGCCGCTGCAGGGAATGGCTTTGCGCGACCGCGGCCAAGGCCGACCAATCCAGACGCATCTCTTTCTGTTCGTTAAGCAGCGAACCTACGAGCACGCCGAGGATGCCGCGCGTGCGCAGCACTTTGGAAAGCCGGGCGGGCGTCATGCCCGGCTCACGCAGCCAGAATTCATCGAAGCCGTAGCCGAGTGCTTCGGCGCGCGCCTTCGCCCCGTCGCGGTAGCGCGTCAGCCACGGCGAACGCTCCCATTCTTCGAGATTCGGCCACGAGTTGATGAAAGCCAGCCGCTCGGTCTGCGGCGCGACCTGCACGCAGCGGCGATGCGCCATCCAAGCGGAAACTGCGGGCGCGACGCGGTATCCCAACTTTTGCGCGAGGGCCTGCACCCGGCGGCGGGTGGCGCTCGAAATGCGCGGGTGATCGCGCAACGCCAGCGACACTGTGGCCTTGGAAACACCAGCCTCTTCGGCGAGCCGAGCCATCGTGGGCGGGCGAGCGGGAAGTTTGGGAGCGGGCATGCTAAACGTGTTTAGCGGAATGCGGCTTGCCGGCCAGCGATGAAATGGTTTCGTCTAACTTATCGACTTCGCCAGCTTTTCTGCCTCGCAGCGGCGCGTCACACTGAAACCAACCATGATTTATCGACCCATCCTCGCCCTCGTTCTCGCCGCGCTTCCGGCCCTTGGTGCCGAGCCGGCTTTCAACTACGCGGAGGCGCTGCAAAAGACGCTCTACTTTCTCGAAGCGCAGCAAAACGGACCACTCTCGCCCAACAACCGCGTGGAATGGCGCGGGCCTTCCGGCCTGACAGATGGAAAGGACATCGGCGTGGATCTCGCGGGCGGCTGGTTCGATGCGGGCGATCATTGGACGGCGAATCTGACGATGAGCTTTTGCGCGATGACGCTGGCCTGGAGCGCGGTGGAGCAACCGGCCGGCTGGACGAAAACGGGGCAGATGGATGAGCTGCTCGAATCATTGATTTATGTGAACCGCTACTTTCTGAAGTGCGTGCTGAATCCCGAATGCGCGGACCCGGGGCATGAGCTGGTGGTGGCGATCGGCTGCGGCGGACGAGAAGGCGTGGAGCAGCCAAATGTCCACGCGATGTGGGCCGCGGCGGAACTGGCGCACTTAATGACGAACCGGCCGACATGCAGCGCCCCACAGACCGACGCTGCCGGGCGGCAATTCGTGGAAGTCTCATGGCCCGGCGAAACGCTCTACCCAGGCAACGCGGAAACCGACTCGCGCCGGGTGCGGTTGAAACTCACGGCGCCCGGCTGGAACCCATC
>JBBSFI010000027.1:0-59195 GCA_038238905.1 Chthoniobacterales bacterium | reverse complement strand
GAACCCGCCGTGGCCCTCACGGGAAGGGGCGATGTAGTAGCCCATGCCGCTGTACTTCATGGCCATCGCAAAGGCGCGGTCGGAAGCTTCGGCAACGTCGGCTTTCGCCTGAGGGGCGAAGGCTGTGAGGAGTCCGCCAGCAACGAGCGCCAGCGTGGTGGATGTGAGGAGTGATTTCATGATGATTTGGTTTGGTTGGTGGTTGGCCGTTGGTGCGGCTTCGTTGTTGTACTTTGTTTTGCCGCTTCCAGTCCAGTGGGGACATGCCGCGCACACCTTCCTCTTGGGAGCACGGCCAGTCGCGTGACAGAAATAAATCGAAACTCTGCGGGCAAAATCTCACCGCCCGATGTGCTGCATCAAATTCGGATGCCGCACTACGAATGCGACGAGCGCCATGCTGGCGGCGTCGAGGGCGGAGTGGGCGACCACTGACGGCCAGATCGACCGGTGCAGCACCATTGCGATCCCCAATCCAAATCCGATCAATCCGATCGTTGCCGCCGCAAAGAGGCCCTGCGGAAGATGCCCGATTCCGAAAAAGACGGCGGCGATGGCGGCGCATGCGATTTGACCGGATTTCCGTTCGAGAAGGTCTGGCCATAGGTGGCGCAGGCCGGCGATGAACGCCGAACGCCAAAACTCTTCGCGCAATCCGCCGATCACCACGCTGACGACGGTGACATTCAACCAAAAGTACGCCGAGTTTTCGCCCATTGCCTTCAGATCGAGGAGCCGCTCGATGTGCGGGCTATTTTGTGTAAAAAAGCGCTGCACGGAGGCGGGGGACGCGGCCCCGCTCGCGACCGCGAGCAATGCAATCATGGCGTACACGATAAGCGGACCGACCCTCAGGCCTATCGAGTACAGAAGGCCGAGCGGAACAACCCATCGCCTCGGACGCCAAGTCAGAAGCAAATCTTTGGCCGATGCTTTCGATATGAGGCATGCCAGGCCGAGCACTGCGCCGAAGGCTCCGAGGCTGCTCAGGCAAACCCACAGAAGCCCTGCTGGATCGCTGGAGAGCGCCGGCGTTCCTTCAGGCTGCGCCAAGCCGATTGCCGCCGCAACCAGAGGGAGCGATGCAACGAGCGTAAAGTGCAGCCGCCATCGCAGCTTGCTCGCTGGCTTTGATGGAAGCGGCGGGGGCGGCGCGGGGCAGCGGGCCGCGGCGGACGCGGATGCATCAGGCATTTTAGGTCGGAGTGCGAAGGGGAGATGCGATCAAGCGCCGGAAACTCGTTTGCGCTATTGCGAGTATCCCCGGACGCGCGGGAATATGCCTCCTGCGTGGAGCGGCAGCAATCCGTGAACGCCGAATTTTCGACGATTGCGGCCGGCGTTCAATGCTTGATATGGATCGATCGCACGAACGTTGCGATCCCCGGCAATCTCGCCGGTTGAGCGCGGTCCATTTTCTGCTAGGAAAGAGCCGCCATGGTTCGCTCGATGCTCACCGGTTTTCTCCTCTTTCTGGGAGCTGCCTTCGCCTCATTCGAGGCAGGCAGGGCTGCGGAGATTCCGTTTGAATTTGTCGATGGCTTCATAGTCCTGCATGCGCACCTCGACGCCGAGAGCAAGCCGCTGAATCTCATCCTCGATTCCGGCGCGGGCGTGTCGGTTCTAAGCCTCGATGTGGCGCGGCATTTCGCCATTCCCATCGGGGCGGCTCAAGGCATTGCCGGAGTGGATGCCGACGCAGTCGGTTTCCGGATTCGCCGTGTATTGGCATCTGTCGATGGGGTCGCGCTCCCTCCGATTTCGATGGCGATCGATCTTCACAAAGCGGATCAACTTTGCACCGTTCCTGTCGATGGGCTTATCGGAGCAGGATTTTTTGAGGACCGTATCGTTCAGATTGATTTTGCGGCTCGCTCGATTCGGTTTCCGGCGGCGCCCGCCCCGGCGGGTTCTGGTGAGCTTCGGCTGCCTTTGCGTGTTATGAATGGCGTCTTCTGCATTCCCGTGAGTGTGAATGGCTCGCGGGATCGATGGACGCGGTTGGATACCGGTTGCAACGATTCGCTTCATTGGGTGGTTCCCCGAGCGGCGCCCGTCGATCGAGTGCGCGATGTGTCCATCGGGTTTGTCACGGAGACTGGGGATCTTGCCCTTTCCCGCGTGCGAATCGGGTCGGAGCACATGGAGTCCGTCGAGACGGCGCTTCATCCTGCGCCGCTCTTCCCAGGCGAAGCTGGCCTTTTGGGCACTGGCATTCTCTCCCGATATCTCGTTACGATCGATGGAGTCCATCGAGAGGTCCGCTTGAGGCGCAGATGAGGGCGCTTGCGCCGCCTGCGAGTGTCCGGAAAATGCTCTCCGTCTCGTTCGGACCGGATATTTTTGCGAAATGCGCGCGCTTTGCGCATTCGCTATTTCCAGCGAGGCTTCTTTGTGCCATAAGCCGGAACTGAATGGACGAACCGCATATCGAGCACGCTACGCTGGAGGATCTGCCGCAACTTGCAGACCTTTTGTACGATCTCTTCAGTAAGGAGGCCGATTTCGTACCCAATCGCAGCAAGCAGATGCGCGGTTTGCGCTTGCTTCTCGAGCAGCCAAACCGCGGGCGCATCTTCGTCCTGCGGCAGGACGGCGTAATCGTCGGCATGATCAATCTGCTTTTCACCATCTCCACTGCGGAAGGCGGCTTTGTAATTCTGCTGGAAGATGTGGTGGTGCACCGCGATTTCCGCGGCCAGGGTCTTGGCGAAAAGTTGCTGCGGCACGTCGTGGATTACGCAAAAAAGAAAGATTTCCTGCGCATCACCCTCCTCACGGATCGCATCAATGAAGACGGCCAGCGATTCTTCCGTTCGCACGGCTTCTTTGTGTCGAAGATGATCCCGATGCGATTGACCTTCTCCGAGTCCCCCGCGACCAAACCCGATGCGAAATAAGAAGTCGCCGTGAGCTTCGTCGATCTTGGATTCGCGCGAGTCGATACCGACCGGCAGCGGCGATGTGGGTTCCCCGAAGTCATCTTTGCGGCTGGAAAGACCGCGGCAGAGGTCCTGGGGATTTCGCGGACGATCCTTGCCAATCACGGCCAGTTGCTTGTTTCGCGAGCGACACAAGAGCAATTCGAGGCCGTCCGTTCTGATTTTCCCGGTGCGGTATTTCATTCACGCGCCCGATGCATCACTGTCGAGCGAGAGCCGGTTGCAAAATATGACGGCGCGGTAGGCGTGATCTGTGCCGGCACTTCCGATCTTCCGGTTGCCGACGAGGCTGCTGTGACACTCTCTATCTTCGGCAATCGAGTCGAGCGGATCAACGATGCCGGGGTAGCGGGGATTCACCGGCTGCTAGCCGAGCGGGAGCGAATGGAGGCATGCAATGTATTGATTGTGGTGGCCGGGATGGAGGGCGCTTTGCCAAGCGCCGTTGCCGGCTTGGTGAGCAAGCCCGTGATCGCGGTTCCGACGAGTGTGGGGTACGGCGCCAGCTTCGGAGGATTGGCCGCCCTATTGGGCATGCTCAATTCCTGCGGCTCAGGCGTCACAGTGGTCAATATCGATAATGGATTTGGAGCTGGCTACGCCGCCGCTCAGATCAATCGGCTGTTGCACTTGGCGGCTTCGACGCCGCGCTCGTAATCGTAGTCCAGTTTCCGCACGCTTGCGGTTTGCCGCAAACTGCCTATGACGATGCCGCAATGCTTACACTTGAGAAATTCTCCATCGGCGTGGGCGACCGTTTCGGCCGCCAGGCCAAGGCGCAGCTTCGCGCCTGCCAGCTCGCGCGCGCAGCCGGCGCCGACGTCGTGCCTGTATGGAATAAGTCGAATCGCGAACACATGTTCATCGGGTCGGAGCCCGACGCCGTGCTTGCGGCGGCTCGCTCCGCTGTCGCTGCACTCGGCTGGACCCACGGCTGGCATGTCGATGCCGATCACATCCGGTTGGAGACCGTCGATCGTTTCTTGCCGAGCTCGGATTTCTTTACGATCGATGTAGCGGATTCCATCGGGAAGAGCGGATCGACGGATGGCGCGGCGGCGTTCGCAGCAAAGCACCCGGGACTCGCCGGGGACCTTGCGATCCCCGGCATCGACCGCCCCTTTCACATCGAGCGCAGCGATGTGGAGCGCATTGCCGGGAAGTACCTTCTGGCCGTGAAGGACGCCTCCCGGATTTACAGGCATATCGCGTCGAAACGTGGCGCAGACGATTTTATCGCGGAGATATCGATGGACGAGACCGATGCGCCGCAGACTCCCCCCGAACTGCTCATCATCCTTGCCGCGATTGCCGACGAGGAGATTCCCATCCAGACGATTGCGCCGAAATTCACCGGGCGCTTTAATAAAGGGGTCGATTACGAAGGCGATCTGGCGCAATTCGAACGCGAGTTTCACGACGATCTGGCTGTCATCGCATTTGCCATCCGCCAGTATGGTTTGCCTGCAAATCTAAAGCTGAGCGTCCATTCCGGGAGCGATAAGTTTTCGCTCTACCCGATCATCCGGCGGACCTTGCCGCTCTTCAACGCCGGTGTGCATGTAAAGACTGCCGGGACGACTTGGCTCGAAGAATTAATCGGTCTCGCCGAGGCCGGTGGAGACGCGCTGGCGCTGGCGAAGAAAATCTATGGCGAGGCGCTCGATCATATCGATGAACTGTGCGGCCCTTACGCATCCGTCATCGATATCAAGCGGGATGAACTGCCGCCCTTGGCGGCCGTGAACGGGTGGTCTGGAGAAGAATTCGCGCAGACACTCCGGCACGATCAGCAAAATCGCCGATTCAATGCCAGCTTCCGCCAATTGATGCACGTCGCCTTTAAACTGGCTGCAAAAAAGGGGAGCCGCTATCTGGAGCTTCTTGCTGCGAACGAAGAGATCGTGGCGCGCAACGTCACCGAGAACCTGTTCGACCGGCATTTGCGGCCGCTTTTCATCGGAGCATGAAATCCGCTGTCACCGCATCGCTCGTTCCGCAGGCCAAGGGCGGACCCTTTATTCTTTGGGACGATCTTCCCGGCGCCTGCGCGACGGCGGCAAGCATCGGGTTTAACGCCATCGAAATCTTTCCGCCCGATCCGCGTGCGATTGCCAAAGAAACCGTCGCGCCGCTGCTGGAGAAGCATTCCCTTGAACTGGCGGCTGTCGGCACGGGCGGCGGATGGGTTGCGCACAAGTGGCATTTTACGCACGAGGACGCCGCTGTCCGCGCCAGTGCGAGGGAGTTTGCCCTGAACATCGTCCACTCCGCGGGAGCACTTGGAGCGCCTGCCATCGTCGGTTCCATGCAGGGAAAGGCTGAGGGCGGAGTTTCACGGGCGCAGGCCATCGAATGGCTCGCCGCCGCCCTCAACGAGCTGGCCGACGCAGCCGCTGAATACGGCCAGCGGATATTCTATGAGCCGCTCAATCGCTATGAGACAAATATCTTCAATCGCGTGGGCGACGCCGCCGAATTCCTGCGCGGTCTCCGCGCTTCGAATATTCGCATCCTTGCCGATATGTTTCACATGAACATTGAAGAAGCCTCGATCGCGGCTGCTGTGCGGGAAGGCGCCGAGGCAATCGGCCACTTTCATTTCGCCGATAGCAACCGGCGCGCGATTGGCTGGGGACATACCGATGTGAGGCCCGTGGCGGATGCCCTGCGCGAAATCGGCTACGCTGGCTATATCTCGGGCGAAGCGCTCGCGATTCCCGATCCAGAAGCGGCTGCGCGGCAGACACATCGCAGTTATATTCAATACTTCGCGTAGCGGGCCATGCTTAACTATCAACTGATCCACCCAAAAATAAACGAGGTGCTCTGCAGGGCCGGCCATCACTCGACGATCCTCATTGCGGATGGCAATTATCCCGCTTCCACCAAGCGCGGCCCCAATGCGGAGATCGTCTGCCTCAACTTGTCGCCGGGCGTCATCACTGTGGCGCAGGCTCTCCATGCGCTGCTGAGCGCGGCGCCGATCGATTGTCTGAATACGATGGGCATCCCAGCCGACGACCCTTACGCGCAATCGGGCGATCCGCCGGTTTGGAGCGAATACCGGAAAGTCGTCTCCGAAAGCGGCCTCTCTCTTGAGTTAAAGCCGATCGATAAGTGGGAATTCTACCGCGCCGTCGAATCGCCGGACCACGTTCTCACGATACAGACTGGAGACAAGGCGCTCTGGGCGAACGTGCTCCTCACGATGGGCTGCCGCGTCTGAGCGCCTTACTCTGTTCGTTGCGGCGTACTGCGGTGTCCGTCCGGAATGCTGGCGTCACCGTCGTCCGCTGAGCGGAGCCGGTTATCTTGTCGAATAGAAGCAGTTTTTCCTTCGCCACCGGAAGCACGCGCTCGGCAAACTGTTTAATATCGGGATCGCTGGATCGTGCGGCGGCTTCGAATTCAGTCACTTCCCGCCGATTTACCGCTGCGATCTTCTCCAGCAGCGCCTTGTCAAACTTTACGTCTTTGAGCGCTCCGAATTGTGCGGCGGGCTTCTTCACTTCGCCCGGATCGGGCTGCCGTGAAAGATCGACTCCCTTGAGCTGCGCCAGTTGTTTGAGGAATTTGTCTTCTTCAGGTTGGGCTTCGACCAGTGGCTGGCTGAGCGCTTTAATTTGATCGGCCTCCGCTCTGCTCGCTTGCGCGCCGAGCCACACCTCCACTTTTCCAATGTCCGAGACATTGGCCAGGAATTCATAGTCCTTGCCGGAAAGTTCGCTCGATATGATCGGAGCGCTCGCGCGCCCGGCAGACGGGGTCTGCGGCGCGCTCTTTTTCCTGGCCTCGCATGGGTGCAGCGCGATTACAGCGCACACCGCGAAAAGCGGCAGATTGGATGGCTTCATTTTCGAAGGGATGATCAAATCTGCCACATCCCTCCGAAAATGAAATCGCGCTCACGCCAGCTTGCGCGCCAGGATCTCGCCGACCAATCCAGGATTCGCCTTGCCCTGCGACAGCTTGATGACTTGTCCCTTTAGAAAATTGATCGAGGCCGTCTTTCCTGCGCGATATTCCGCCACGGCCTTGGGATTTGCGGCGATCGCCTGATCGCACAACGCTTCGAGAGCCCCCGTGTCGCTTTCCTGGCGCAATCCTCTCGCATCGACGATCGCGCTGGCCGATTTTCCGCCTGCGAACATCTCTGCAAAGACTTCCTTGGCCTGTTTTCCGGAGATTGCCCCTGACTCTATGAGATTCACAAGTTCATCCAGCCGGTCCGGCGGGATGGGGCACGCTTTCAGCGTCTGGCCCGTTGTGCCGAGCGATGAGAGCAAGTCGTTCAAGATCCAGTTGGCGACATTCTTCGGTTTCTTTGCCGATTTGGCCGCCTGCTCGAAGTAATTGGCGAGTTCCAGATCGTCGGCTAGCACACTTGCGTCGTATTCGGTCACGCCATATTCCCGCGCAAATCGCTCCCGCTTTTCGCTCGGCAGCTCGGGCCGGCGCCCGCGGACTTCGTTCATGAACACCCCGGTTTTTACCGGCAGCAGATCAGGGTCTGGGAAATAGCGATAGTCGTGTGCGGATTCCTTGGAGCGCATGAGGAAAGTTCGTCCCGACGCGTCTTCCCATCGGCGCGTCTCTTGGTGCAGCGAGCCTCCGCCCGAAAGCACGGCCGTCTGTCGTTCGATCTCGTAGGCAACCGCACGCCGCACGCCGGAAATCGAGTTCATATTTTTGATTTCGACTTTCGTCCCCAATTCAGTCTGGCCATCCGGGCGCACCGACACATTGCAGTCGCATCGAAGCTGGCCTTTCTCCATGTCGGCATCGCTCACGCCGCCATAGATAAGGATCTGCTGCAAACTCGTGAGAAAGGCAAAGGCCTCTTCGGGCGTGTCTATATCCGGTTCGGACACGATCTCCATCAGCGGAGTTCCGGCGCGATTGAAATCAATGCCGGTCGAGGTCTCGAAGTGGAAACTCTTGGCCACATCTTCCTCGAGATGGATCCGCACCAACTTCACCGTCTTGCCGGGGTTGCGAATGCTTTTCTGCGCGTCCTTCGGGTAAGCCAGATCATGCAGCGGCACGCCGCCGCGCAGGCAGATCGGCATGTCGTATTGGGTAATCTGATAGTTCTTCGGCATATCCGGATAGAAGTAATTCTTCCGATCGAATTTGCAGATCTCCGCGATCTCGCATCCCAGCATCAGCCCGGTAAGCGCCGTCAGCTTGAGAGCGGCTTCGTTCATTGCCGGGAGCGCTCCGGGATATCCAAGGCAAATCGGGCAGGTGTGCTTGTTCGGATCAGCGCCAAATTCGACCGCGCATCCGCAGAACATCTTGCTCCGCGTCTTGAGTTGCACATGGACTTCGAGGCCGATGGTGGGAATATAGGTCATCCGGGTTGTTGCTCTGTCGCGGGGTTTGAGGAGAGCGTTGCAGTCAATGCGTGCTGGCGCAGTGCGTGATCGCACAAGACGAGCGCCGCCATCGCCTCCACCATCGGAACGGCGCGCGGCAGCACGCACGGGTCGTGACGGCCCCGCGCCCGCAGTTCCGTCTGCTCGCCGGTCACCGTCACGGTCTGTTGCGGCTTAAAAATCGTTGCGGTTGGCTTGAAGCCGACGCGAAAGAGAATATTTTCGCCGTTGGAGATTCCTCCCTGAATTCCTCCCGATCGGTTCGTCTCCGTCCGCACGCGGCCCTCCTTTATTCGGAAGGCGTCGTTATGCTCCGATCCACGCATCTGTGTTCCGGCAAAGCCGCTCCCGATTTCGAATCCTTTGGTGGCCGGCAGCGATAGCATTGCCTTTGCCAGGTCGGCTTCGAGTTTGTCGAAGACCGGTTCGCCCAAGCCGGGAGGCACTCCCCGCAGCACGCACTCGATGACGCCTCCGACGGAATCGCCTTCCGCG
The DNA here is from genome assembly GCA_038238905.1 of Chthoniobacterales bacterium. Taxonomy (GTDB): domain Bacteria; phylum Verrucomicrobiota; class Verrucomicrobiia; order Chthoniobacterales; family Chthoniobacteraceae; genus JBBSFI01. The sequence goes on along the minus strand of JBBSFI010000027.1, from coordinate 50,377 downwards.
CGCACCTGTTTGATAAAGTCGATCATCCGCTGGGCCGCCGCCGCGTCGGGGCAGCGCACGATATTCGCTTCGACATCGTCGAGCGTCACCGTTTCGGGATCGATCGCCGCATCGATGCCATGGATGGACTTTACGTAAGCCACGATCTCTAGCTTCCCGTGCATTCGGGCCAGCACCTTCTTCGCCACCGCCGCCGCTGCGACACGCCCGATTGTCTCCCGCGCCGAAGCGCGACCGCCGCCCTGCCAATTCCGGATTCCAAACTTCGCCTGATATGTGAAATCGGCGTGCGAAGGCCGGAATGCGCTCTCCATCTCGCTGTACGCCTCGGGGCGTGCGTCCTTGTTCATCACCGCGATGCAGATCGGAGTTCCCAGGGTCTGCCCTTGAAATACTCCGGAAAGTATCGTGCAGCGGTCCTCCTCAGCTCGCGGAGAAACGATCTCGCTCTGCCCTGGGCGACGCCGGTCGAGATCTGGCTGTATATCGCTTTCCGAAAGCGGAATGCGCGGGGGGCATCCATCGATCGACACCCCCACGCCGCCGCCATGCGATTCACCCCAGGTTGAGATGCGAAAGAGTTGGCCGAACTGGCTGGACATAGGAGCCGCGCACGGTAGCGGCTTCCAGCGGCTGCGCGCAAATCTTTCGTGCGTGCGAATGTCACCCATCTGGCCTCCTTGAGCTGGCTCCAAAACAACTTGTGCGATCGAGTCGCCTTTGCGATGCATCCCTTATGTTACGCATACTCTTCGCACTCCTCCCGCTGCTCGCCGCCTCGCCCGCATGGAGCGACGAGCCTACCGATGCGCCGGCCGACCATCAAGGAAGTCGGAAGCTGATCGTCCAGGAGGACGCCGCCGCCATCACGCTCCATTCCCGCGATGCGAGTGTCCATGGAAAGACGCTCCGGTACGAACCGGCGCCAGAGAAGACCACTCTCGGCTATTGGTCCGATGCAGCCGATTGGGCGAGTTGGGATTTCGAAGTGATAAAACCGGGTGACTACGAGGTGCGCGTGCTGCAGGGATGCGGGAAGGGAAGCGGCGGCGCCGAGGTCGAGATCTCCGCCGGCGCGGGAAATGTTCGTTTCACGGTCGAAGACACCGGACATTTCCAAAACTTCATCGAGCGCAATGTCGGCGCAGTGAGTCTAGCAGCGGGCAGGCAGACGTTGTCCGTGCATGCCCGGACAAAGCCGGGGGGGGCGGTGATGGATTTGCGCCAGGTCGTTCTCGTTCCGGTCAAAGCGAAGTGACCGGACGAGTCCGAGCGTCCGCAGGATCGAGCCAGATCACCTTTCGCTGAAAATCGAGCGTGAATCGAAAGTTTGTCAGCAGGCCATCGCCGATTTTGGACTGATCCGGCACGATCATTACGATCGTGCGGGGAAAAACCCGCCCCGCGAATACGAAGTCGGAAAAGCCTGCCACAGACAATTCCGCGGGACGCGCGTATTCGCCACCGAGGCCCACCTGCATCGCCCGGTACGGGAGTGCGGTCCCATGGAGATGCAGACGCTCTCCCAGCGCGCGATTGAGCTCGACCGGCGCGGCAGAGCCCGTATCGAGCAAGAGCGGCCACCGGCGGCCCTGGCAGGCCGCTTGCACGATTGGCAATCCTCCATCCAGCGTCATTGGCCCGGAGCTGCTTCCCCCAGTTGCGAGGAAGAGCTGGCGAAAACCGAAAACGATCTCCGACCGCCGATAGTCGAAGGTCACATAGCTGCACATTGTATGCATCGCCGCCATCCCAAGAATATTAAACGGCTCTCCCCTGCTAAAAAAACTCTTGGGCACGCCGGGGCTGCGATGGGTGCGGACAACGCACGGCAGATTCGACCAGCTCCAGTTGCCGATGGATGTGCGGTCGGGGATGCCGGCTAGCGCCGATTCCACACCGCTCGTGCCAAGCAGGCGAATGTGCGCGCTCTCCTCCGGGATCGTCCGCACCCCACAGCGAAGCGCGGTCTCCGCCTCCAGCACGGAGATTTGGCTTCCGGTGTCCGGCACCAGCCAGACGTCGTGGCCATTAATTTTTGCCTGGAGATGCGGCAAGCCGTCCCAAAACTTGAGCGGCGCGCGCACGACATCGGGCGCTTCCCAGGCAATCTTGAACGCGAGTACGTCTCCCTGCCGCTCAAAGCTCGGCTTTTGCGCGCCGGAGCTTGCTGAATGCAGCGCATCAAGCTCGGTTCTGGAAATGGGCGCCGCCCCGCTCATCATCGAATCGCCGGCGCACCCGCCCATTAGAAAAACACCTGCGATCAGCGCGCCGCACCATCCTGCCTTTGCCGCGAAGCGGCCATTTCTCAAGCGCGTGAACATTAAGTGGTTTGAAAATGGACTGGCTGCGCCGAATCGCAAACGGCTTTCGACGGGAAACCATTCCTGATTCAGGTGATTGTTCCTGCAAACTTGGCTGGCGGGCGCGATTCGGCTTGCCAGCGGACGTGGGGCGGGCGTTCTTTCGCGCCGATGTCACAGGTGGCTTCATGGATCCGTGAATGCGATGCAGAACACTTCGCGGTGTTTTTCAGGCGGTTTCCACAGGTGGAAGTGCGTAATGCGCGGACTGAGCCGGTGGATCTGGAACTGGCCAATGCGCTGCTCATAACCGGCGGACCGGATATTTCGGCCGGGCGCCTCCGACAGGACGGGGTCGATTTATCGCTCATTCACGATGCGGAGCCGGCGCGCGACGCATGGGAGTTTGCGGCGTTGGAGTCGGCGCTAGGCCGTGGACTGCCGGTTCTTTGCATCTGCAAGGGATTGCAGGTGCTCAATGTAGCTCTGGGAGGCACGCTGCTGCTTGACATTCCCGGCCATAATCTGCCAGGGATGAAGTTGAACAATGTGCAGCCGGTGCGATACGCGGCTGGGGCAAGGCATCGCTTCGAGACGGTGAATAGCTCGCATCACCAGGCGATTGCGACGCTCGGCGACGGACTGGAAGCAGAGGGATGGCATGCGGGCGATGGTATCGTCGAACAGGTGCGCATCCGCGATTATCCGTGGGGGGTGGGCGTCCAATACCATCCAGAGCGCGATATGATTTACGCCCCGCTATTCGACGATTTTTTTATCAACTTAAAGAATGAGCACTGACTCCGGGGATTTGATCATCAGGTGCGGGCTTCAACTCGGGTACGAGGCTCGAGAGCCAACTCCGATTCTCCTGCTGATCCAGCCGCGCTCCACAGAGAAACAGCGTATCGTGGAGGAAGAGTTCACAATCGATCCTCAGCCGAATGCGAAGCGGTGGGAAGATTGCCACGGAAATATCTCGGATCGATTTATTTTGCCGGCTGGCCGCACGACGGTTCGATACGATTCGCTCATCGCGACTCCGCGACATTCGGATGATCACAGCACGGTGGGAGAGCCGGTTCCATTTATCGATCTGCCACCGGAAGTGATTCGCTATACATTGCCGAGCCGTTACTGCGATTCGGACCGGCTCATGGATTTTGCCTTCGCCCAGTTTGGGCACTTTCAGCACGGTTTGCCGCGGGTTCAGGCGATTTGCGATTGGGTCCACCAGAACATCGCCTACCGATTTGCGTCGGGAAGCCCGTACACTGCGGCAAGCGAGATCGTTTCACAACGATTCGGTGTCTGCCGCGATTTCGCGCACACGGCGGTGGCGCTTTCACGCTGCTTTAATATTCCAGCCCGCTATGTGACTGGCCATCTTCCAGATGTGGGGGTGTACGATCCCGGTTCGGCGATGGATTTCCACGCTTACTTCGAGGTTTACATTGGCGGACGCTGGCACACGTTCGATGCGCGCTTCAACCAACGCCGCCTGGGCCGCGTACACATCGCGAGCGGCCTCGACGCCGTGGATGCGGCTTTTTCGACGCTCTTCGGGGCGGCGTGGCTGGCCTGGTTTCAGGTGTGGACTTACCAAGTCGATCCGGCCGTCGTTAAAATCGGAGACTCAATAGATCTCGCGAAGCGATTGGACGGAACGCCTGAAGTTCGTTACCCGGCGGCGGGCTAACCGAACCGGTTATAAATTAGCAGCGCGATGATCGCGCCGATGATGGAAAGGAGAAAGCCTGCCGGGTGAAACATGGCCCCGTCTTTAGGCTTCGAGAAAATGCGCGCGATGAGACCGCCGACGATTGAGCCGAGTATGCCGAGGAGGGCGGTCATCCAGAACCCGCCGACATGGACTCCGATTAGGGATTTCGCGATTAAGCCAACGAGGAAGCCGACGATTATCGACCAGAGAATATGGAGCATGGGAGGTTTGGTTTGGTGTTGTTGATGGAGAATTCGGATTGCGGGTCGAGAGTGCACGCATGCGACAAGGGCTGTCAATGCATTTTTCCGGGAGGGCGCCATGCGTGAATGCGTTGTAACCTTCACATGGCACGCGGCGTCTATGGATGAAGCAGCCCGCATCCCATGAATCTTGCCGACGTCTTTACCATTCTTTTCATCATTCTCGGTTTTCTGATCGTGTTCGTAGCGTATTGGCTCATGGCGGCGGGATTGTTTCCGCGATTCACGGAGCGATGCGCGGCCCAGATCGGAAGGTCGCCCGTGCTTACACCGACGCTTGGGCTGGTGACGCTTGCGCCGGTTGTCGTCGTGGGTCTGATCATAAGCGGCAAGGCGCCGAACAATGCCGCCAAGATATTCGGCCTGGCTATCGCATTGATTGGAGTCCTCCTGGCGCTCTTCGGGTCGGCGGGGCTCGCTCTTCGGATCGGCGAAGGCCTGCGGTCGAGCCGGGATGAGATCGACCCATGGCGGCGCGTCTTGCGCGGCGCGATCGTGCTGGCGCTAACTTTTGCGCTGCCTTTTATCGGAACCTTTGTCCTGATGCCGTATGCATTCGCATCAGGGTTCGGCGCCTGGCTCATTTGCCTCTTCAAACGCGAGCCCGAGCGCGTGGTGGAGGCGGCCGGTATCGTATCAACAGCGTCTCCGCAGCCGATGACGCCGTCTGCATTTCCGATCGCCCAATGAATCTTTCGAGGCGCCGCTTCGTCATTTTGGGAGCGCTCTCTGCGGCGGCTGCCGGGTGCGACAGCCATGGTGACCCGAGGAAGGGCCTCTTTCGATGGATGGGCAAGCCGATCGCGTCCGAGCTTGGAGCCGATCTGACCCCGCCGCAGTCAACGGAGATCGACGCCGTGTCGCATCTGTTAAATCGACTTACCTACGGTCCGCGTCCAGGCGATTATGCGCGCGTTTCGAGCATCGGGGCTGAGCAGTACATGGAGGAGCAGCTTGCGCCCGAGAAGATCGACGATTGGGAATGCGATCACGTCGTGCGGCACGAGTTCCCAGAGCTTGGCGAACCTGACACCCATTTCTTTCCAAGGCGCGGCGACGACAACGATCCGTTGCAGCACCTTTTTCCCGCGCTCAAGAATCGCGGGGCGAGGGTGGGGGATCTGTACGAGTACAAGGACCACGTATTGTTGGACGATCTCACCCGGGCGACCATCCTGCGGGCCGTGCTGAGCAGGCGGCAGCTTTTTGAAGTGATGGCGGGGTTTTGGAGCGATCATTTTAACATTGATCCGTCGAAAGGGGAGTGTAAGTGGCTCAAGGCGGGGGACGACCGCGACGTGGTGCGAGCGCATGCGTTGGGAAATATGCGCGATCTTGTGCGGGCTTCGGCGCTAAGCCCAGCGATGCTCTGGTATCTCGATGGTCGGGTGAATGCGCGGAAGAGCGATGCCGACAAGCCGAATGAGAACTATGCGCGAGAGTTGATGGAACTTCACACGCTTGGCGTCCACGGCGGCTACTCACAAAAAGATGTGATGGAAGTGGCGCGCTGTTTGACGGGTTGGACTGTACGGGATCGCAATCGCATGCAAAAAGGGAAGGTGGAATTTGATGCCACGTCGCATGACGACGGGGCAAAGGAGGTTCTGGGAACACCGATCCCAGCGGGACTTGGGGCGGGCGATCTGGACCGTGTGCTGGAGATTGTCGTGCGCCATCCGTCCACGGCGCGCCATATCGCGGCCAAACTCTGCCGGCACTTCATAGCGGACGATCCACCTGAGCGCGCCGTGGCAGCGGTTGCGGAAGCGTTTTCCAGCAATGGCGGCGAGATTCGGCCAACACTCCGCGCTCTCTTTGGCACGGACGATTTCAAGGAGAGCCGCGGCACGAAACTAAAACGGCCGTTCCAATACGTGATTTCCGCGCTGCGGGTTACCAATGCGGATACGGATGGGGCGCAGCCGATCGTCAACGCGCTAGTGCGGATGGGTCACGCTCCGTTCCGGTACGCGACCCCGGATGGGTATCCCGAGGGAGCGTCCCACTGGACGAACACACTTCTCTGGCGATGGAGCTTTGCCGCAGGGTTGGCGGAAAATAAACTGCCCCGCACGCAAATCGACGCGGCGGGCCTGCTCGCACGCGTCGGTGGAGGCGCCGCATTCATGGCGACTTGTTTTGGACGGCAGCCGTCGCGTGAAGAACTCGCCGCGTTTCAGGAATCGGGTTCCGGAATAGCCCTCGCGTTGGGGGCGCCTGCTTTTCAGCGCTGTTAGCCACATGAATACGCAACTTTCCATAACAGGCGATGGCGACACGCGGAGGACGCTGGTAGTCGTTTTCCTTCGCGGGGGAGCGGACGGTTTAAGCCTGGTCGCGCCCGTCGAAGAGGACGCGTACCACCGTGCGCGCCCGCGGCTTGCAATCAGGAAGAAGGAGGCCGTGGCGCTTGATGCTCTCTTTGGGCTGAACCCGATGTTGCGCGATCTGGAGCCGTTTTGGAAGAGCGGAGAGATGGCGATCGTTCACGCGGCTGGAACGGAGGATCAGTCGCGGTCCCATTTTGAGGCTCAGGATTTGATGGAGCACGGAGGTCTGGCGGCGGGTGGCTGGCTAGAGCGCTTTTTGCGCGCGCGGCCTGAACCCGCAAGCGGGGCATTGGCGTGCGTCGCAGTTGGCAGGCTGGCGCCGGAGAGCCTTCTGGGAGCTCCGAGCGCGACAGTGATGGAGAGCCTTGATGACTTTTCGCTCGGATCCGCGTCGGGCGCGTTTTCACGGGAGCTCGAAAAGCTGTACGGGGCCGATCGCGGCGGATTGGGAACAGCCGCGCGGGACACTTTCGATGCTCTTGCGCGGATCGACAAGATGCGGACGGAAAACTATCGCCCTTCCGGCGGGGCCGCGTATGAGACCGATCCTTTCGCGCAGGGCCTGCAGCAGATCGCGCGGCTCATCAAAGCAAACGTGGGATTGGAAGCCGCATCGATCGATATCGGCGGATGGGATTCGCATTTCACCCAGCAAACTTTGTTGGAGCCGTTGATCTCACGACTGGGCAAAGGGATCTCTGCTTTCTGCCGCGATCTCGGCTCCGCACTGAAGACAACCACCGTCGTGGTGATGACTGAATTTGGACGGCGCGTGCAGGAGAACTCGGCGTTTGGAACGGATCACGGCCGCGGGAGCGCGATGTTTGTGCTCGGCGGCGAAGTGCGCGGCGGCCGCATGATAGGCAAGTGGCCCGGTCTTGAAGACAAGTCGCTGGAAGGCCCAGGCGATGTGCCGGTTGTGCACAATTACCGCAACGTGCTCGCTCCGCTGCTGGAGCGGCATGGCGCCAGCGCGGAAGCCCTGCGGGCTATCTTTCCCGACTTCGCGCTCTCTCCGCTGGATCTATACGGGTAGTGGAGGCGGCAAACTAGCTAGGCACCCAGGGAGCGCGCGGCCGCAACGACGGAAGCGGCATTGATGCCGAGCTTTTCCATCACCTGGGCGCCGGGTCCGCTGAGGCCGAACTGCGTCAGTCCCACGACCTTGCCATCCAGTCCTACGTAGCGGTACCAGAGATCGGGCACACCTGCTTCGATCGCTACGCGGCGGCGGCATGCAGACGGAAGGATCGATTCGCGGTATGCCGAGCTTTGCGCATTAAAGCGCTCCATGCACGGGACAGAGACCACACGAACACCGGCTCCCAACTCCTTGGCGGCGGAAATCGCATGTTGAAGCTCGCTGCCACAGGAAAGAAGGATCGTATGGAGATCTCCCTGCTCTTTCACGGCGATGTAACCGCCTTTAGCCACGCCCTCGCGGCGGCTCTCGACGGGGATATCGTTTAACATCGGAACATTCTGCCGCGTAAGCGCGAGCAGCGTCGGGCCATCGGTCCGCTGGATGGCTGCGGCAAAGGCGCCAGCCGTTTCTTCGGGATCCGCAGGGCGGATGACGTGGAGATGCGGAATAACACGAAGGCCGCTTACCGTCTCGACAGGCTCGTGCGTGGGGCCGTCTTCTCCCACGGCGATGGAATCGTGGGTGAAGATATAAATAACCGGAAGATGGGAGAGTGAGGCGAGGCGGATCGCCGGGCGGGCGTAGTCCGCGAACACAAGGAAGGTGGCGCCGCTTGGCCGGAAGATCTTATCGTATGCAAAGCCATTCAGCATGCTCACCATCGCGTGTTCACGAATGCCGAAGCGGATATTCCGACCTGCGCGATTGCTTGCGTCGAAATCGCCGCCGCCGTTAATATAGTTAAGAGTCGAGCCGTAAAGATCCGCACTTCCGGATATAAGCATCGGAACCGCGGCGGCTACTGCCTGTAAAACGTCACCGCCAGCTTTGCGAGTGGCGATCTTTGCGTCGGCTGGGAAAGGGGGGATTTTTGCGAGAAGGTCGTAGGGAGCTTCGTAGCTTGTGCCGGAATCGAGAGTCTTTGCGAGATCGGGATTCGTCGCGCGCCACTCCTTGTACGAGGTCTGCCATGCGTCGTACTCGGCGATCAGACGCTTTTTATGCTCGGCGAAGTAAGCGTGTGTCTCCGGCGAAACATAGAAATGTTCGGTCTCGGGCAGGCCGAGGCCTTTGCGCGCGGCGTCCACGAATTTGGCGCCGCCTTCCCCGTGAGCCTTCGCTGTGCCGGCGACTTCAGGGATGCCTTTTCCGATCAGCGTTTTTGCAATAATGAGCTGTGGCTTACCGCTTTCGGATTTTGCCTTGCGAAAGGCCTCGTGGAACGCGCCCAAATCGTTGCCATCGCGCAAGACTTGGACATCCCATCCGATGGCCTCGAACTTTTTCGCTGTATCCTCGCTCTGTGTCTTGTCCGCCATGGCGTCGAGGGTGACGTCATTCGAATCGTAGATGAGGATCAGGTTGTTGAGCTTATTGTGACCGGCGAAGGATACAGCTTCCTGTGCAACGCCCTCCTGCAAACATCCGTCGCCCGCAAGACAGACGACGTGATTTTGGAAGATGACATGCCCGGCTGTATTGAAACGGGCGGCGGCCATCTTTTGTGAGACGGCGATCCCGACCGCGTTGGCAACGCCCTGGCCCAGCGGACCGGTGGTGCATTCGACGCCAGGAGTTTCAAACGATTCGGGATGACCCGGGGTATGACTGCCGAGTTTCCGGAAGGCTTTTACCTCGTCGATTGTCATTTTCGGATAGCCCGAAAGGTGCAGCCATGCGTAAAGGAACATCGAGCCATGGCCTGCCGAGAGGACGAACCGATCGCGATTGAGCCAGCGTGGATCTTCCGGATTGTGGCTAAGGGAATGCCCGTAGAGAACGGCTCCGATCTCCGCGCAGCCGAGCGGCAGACCGAGGTGCCCGGAGGAGCAGGCGTGGACGGCATCCATTGCGAGGCCGCGTGCTTCGTCGGCGGCTCGGGAAAGGGCTTTGATATCGAGAGTCATGAGGCAGGAAAACGAGCGGCGATGGTAGAGCGGGCCGCGACGAAGTCAAGGAGAAGCGGCCGGGCTGCCGACGCTGGAGGGTGACCAACAGTCCCGCCCGCGGCGGCCGCACGGGTGCAGCGGTTCGAAGCCAGGTCAAGGGATCGTTCCGATGACAGGCAGCGGATCCGCCTGGCGGAGCGTGAAAACGTGAAGGCGGCCGTTAGAGGACAAACACGTTTCCGTGCAGATTGGCTGGAGCGCCGTTCAACGTCGGCTGCGTCGCAGTGATCAGGGCTCCGTCGAAGGCTTCGGAGCCGCCAGCTACCGGCTGGCCAATCGGATTGCCGTCGGCATCCAGGTAGCCGGGACCGACAATCTTGTTGATCCCAATGGAGCCTTCAGCGGTGAGGGTGATGTTGGCGACAGCGGTGATGAGCGCAATCTGATCCACCGAACCAGCGATCGCGGACTCGATACCGCGAGCGGTGGCGTTCACCAGGTACCCGTTGTGGCCATGCGGGGCTGCGACGGACGCGTAGAGAGGCTGGTTGCGTGTGTCGTAACCCGCAAAGACTTCCTTAAGCCGGCCGGCGGCTCCGACTACGATCCCTTCGCTGCCGACCATATCGTTGATGGGCGGACCGGGAAGAGCGGTGCTGCGGAGCTGCAAATTGACGAAGTCCTGGATGGTCTGGCCGTGTATGACATCGTTGTAGGACTTCAGCTTTGTGGTTGTATCGAGATTGCCGAAGTCACCGACAGCGCTGACGTTCACGATCGAGCCGCCTGTGCCGACGTAGGAGCCAAGGTCCGAATTGCTTCCATAGTTGACCGTATCGCCGCCATTGCCGGCAATGAGATCGACTTCAACGGAGATGCCGCCGGTTTGGTGCACCCCGTTAATATCGCCGCCCGCTCCGCCTTTGCCGACGAGCCCGCCAAATGCGGAATTCTGCTGGACCGCAAGCGGCGTGCTTACATCGAGCGGATTGGCAACAAAGGCCGTCGCATTGCCGCCTTTGCCGGCAATCACCAAAAGCTTGGAATCGGTCCCGCCGTTTTGTCCACCAAGCTGGAGATACGAGTTCAATACTGAGCCGCCATGGCCACCCAAGTAGAGGCCTGAGCCGCCCCCACCGGATGCAACAGCGAACGCAGACTGGGTATTCACCGAGTTGAGGTTCGAGAGAGAGCCGCCATCGCCGCCGATGCCTCCCGAACTCGCGCCCCCATCTCCCGCCAGGATGCGATCGTAGTTGTAGTTGGTCAGGACTGGGTTGAGCAGACTAGTCGAGGGTTGTCCGCTCGACGGAACGGTAATACCCGTGACGCTGCCCCCGCGGCCGCCTAAACCGTACACCCCATGTCCTCCAGGTCCAGCAAGGATGCTGAGGATGGCAGGACTAATCCCATTGGAAGGATTATCGACAAACGTGCTGATGGAGCCGCCGCCGCCTCCTGTGATTCCGTCGCCGCCCGTTCCGGCCAGGAGAAGAATGTCGCCATTCATGTAGTTCCCCTGATTCTGCTGCGTATTCAGCGGGCTGTCATTGATCACGGAACCGCCACTGCCACCTGTCCCCAACACGGCGTTTCCGCCATTGCCGGCCGTGACGCTAAATGCCCCGGATGGATTGCCTTGGTTTGTGAAGTTGAACGATGCATGGAATGACGTCACCGAGCCGCCACCGCCGCCCCCGAGATTGCCATCGGCCCCATTTCCGGCAATCAGAGTGACCGTAGTGTCCAGAGTGTCGTAGAACCCGGCCTGCCCGTTGCCGTAGACGCTCCCGCCGTTTCCTCCGTGGAGGCCCGTGCCGCCATTACCGGCTTGGAACAGTTCTCCGTATTCGATGGAGTTGAAAGCCAGGGAGCCGCCATCACCACCGGAGCCGGATAGGCCCAGGCCGCCGTTTCCGGCTAAGAGGCTTGTTGGATTGATGACGCCGCCGCCAGCACCCGTTAGTGAGTAAGCGATCGTAATGCCAGCGACACTTCCACCGTTCCCACCCGTCGTAAAGCCGTTCCCGCCAGACCCGGCTTCGAGGAGGAGTGTGCCATTGAACGTAACGTCATTGGGCAAGGTGATATTTGTTCCTCCGAGCAGAAGCTGGCTGCCGCCTGCGGACACCCCCGTTACGACCGTGGCTGTCGAGGCGCCCGTCGTCGTAACCGGTGGCGTGTAGGCGACCAGATGCCCCGTGCCAACGCTTCCGCCGCCGCCTCCCGCGCCGATCAATCCCGATCCTCCATTCCCGCCGATAAGATCGACGTGATTGTCCACTTCCGGCGTGAATGGCGGCAGCGTCTGCGATGTCTCGATCTGATGATTGAGTGAATTGGCGATATCCGCCGTGGTGTCTGGCAATGCCACGACGAAAAGGAATGGCTGCTGAAGTACGCCTTGAACGGCAGGACGCGGGACGTACGAGTCGAACGCCCGCACATTCATGTCGAGTGTTCCGTTGGTGAAGCTCAATACTGGCGATCCTACTGTTAAATCAGGGTTGGCTCCTCCGCTGGTATTCATGGAGAGAGGGACAACAGCCCAGAGCCTTTGAAACGTTGCCTGATCGTAGTCGAGCACCGCCAGGTTGTTCTGCAGACCTGTAGCGGGATCGGGGGCGGAACGGATTGCCACCTGATTGGTTCCGATGCCGGCGCCGTTGGCGCCGAAATAAAATCCTGCATTGTCACGCTTGAACGACGTTCCATTTCCAACGCCATCACCGTACGCGACGCTCACGTATCCGGCTGGACTCACAGTCAGCGCTGCAAAATCCGCCTTCCCGTCCCGGTTTAGGTCTGTAATGGCGAAGGAGCCAATCGTTCCCTTAACAAAGTTTTGGTGATCGGTCATCATGGGAGTGTTGAGCGTTCGATCGGTGTCCACATTTCCAAGCGCGATGAACGATAGCGCCGGACCGCCGATGCTCGGAACCGAATTGTCCGCCAGAATTATTCCTTTAGGCCCCCCGGTTGTCGGAACGGCGCCGATCACATCGTGAGTGCTTGTTGCGCTCAATGCCGTCGATTCTACGAATGCAGCCGTCGTACCCATGCCCAGATCCACGAATGGAAGAAGCGGGCGCAGGTTCGTCCCCGTTGTGCCGAAATCTGCGTAAAACTGACCGTCCGCGACTCCATTGTGGAGGTCCGGCTTCATGAAAAGAACGATTTCGTACGGGGTCGGCGACGCGTTGTTGCCGCTAGAAAAATAATACGTGGCAGCCACCGCGATTCCGGTGTGCCCATCTCCGCTGAAGTCGCCCGTCGCGAGCGCGGTGGCGGGTGCGTTCGAGTGCAGGAAACCGAAGTTCGCCCGATACAGAGGCGACGCGTTCGGGTCGGGGCTGAAGAGGTCAGGAAGCGGGCTCCAGCGAGGAGTCTCGAAACCTTCGAATTTTGCGCCGGCGAATTTCGAGGCGAATACGACAATGCCAGGATTCTGGCTTGCGTCGCCGGAGACCACAGCGATGTCGGGGTGGCCATTGCCTAGAAAATCGCCGACCGTGATCGCGTCGATGTTGCCATAGATCATTGGCAGATAGATCGGGGAAAAATAGGTGCCTGGGAAATTGGGAACGCCGAGCAATACGACCAGTTGGTTTGGGTTCTGTGTGGCGAACACCACGTCGCCCGTGCCGTCCCCGTTGAAGTCGATGGGCGCCGTCCTGCCAATGCCATCATTAATGTGCATCGTCGAAACCACCACCGTGCCTGAGGGAACAACTGTGGAAGTCGGAACCGTAATCGAACCGTTTCCGATTGCTGCTCCATTCCCGCCGTTTGTGAATCCGTCTCCGCCGTTCCCGAGGTGGACGGTAAAGCCGCCTGCGACATTTACCGTTCCCAGAGTAACGCCGCCTGCCGCGCCGCCGACGCCTGTCGTTCCCGTTCCGCCACTGCCGGATTGAACCAAGATCGAGCCTGTGAGCGAACCTAAATCGGAGAAATTTACAATCGAACCGCCTGAGCCTCCCGTGGGCCCGTTGCCTCCATCCCCCGCGATGGCGGTGTAGCCGCTTGCATTGTCGCCGTCGATCGTAAGATTCGTGATGTTTCCACCGCGCGCGCCGAGTCCTCCTGCGCCTGCTTCAACTGCGCCGATATTGAAAGTCGAATAATTTGGCGTTGTCGTCGTCACCGATGCGCCCGTTCCAGCGGCGCCGCCCGTCCCTGTGCCAGTCGTGGTAGTGGTAGTTGATCCTGTGCTTGCGCCCACGTTCAGTATGTCGCCGCCATGCTCACCGGGGGCTGGGGTGAATGTGGCAATCGTACCGCTCGGGTGAATGGTGTCGCCCCTGGAAAGGCCGAAACTAAAGAAATGACCGGATGCCGATGTGCCCACGTAGATGCCTCCGACCGTAGGCTGGCCCGGGTTGGCGCTGGAATGGTACGGTCCATTAGCCTGAACCGTCGTATTCACTACCGTGGCCTGGCTGCTGTCGATGAGCAAACCGCCATCGGTTGCCCCAAAACCGCCGCCGGCAAAAATGTTGCCATAAAGCGAGTCGTTTGTCGGAGCGTAACGCAGGGTGATGTCCTCGCCCGCTGTGAGGTCTGATTTAACGAGCGAGCGGAACTCGATCATTTGGATCGTGTTATCGAGAAGAACCGCTCCGTCTCCGCGCAGGTTGGGGTTGTACAGTGACGGGTTGTTCTTCGAATCGCTAAGGATGCCGCTCGCAGTCAGGTTAGTGACGATATCGCCATGTATATCGACAAAGCTGATGAGCCGCAGGTTATTGCCGGCGGCAATGCCTGTGATCTCGTTTGGATCCACCACGCCATTATGATTCAAGTCGGTGGTGAAGACCAGCGCCTCACCTTGTTGAACGAAGAGCAGGTATGAGCCACTCTGTGGCCCTGCGCCTGTCGTCAAGACCTGGCCGGCGTGGACGACAACCGGAGTGCCAACCTGTGCGGTGACAAACCCCGCGCCATTTGGCATGGCCTCAGCCTGGGGTATTGTCGGATAGACCGGGGTCGTCGAAGCGACAGACGCCGGCGCGATGCGTGCTTCGAGAGGTTCGATGCTGGTGCGATACGATTTCCTGAACATAATGTGGCGAGGGGAGTTAGAGCACGTTGGTGTTGTCGAAGAATCCAGCGTCGGTGAGTTTCGCTTCCGGCGTGAAGTTGACAGTCTTTTGGTCGAAATGATGCGCCATTACGATTCCATCGAGTGGTGTGTCGCCGACGGCGAACGTCCCATTGTTCGCGGGAGACGTGAAATGGAAGGTATTCCCGTCGATCGCGTGAATGTCGTAAATGCTTCCCACCAACTGGGCAGCGGCAAATTTCCCCGGATCGAACGCACCACGCGGAGTGGGCGAGATTTTTATGATTTCCGGGAGGGTGGGTGAACCCGTCTGGAGCGTTTGGAATTGCAGCGGTTCGGTCTGCGCGCTCTTAATCGCGTTTTCCGCTTGGGCCGCGGTGTTGAACGTTATTGTGTAGAGCGCTTGATTATACCCAGCGAGCCCTGGCGTTGTAACGGTTACGCCTCCTTCATTCATGATCGATGGAATCGCGTTCAACGCGTCGGCGACCTGTTGCGCGCTGGCGATGTGGGCATTCGCCGGGACTGCGATCGTGGCGGTGGTGGTCGTGTTATTCGTCGAATCGGTGAACGTGAGCGTGAAGTCGCCCGCCCCGGCCTGTGCGCCCGACGGCTTGGCAAATACTTCGATCTGCTGCTGCTCCAAAATCTGTTGGTTCTCCTGTATCAATGGCTCTTCACCAGGTGAATTGAACTGGATTACATATTGATCGGTAGGCCCCGGAGTCACCATCACAGCGCCAGTATTGCCAGCTTTCGTAGCATGGATTTCCGCAAGATTGTTGAGTTCCGCCTGAATCTTCGCCGCAATTGCAGTCGGCGTGGACCCGTCGTTCGGATTGATGACCTGCGTCATCGCGCTGCCGTTGAACGAAAGTGTGAAGCGGCCCGTCCCAGCGGTCGGGGTGGTCTTTGCATCGACGCCGCTAATGTCCAGCGTTTGCACCTCGGGAACATTTGCAATCTCTGAAATCGCGGATTTCGGCCCAATCGTGTTGAATGCGATTGCGAATATCTCTGGATTTGACGTCGGAGTTACGGTCACAGCCCCTCCAACTCCGTTGGGACCGCTACTCTGCACAGAAGGCAGGGCGTTCAACGCGGAGGCAATCTGCGAGGCCGTTGCATTAACGGCAAGCGCGGCAGTCTGCGTATTGTTCGCGTAAGCGAGGGTGAACGTGCTGCCATTTCCAGCCGTATAAATCTTGGAAAGATCCAGGGTTTGAACATCGGTCTGCTCTCCCGCTGCGGTGAGGACGGGCTGTTCTCCTGTGTTCCCGAACTGGATATTAAAGGTCCCGGGAGTGGAGGCGGCGGTTACTGTGACATTTCCGGCGGCTTGGATTCCTTGAATCTGCGAGTTCAGTGCGCTCTGAATTTGCTGTGCCGATGAGTTTGCTGGCACCGTGACCGTCTCCGTTTGAAACGTCTGTGTTGTGAAGGAGAACTTGATGCCAGCGTTCACATTCCCGGCAAACGTCCCCTCGTTGAACTGCTGCGTTTCTGGGAGGTATTTCTGGCCCGAGATCTGCGGTTCCAAGCCAGGCTGATTAAACGTAATCGCAATGAGACCCTCGTTGTTGAGAGTAACTGTGACGCCGCCCGCATTCATGACGGAGGGCAAGGCATTCAACTGGGCCGCAATGGCGGTCACCGATGCATTTGCAGATATGTTCCCGGTCACATCCGGTCCAAATGTAAGCGTAAAGGTGGCGTTCGGATACTTCTGAATGTCGATAACATCGACGGTCTGGATTGCCTTGGTGCCGGCGATTGGATCTCCCTGTACGGTCTCGTTTGCCACGAATGGTTCCTGACCGTGCGTGGGCACCGTGACCGTTAGTGGGATTTCGCCTTGCTGAGCGATTGCCAGGTTGCCACTTTGGGTTCCCATTACGGTCTCGGAAGCTTGACCCGCCGCGCTTGATCCCTGAATGGTTTCGATCGCCGAGCTTGTCACGGTCTCGGTTTCCGGCTGGCCGACGTAAAGGGCTGTCCGAGCTCCCGTATTTTTAAAGACGACGACATACGAACCAGGCGTGGAACTGTAGCCGACCGTTACTCCTCCGGCGGTTTGGATCGCTGGAAGCGTGTTCAGCAGATTCTGCACCTGCTGCTTGGTCGCGCCCATCGGAATCGGTACGCTGTTCCCACCGAATGAAACGAGATAGGATTGAGGCTGCGCCAAGTCAACAGACGTGAGGATGTGGGTATTGTCGTTCAGGTAGATGTGATCGACATTTTGAGCGAGTTGCGGGGTGGCGGTGCGGCCCGCGACGATCGATGCAATCGCGTCGGCATTCACGTACTCGACATTGCCGCTCACTCCATTGAATTTGGCAGCTCCAGCAGCGCCCGCGAAGAGGCCGCCTGCATTGTTGTATCCAAAGAGAGCCCCTGTGCGCTGGCCAATTTCATGGTGGCTGACCGATACGCCAAGGATGGAGCCGCCCGCGCCGCCGACTCCGTTGGTGGGATTTGCGATGCCGCCGTTCCCGGCGGCGATGCTCTGGACGATAGTATCCGGGGCTAATCCGCCGATCGAGATGAGCTGAGCGTTGCCACCTGCCGCGCCGTAGGAGGCATTCGGCGCATTTCCCGCATCACCAGCCGAAAGTCGAAGCACGGCGGGAGCGGCAGGCGATGGAGGACTGTTGAGCGGCAAGGTCGCGCCGCCGCCCGTGACTTGGATATTGTAAAGCCAGCCACCTGCGCCGCTCGCTCCAGCCGACGCTCCGCCATTGCCCGCCTGGATGAGGGTGGACTTTCCGTTGCCTGAAGTGACAGCGCCAGTGAGCGCAACGATCCAACCTCCGCGCCCGGCGATGACTGCCCCGGGCGTTCCGCCAGACCCTTGCCCGGCCTGCACGACGATATTGCCCGTGGGCGAAGGAACAAAACCGACCGCAGGGCTTCCGTAGGTCGCGTTGACGATGTCGCCACCGCTTCCGCCGCCGGATCCGTTCCCAGCTTGAATGGTGAGGTCCGTGCTCGCACGCAAAGCGATGAGCGCGCTTGCGGCTCCGATTAGACTGCCACCATTCGCGGCTCCCGCGCCTGAGTTGCCTGCGTCTCCGCCGATGATCGAACCGGCTCCGAATTGAGAGAAAGCCCCGGAATAGTAAACAGAGCCTCCCGCGCCCGGGGCAGTGCCGTGCAGGCTTGAGGTTGGCGCCTGGCCAGAGCCGCCGTGGCCCGCCACAACTGTTACGTCGCCGCCGGGAAGGGTGGATCCACTCAAATTGGTAAAGAAATCGCCGCGCGCATCCGCGCTTGAAATAGCCACTGCTCCACCCGCACCGCCCGCGCCCAGGCCGGCGCCATTTCCACCATCCCCTGCGTGAAGCGATGCCGTTACGTGGCTGGTCTGATTCGTAAGCTGAAAATTGTCGCTGGCGGCGAGACTTGTCTTGGCGATCAGGCCGCCGCTTCCGCCATATCCGGAAATAATCGCATTCCCGCCGTGGCCTCCCTTCACTTGCATATTGAGGCCGCTTCCGGAAATAATGAGTTGCGGGAAGTTTCCGCCGCCTACGGCGCCTCCCGCACCACCGCCAAAGCTGCCGTCGCCGCCGTCGCCGGCGCGGACGGTCAGCGAACCGACTTGAGTTACAGTTGGGTCGCCTGGCGTAACATCGACGTCCTTGATCGCCACCGACGCGACAAGCCCGCCGCTGCCGCCTATCCCACCTGTGCTCGCGCCGCCGTTTCCGCCCGTCCCCGAATTGATTTCAAATGAGGCAAAGTCGGCAGCTTGAACGCTGACCGCATAGACCAATCCTCCCGCGCCGCCATTGCCAGCGGTTCCGACTCCGCCATGGCCTGCATCGATTACGGAGTTTTGATTATAAACGCCAACCCCTTGCAGAAGGGTCACGTACACAACGTTACCACCGGCGCCCCCGATCTTCCCGTCGGACCCGCTCCCTGCAAAGAGGCTTATGTCGTAATCGGTGAGAGTGGCGCTCACGACATTGCCGCCCGCTGCACCGTAGCCGGTGCTTCCCACCACTCCACCGTCACCCGCATGAACCACGAGAGTCGTGCCGGGGGCCGTCTGCGCGTTATTAACGACGATGTTGCTGATGCTTCCGCCCACTCCGCCCAAAAGGGTTGTGTGAAAAGAAGCGGTGTCTCCACCGCCCGTGCCACCTAACAATTGCAGATCCGTGCCGCCGTCCGCGGGAGTGTTTACCCGGACCAAGCCGACGGAAACTCCACCACCAGCGCCTCCAAAGAGGCCGCTGCCGCCTGCGCCACCCTGTATGATAACATTGGACGAGGAAAGCCCGGCCGACTCAGTTGGCTGGCCGGCGCCGAGAATTCCATTGGGGGTCGTGAGATCGTAACCGACGAAAATCCGCGCGAGGTAGCCGCCCGCGCCGCCGACCCCCGAGGCGGTGGCGTTGCCGCCATGTCCACCCTGAATCGTTACCAGGGCATTGGAAGGAGCGTTCGTGTCGGTTTGGGGAAGTTTCGAGTTATACGTCTCGCTCACGCCGCCCACGTAGATATTGTATAGCAAGCCGCCTGTGCCACCGTTGACGAACCCCTGGCCGGCGTCTCCGCCGCTGCCGGCTTGGAGGGTGACAGCGTTGGCGTCGCTTTTCACCCAGATATTGGCGAGCGAACCACCATAGGCGCCTGAGCCACCGTCACCTGCGTGAATCGCCCCTGGAACGTATCCGGTCGAAGTGGTCATCCCAAGCGATCCGACAACTGTGTTGAAAATGTACGGTCCCGCCTGCCCGGCAGGCTGTGCAAAATTTACGGTGTACCGCTCGATGTACTGCCCTTGGTGGAGAGGGTCGGGAGTCTCTTTAAAGAAGTCAAACGGAGCGCCGTTCGCGGCGGTGCCGGTCAGCACGTTATGGGCGTTTCCGGCAATTGACAGATTGTAGATGTTGCCGCCGCTTAGCACATTTCCGTTCACGCTTCCTGCCAAGTCGTTAATGAAGCCGATTCCCTGCTGGTTTGAAACCAAGTGCGACGTGTCGATCGTAAAAGTCCTGTTCGACGCCGTAATGGTGTCGTTCAGCGCCGAGACGATGTCGCCGTTTACGATTCCGCCGACCGAAATGAAGGCATTTTTTCCGAGTGCGATTCCGGTAAGCTCGTTCGGCTGGAACCGGCCGTCGTGGTTCAAATCGGTGAAAAATGCGACGGCGTTGCCCGCATTTACCGTAAGCAAGCTGTTGTTAAAGCCGTCTGCGGCGGAGTAGCCGTGAACCTGATCTCCCGCCCGCAGCAGCAGATAGTAAGTATCGGTCGCTCCCGTGGGGTTCACCGCCGCGGCAATCGGATCGTTTGGCATCCCAAATGTGGGATGAAAGTAGAGCGTATTGAAGGGAGTTTGGCGGCCCGCGACCACGGCGGCGCTCGTGTCGTAATGCGTGTCGAGCGCCGGCTGAATCGTTCCATCGTTCGGGTAGCCGATGTAAATCACGGCAGCAGGGGCGACGCGCGCCTCCAGCGGTTCGATGGCGCCAACGCGAGAAGGAGAGAACAACGACTTCATAGAGAGCTTTGTAGGGGACTGGATGCGATAATGCAACCAGAAAGGTTAAAACTTTATCAGGGGGAATTCTGGCGTTTCGAAGGAGGCGCGACGAAATGTTTATCCGCCGCGCGCCCTAAATCTTAGAAGCCTGCACCGAGGAGTCAATTGCTTTCGCCGGTTTTCGCTTTTTTTCTCCGCCAAAGACGCCCGTGACCGGAAGGTTTGCCGCCAATTTCCAATCGCGCTGCGCACGGCGCCAGCTTACGATGTGGTGATTGGACTGTACGCGAGCCATCCTGCTAAGAAAAACGAGATATACCGAGACGAGCCTGATTGTGACCTGGTTTACGCAGAGCGAAGGCAAGCTTAAGACGATGGTGAAGGGGGCGATGCGCCCAAAAGGGCGCTTCGCTGGGGTGCTGGACCTTTTTCACGAATGCGAGATCCAAGTGCGCCGGAGCCGGACCAGCGACTTGCATGTGCTTTCCGAGGCCGCTCTGGTGAAGAGCTGCGAGCAGATTCGCTACGATTATGCGCGGCTCAATCTCGCATCGTACTTTACGGAGACGATCGACCTTGTCACGTCGCCGGAACACGCCGCGCCCGACCTGTACGACCTGATCCGGCGCGCGCTGGCCCATCTGGATGAACGCCCAGCGACAAAGCGCGCGCTCCTCCACTTCGAGAAGGAGTTGGCGAGCGCGTTAGGGGTCAATCACCCGGCGAAGGCCGCCGTGGTTTCGTTGCTGGAGAGCGGGCAAAGGCTGCCCGCCGGGCGTGCGGAGCTGCTCTCCGGGCTTCCTTGAGCGCCCCGCTTTGTATCAGCGCTTCAGCGTCTTTTCGAAGAACTCCTTCACGAGCGGCGCGATCTCTTTGGTTACGAAATTGTCGCCATGTGTGCCGCCGGAGACGATGTGAAGGCTCGAACTCGCTCCGGCTTGTCGGAGCGCGCCGTCGAGTTCCCAGCTTTGGCCGACGGGAACGACAGAGTCCTTGTCCCCGTGAACGATGAGAAAAGGAGGCGCGTCTTTCGTAATGTACGAGATGGGACTGGCTGCGCGGGCCTTGTCGGCGTTCTGCTGTATGGGGCCGCCGATCAACTGCGCTTCCGGGGAATTGGGATCGTCGTGATTGAGCGCCGCGTTGTTCCCGGCTTGGGACGATAGCGTCAGTAAATCAGCCGGCCCAAAAAAGTCGCACACTGCCTCCACGCGGCTTGATGGGCCATTTTTGCCTCCAGCATCCCCATCCTTCACCGTTGATGAGGTTCCGAGCAGGCTGGCGAGGTGGCCGCCTGCAGAACTGCCCCACACACCGATGCGCTCGCCGTCGATTCCGTACTCGGCAGCCTTTGAGCGGAGGAACCGAATGGCAGCCTTGCAATCTTCGATTTGTGCCGGAAAGCGCGCCTCGCCGCTCAGCCGGTAATTGATGCTGGCGGTGGCGAAGCCGTCCTGCACTAGTCCCAGCGCCTGGTTCGCGCCCTTGTCGCCTCCTAGCCAGGCGCCGCCGTGAATCCACACGACAAGCGGCAGCTTGGCGTTGCCCTTCTTCTCAGGCAAATATAGATCGAGAGAGCGGGAATGGCCGCCGCCGGGAATGTACTCGATGTCTCGGAGCACTTTCGTGTTGGGCGGCAGCGCTTGCGCGATGAGCGCCGGGGGCATAAGACCGAGCCAAAGCAGAACCGGCAGGGCAATCAGATACTTCATCGCACACTCGTACTTGACCCTTTGTTCGGACGAACCTTTGGCAGCCTGCGCGATGAAATGGATCGACAGAAGACGAATGCCTTACACGTCGCAAATTCCAACACCCTGGCGCAGCGAAGCGAGGACATCGGGGCGCGCAGGGATGAACTCCTGCGCCACATGGCCTGTGTATCCGGTTCCAGCGATGGCTCGCATGATCGCGCCGTAATTTAGCTCCTGCGTTTCATCGATTTCATGCCGTCCAGGGACGCCGCCAGTATGGTAATGTGCGAAGTACTCGTGGCTGCGTTGAATGGTCGCGATTACGTCGCCCTCCATGATCTGCATGTGGTAGATGTCATAAAGAAGCTTGAAATTGGGTGACCCAACCAGCTTGACGAGTTCGATGCCCCACGCGCTCTTATCGCACATATAATCGGGGTGATTCACGCGGCTGTTCAGCAATTCCATGCAGAGCATCACGCCCTTTTTCTCGCACTGGCCGACGACGCGCTTCAGCCCTTCAGCGCAGTTTTTCATCCCGGTTTCGTCATCGAGACCGTCCCGGTTGCCGGAAAAGCAGATCAGGTTTTTGAAACCGGCATCGGCTACCGCGTCGATGAAAGGCGCGTACGCCTTTTCCAGCAGATCGTGGTGTTCCTTCCGATTGAAGGCGCGCGTAATGCCGCCGATGTCGTGCCCGCTGGAATCCTTGACAGATGGGCTTCCGACCATCGCGCATACCATTCCATGCTTTTTGAGCGTGGCGAAATCGCCGGGCTGAAGCAATTCGACGGACGAGAGGCCCATTTCCTTCCCGGCGATGCAAAGCTCTTCGAGATCGATCTTCGGGTAGCACCACTTGCATGCCGAATGGTTGATGCGCCCCTTTAAACCCGCTGCGGCATCTGCTGCGAAAAGACGCTGCTGCAACGCAGCCGCCGCCACTGTGAGAGCGCTTGCGCGGAAAAAGCCGCGTCGAGATGGATGGGAGGAATTCATGGTGAAGAAATAACTCGGGAGCGGCAGGCCGGCAACCACTGAAAAAGCGACTCCTGAATTCCCCATGCGCACAAACTTTTGCAAAAAGAAAAGTTTATACTTTCCAGAAGCAGCAATTTGGCTTTTATAGCAGTTATGTCCAAAGGAGAGACCTCCGCTCACAATTTGATGACGGTAAAAGAGACTTCTGAATATCTCAGAATACCTCTTCCCACAGTCTATTACCTGGTGCAGCGCGGGCAACTTCCGGCGATTCAGATCGGCGGCAGATGGCGGGTGAAACGCGATGCGCTCGATCGCGATGTGCTGCATGCCGAGGAGCAGGGGCAGCCGACGGTTCTCGTTGTGGACGATGACGAGGCGCTGCAGGACATGTTCAAGCTTTTCCTGAAAAAGAACGGATTCAGTCGGCTGGTAGTGGGGACCGGCAAGGAGGCGCTGGCCGCCCTGAGCAAACAGCGGTTTGACCTCTGTTTCCTTGACTTGCAACTGCCAGATGTCACCGGCGATCAAATCTACTCCTTTGCCAAGGAGAAGCAGCCCGATCTGCCGATCGTAATTGTGACGGGTTATCCAGACAGCGAAATGCTGGATAATATCCTAAAGCATGGCCCAGTGACGGTCTTGAAGAAGCCCTTGCAGGTGAACCAATTGCAGCAAGCGCTTCGGATGATGGGTCACAAGGTAATGGATAAGGCGGCGTAAGCAGCGTCGGGAGCGCACGGAAGGCCTGTTGCGCCGCGAATTTTGGAGACCGGCTGGGTCAAAGACCTGAGCGGAGGGCTGCCGCCCGCCCTCAGGCAGGGAGCGGAGGTCGCGCGCTATGCCACTCGGTCGCCTGCTCGTAAGCGTGCGCCAGGCGGAGAAGCTGCGCTTCTTCAAACGGCTTTCCGAGCAATTGCAGACCGATCGGCAAAGGGCTGCCACTGGCCATCGCGAATCCGCACGGGATTGAGATGCCGCAGATGCCCGCAAGATTTGCCGCGATGGTAAAGATATCGGCGAGATACATACGAAGCGGATCACCGCTGCGGTCGCCGATGAGAAACGCGGCTTCCGGAGAGGTGGGGCAAATAAGGGCATCGACCTTCTGAAAGGCGTCGATGAAATCGCGGCGGATTAGTGTTCTTACTTTCTGCGCGCGAAGGTAATACGCATCGTAATAGCCGCTGCTCAGGACGTATGTGCCGAGGATGATGCGGCGCTTCACTTCGTCGCCAAAGCCTTCATCCCGGGTCTTCCCATATTGATCGATCAGGCCCGTCGCGTTTTCGGCGCGGAAGCCGTAACGCACGCCATCGAAGCGAGCCAGATTGGCCGAGGCCTCGGCAGTGGCGATGATATAATAGACGCCGACCGCGTGCTCGGTATTCGGCAGCGAAATCTTTACGATCTCGGCTCCGAGCTCCTGGTATTTTTCGATTGCGGCGCGCACGGCGCGATCCACCTCGGGGTCGATTCCTTCGATGAAATACTCCTTTGGCATGCCGAGCTTTATGCCCTTAAGGCTCCCCTCGATCCCAGCCGTGTAGTCTGGCGCCGGCTCATCGAGGCTGGTGGAGTCGAGCGGATCTCGCCCGGCCATCGCGCCGAGAAGGAGGGCTGAATCGTACACAGTCTTGGTGATTGGACCGATCTGATCGAGAGACGAAGCGAAGGCAACGAGCCCGAAGCGCGAGACGCGCCCGTAGCTCGGCTTCAAACCGACGCAGCCGCAGAGGGCCGCTGGCTGGCGAATGGATCCACCCGTGTCGCTGCCAAGCGCCGCGAAGGCCTCGTCGGCGGCGACGACAGCGGCAGAGCCTCCACTCGATCCGCCGGGTATGCGGCTCAAATCCCACGGATTCAGCGTACTCTGGAAGGCGGAGTTTTCCGTGGATGACCCCATGGCAAACTCATCCATATTGGTGCGTCCAAATGGAATCGCGCCGGCTTCTCGCAGCCTGGCGACTACGGTCGCATCGTAATTCGAGGTGTAGCCTTGCAGAATTTTGGAGGCGCAAGTGCAAGGCTGGCCGCTCACGTTGATCAGGTCTTTGATTGCGATCGGAATTCCGCCAAGCGGCAGGGAAACGTCCGCCACCTCGGCAAGTTTAAGCGAAGTCTGAAAATCCCGCTGCAAGTATCCATGCACAGCGGGGTCGATGCGCGCGATGCGGGCTTCCAAGGCGGTGAGCGCTTCGACGGGTGAAAGTTCGCGAGTGCGAAACTTTGCCTGAAGTTCGCGAATGGAGAGCGAGGCGATGTCCATTTTTATTCGACCACTTTCGGAACGATGAAGAGGCGATTTGCCTGGCGCGGTGCGTTTGCGAGCGCTTCGCCGGATTGAAGTTCGCGAGCGGCGGCGATTTCGTCGGTGCGGAAGACGTTGTATATCGCACTTGCGTGAGCGGTCGGCTCGACATGGCTCACATCGACCTGGGCAAGCTTCTCGACGTACTCGAGGATCTGGGAAATCTGGATCTGAAACTTGGCGGCTTCCTCGTCGCTTAAGCGGAGGCGCGCAAGCTGCGCGGTGTATCGTACGTCGAAGTGCTCGGGCATGGCGCCGGTATTAAGGCGAGCAGACGGCCAGAATCAAACAAATCAATCGGAGAATAAGCAAAGTGCTTGTCTTTCGCGGCTGGCGCGCTTCATCTATGGCTCTCTTTCCGCCATGCCAAAGCTCTCCGTTCGCGACCTCGATGTTCAGGATAAACGCGTTCTCGTGCGCGTTGATTTCAACGTTCCGATCGAACAAAAGGAGGGGCGCACGCGGATCACCGACGACAGTCGCATCCGCGAATCGCTCCCGACCATCCAGCTACTGCGCGAGCGCGGAGCGAAGGTGATCCTCATGGCGCACTTCGGTCGGCCCAACGGGCAGCGGACCGAAAAGGATTCACTGCGACCGATTGCCGATCATCTCCACAGTTTGATCGGGCATCCCGTCGCTTTTTCTCACGATGCCATCGGCGAAGTGCCCGAGAAGATTATCGCCCATATGCACTCCGGGGATGTGGTCCTGTTGGAGAACGTTCGCTTTCATCCGGAGGAAGAGGCAAATGAAGACGGTTTTGCGGCGCAATTGGCAAAGCTCGGCGACATCTACGTGAACGACGCATTCGGCGCCGCGCACCGCGCACACGCTTCAACAGCGGGAATTGCGAGACACGTTCCAAAAGCCGCGATGGGATTGCTGATGGAAAAGGAGTTGCAATATTTGGAGCGCGACCTCCATGAACCGGCTCGTCCGTTTCTGGTGATCTTGGGAGGAGCGAAAGTCTCGGACAAGATTAACGTCATCAAGGCGCTCATGGAGAAAGCGGACGTCTTCCTGATCGGCGGCGCAATGGCGTACACCTTTTTTAAAGCGCAAGGAATACCGACGGGGAAGAGTCGTGTGGAAGTGGATAAGCTCGACTTGGCGCGGGAACTTTTGGAACGTGCTGAAGCGAAAGGCGTGCGATTCGTCCTGCCAGTGGATAACTTGGAAACGCAGGAATTCTCGCCATCGGCAACGCCGCGCGCCACCGGGATCCACTCGCCCCAAAGCGGGATCGCTGAAGGGTGGGAGGCGGTCGATATCGGGCCGAAGACCATCGAGTTATTCAAGGCGGAAATCGCCAAGGCAAAGACGATCGTCTGGAACGGACCGCTCGGCGTCTTCGAGATGCCGCCATTTGCGGGCGGCACAAAAGCGATCGCCGAAGCGGTCGCCGAATCCGGAGCCACGACGATTGTAGCTGGCGGGGACGCGGTCGCTGCTGTGAAGCAATTTGGCTTTGGGGATAAGATGACCTTTTGTTCGACGGGAGGCGGAGCATCGCTTGAATTGCTCGAAGGTAAGGTATTGCCCGGCGTAGCCGCATTGAACGACAAATAGAAACGCGCCGCGAACAAGAAATTCCGAACGCATACCGCTTACATTTCCGTGCGAAAAAAGATCATAGCAGCCAACTGGAAGATGAACATGACGGTGGGGGAGGCGGATGGATTCCTTGACACGTTTTTGCTCGAGATCGGCGATGAGAAAAATGTCGATATCGTGCTCGCTCCGCCGTTTACGGCGCTCAGCCGTGTATCGGAGCGCCTCTCGCGTGTTCAGAATGTGAAGCTCGGCGCGCAGAACATGCACTGGGAGAAATCGGGCGCTTTCACGGGAGAAGTGTCCGCCTCGATGCTTCGGGAGCTGTTTGTCCGGTATGTCGTAGTGGGGCATAGCGAGCGGCGCACTTTGTTTGGCGAGACGGATGAGATTGTGAACAAGAAGGCGAGAGCGGCGATTGAGGCGTCACTCGATCCGATCGTCTGCATCGGCGAAACGCTGGCGGAACGCGAAGCGGGCCGGGTCGAGGAAATTCTTGCGGCCCAGATGCGGGGAAGCCTCGCCGGTTTCGGGACGAAGGAACTGCACCGAACGGTCGTTGCGTACGAACCGCTCTGGGCCATTGGCACGGGACGCACCGCAACCCCGCAACAGGCGCAGGAGGCGCACGCATATATCCGCTCCCAGATCGCCGCTATCGCGGAGCCTGCCGCCGCCGAAAAAATACGCATCCAATACGGGGGCAGCGTGAAAGCGCAGAATGCCGCTGAGCTTATGGGACAGCCGGATATCGACGGCGCGCTCGTCGGCGGAGCAAGCTTGGACCCGCGTGGTTTCTCGGAGATCGTGAAAGCCGCGGCCAAACTATAACGGCGCGCCGGTCGCGCCTTCGAAATACGCCATGCTTTTGTGGCGCGAAAAATTGCCTGAGGCATGGCTGTCGATGGTTCGTGCGAACCTGGCGCCCGTGCTCGTGGATCACGCTCATCTGGAGCGGAAAGCAGCGACCTCCGCTCTCAACATGGAGAAATACGTGGAACTCTACGATTGCGTGTCTGAGTTGAATGCGATCGCCATCGAGGAGTTGCAGCACTTCGAGATCGTCCTGCGTCTGCTCCGGGAACGTTCAATCGCATTCACCGCGCCGCGCAAAAGCCTGTGGATCGGCGGAATGATGAGCGCGATTCGCAAGGGAAGGCGGCATCAGGTGATCGATCATCTTGTGGCGTGCGCGCTCATCGAAGGGAGGAGTTGCGAGAAGTTCCAGATCCTTGCGGAAGGTGTGCGCGATCTGGACCTGGCGCTTGCGGATTTCTACGCATCACTGGTGGAAAGCGAAGGAAACCATTACGCCACCTATCTCATCATGGCGCGCAAGATCGATGAGGCGGAAGCGGGCAGGCGCCTGGATTTCTATCTCGATCTCGACGCTCGACTCATCCGGGTTCCCAACCCGCATCCGATGCTGCATTGAGCGTCAGAAGCGACGTGCATCGAGATCGCGAAATGCGAGGCCCAGATGGCGGATCATGCTCGTAGGCGATAGCGATTCTTCGCTGTCTGAGTCGTGTGAAATGGCGATCTCCGAGGCGCGCCCGCAGAGCCACGCGCCGAGCTTGGCAACGGCATAAAGCGGAAGACCACGTCCAGCGAGCGGACTGCGAGCGCGATTTGGGCCCGCCTCGTCCATGAGCGACTCGGGCGTGGCGCCGTGCTCGAACGCCCGGCGCTCGAGTGCCTGCATTTTCCGCGCATGAGACGATCATCGGTTGTCGGGTCAGCCCTAGAAAGCATTGCGGATCCCGCTCAAGATGGCTGCGGCGATCTTATCGCGGTAGCCGCCGGAATTCGCGAGACGCGGACCCTCGTCGGCATTTGTTAGAAATCCGACTTCAACTAACACCGCCGGATGGGAATTGCGGCGCAGCACATAAAGTGGGCGTGTTCGGATGCCGCGATCAGGCGTGCTGGCGGCGCTTACTACGGCTCGATGAATGGAGGCCGCCAGCCTCGCGCTCTTTCCTGTGTAATAATACGTTTCTACGCCGATCCCAGTTCCGCGCGGGTCGGAATTGGTGTGGATGCTTACGAAGACGGCCCCCGGCTCTGCGTTTGAGATCGCGCACCGTTTATCCAAGCCAATGAACTCGTCCGCAGTGCGCGTCATAACCGGGCGGTAACCGGCGGACTTCAGCTTTGCGCGCAGCCGCTTCGCGATGTCCAAGACGACCGTTTTTTCTGCGTATCGCTGGCCGGGGATGCCGCCCCGGTCGATGCCCCCGTGTCCCGCATCGATCACTACCGTCTTGCCGCAAGCCACCGGGACGGCGCCCAAGCAGAACGCGACGAATACCGCGAGTAGGAATGCTGCTGAATTCTTCGGCATGTTCGAGGAAAGGATGGTCCGCGCGGAATTCGTCCTCCGCCAGCGTAAAAAATGTTGGCGGGGTGTCTGCGACTCCTCGCGATCGTAGCTTATGAGAGTCAATCTGCCGTTGCGATGAGCCGTAAAAGTAACTGGGCCGTCCGCCGGGTCGCCCCTTGGTGACTGGCAAGTGCGCCTTTACTTTTCTCCGCAATCGTCTCGCGCCGCGCCCGATCGTGAAGGAGGGCCGCCACCTCTTCCTTCAGACCAGCGGCGTCTTCGACACGAATCGCTGCGCCTCGCGCAACAAGATGTGACGCCAGCGCCGTGAAATTTTCCATGCGCGGTCCAAACACGACCGGTTTGCCGAGCATCACTGCCTCAGCCGGATTTTGGCCGCCGATCGCGGCCAGGCTTTTGCCGATGAACACCACGGTGGCAAGAGCGTACCAATCGCGCAGTTCGCCCGTGCTATCGATGAGCAGAACGTCGCACGAGACAGGCGAGGGGAGTGGAAGCGAACTGCGGCGTACGACGCGCAGGTGCAGCGCTTCCAACTCATGCGCGATCTCCGGGATGCGCTCGACGTGTCGTGGTGCAATAAGCAAAACCAGCCCCGGCGCGTTGCGGCGCAGGTCCGGGAGCATCCCGGCGACGATCGTTTCCTCACCAGGAAAGGTGCTGCCGGCGAGAAAGACCGGGGTATTTGCCTCGACCCCTGCGGACTTCGCCAGCACGCGGAACGCTTCCGAACGGGAATCTGGCGAGCCAGCAAGCTGATCGAACTTGATATTACCGGTGACGTGCATCGACTCCGCGGGAAGCCCGGCTGCCCCCAATCGGGCGACATCCTCCGGATCGGGAGCTGCGACGAATTTGAGAAGCCGAAAGATCGGGCCGGTCCAAAAGCGTGATCGCGCAAAGCGGCGCTCCGATCGTGGAGAAAGGCGCGCATTGACGAGAGCCACGGGAATGGCGCGCTTGCGGCATTCGGCGAGGAGATTGGGCCACGCCTCGCCTTCGATAAGCGCGACCGTCGATGGCCGCAATGTGTCGAGCGCGCGGCGGATCACCGGCAGGAAATCGACCGGATTGTACAGCGGTTCGAGCCAATCGGCGGAAGCATCCTGGGCGAGCGCGAATCCAGTGGTTGTGGTCGTGGAAAGGATTAGACGGACTTCCGGCTGCTGCTCATGGATCTGCCGCGCGAGCTTGAGAGCAATGAGCGTCTCGCCAACGCTGATCGAGTGAATCCAAAGCCTGCCTGGCGCGCCGATGCGGCGTTTGTCCTTGGCGGAGTAGAAACCGAGACGCTGGCCGAAGTGGTTGCGATAGCCTCCGCGGCGGAGCATCCGGAGCAAAAACCCCGGAAGCAGAAAGGCGAAGACGAGCGGAAAAAAAAGATTGTAAACGAAGAGAGACCTGCGGGCGTCGGCAGGAATCGAGAGCGGTGGCATTGCGGGCAGCGGGGATGGCTCCACGGTATTCGAAACGGGATTACCAGCCGTACTCGGGCGGGATGGAAAATCGAGGCGTGAAGCGCGTTCTCGATGAAAGAGCCGTCAGCATTCCTCCGGTTGATTTCGCGTTACGTCTGATGAAGGTGCTGGGCTTGAGGCGTTAAAGAATGCGACTGCCGTGGCGCCGTAGCGTTTGTCGCGGAGGCAGTTCCACCGGCGATCTAGTTCGAGATCGTCGCCGGGCAGATGTTCGAGGATGAATAGGCCGCCCAGAGTAAGGGCGGCGTGCAGGGACTCAGACGCGAGCAGTTGTGATGAGAAGTTTCTATCGCTTTCCTGGCGGGCGTACGGAGGGTCGGCGAAGATCAAGTCGAAGCTTCCAGCGACGGCGAGCCGGTCCAAGTAGCTAAAGACGTCTATCTCCATGACTTTGCCCGTGAGCTTGGTCTTCGCCAAATTTGCATGGATTGAAGCGACGGCCCGGCGATCGCTATCCACGAATACGGCTTCGCGCGCTCCGCGACTCAGCGCTTCGATGCCGAGTGCGCCGGTCCCGGCGAAAAGGTCAAGAACTCGTGAGCCGGGAAGGGCGCCGGCAAGGCTTGAGAAGATCGCTCCCTTTACCATATCCATCGTGGGGCGAAGTGCGCCCCCCTTTGGAAAGGTGAGCGGAATGCCGCCGGCGGTTCCGGAGACGACTCTCATGGTGGGTAAAATGGAACTTGGCGTTTAATAGGGCGAATTGAGCCGCCGCTCCGGCGCCTGGTCAACGCTTTTCGCGTGCGTAACGCCATGCAAGCCTGGCCCTGGCGTGCGAAGGTCATCCCATGAAAATCGTTCAGCGCATCGCGATTGTTGTCGCGCTTGCTTCCGTGCTTTCCGGCAGAGCCTTTGGCGCTGAGGACGCGCGGTGGCCAAACGGGATTCACTACCGGCCGGAAAAGGGAGCATTTGCCGATGCGATCCCGTTTTTCTGGAAAGGGACATACCATGTATTCTACCTGCACGCGGGGCTGGGCGGGACGACTTGGGATCACATCGCTTCGACGGACCTGCTGCACTGGCAGGAGCTTCCGGCGGCCCTGAAGCCGGGCACTCACGATGCGCCCGACGGGGATTGTGTATTTACCGGGAGCATTTTTGAGCACGACGGAGTTTTCCACGCGTTCTACACCGGGTGGAACCCGAGCGATCCAAACCATCGCGAACAGATCATGCACGCAACTTCGCCCGATCTTGCCGTTTGGACTAAACATCCTGAACTGACCTTTCATGCGGATGGCGCAGTCTATCAGGACGATCATGGAAAGGATTTCCGAGATCCGCTGGTATTTTGGAACGAGGCGACAAAGGAGTTTTGGATGCTGCTTTACGCGAGGCGCACATCGGATGGGATGGGCGTGACTGCGGTATGGACGTCCAGCGATCTTCTCGCGTGGCGCCCGGCGTCTCCGGTAGAGGGGATGGATGCGGGTGAGTGCCCCGATTACTTCGAATTCGGCGGACGCCCCTACATCCTCAATTCGCGCGGCGGAATGTGGTGGCAATCGGCGGCGTCGCTTCGCGAGGTGTGGCAGAAGCCGAAAGTGCCCAAACTCGATACGCCGCTTTTGTATGCTGTGAAGCGGTTGTTCGATGGCAAGCGCCACATTGCATTTGGATTCGTGCGGGATCTTGAGGGCGGCAGGGATTTCGGCGCAATGAACTGGGGCGGGACGATGTGTCTGCCGCGCGAGGTTTTCCGGTCCAGCCAGGGGGATCTCCGCGTGCGACCGGTGGCGGAGCTCGATTTGGCATTCGGTGATCCTATCTACTCGCTTACCGATGCTGAGCCTGCGTTTGACTCGCGCGCCGGGGAATGGAAGCTGGAGTCGGGCGAGTTGCGCGGCAGGGGCGATGTGTCGGTGGCGATCAAAGCGCCCGCGGATTACATGCTGCGCGCGACGGTGAAAAGCTCACCGATTGCGCGGATTGAATTCCGGTTTCGGGATCAGGGTCCCGAAGCTGGCGGATACAGTCTCGTGATCGATCGGGAGCATCAGATCTCGGAGATTCGGGGGCCACTCCACGTATTTGTGCGCACGACGCCTATTCCAAGCGACGCTCCGGTGCGCGTGCAGGCATTCGTCATCGGTAACATTATCGAGTGTTTCGTGAACGACGAGATCGCGTTCACGACGCGCGCCTACGATTTCCCAGCGGGCGGACTGAGCATTACATGCAACGAAGGCGGGGCGACGATTAGTGAGCTGACAATCTGCGGCCCAAAGGCGGAGAGGCGATGAAGTGATGCGACCTGTTGATCATCGGACGAGCGGCGTGGATCGGGCGCGATCATCCATCGGGTGCATTCCTTCGAGCCGTGGCTGAAACAAAGCGCCCCGCATCTTCGCGAGGAAGAGCGGGGCGCGTTTCGGTGAGACCTGCCTAGTTAAATGACGACGGTCTGCCCTGGAATCGGAATTGGGTAGTAGCCGTCCGCGCCGGGCTTGGGGAGAGGTGCGGCATCCCATGCGAGTGTCTTCGGAAAGAGGTCGATCTTGGAATTCAACGCAGCATCCCACTCGATCTCTTTGCCGCCGTAGCCGGCCATCCGTCCGAAAATGGCCGTCATCGTGCTGATAGCGCCGCGCTCGGCCTCCATGTATGGCTGATCGTTCCGGATCGCCCGGAAGAAATCGTCGTGCTCGATTTGGTATGGGTTGCCGTCACTGCCATTAAAACGCCATTTGTCGGCGCCGATAATATTGTGGCCACCAAGGTCGGAGCGGCCTTTGGTTCCGACCACATGCTCGCTGACGCTATCCCAGCAATTGGGCTGGTGGCGGCAGTAGGAGTAACAAATAGACCCATCGGGATATTCCAACTCAGTCGCGAAGTGATCGAAGATTTCGCCATCGTCGGGGCTCTTCGTGAATTCCCGCCCAGCCATGGAACGCGCTTTGACAGGGTGGCCATCTTTCACCCAGTTAATAACGTCGAGGTTGTGAATGTGTTGCTCAACGATGTGATCGCCGCC
Organism: Chthoniobacterales bacterium; assembly: GCA_038238905.1. Classification (GTDB taxonomy): domain Bacteria; phylum Verrucomicrobiota; class Verrucomicrobiia; order Chthoniobacterales; family Chthoniobacteraceae; genus JBBSFI01. The sequence continues at coordinate 16,809 of JBBSFI010000027.1, read as the reverse complement.
GATCCAGCAGAAGTAGTACCAATTGCGGAGCTGATACTCCATTTCAGTCAGCTTGCGTCCGGCCTTTTGTTCGAGCTCCGCGCGGTGCAACTGCCAGGGGCGGTTCCCATTCCAGTAAGCGTTCATCGAGACGACATCGCCGATTTGCCCATCGTGAATGCGCTTAATCGTCTCGATGTAGCCGGGCTGGTGATGCCTCTGGAGGCCGACGCCAACTTTGAGGTTTTTCTTTTTGGCTTCCTCAGCCGCCGCGAGGAAGCGGCGCACGCCTGGCGCATCGGTTGCGACGGGCTTCTCCGTGAAAACATTTTTCCCCTGCTTTACGGCCTCTTCAAACTGCATCGGGCGGAATCCCGGAGGCGTGGCAAGAATGACGACATCCGCCAGCGCAATCGCTTTTTGATATGCGTCGAAGCCGATGAATTGGCGCTCGGGCGGGACATCGACCTGATTTGCGTGCTGCGTCTGAAGATTGTGCAGGGATCCCTGTAGGCGGTCGGGGTGAACGTCGGCCATTGCCACGAGCTTCACGGGGCCTTGATTGGAAGTGCTGAGCGCCTGGTCCGCCGCGCCGGAGCCGCGTCCGCCGCAGCCGACGAGCGCAAGCTTCAATTCATCCGTGCCAGACGCCGCGTGGGCGAAGCGTTCGACCGGGAGGGTGCTGAGGATCGCCGCGCCGCCGGCGGCAACGGAGGACCGTTTGATGAAGGAGCGGCGCGTGAGATGTTTCGGCAGAATGAGTGGAGACGGTTCGTACATGGATTGGTTTTGTGGGAAGGAGTTTACGATAGAGCCTAAGCGCGGCGCTTGGCTATGAGTTTTAATCGACGTGCGACGGTTTCCTTGGCCGGAGCGGCGCCGTCTGCGCAATTAGTTTCGATAGACCGGCCCCGCGCCAAAGCGTAGTCCAGTGAGATCATGCGTGTTCCCGCTCTGTTCATCTGCCTCTTTTTTGCTGGCGCTTCCCGGCTTTGCGCGGCGGACCAGCCGCAGTGGGGCGCTGCTTGGTCGCGCAATATGGTTTCCGACGAGAAGGGACTGGTGGATTCCTTCGACCCAGGCACTTGCCACAACGTGAAGTGGGTGGCGAAGCTTGGCTCCGAAACGCATTCGACGCCGATTCTCGCTGGCGGGCGCGTCTATATCGGGACAAACAATGGCGAGCCGCGCGACCCAAAGCATCAGGGGGATCGCGGGGTATTGATGTGTTTCGACGAGAAGGAGGGGCATTTCCTATGGCAGCTCGTGGCGCCAAAGCGCGAGGAGGATCCCTACTTTGACTGGCCGAATAGCGGGATTTCGTCTCCGGCGACCGTCGAGGGAGACCGGGTGTACATCGTCGATAATCGCGGCGAAGTGCTTTGCCTCGACGCGAACGGAATGGCGAATGGTAACGACGGCCCATGCTTGGATGAAGGCGCTCATATGACCGCGCCACCGGCAAGCGCGCCGAGGCCGGTGGAAGGAGCGTCGATCTCGCCGCGGCTTTCGTCGCCGGCGCTGGGCGCCGCCGCGATCCTGATACCGGGGCCGATGGATGCGGATATCATTTGGCTGTTCGACATGGTGAAAGACGCCGGGATCTGGCCGCACGATGGCGCGCACAGTTCGATCCTGATACACGGAGAGTATCTTTACCTAAATACCGGAACGGGTGTGGATAATACGCACCGCGCCATTCGCGCTCCCGACGCGCCCAGCCTCATTGTTATCGAGAAAAAGACAGGCCGGCTGGTGGCGCGCGATGACGAACACATCGCGCCGAATATCTTTCATTGCACATGGTCTTCACCGTCGATTGGCCGGCTTGATGGAAAAGACGTCCTCTTTTTTGCGGGAGGCGACGGAGTTTTGCGCGCCTTTGAGCTTTTGTCCACGAGTCCGCCACCCGGCGAAGTGCTGAAGCTGAGGCGCGTCTGGAAATATGATTTCGACCCGTCTGCCCCGAAGGAGAACATCCATCGCTATATTGGGAACAAACGGGAGAGCCCAAGCGATATTTTCGGGATGCCAGTTGCAGTCGAGGGAAGGCTGTATGTCGCCGGCGGCGGAGATATCTGGTGGGGCAAGAACGAAGCATGGCTAAAGTGCATCGCGCCCGCAATCGGTGAAGCGGGCACGCGCGAGGAGCTGGTCTGGAGTTGTTCGCTCGACCGGCACGTAATGTCCACGCCCGCTGTGTGCGACGGTCTCGTCTTCATCGCCGATGTGGGGCGCAAGCTCCGGTGCCTCGATGCTGGCACGGGGGCGGAGTATTGGGCGCAAGAGCTGAATGGCGAGTGCTGGGCTTCCCCGCTTGTCGCAGATGGAAAGGTGTATATCGGAACACGGCGCGGCGATTTCTGGATCATGGCGGCATCGAGAGAGAAGCGCGTGCTGAGCACGCACGAGTTTGGCAAGCCGATTAGCGCGACGGCGACCGCCGCGAATGGAGTGCTCTACATCGCGACGATGACGGATCTGTACGCGATTGCGTGTGCGAAGTAGGAGAATTGCGGTCAATGGAATTGCATTTCAGCCGGAATCGCAGACATTCTGCCTTCCATCTATGAGTCTGTTTCGGCACGAAGCGAATTGGATAAGCCCGGAAGAGTATCTGGATTCCGAGCCTTCGAGCGAGGAGCGCCGCGAGTACCTGGATGGACAAGTTTACGCGATGGCGGCATCCAGCGCCGAACATAACCTGATTGCTGGAGATATTTTCGCGGCCCTTCACAATCACCTGCGAGGGAAGCAGTGTGTAGTGTTTATGAATGACGTGAAAGCACACGTGCGAATGCAAGCGGGCGATTGGTCTTACTATCCGGACGTGCTCGTCAATTGCGATCCAAATGGGCGGAACCGCTATTTCTGCGACACGGCGTCCGTCATTTTCGAAGTGCTCTCACCAAGCACGCAAAGGATCGACGAGAGAGAGAAGTTTTTGGTGTACCAAGCCATCCCAGCACTGCAAACCTACGTGCTCGGGTCGCGGGAGCGCCGGGCCGTCCGCGTCTATCGACGCGCGACCTTGTGGAATTTGGAGGAAGTCTCCGCAGACGGCGCGTTGCCTCTGCCGGAACTGGACTTCACGCTTTCCATGGATGCAATCTACGAGCGCGCCGAGCGGATGAAGGCGTCCGCGGAAGCGCCCGCCGTGACGGGGCGCTGAAGCCTCGCGCTCGGAGCCGAGAGCCGCCCATTTTGGAAGAAGGCTAAGAAAAATCTCGCCTCCGGTGTCTCATTCGTGCCATCCGTGGCATCCATCATTATGACCAAATCCTCTAAAATCGTTTGCGCGATCCTGCTTTGCGGCGCGCCCTCATTTGTCCGCGCCGACGAACTCGGCTACACCGACACGCCCATTATCCCTGGCACCAAGTGGCATGTCCACGATAGTGGCCGGCCGCAACCGGTGATCGTGACGCCCGGCACGTTCCCGACGCCTGAAAAGGCAGGGACGGCGCCGAGCGATGCGATCATACTTTTCGACGGCAAGGACATCTCGAAATGGAAGGGTGGGAATGGAACGGAGATGCCGTGGAAAGTGGAGAATGGATATATGGAGGACGGCGCAGGGGATATATCGACGAAGGACGAGTTTGGTCCGGATGTGCAGTTGCATGTGGAATACGCCGAGCCAACTCCGGCAAACGGATCGAGCCAGGGGCGCGGAAATTCCGGCGTCTTCCTCTTTGGCCGGTACGAGATTCAGGTGCTGGATAACTATAACAACAAGACCTATCCCGACGGGCAGGCGACCGCGATCTACGGATATATGCCGCCGCTCGTGAATGCGTGTCTTCCTCCCGGGCAGTGGCAGGCGTACGACATTGTCTTCGAGGCGCCGCGTTTCAAGGATGGGAAGCTCGAGAAGCCAGCCCACGCCACCATCTTCCATAATGGCGTGCTAACGCAGAATCATATCGCGCTGATCGGCGAGACGCCGCATCGGCAGTTGGGAACGTACCACGCGCATCCTGAAAAGGGCCCGATCCGTCTGCAATTTCACGGAAGCGCAGTCCGCTACCGCTCCCTATGGATTCGTGAGCTTCATCTGCCGGGACCAGCCGACCTCGGTGACGGCCCGCAGATTGGGAAGTAGCGCTGCAACTCCGCCTTGGTCGCTGCGGGCGCGTTTCCAAGCGCGCCCGCTTGGCAGACTTGAGAACATTCATGGGATCGCTTTACCCGCGTAGCACCGGTCCTTCGCCGCGGCGCTAATGCTTTCGCTGTCCCGCCTCGAATCCTCCTCCACCGGCCGCGCTATCCGCCTCCTCCCGCACGCTTTTCGCCATGATGTAATCGTCCATCACGAAGCCGCCTCCGATGTCGAACACCGCTTCTTCGACGATCGTGAAGCCGGCTTTGCGGTATGCGCCGATCGCGCGGGAGTTCTGTTTGTTAACCTGCAACAAAGCCGCCCGGACACCCAGCGCGCGCGCCCGCTCGCAAATATGCGAGAGCATTTCCTGGCCGTGTCCTTGGCGCTGGCGCTCGGGAACGATGTACAGTTTGTTGATTTTCAGTCCTCGCTCGTCATCGCGTCGGAAGGAAAGATAGCCGATCGCGGCCCCTCCGATCTCGGCGATTTCCCACGCCACTCCGGCGGATAATTGATGACGGATTTCCTTCTCGGAATACATCGAGTTGAGCATGAATGCGATCTGCTCGGCGGAAATGATGCCGGGATAAGAAGCGCGCCAGATTCGCTGCGCCAGATCGATGATCAGTGGGATGTCGGCTTCGACGGCCGGACGAAAGGTCATTGGAGTGCCATTTATAGTTACTGTACACCTTTGCCGCGATCAAGAGGGCTGAGACTTCGCGAAGGGATGCCAGGAATTTTCCGTCAGACTGAGGGCGCGCCTCTGTTTTCCCTTGAATGCGCCCTCGCTGCGTCGAAGCTTCCCTCCGATGAGTCGCTTTCTTTGCGCCAGCCTGTGCGTGCTCGCGGCCTTGCGGCTGCCGGCAGGCGCTGTGCAGGGCGCGGAGGTCAAGCTGTACAGCGGGGCCGGTTGCGCGGCAGTGGACGACTCCTTTGCGGACGGCGTATGGGCGGAGGTCGGCGCGCTCTCGTGTCTGAAGTGTCACAAGGTGGGAGGCGATGCAGAGGATAGTAAATTTGTGCTGAGCGATCCGACGCGCGCCAATGGGCCAGAGCTTGCCGAGGCGATGCGTCACAATCGCGAGGCATTTGCCAGGATGGCGGCCGCAAAGGTAGGCGGCGAATCGCGGCTGTTGTTGAAAGCATCAGGCAAATTGGACCACGGAGGGGAAACGGTGTTGAAGGCGGACTCCGCGGGATATCGTGTTCTCGTAGGATTCGTTCGGCACGTAATGGGGCAGCCCGCTTCAAACGTCGCGACGATTGAAGAGAAGAACGCGCCGCCATTCTTCGACGGCATCGCGATGGTGGAAGATCGAAAGCTGCTCCGGCGCGTCACGCTCTCCCTCGCAGGGCGTCTCCCGACGGCTGAAGAGACGGGGACGGTTGCGAAATCTGGACTAAAAGCCCTGCCCAGCCTGCTGGATGCCATTATGAAAGAAGACGCGTTTTACACGCGTCTGCGCGAGGGATTCAACGACATCTTCTTAACCACCGGCCAGGAGGATAACGCCGAGAATGTGCTTTCGTATGAGCATTTCGGAACGACTCGCGGTTGGGCTGAGAAGTACGATCTGAGCCAGATCGCGGATGAAAAGGAGCGCCGGCAGGCGGGCTATAAAATCTGGAACGATTACCGTGCAGCGATCCTCGGCGAACCGATGAAGCTGATCGAGTATATCGTGCGGAACGACCGGCCCTTCACCGAGATCGTGACGGCGGATTACATCATGGTGACGCCCTACACCGCCCGAGGCTACGGCATCTATGAAGAATTGAAGCCGAAGTTCAAGAATGCGGACGATCCGTTCGAGTACATTCCGGTGAAACTGAAGGCGCTCGTTGGGAGGGACAAAGTGGACAACGAGGAATCGGCGACTGGATTCTACCCTCATGCAGGTTTGCTAAGCACATTTCAATATTTGCGCCGGTATCCCACCACGGAGACGAATCGTAACCGCCAGCGTGCACGGGTCTATTTCCAACATTTCCTCGGGATCGATGTGCTGGAGCTTGCCGCCCGGGTCTCGGACGCCGCGGCAGTCTCCGCGAAGTACGAGATCCCGACGATGCAAGCGTCTGAGTGCGTGGTCTGTCATAAGACGATCGACCCTGTGGCCGGACTGTTTCAGGACTTTTGGAAGTTTGACGGCGTCTATGGCCGTCGAAAGGGCGGCTGGTTTAAGGACATGTTTGGGCCTGGATTTGAGGGCGAGGACCTTCCAGAGGAGGAGCGCTGGCGCGCTTTGCAATGGCTTGGCGAGCGGACGGCAAAAGATCCGCGGTTTGCCGTCGCGATGGTCGAGCATGGTTGGTATCTGCTTACGGGACGCAAGGTGCTTTTGCCGCCGAAGGATTTGGACGACCCGCTCGTCACCGCAAAACGCCGTGCGTATCGGGCGCAACGGCAGCAGATCGAAGCGATCGCCGCGCGCTTCTCCCAGGCGGTCTTCAACTTCAAGAGCGTGCTGAAAGATTGGATCGTATCCGACTTCTACCGCGCGGACGGGCTGGTGGCTGCGGTGGCCACGCCCGAGCGGCGCGCTGAATTGGATGACATCGGCGTAACGCGGATGCTTGCCCCGGAGCAACTCGAACGGAAAGTCGCTGCCATCTTCGGAAAGCCGTGGGGCAAACTGGATCATTCGGATAGCAATCTCGACATCCTTTATGGTGGCATCGACTCGAAGGAGGTAACTGAGCGAGCGGCCGACCCGAGCGGCGCCATGGGCGCCATCCAGCGCATCCTTGCAAACGACGTGGCGTGCAAGCAGACGGCTTTGGATTTCACCCGAAAGCCCGCTGAACGGCTTCTCTTTCCAGACATCGAGCCGGACGTGCTGCCTGGCGCATCCCCGGAGGGCGACGCGAAGATCCGCGCGACGATCGTCCATTTGCACGATCGCGTGCTCGGCAGATTTGACGCGCCGGATTCGCCGGACGTCGAGCGCAGCTTTCAGCTTTTTGCCGGCATCGTGAGCGATGCAGCAGGCCACAAAGAGATTGATTCGCGGGAAAATTACACGTGCCGCCGCGATTTGCCGGAACCCCTCCGCGACAAGTTTACAGACCCTGCCTATACGGTGCGCGCATGGCGCGGGGTGCTTACCTATTTGCTGCGCCAGCGCGATTTCCTTTATGAGTAACAACGTGCGGCGTGATTTCCTGAAGTTGTGCGGCCTCGCTGGTTTGGGCTTTGCGTGCCCGGGTGGCCTCTCTTCGCTAGCGCGCGCGGCCGGGAAGGAAGAGGCGCCTTATGACGGGCCGTACTACGTCGTATTTAACGCATCGGGAGGTTGGGACACCACGTATCTCATGGACCCAAAGGGTATTGGCGAGATTAACCGGCTTTACAAAGAGGGCGACATTGTCACGAAAGGCGCGCACAAATTTGCCCCGACCGCCAAGCACATTCAGGCGGGGTTGAGCAATGAGGAGTTTTTTGGCAAGTTCGGCGGCGATCTGCTTGTGCTAAATGGCCTTGACTACTCGGTGAACAATCATTCTCCCGGCGTACGTTATATGGCGACGGGCAAGCTCGACAGCCTGGCCTATCCGACATTCGCCGCACTCGTCGCCGCGTGCAAAGGACCGGCATGCCCGCTTTCTTTCCTCACGTTTGGAAACTACTCGGCCACGGGTAATATCGTCGCGATGTCGCGGGTTCCCTACGTCCCTTCACTTCAGCGGATCGCCAATGCAGACTGCATTGATGGCAATGCAAAGTCTCCTTATGAAGATGATTTCGCGCTCGCGCGCATCGAGCAGGCGCTGGCTGGGCAGAATGCCGAGCGGTCTGCGCAATTTCGCCTGCCGCGGCAGGAGCGCACGGAGAGCATGCTCTACGCGGCGCAAGTAAACTCAAAAGCGATGGAGCGCATTACTCCTTATATCCCATCGTCCATTCCCAAGGAGCGCCTTGCGCAGCAGGCGGAGATCGCGCTTGCGTCTTTCAAAGCCGGCGTCTGTGTCTCCGCCAACCTTTCCATCGGCCAGTTCGACAGCCATGCGAATAACGACGTCGATCAAATGAAGCTGATCCCGGAGTTCCTCGCCGGAATCGCCTATCTGATCCGGCGTGCGGAGGAGCTGAAAATTCGCGAAAAGTTAGTCGTCATCGCACAAAGCGAAATGGGACGCACGCCCACCTATAATCAAGGCAATGGGAAAGACCACTGGTCGATCGGATCCATCATGTTTCTCGGCCCGGGCATCCGGGGCAATCGCGTCATTGGCGCGACAGATGAAAAACAGCTTCATGTTCCGCTAAATCCGCGGACCCTCGTGACGGATAAAGAGAAGGGCGTGCGCGTGCGTCCCGAGCACATCCATGAAGCCTTGCGCCAGTTTGCAGGAATAACCGATCATCCATACAGCAAAAAATTCCCGCTCGGCGTTGCCGAGGCGGAAAAAATTCAGGGCCTCTGGGGCTAGAGCGCCTTATGTCAATAAGCGATCGCGCTGCTGGCGCTGTGATTGGAGACGCTCTCGGTGTAAGACACGTGAACGCGATGCGGCGGGACTCTATCCAATATGAAAACATGTGAACTCGGCAAAAACGGTCCCCGCGTCTCCGCACTTGGACTCGGATGCATGGGAATGTCGGATTTCTACGGCCACCGCGACGATAAAGAATCGATTGCGACCATTCACCGCGCGATCGATCTCGGCGTCACATTGATAGACACAGCCGACATGTATGGGCCGTTTACCAATGAGCAACTGGTTGGCAAGGCGCTCGCAGGGCGCCGGGATAAAGTGCTGCTCGCGACGAAATTCGGTTTCGTCCGCGACCCGACCGACCCGTCCAAACGGGGCGTCTGCGGAACGCCTGAGTACGTCCGCTCGGCATGCGACGCGAGCCTTCAGCGGTTGGGCGTGGAAGTCATCGATCTCTACTATCAGCATCGCGTCGATGCTCATACGCCGATTGAGGAGACCGTGGGAGCCATGGCGGAACTGGTGCGCGCCGGCAAGGTGCGCCACCTCGGGCTTTCCGAGGCGGGCGCCGAGACGCTGCGGCGCGCGCAAGCCATTCATCCCATCGCCGCTCTCCAGTCCGAATACTCGCTCTGGTCGCGCGACCCGGAGGACGAACTGCTCGCCGCCTGCCGGAGGTTGGGCATCGGCTTTGTCGCCTATTCTCCACTCGGCCGCGGCTTTCTCACCGGGCAAATTAGACGATTCGACGACTTGATGCCCGACGATTACCGCCGTCATTCGCCGCGCTTCCAAGGCAGCAATTTCCAGCGAAATCTCGACCTCGTCGGACGCATCGGGCAGTTCGCCGCCGAGAAGCGGTGCACCGCCTCACAACTCGCGCTCGCCTGGGTGCTCGCGCAAGGCCCCGGCGTCGTTCCGATCTTCGGAACCAAGCGCCGCGACTATCTCGACGAAAACCTGCGCGCTCTGGAAATCGACATCACCCCCGACGACCTCCGCCGCATCGACGACATCTCGCCGCGCGGCGCCGCTTCAGGCGAACGGTACCCCGAACAGATGCTGAAACTAGTGAATCAGTAACGCGCGGCTGAAATCTCTCGGAAGGTTCGGCGAGCTTCCATCCGTCGGTAGGCGCTCGACGTGAAGCCAGGTGGATAGACTTTTCAAAGTTCGCGCGAGGACCGAAGCGATTTCGGGGGACGACAGCCAGCACAGAGTACGCGATGCGTTGCATAACATTCTGTATTTAAGACTTGCTTTCCAACCCGCCGCCCTGCTACACATATGGGAGCAAACGGGGATGCCTCGCATACGGTTTCGGGCGCCGGCTTAGCTTAGGGATGGCGCCCGTGCTCGGATGGTGTTCCTCACTTTAGAATCGCCATGTCAATCCACGTCGCACTCCGTCACGTCACGAAATACACGTACGACCGTCCCGTGAACATCGGGCCGCAGATCGTCCGGCTCCGGCCCGCGCCGTACTGCCGCACAAAGATTCTCAGCTACTCGCTGCGAGTCGATCCGAAGGAGCACTTCATCAATTGGCAGCAGGATCCACAGGCGAACTACCTTGCGCGACTCGTCTTTCCGGAAAAGGCGCGCGACTTCCGCGTCGAGGTGGACCTGGTCGCCGAGATGGCGGTTTACAATCCGTTCGACTTTTTCATCGAGCCTGCGGCTGAGCGTTTCCCGTTTTCCTACGACTCGACACTCGCAAACGAACTCGAGCCGTACCAGCGCTGTCTGCCGCTGACGCCGGAGTTTGCGAAATATCTCGATACGGTGCGGAGCCAGGCTTCGCACGGAGTGGAAGTGGATCCCCATTCGGAGATCCTGGCCAATCCGCCCGCGCACGGCCGACTGCCCGAAGCCGGCCAGCTTCATGCCGATAACACAAAAGACACGCGTCCACTCACGATCGACTTTCTCGTTAACCTCAACACGCGGCTCTCCAATGATATCAAGTATCTCATCCGGATGGAGCCCGGGGTGCAGACGCCGGAGGAGACCCTCTCGAAAGGGAGCGGCTCGTGCCGAGACTCCGCGTGGCTGCTTTGCCAGCTCCTGCGCCACTGCGGCTTCCCGGCGCGATTTGTCAGCGGCTATCTGATTCAGCTCAAGGCAGACGTCGAGGCGCTCGATGGCCCAAGCGGTGCGACGGAGGATTTCACCGACCTCCACGCATGGTGCGAAGTGTATCTGCCGGGCGCCGGCTGGATCGGCTTCGACGCGACGAGCGGGCTTCTCGCAGGCGAAGGTCACATCCCTCTGGCTGCAACGCCCGATCCGCAGAGTGCCGCGCCGATTTCTGGCATTGTCGAGTCGTGTAAAACGGAGTTTCACTTTGAGATGTCTGTGGCGCGCATTCGCGAATCGCCGCGCGTCACGAAGCCGTACACTCGGGAGCAGTGGGCGGAGATCGAGGCTCTCGGAAAAAAGATCGACGAAGGCCTAACCGCCGGCGACGTGCGCCTCACGATGGGCGGTGAGCCGACGTTTGTGAGCATCGACGATCCCGATGGCGCGGAGTGGAACTCTGTCGCCGTTGGTCCGCGCAAACGCGTGCTCTCCAGCACGCTGATCAAACGGCTGCGCGCACAGTTTGGCCCCGGCGGACTGCTCCACTACGGCCAGGGTAAATGGTATCCCGGCGAGCAACTGCCGCGCTGGTCGCTCGGCTGCTACTGGCGAAAGGACGGCGTGCCAATCTGGAGCGATGACTCGCTCATCGCCGAAGAGTCGAAAAACTACGGGCATGGCGCGAAGGAAGCCCGTGTGTATCTCGACGAGCTCATGAAACAGATCGATGTGGACCCGCGCTGGGCGCTGACCGCGCGCGAGGACGCTTATTACTATCTTTGGAAAGAGCGGCGGCTGCCGGTCAACGTCGATCCGCTCAAGTCGAATCTCAAAGACAAGCAGGAACGCGAGCGCATAGCGAGCGTCTTCCAGGATGGGCTCGGCGCTGTCGTCGGATATGCGCTTCCCGTCAAAGCGACCCACGGTCGATGGAGGTCCGGGCCGTGGTTCCTGCGCGACGAGACGCTGTGGCTCAGTCCTGGCGATTCGCCGATGGGTTTGCGGCTGCCTCTCGATTCGCTGCCATGGGTGAAGCCGGGCGACTTTCCGTGGATCACGCCTCCAGATTCATTCGCCGATTTTCCGCCGCTCCCTCCGCCTCCCGACAGCGCTGACCAGCACTTCACTTCCGGTCGCGAGGCGCCGCGCGAAGTCGGGGCTGGGCGAGGCCGGCGCCGCCAGAAACTTGGCGGACTGCCGCCGGATAGCCCTGAATCCATGCGCCCGCCCGGCATGCAGGAATCCGCCGCCTGGATTACGCGAACCGCCCTGTGCGTCGAGCCGAGGCACGGGCGGCTGCACGTCTTCATGCCGCCGGTGGAGGAGACGGAAGACTACCTCGAGCTCGTCGCCGCCGTGGAAGACGCCGCACGCAAGCTCGGCATGCCGGTGATCGTCGAAGGCGAGCCCCCGCCGCGTGATCCGCGGCTTGACGCGATCAAAGTCACGCCCGATCCCGGCGTGATTGAAGTGAATTTGCATCCCGCGCACTCGTGGGATGAACTCACGCACAACACGAAAGTCCTCTACGAAGAAGCGCGGCAGACACGGCTTGGCACGGAGAAGTTCATGATCGATGGCCGCCATGTCGGCACCGGCGGCGGCAACCACATCGTCATCGGCGGTGCTTCGGCCGCCGACTCGCCGTTGCTGCGGCGGCCGGATCTGCTCCGATCGCTGCTTGCCTACTGGCACAATCATCCATCGCTCAGCTACCTGTTCTCGGGCCTCTTCATCGGCCCGACTTCACAGTCTCCCCGCGTCGATGAGGCGCGCAACGACTCGCTCTACGAACTCGAACTCGCCTTCAAGCAGATTCCCGATCGCGGCCCGGTCGCGGCGTGGCTTGTCGATCGCCTCTTCCGCAATCTCCTCATTGATGCCACTGGCAACACGCACCGCGCCGAGTTCTGCATCGATAAATTGTATTCACCCGACACCAGCACGGGCCGCCTTGGCCTGCTCGAGTTGCGTTCGTTTGAGATGCCGCCACACGCCGAGATGAGCCTCGCCCAACACCTGCTCTTGCGGGGCGCCATCGCGCGCTTTTGGAAAACTCCCTACACACCGCAAAAGCTCGCCCGCTGGGGCGTCGAATTGCACGACCGCTACATGCTGCCGCACTTTGTCTGGCAGGATTTTACGGAAGTGCTCACCGAATTTTCTGAACACGGATGCCCGCTCGATCCCGTGTGGTTTGCCCCGCACTTCGAGTTCAAGTTCCCGGCCATCGGTGGCATCGCGCAGCGCGGCGTGAGCGTCGAAATCCGCACCGCGCTCGAACCGTGGCATGTGCTCGGCGAGGAACCCGGCGGAGGCGGCAATGTGCGATATGTGGACAGTTCGGTCGAGCGCGTGCAGGTGAAAGTACATGGCCTTATCGACACCCGCCACGTAGTGACCTGCAACGGCCGGCGTGTCCCGCTGCATCCCACGGGCGTGATCGGCGAATATGTCGCCGGCGTCCGGTATCGCGCATGGCAGCCGCCGACGTGCCTTCAGCCGACCATCGGTGTCAACGCGCCGCTCGTCTTCGATCTCCTCGACACTTGGAACGACCGCAGTATTGGCGGCTGCACTTACCACGTCTCGCATCCCGGCGGACGCAGCTATGCAACTTTTCCCGTCAACGCGTACGAGGCGGAGTCGCGCCGCCTGAACCGCTTCTGTCCGCTCGGCCACACGCCGGGGAAAGTCCTCGCTCCCGAGATCGAGACGAACTGCGACTTTCCGTTCACGCTCGATCTCCGCGCTTGATTGGATTGATCGAACAGAGTGCCGCTGGTGTGGCAGGTTTGGCGCCCGTCCACACCGGTTCTGGCGAAGCGGTCATTGGCGGCTCGGCCGCCTTCGTCGGATTGGCGCCGAAGTGCTTCATCACGTGATGCACGAAAAAGAATTTTCGGATAATGGATTCAGAAAAGACGAAGGGGTAGAACGTTGGATGCCCGAGGCTCGCGACGACTTCATTGATCGCCGGCGCGAGCTTTGCCCAGTCGTGCAGCAGCGCGAGAAATTCCGCCTTTTCATCTTCCTGCCACTCGAGTTGGGGCGGCAGAGTCACGGATTCCGTGGGAAAAGGGGTGAAGGGAATCGGCACCGCATCGCTGTTTAGGCCGAAGCTGTGCGCCGTCTCCGTGCCATCCAGCATGTGCAGACAATGCGCCCACGTTTCCGCCCAGTCCTCCCAAGGATGGGCCGAAGCGTAAGGGGTTATGAACCTCCCCGGCGCCGCTGCCACCGGTCCTTGTTGGTAATGCCTGGCCAGCGCGGCATCGTAGTCTTCGCGTTCGTCGCCGAAAATCTCGCGAAAGGCATGCATCATCGGATCGTCATCCCAGCGACCTTTGAAGAAACGGTCCCAATAGTAGTGCGCGACCTCGTGCCGGAAGTGGCCGATCAAGTTGCGGTATTGCTCACCGAGTTGCACTCGTCGTTTCTCGCACTCCGATTCGTCCGCTTCCTGGACATCGAGCGTGATCACCCCGTCATCGTGCCCGGTGAGCACCCGCGAACCGGGTTCCGGGCGTATGAAAACGAAGGCAAGCCCGTTCACCGGGTCCTCTATCTTGCTGACCGGCGAAAGATCAAGCCGGGCTAGCGTGTACATGATGCGCCTTTTTGCGATCTCGATTTTATGCCACGCTTCGAGATTCGCCCGCAGGCTCAAGTCGGGGATCACGCGATTGAGCCGGCAAGCTGGGCAAAAAGCTTCCGTATGCTCACTCGAAAGCACCCAGTTGCAGACGGCATAGTCCACTCCATTTTTGCAGCGCCGAAAGCCCCCAGTGCGATACAGGGCAACCATCTGGTCGCCTTCAACGTTGTAGCCCACTTGGGCGCCACATTGCACGCACACCGAATTGTCGAAGAAGAGCACGTTTCCGCACTCGCACTGGAAGTGGCGCATAGGCTTGAGAATGTTTAGCCAATCATCGCAGGACCGTCGCAGGGTGGCCGTCCTATTATAACCGCCTTCAGCGCAAGAGCGCCAACCAGTCTTTTGGGGGACGGTCGCGCCTTTTCATACGCGATCGGATTTCGTTTTGGCGAAACTCCTTAAGGATGCTCCCCAGCCGGGCCTGTCGCACATTCCGCGCCATTGGGTCGCCGCGAGAATTCCGCCACTTCCGTCAATCGAGGCGCAATACCGCCCAATTTTAGATGGAACACGCCTACCATTGGACCAAGGTCCTGTTTACCACGTGGCACGTGGATGCGAATAGAGCGTTGCAAGCCAACCACAAAATATCAAAAATGACAAAACCAAGATATCCATCGATCTTGGATCGCATCATATTTGACGCTCCATGAAGCGCGCTCGAAAAATCTCATTCTGCCTGGGCTTTCTCGCCGTGGCCGCGCCGTGGCTGACGCCGTCGGGTTACGCAGATCCGGCGCCGTCTGCCTTCGCGCCGACGATTCCGAATAAGGTTCCCGCTCCCAACTCGGCGCCGGAGGGAATGGTTTGGATTCCTGGCGGCGAGTTTTCGATGGGAAGCAAGGATGTCGGACGCTGTGCCTGCGATGGAGCCGAAGCCATGCCCGATGCGCGTCCTATCCATCGCGTCTATGTCGATGGCTTTTGGATGGACGCGGTTGTCGTGACGAATGCGCAATTCGCGCGATTTGTGGACGCAACTCATTACGTCACGATTGCAGAGATCGCTCCGACCAAGGAGGAGTTTCCGACCGCGCCGCCCGAGAATCTCGTCGCTGGCTCCGCGGTTTTTACCCCCACATCAAAGCCCGTGCCGCTGAATGATCATTTTCAGTGGTGGAACTATGTGCATGGCGCCAACTGGCGGCATCCCGAAGGACCGCAAAGCGACATTAAGCGCCGTGAGCGCTATCCTGTCGTCCAAATAGCGTATGCCGATGCAGCAGCGTATGCCTCGTGGGCGGGGAAACGCCTGCCTACGGAGGCGGAGTGGGAATTTGCGGCGCGCGGCGGCTTGAGTGGCAAAACTTACGCGTGGGGAGATGACTTCAAACCCGGAGGGAAGTTCATGGCGAATACCTATCAAGGGAAGTTTCCAGTGAAAGACACGGGCGAGGACGGATTCCCGGGAATTGCTCCGGTAAAATCGTTTCCGCCCAATGGCTACGGACTCTACGACATGGCGGGCAACGTCTGGCAATGGTGCAGTGACTGGTACCGCCCAGATTACTTCAAACGGCTCGCCGATGCCGGCGGGGTCGCCCGCAATCCCCAAGGCCCCGGCTCATCGTTAGACCCGGCGGAGCCCACCGAGAAGAAGCGCGTCCATAAGGGCGGCTCCTTTCTATGCACTGACGAGTATTGCACGCGCTACATGGTCGGCACCCGCGGCAAGGGTGAGGTCACAACGGGGACCGATCACCTCGGCTTCCGTTGTGTGAAATCGCCGTGAGATACGCCACCTGTGAACTACCCCTGTTAAACAAACTGAGCACCCAATTTCCGAATATCAACATGCTGATGGCAGCCCGCGTCCTGTCGTCATTGTCACAGCCTTTGTCACACCGACCCACGCGGTCACGATTTCAGAAGGCGCCATGCTCGGTGTAAGAATGGCCGACACGGTCTCGGAAACCGAAACGAAAGATATGGGAATATTGCGTCCATTGTTTATACTTTCGACTCCAAGTGGAAGCCATCACATCCCCGCCAAAGCATTGTTCCACGTTGGAGCGGAAATCGCATTGACTCCGCCCAGCAACGCAAGGGCATAATAAAACAATGTCACCGCTGCGCACCACGTCGATGGCAATCCATCTCCTGAAAACTTCACGATCCAGTGTCCATTGGCCCTTGTAAGAGTCGCTTCCGCCGCCCAGATTATCGGTTAAGTTTTCACCGCGCGGAGTTCCTTTTGACACGCGCACTCCGGCGAGATGGTTGGAAATAACCCGCTCTCCAATCGAGTGTGCTGTTACTGCTAGACAACTTCAGAACCTATATTTGAAATCCGCGTTATTGAGGTTTTTCGCCTGCGATCTGTTTGCCGGCTTGATAGACGGGCAGCCGAGGCTGGATGCCGGGTTCGGTTTTCAGCGCGAAATGCGACCAGTCGTCCGATGGGTTCCAGCCGGGCGCCGTGAGTTTCAACCGCACCCGGCGCGAGTCGGTTTCCGCGTTGCCTGGGTAGAGCGTTTCGCCGGGCCATGAGACTTCCACGAATTGCCGCCCGGCAGCGTCGGTCTGTGGGGCGCTGCAT
>JBBSFI010000026.1:0-61570 GCA_038238905.1 Chthoniobacterales bacterium | reverse complement strand
GGAAGGCCGCTCTCCCATGTCGCTCGCGACCTGGGGGTCAGCGAGCCGACGCTCCACCTTTGGAAGAAGAAGGCGCTCGATCGCCTTCCTCCCATTCAGCACGGCGCCAAGAGCATGAGCGCCCAGGAAATGGCGCAGGAGAACCTAACAAACCAACCGCCGATTCTGTGTCCGTTTTTTTAGGGCAACTACATTATACACGAGCATTGTTTTGGTCACACGAACCCAGCTTTTGTGCCGCGGAGATCGGGTGCAGGGCTGGGAAAAGGTTAGGTAGGGGCTCCGGCGGATTTTGATAGCAACTGGTGCATCAAGAGATCGAGTTTTTGGAAATTGATGGGTTTTGTAAGGTGGGCGTCGAAGCCGGCGGCCATGGCGGCGCTTACATCGTCTTCCATTCCAAAGCCGCTGAGCGCAATAGCTGGCATCTGGGTGTATTCGCGGATCTTTTTGATGAGATCCATTCCTGTGCCGTCTGGCAGGCCGATGTCGCTTAGAAGCAGGTCGAAGGGCTGGGCTTCGCAGCAGGCGAGCGCTTGTTTTACGTCGCCGGCGATCGTGACGCTGTGCCCCCATCGCTCAAGGAGGCGGCTCATGGCGCGGGCTGTGTCGAAGTGGTCTTCCACGACAAGCAGTTTGAGTGGCGGAAGGGGAGTTCTCGGAGGCTGGCCGGAAATATCGCCACGCGTCGATTCCTCGGCAGTGATGGCTGGAAGCGCGAGCTGGAAAGTGGAGCCTTGCCCGGTTCCCATGCTTTCGGCAGTGATCGAGCCGCCTTGGGCTTCCATGAGTTCCTTGGATATGGCCATGCCGAGGCCGAGGCCGCCGTAGTGTTTCATGACTTCGTCGGTACCCTGTTCGAAGGGCTGGAAGATGCGTGACAGTACATCCTGTGTCATGCCGATGCCACTATCACTGATGCGAATATTGAGAAGGCCATCGTCGTCGTTGGAGGTGACGACCTGAATGTGGCCTCCCGCAGGTGTGAACTTTGCGGCGTTCTTGAAGACGTTTAGGATGACTTGCTGGAGTCGAGCGGGATCGACGAAGGCGTGGTGGCTGGCGGCGGCGAGATCGAGCGAGAGGCGCTGCCGTTTGGCGTGGATCTCGCTTTGGTACATGCGCGCGACCCCATCGAGCAGATGGTTCACATCGGAAAGAGTGGGGTTGAGGGAGAGTTTGCCGCGAATGATGCGTGTGAGATCGAGCAGATCGTCAATGAGGCGCGCCTCGAGATCGAGATTGCGATGCATCATCTCGACATCCTCGCGCCAAGTCGAAGGGAGATCGGGTGCGGAGGCCCAGTTGGTGAGAGTCGCCACGACGGGGGAGAGCGGAGTGCGAAGCTCGTGAGAGAGAGTCGCGAGAAAATTGTCCTTTGCCACGCTTGCGGCCTGAGCTTCCTCCATGGCGAGACGGAGGGCGGTTTCCGCCTTTTTGTGTTCGCTGAAATCGCGAAAGACGAGCACGACTCCCTTCAAGACGCCGTCGGCGTCCCGGATCGGGGCGCCGCTGTCGTCGATCGGCAGCTCCATGCCGTCTTTACGAACGAGGAGCGTATGATTCGCGAGGCCGACAATCGTCCCGAGGCGCAGCACTTTGTCCACGGGGCTCTCGACGAGCGCCCGGCTGCTCTCATTGATAATATGAAAAATGGCCTGGCACTCCTTGCCGGCCGCCTCCTCCTGGGTCCATCCCGTGAGCTGCTGGGCCATCTCGTTGAGGAGCGAGATGCGACCCTCTGGATCGGTGACGATCACGCCGTCGCCGATGCTGGAAAGCGTGACGCGCATCAGATCCCTGCGGCGAACCGCGTCCGACGTCGCCTCCTGGCAAGCGCTCACCTCCATGCGGATGCGCCTGTAGGCCCAGCGCAGGAAGACGAGGTTGATCCCCATCACGAGGAGAGCGAGCCAGACGATCTGCCTGGAGAGCCGAGAGACGGATGCTCGCCTGGAGGATGCCGCAGCCTGCCGCTCCTGGACCATGTGAGCAGAAAGGGTGCGGAGTTCATCCATTAACTTCTTTCCCACACGGGTCTTTACGGTAGTTGAAGCGGCGTCGAAGCCGTCTGTTTTGCGTAATTGGATCAAGCGGTTCAGGTCGGCCATCTTCGCGAGAGCGAGGGCCCGGTATTGTCCCACATCGGCTTGCGAAAGCGTTCCGCGCTTCGCGAGGCGATCCAGTGTGCTCAGGTCCGCATCGATCAGTTCCTTCGCCTTGGTGTGCGGTTCGAGGAACTCGGCATTTCCGGTAATGACGAAGCCTCTCGCGCCGGTTTCGGCGTCTTTCAAGTTGGAGAGCGACTCCCGCAAGTCATCGAGCACGTCTTCCTCGCGCGCCAGGCTTCTGGTGGAATCCTCCAGAGACCTCTCCATCACGGCCATTGTGAGGGCGGACCCGCAGAGAACCGCCGCCAAAGTCCCGAAAATCGGAGCGAGCCGCTTTCTGGGAGCCAATTCAAGTTTCGGTACGGGTGCTAACATGGAGAACGATGACGTCTGAGTCCCTGCAATAATTGCGGTATTTCAGCGAAGAAGCCACCATCGAATTTTTTTGCCGGACGGGAGGGACAGGCCGGGAATCGCCGACAACCTACCTGGCAATTCGCCGGGCTTCGGTGTCAAAATAAACGATCGATTGGCGCAGAGCATCGAGAAGGGCATCGCCAGCGGCGCTCTCGTACTCCATCGAAAAGACGCCTTTGAATCCCTGCCGGTGGAGCTCGTCCAGCATCGCCCGGACGTTTGTTTTGCCCGACCCCCACGGAACGTCTTTCTTGTCGTCGTTCACGTCCTTGAAGTGCAGTGTTTTGATATGACCCTCCAACTGCCGGAGGCAATCGGAAGCGTCGAGGCCGGAGCGAGTCCAATGGCCGACATCGGCGCAAGCTCCAATGCGGCTGCTATGGCCCTTGATAGCGGCGAGGACCGTTTCGGGATTCCAATAGTGGCTCGGCTGCGGGTGGTTGTGGATTGCCACATCGATGCCGTATTCTTCGCAGAGCTTATCGAGCAAGTCGAAGGCATCGGCGTCTGGCTCAGAGACGATCGTTCGGATGCCCAAATCGCGGGCAAGATTGAAAATTTTGCGGTCGGCGGCTTCGTCGTGCGTGAGTTTGATGACGCCGAAATTGACGGGGCGGACTGCGGCCTTCTGAAAAGCCGACTTGATCTGTTCACGCAATTCTGGGGCGAGCGTTTGATCTGTCTTTACGGGGTTCTCCTTGCTCAGACGCTGGCCCGGGTTCATCTCAAAATCGGCAACGCCGAGAGAGCGGCTGATCTCGATCGTCTCGAGGAGCGTAATATCGCGAAAGGTGTACGCCTTTGTCGCGAGATGCCATCCCAGTTGCTCGGCAGCGGAGGAATCTCGCGGGGCCGCCGGTTCATCGCCTCGCAAAAGCAGGCATGGGAACGCGGCTGCGGCAAAGCAAAGCAGGAAGGGAGCGGAGGCCATGGCGCCAAGTATAACCCGGCCGGGATTTTCTCCAAAGGCTTCAACGCGTCACATCGTAATAATAGGCGCGGTAAGTTCCATCGATGCTGATCCCGCCGTCGGGAGCGATGGGGACGGTCTTTCCGGTGGGCACGCCGTAATGATCGAGCGCCCGCACCTGCGCCGGCTTCGCTCCCGCAAACTTCAGCGCAGCCTGAACGGGCTCCAGCAGAAGCGGAGCGGTCCCGACGGCTTCGAGCGCCGTCCCATCCGCGTTGTAGCGCGCGCTCGTCTGTTTGTCCTGAGCGAGGGCCGTGATGAGGATATGCCGCGACTCGGCCAGAGGCAGATCGTCCAGTGGGGTAAAGATCACGCTGACGAATGGCGTTTTGAATGTCGCAGTGACTGCGGGAAGCTTGAAGGTCTGTCCGTTTGTGCGACCGATGATCGCCTCCGTCTTTGGAGTGTGGACCGTGATGACTTGATGGCCGTAATCCCATGTCAATTCGCCCGTGGCCGATTCGATGATCTTGTGATTTTCGTCCCAATACTTGGCGAGCGCGATCTGCTGTGATTCTCCTCCGGCGAAATCGAGCGTGACCCGTCCGATTGCAAAGGCTTGCGCGGGAGTTCCTCCATTGCTGGCGATTGTCTTAATGTCATAGCCGCCGCTCGTGAAATCCTGCTTGAGCGGATCTTTGCCGGTGAAGAGGTCGGGAAGCGTGAGGCGCCGCGCGGCGACTATGGGCGCTTCGGCAATGTGACTGTGGTACAGGGCAAAGGCCAGGGCGGGAAATTGACCGATGAAATGCGGCGAATCGGTCACATACGAGCCGCCGCCCCATCCATCCGCGAGACGTGTGCCGCTCTGTGTGAAGTGATTTGAGATATCCCATCCTTGAAGACCCATGGCATAGAATGCCATGATTGGAGCGCATTCGGCTTTCCATTGATTTGGCGGAGATTGCGTCCATTCGGAGATCGAGAATGGGCGGTTCTCGACTTGCTTCATTCCGACCGAGAAGATGCCGGAGCCTGGGCTCGCGAGGTGCGATTCGTTATTCACTTTGCCTTCGGCTATGCCGTGGACTCCCGCTCCGCCGCCCGCATAGTTATGCCTGTCGATGACTGGCGCGGCGCAATCGGTCCAAGTGTTGGCCGCCTCGCTGGCGGCGCCTCCGACCTGCCATGCCGTCGTGATGCTGGCGCATTTTAAGCCGGCGCCACGCATCGCCTTCTCGCACGCATCGTAGAAGCCGCGCTGCATGGTGGCGAGAAACTCGATGTAATCGCCCGCGCGCTTGTCCTCACCCGCAAACGGCCCGCGTGGTCCCGCGCCAGCAAGCTCCCAAGGACCCATGATTTTGATTTCTTTGGCAGCGACGCTGTCGCCGTCGCGGAGCTGGCCCCAGGCCGATTTCAGGGCGTCGTCGGATTTATATTTTTTCTTCACCCACTCCGCCCACATTTCCCGCAACATTTTGGAGTGAAGCGGCATTTTCTTGCCTTCAGCGAGCCATCCGAGTGGGTTCCAAAAGAAGACGCTGTCTTCATTTTGCATTTCAACGATCGCCAGCGACGGCTCATCCACATAGCGAAGCCCGGTATAAGCATTCTTATGCGTGAGCAAAGCGAGGAGCGTGCGCGTCCTAATCTCCCATAGTTTTGCGTCGATCGTGATGATTCCGTAGGTTCCCTTGCGCTGGCCTGCGCTCTCCAATTCGGCGTAGAGATCCGCAGGGTAGCCATCGCCTGGGCCGATGGTGAAGTTATAGAATACGCTCCACTGCGTATAGATGCCATTCTTCTTCAATTCGGCAAACCACCAATCGTAGGCATCCATCCGTTTGTCGTCGATCTTGCCATCCACCAATACTTCGTCGCTGAGGGGGTGTTCCCGGACGATATTCACGCCGAATTTGCGAAGGTATCGGGCGCGCTGCGTCAATTGCTCACGCGTATAGCGTCCAAACTCAAGGTTGGCGCCGCATCCCCAGAACTTTTGCGCCGTTGCAGCCTTTTCAAACTTCAGATCCTTGCCGGCAGCACGAACGAACCCGAACTGACCTGCGGGGGCCGGCACAAGCTTGGACATATCGATGACGCTCTCCGGGGAAAATGTGTCATCGTCAGGAAGGAGCGGAAACCAATCGGCCGGACCGCTGGACGTAGCGGCAACAGTCGGCTTCCTGGCTCCGGCTGGAACAAAGGGTATTCTTGTGAAAACGAAACAATCCAAGCCGCCTATAAAATGGTTGCCAGTGTTCCCTCCGAACTTGAATCGAACGGTATGTTTGCCAGCGGTGAGCGGCGCGGCGCCCGCCTTCACCCACGCAACAAAACGCAAATCCGGCTTATTATCGGCGGCGATATTCTGCAAGCCGCGGTCGTCCTTGAAATCAATCGGTGTCCACGATCCGTTATCCAATTGCCACGAGAGTTCGGCTCCGCCGGTGGGATTTGCTCGCGCCCAAAGCGTGTATCGATCTGGCGTTATTACACTGAAATCGTATTCCGCAGTTCCCTCTTTTTCACTCCAGTTGGAAATCCAATCGCCACCGGAAAGCGCCTCTTTCTTGACTTGATCCAGCCACCACGGGTGCCGCGTCACATCGGCGCGCGTGGTGGTTTCGCCTTCGATCCAGATGGCGTCCTTTGGATCCGCATCCGCCTCGTGAGTTATCCCCGCGACGCCTTCGCCTGGCTTCATCGTGCCTTGCGGAACGAATGGATCGGTGGTGAGCACGAAACAATCCAGAGCGCCGTTGTTGTTCGGCGCCCCGGCGATCTTAAAACCGATCTTATGCCGGCCTTTCGCAAGCGTGAGCTTGCCAGCCTTTACCCAGGCGATGAATCGAAGGTCGGGTTTGTTGTCGATCGCAATGTTTTGTTCGCCTCGTTTATCCTTGGTAAGATCGATGTCTGTCCAAGCTGCGCCATCGAGCGCGTATGCGAGGTGGCCAAGCGGATTGGCCCTCACCCAAAAGGTATAATCGCCCGCCTCTGGAGCATCGATGTTATATTCCGCGACGCCTTCTTTCTGATCGGAGAAATTTGAAATCCAGTCTCCGCCTGAGAGGACTTCTTTCTTAACCTGATCGTACCACCACGGATGGCGATTCATGGTCGATGAAGCGGGGTTTTCGCCCTCGACCCAGATCGAGGCGGATTGGACGGCAAACGGCGTCGCGACGAGAGCAAGGGAGAGGAGACGAGCAAGCATAAAACGGGGAGTTGCGGCGGTACTGTTAAACGTGGGCGGTTCAACCGTCAATGTGGAAACGGCCAGAGACTCGGAGGCGGGGAATGCCGCATTGCATGGGGCGCTACGCTTGACGAATGAAGCACCCGCATTCCAGTCAATTCGCCCACCTTTCTTAGCGTTAGTGATTCGATCCTTGGAATAGGATAAATAGCGCTCAGTGAGAGCCGCCAAAATTCCTGATCACTGACGTCTGGCGCAAGGGATCTAGCTTCCGCGAGAAGCGCCTTGAGGATCTCCGAATAGCTCTTCCTCTCCTCTGGTTCACAGTGGTCCCGGTCAAACTGAGCGGCCAAAATCCGCCTAAGCAGGTCATGCTTTTCCACCCGTGAGGACCGATAAAATGAATTCCTTCCTAGGCTGCGTCAAACTCATCTCCAGAAGGAGGAATTTTTCTCGCATCCATTGGATGTTTTCTCGAATGACTTGTTCGGTAACCCCATGCCTTATGAGATCAAGGCCACCGCTTTCAGAGCCTTCACTGAGGAGCTTTTCCGAGTAAGCCATCAGACTGACGAGCATCTGCTTCAAAAGTTCGTTAGGCGAATCATCGCCATCGGAAATATCTGCGCAATGTTGGGGGATTCGTATGAGCACCTTCCACAGTGCAACCTTCAAGTAAAGCTCCCCCGATTTGTCCACTTCATCTTTTAAGAAGTCGAGAATACCGAAATCGCGCAGGATGTGGTCGTGGACCTGCGGCTGGCGCTCCGATTCCGGCTTTGGAATGGGTTGTGCGATCATCTTCGGTTCGGAGATTTTAGAATGTTTAGAATTAACTGCACTTGACGGGCAGCAGCTCAGTCATGCTGAATGGCGAAGCAGAGTACCGCCACTGATCGCGCTGTCAACGATGAGAAGATTATTCTCAGGAGAGCACTGCGTTCGCAATGGCCCGGGAGAAGGTTCCTATACACATAAGCGTCTGGCGATATTCCTGAGCGCCGGATGCGGCGTTCCACCGCTGGGGACGCTATGGCTGTGTAGCTACGATGCGTTCGGAAATGACCGACTCGGTTTGAGCCAGTGGTCGGGCCTCGATTGGTTTTTCGGCGGGCGGACGTGGCTTGACCTTCCAAAAGATGCCTGAGAAGCGCGGCCAATCGCCGAGTATTTCATGGGCCCGAATGCTTTCAGTCTCTTCCAGATGCTGGTAAATGAGTCGCTGAAGGATCACAATATCCTCTTCGGTGAGGCGTTCGAGCACAACCAGCCCCGAGTTATAGAGATCTGGAAAGCGGTCATCGAGATCCAAGACGTATGCTGTTCCACCCGTCATTCCGGCGCCGAAGTTTTTGCCGGTGCGTCCGAGCACAACCACCGTGCCGCCGGTCATGTATTCGCAGCCGTGATCGCCGAGACCTTCCACGACAGCAACTCCACCGGAGTACCGCACGCCAAAGCGCTCGCCCGCGCGGCCGTTCACAAAGAGCGCGCCGCCGGTGGCTCCGTAGAGGCAGGTGTTTCCGACGATGGAATTTTCGTGGGGATTAAATCCGCGTTCGGCTGGCGGACGTACGACGATCACGCCGCCGCTCATTCCCTTGCCGACGTAATCGTTGGCTTCGCCGCTGAGAATCAGTTTGATGCCGGGGGCAAGAAAGGCGCCCAAGCTCTGGCCGGCGCTGCCGGTCAGCTTCAGCGTGAGCGTTCCCTCGGGCAGGCCGGTGTCGCCGTATTGATAGCCGATCTCGCCGCTAACCTTCGTTCCGATCGAGCGATGCACATTGCGCACTGGATAGTGCAGCGTCATTTTCACGCCATCTACGATGGCGTTCTTGGCGTCTTGCAAAACGCCGTCGTCGAGAGGCGATTCCGAGATCGGGGGATCGTTCCTCTGGCGCGTGCAATGCCGGGGAGATGGATCGTCCTTGCCGACGACATCAACGAGCAGGCGCTTGAGATCGAGGGTATTGGCCTTTGGATGATTCGGCGCCTCACGCTGGCGCAAATACTCAGGGCGGCCAATCACATCCTCAATGGAGCGCGCGCCCAGGCTGGCAAGGATTTCGCGAACTTCCCGAGCCACACCGTTGAAGAAGTTCACCACCATATCGGGAGTTCCCTTGAACTTCGCGCGGAGCTTTTCGTCCTGCGTGGCGATTCCGACCGGGCAGGTGTTCAGATGGCATTGCCGGACGTAGACACAGCCAAGCGCGATGAGCGCGGTCGTTCCGAAATTGAACTGTTCCGCTCCCAGCATGGCTGCGAGGACGATATCGCGACCGGTGCGCATTCCGCCGTCGGTTCGCAGCACGATGCGATCACGCAGATTGTTCATCATCAACACCTGCTGGGTTTCAGCGACGCCGAGTTCCCATGGAGTGCCGGCGTTTTTGATCGAGCTCAGCGGCGATGCCCCCGTTCCGCCGTCGTGTCCTGAAATGAGCACGACATCGGCGTGCGCCTTCGCCACGCCAGCGGCGACCGTGCCGACGCCTGCTTCCGAGACAAGCTTTACGGTTACTTTCGCGCGGGGATTTACTTCCTTGAGATCGTGAATGAGCTGCGCGAGATCTTCGATCGAATAGATGTCGTGGTGCGGGGGCGGTGAAATGAGCATCACGCCGGGTGTCGTATGGCGGAGCCGCGCGATATAAGGGCTTACCTTGTGGCCTGGGAGCTGTCCGCCTTCCCCTGGCTTGGCTCCTTGCGCCATCTTAATCTCGATTTCCTTGGCGCTGGCAAGGTATGCGGCAGTGACACCAAAGCGGCCAGAGGCAATTTGCTTGATGCCAGAGTTGGCGCTGTCGCCATTGGGAAGCGTCTTGAATCGCTCGGGATCCTCGCCTCCTTCTCCGGAGTTGGATTTGCCGCCAATGCGATTCATCGCAATGGCAAGCGCTTCATGGGCTTCGCGAGAAAGCGCTCCGAGCGACATTCCGGCAGTGGTGAATCGACGGCGAATGTCCTCCACGCTTTCCACCTCATCAATGGGGATCGGCCCTTTGGGGGAGGGGACAAACTCCAGCATGTCCTTGAAGGAAATTGGCGCGAGCTCCCGCACGCTTGCCACGTACTTTTTATAATCGTCCGGGTTATTCGTCTTAACGAAAGAGTGGAACGATTGGATAACCGGGGGGCTTACCGCGTGGCGCTCGCCCGCGCGGCGGAAACGGTAGAAACCCGCATCCTCGAGCTTTTTCTCCTCCTCAGTAACGGATGCGAACGCCTTTTCGTGCCTCGCGAGCGATTCCCTAGCGATCTCGAGAAAGCCGATCCCGCCCACCTGCGAAGGGGTGCGATGAAAGCATTTTTGAATGACGATCTCGCCGATGCCGATCGCCTCGAAAATCTGAGCGCCGCGATAACTTCCAAGCACGGAAATGCCCATCTTGGACATGATCTTGAGCAGACCATCTTCCAGCGCCTTCCGCAGATTCTTGAGAGCCTTCTCGTAGGTGAGAGATTCTACCTCCAGGAAGGCGGCTTGCGCTTTGGCGAGCTTCTCGGGATCCTTGCTGCGCGCCACTTCTTTCCGTGCGTCTGTTTGCACGGATTCGATCAATTCCGAAATGGTCTCGAAAGCGACATAGGGATAAACGGCCCCGGCTCCATACCCGATGAGACATGCCAGTTGATGTGTGTCGCGCGCCTCGCCCGTCTCACAAACGATGCTGGCTTTCATGCGCTTGCCTGCCGCGATGAGGAAATGATGCACCGCGCCCACAGCGAGAAGCATCGGGATGGCGACATGCGCGTGATCGACGGAGCGATCCGACAGCAGCAAAATGCGCGCGCCAGAATCGACTGCCGATTCCGCTTCCTTCTGGACGCGTTCGATCGCCCGCTCAAGCCCCGCGTCGCCTTCGGCAAGGGGCCATGTCGCATCGATAGTTACTGCCGGGTGCCCGCGATGCGCGAGTTTCTTTAGAGCCTCGAATTCATGCTCAAGCAGGATGGGCGAATCGGCTTGGATGAGGTGCGCATGCTCCGGCGTTTCGCCGAGCAGATTTCTGCGCCATCCGAGATCGACTGTGAGAGACATCACCAGCTTCTCGCGGATTGGATCGATCGGGGGATTGGTGACCTGCGCGAAAAGCTGTTTGAAATAGCCGTATAACAGACGCGGCTGCATCGAGAGGACGGCGAGCGGCGTGTCGTCGCCCATGGAACCGACCGCTTCGGAGCCGGTGGCTATCATTGGCTTGAGGATCATCTCGAGCTCCTCGCTGGAGTAACCGAAAGCGACCTGGCGCTGGGTGATCGAAAGGAGATCGCGGGGCTCCTCAGGCGCTTTCACCGGGTCCGTCGCGATCTGACTGAGCCGAATGAGATACTTCTTGAGCCACTCGCCGTAAGGGCGCTGAGCGGCGAGGCCGGCCTTAATCTCACCGTCCCGAAGCAACTTCCCAGAGGCGGTGTCAACGGCGATCATCTCGCCCGGACCGAGCCTGCCCTTTTCAATAATATCCGCGTCGTTGAACACAATCGTGCCGACTTCGGAGCCGAGCGAGAAGATGCCATCGCGCGTGATTTTATACCGGGAGGGGCGAAGCCCGTTGCGATCGAGACAGGCTCCCACCGTGTGCCCATCGGTGAAGACCAGCGCCGCAGGGCCATCCCACGGTTCGTTGAAGCAGCGATGGAACTCGTAGAATGCCTGAAGATCGGGCGAGACGTGCTTGTCGCCGCGCCACGCTGGAGGGACCAGCATTGTCATCGCGTGCTTTATGTCGCGTCCGGACATCACGAGCGCTTCGAGAGCGTTGTCGAGTTCGGAAGAGTCGGATCCCCCCGCCTGGATGATCGGCTTGAGAAGGTCGATGTCCTCGCCCCAGAAATCCGCCTGGAGTTCGGCTTCGCGCGCGTGCATCCAATTGACGTTTCCGCGCCGGGTATTGATCTCGCCATTATGCGCGAGCATGCGGAACGGTTGGGAGAGCGGCCAGGTGGGGAAGGTGTTGGTCGAATAGCGCTGGTGATAAACGGCAAGCGCCGTCTCGTACTCCGGCCGTTGCAGATCCTTGTAAAACTTTTCGAGCGAGGGCGACAGCAGCAGGCCCTTGTAGTTGAGAACCCGTGACGAAAAGCTGGCGATATAGAAATGGCGGATCTGATCGGTGGCGGCGCGCTTTTCAATTTCATTGCGCGCCAGAAAAAGGCGGCGTTCGAATTCGTCGTGGCTAATTCCATCCGGTCGCGCAACGAGCACCTGCTCAATGCGAGGCAGCGTGGACGCGGCTTTCTCGCCCAAAAGCTTCAAGTTTACCGGGACTGGCCGCCAGCCAAAAAGGAACATCTCACGGGCGGCGACGACTTCCTCGACGATCGCTTTCGCGCGCGCCTGAGCGTAAGCGTTTGCATGCGGGAGGAAGATCATTCCGACGCCGAGATCGTTTTCCTGATAGAGCGTGCATCCGAGCCGCGCGACCTCGGGTGCGAAGATCTTGTACGGAATTTGAGTGAGCACGCCGGCCCCGTCGCCCGTCTTCGCATCGGCATCGATCGCGCCTCGATGGGCGAGATTGCAGAGGCTTCCCAGAGCGTGCTGCAATACGAGATTGGATCGCTTTCCGTCGATCTGCGCAATGAAACCGACGCCGCAGGCGTCGTGTTCGGACTCGGGCGAATAGAGCGATGGACCGACGCGCGCGATGTGATCGAGGATTACGTGATTCATGAAAGACGGAAGCCGAAACAAACCGGGGCCAAGAATAGGGGGTCGGAAGCGCAATTCAAGACATTTCTGAGGCTGAAACAGCAAATTATTGTTGGAGTTTCGGCGGCAAACCGCCAAATTTAGGCTTTCTTCATAATGCGTGAGCCCTTCAAGGCCAAACGGCTGCGCATTTGTCGCGGCATGCACACTTATCCCTCACCATCCCTTTCATGATTGGAATCAATGCGTTAGATGATCAGGAGCGGCTCATTGTACGACATTTGGTACGCGACCCGCGTGAATCGGATAACGGGGTGGGTGAAGCGACGGGCGTGAATGTCCGCACCGTGGGGCGGAAACGGCTGAAGCTCGAACAAGCTGGAATCCTCTCGTATTTCACGAATCTGGATCTATCGGCGTCAGGCACCGGTGAATTTAATACGCGCCACCTTTACGTCATCAAGTTCCGGATCGGAGTGACCTTCAATCAACTCCTCGAAGACATCAAACGCGAGCCGTACGTGCGGTCCATCTTCACGGAAATCATTTTCGAGAGCCACATCGCGGAGATCGACGGCAAACTGGCGATGCTGCTCTTCATCGACGGCGGGAGCGATCTCGACATCGTGCAAAAGGTCCAGGAGAAATTGATCCCGAATCTTCGCCAAAACCATGGTGAGGACTCGATTGAGGAAGTCTCCACGATCCGGGTGCTTTCCCCGGTGCGGATGCTTCGAAATTACGTACTGCCGGTGAATATGGATGGCGGTTACATCCGCAAAGACTGGCCCGACGACGCGATTTATGTGGGGCGAGATGAGATCCCCTGATGCGGCTGGGGCGACGGCCCGCGGCGCACTGCACCCGGTTTCGAGAGGTTGCTTCCGATCTGGTTACAGCGCAATTTGCAGGCAATGAAGCTCGTATTTACCGCTTTCCTGCTCGCCCTGCTCTTCGGAGGCTGTTCCGGGGTGGACCCCGAAGACAAGGCATTTTTCTACAGTGGCTGGATCAATCCCAATAAGCGTGCGCCGGCGCCCGTCCACTCCGCGCCGAGTCTCCCCTCGAATTATAAGCGAGATCCGCTGATAGACGGCTGATCCCGATTGCCGCTGGGAGGCGGACGATGCGACGTTATTTTCCCACCAGATGCGGTTCGCGAATGCAGTAGGTCCGATCGCGATCGAGCTTGCCCGAGCCGTCGAATTCAACCTGCAGGATCCATGAGAATTCACCGTCTGGCCAGGAGTCCGGCCATTGCGCCTGTGGCGGCAGCTTTGCGTCTCCTATAAGCGCATTTGCCAAGGAGAGAATCTGGCCGTGCTTCCAGCAGACGACCACGCATTTTCCGTCGAAGCGGTCGCCTTTGAGAAGGGTGGCCAAAGCGTCGGTTTGCAAATCGGCGAAGCTGCTGTCGATCGGAAGATGGAGTGCTCTCGACAGCGGTTCGAGGGTTAGGCGCGGGCGCCAGCTACCTCTGGTGTCCGAAGTGGCGAACAGCGCCGAAACCGCGACGGGGCGGTTATTGACGTGAAAATCCTTGAAGAAGCTGGCGTAAGCCTCCGCGTGCTTTTCGCCCTCCGGCGAGAGATCCCGGCCCGCTTCCGGTTTTTCCGCGTGGCGAATAATGAGGATGACTGTGTTGCGAGCCATGGTGCGAATCGTTAAGGCTTTTATAATTTCTGCGATACACGGGCTTAGATCAAGCCTCGTCCTCGTTCGGATGACCGCGCAGATGCCGGGTTTGAACGAGCAGCCCCGCAATGACGAGTGCGACGAAGAGGGCGCCCGCCAGATCGAGGCGAATGTGCCATACCTCAACGGCCTGTTTTAAGATGAGGTGCGCTCCGACGACTGACGAAAAAAAGACGAGCGCCCATTTAAAGACGAACACGAGAAGGAGCGAGCCAACCACGGCGCCGATGGCGGCGGAAACCCAACCGTAGCGCGGATCGTGCATCGACGCTGCCTCCAGGAGGCGGTGCAGGTAGTACGCCCCGGCGACGGCGCCCACCAACGCGACGGCCACCTTTTGTACAAAAATCGCCAAAACAGCTCCCGCCAGTCCAGCCACCCCGCTGAGGATTAAAGCGATCCCAGGGCGGTCGTCTCCGACCCAAGGCGACACCAATTCGAACGCGACGACGAATCCCACTGCCGCTACAAAGAGCCAGAAAATGCGGCGGCCCGCCAGCAGGAGCGCGATTCCGAGTGCGATCGCTCCGACGCTCGCCGGGATCGAATGGAAGCTTTCGAGCGGGCTGGCGGGCGGGTGAATAGGATCGGCATACATCGCGTCCAAAGCACTACCAGATAGAACGGCATGAGGTGCATACTTTCTTTCGTTCCGACGCTGGCTCGATGGCGTCCGCGCAAGCGGTCGCGGACGAATTAGTTAAGGATGTTTACAAATTTATGAAGCCCATACACGCCGCAATTATCGGTTCAATTGCTGGACTCGTCGTTAGCTGCCCACTTTATGCAGAAGACGGTCACGGTCACGGGGGTGGCGGGCGAGGAGGCGGTTCCCGCGGCGGAACTGGCGCGAGCGTCTCTCACGCGGCTCCTAGCAGCTTTGGCGGGGGGCGGTCGTTTGCCGCCCCTGCCATGCACTCAGCCAATAACTTTGCGGGAGGGCGGTCTTTCGCGCCGGCCCGATCTTTTTCACCGCCTTATAATGCCGCCCCCGCCCCGGCGTTCACGCCGGGATCGGGGTATGTCGAGCGAGGAGCCGTGCAAGCGCCATATCGTTACCGCACCCCCGGCGTCGCAAATGGGGAGTTTAGGAGCCCAGTCGCAGGAGGGAGATCGTTCACAAGCCACGCCGGCGTTGCCAATGGGGAGTTTAGGAGATCTGACGCAGGAGGGAGATCGTTCGGAGGCCACCCTGGCGTCGCATATGGAGGTCACAGCTACGGAAAAGGATGGGGCGGGCGCAACTATGCACCGCACGATATCTCACGAGACTGGGATCGTCACGGCCGTCATTATTGGAACAATCATTATTGGGGATGGGATGGCGGCGAATGGCTGAGCTTTGATGGCGGATACTACGATCCGGGGTACTACGCCTCTACCGCACCGTACGCCTACGATTACAGCGAGGCGGCTCCCGCTTACTCGTACAACAGCGACCAGGGCACTGGTTCGCTCGACGCGGACGTTCAAGCCGCCTTGGCGCACGATGGTTACTACCGCGGCCCAGTAGATGGCTTGGTCGGGGCGCAAACGCGGGATGCTATCGCGGCGTTCCAGTCTGATCACGGAATCACGCCCACCGGGCGAATCAATCGCGCACTTCTCGACGCGCTCGGGGTCGAATAGCCGTGGGCGCGCGGCGCTCCTGACTATCGGTGGATGACGATCCTCCGATTCATGGGCGTCATCAAGGTGGCGGCGACGTAATGGGGCGCCCCGACATTGGATCTTGGAGTTGGCGGGTCGGCCGGAGCGACGGCGCGAGCCGGTTCCGCAGGCTTCGTTTGAGCGAGGGTTGAGGAATTTTCGGGAGATCTAACGGATGGTGTGACGGCTGATTCTGGCACGCGCACGGTGACCAGCTCGGGGAGGGGCGCTGGTTCGCGCAATACCGGCGGCCTCGCGGGCAGTGCGGAAATGGTGGCGGGGATGGGCATCGATGGGCGAGCCGTCAACGCCGCCGTTCCTTGACGGGCTGCGGAGACGCGAGTCTGCCAGAAGCCGACAATGCCGAGGAGCGCCGCGGCGCCGACGAGCGATGCCGTTGCTTTGCATGCATTTCGCAAAGTGCGCCGACGATTTTTCCTGCCGAGTATCCAAGCCGCTTCCATGGCCTCGCAAGCCTCATCGCCCGAAGCTTCCACCGGAGGCGCTTGTGGCTTGCGATCCTCGTTCGGACCGGAGACGCTGCCGTTCACTCGATCGAAGTCCGCGCGCGGAACGTCCAGAAGCGCCGAAAGGAGCGCGCCCATCAAATCGTCGAGTCCGGCGCGGCCATTTCGAGCGTCGATCACCTGCGGCTCGGACCGGTCGGCGGCCTGGAATACTCCCGAAGAATCCAGGCGCCAGCGCAGCCATGGGGCCATCCACTCAGGATTCACCGCGGGAGGGCGCGATTCCGCATCGCCAGGATTTCCATCGACCACGAGCGCCAGAATGCGCTCCTCGCCGCCCGCTTTCTTGAAGTCGCGGATGTCGCGGTCCATCGACTCGCAATGAGTCGAATGCCGCGAACAAATCAAAATGAGGTACCGAGCCGAGGCGATGGCGGTCGTGCGGTCGGATGCATTGCCCTGATCGGCCGGATCGGGGAAGAGCGTGATCGTTTCCGGCACGGCGAATCCATGCCTTGTGGCATGTGCGGCGAGCGGCTTTGGGGTGGGGAAGGCATTGAGAGTGAAGTAGAGCCATTCACTCCAGGCAAGATCTGCGTCGACGTAACTGATTACGGCCCACGGGGTGCTTGGTGTTTCGATGGAAATTGGGGCACTTGGCATTTAGGCGGCGGATGCATATCCGCCACACTGAATTACAGCAGAACCGATGCCGCAGCGGTCAGCTTCTCCCCGTTTAATCGGATTTTTGCGCGATGAAAAAAGTGGCGCAAAAAAGTCCTGAGACGCCCGATTCCTCACGCCTCACGGGCACGCTGAGGATCTTGCGAAACATGTCGGCTTCGAAGCGAGCGACGATTGGGAAAGCGCGAAGGAGATCCATAACCGGAGAATGGTGTTCGACAATGCGCATTTCTCCGGTGGCCAAGTCGAGGAACTCGGCCATGCATCCATCCCGGTCCCGAATCCCAGCGAGGCATTTGGCGCGCTCGGCGACGGTTGCGCCGCGGATCTGCGCGATACATTCCTCGGCCTTCTTTTGGTAGGTTATGTGAAGCAGCTTTTCCGGAGCGGACGGCCCGTACAGTTTTTGAGCGGAGTCGAGAAGTGCGATTGTGAAGGCATTACTGGCAGCCGGATACAATTCCTGAGCCTTGGCCGTGAGGCGGTAGAGCATCTGCGGGCGCCCCAATTTCACGGGCTGGCGCCAGGTGTCGAGCAAGCCGCGGCGCTCGAGATCGGTGCAAAGGTCTTTCACTCCCATGTAGCTCATTCCCAGCCGCGCGGCGAGATCGGCCACAGGGAGGCCGGTCGGAGTCCGCTTCAATTCGTTCATTACTCTCAGCCGCGCGCTCCGTCCGACGGTCTCGATGAGGCGCTGTCTCATCGCTAGGAGGCAGGCAGGCAGGGTTCAAATAGTCCGAAATGGCGCAGCGCTTCGAGCACTCCCGCGCTGCAGCCGCGCGTGGCAACATAGCCGCCGGCGGCCAGCACAGCGTTCTTTACGGCGCCGACTGCGTTTTCCGGGCATGAGACCCATCGGGCGTGTCGCCCGTCGAGCATCGGCAAATCATTGAAGTGATCGCCGGCGGCGAAGATCTGGTCGGGTGCGATGCCCGTAAGTCGGCCGAGTTCCGCGAGGGCAGTGCCTTTCGAGTATCCCTCATGGCAAAAGCGGACGTAAATCGTATTGCGCATATAACGGAAACCCGGCACGCGTGTTCGCTCACGATCCAGGAACGCGCAGATGCGATCAGTTGCCATTTCGTTTTCGGCAGTAAGACCGATCAATCGATTGCCATCATAAATTGGCTGCGCATTGGCTTCCCGTGAAAGGTAGGCGTGGATGTCGGAAAGGAGCGTCTCGGCCTGCGTGAAGAGTTCGTCGTGGGCCCGGTAACAGCGCTCGTTCCAGTCGCCAAAATCCTGCCATTTGCCGCCTTCGCCCCTGTGAAACACCTCGCGTTCGGCCGTGAGAACGTAATCTGGATCGAACGGAAATCCGTACTCGCGGAGGCCATCGAGCATGAACTGGAAGTCGCGGCCGGTGTTCACGGCCCAGAGCACTCCCCTCGCTCGCAGACTGCCCAGTGCTTCCATAAACTCGGGATCGACGGCTGGCTGCTCATAGTGGTCAACGAGAGTTCCGTCGAAATCGGTGCTCAGAAGCTTAATCATGTGGCAAGGTGGCGGAGCATTTACTCAATTTCCACTTTCCGATAGAACACTCAAATTATGAAAAGCGCCTACGAACTCGCCATGGAACGTCTGCAGAAGGAGTCGCCAAGCGCTCCGGTAACCGAGAAGCAGAAGGCGGATATCGCAGAAATCGAATCTGCAGCCCGCGCAAAGGCCGCCGAGCGCGAAATCTTCCTGCGGGACCAGATCGCCAAGGCGCAGGCGGCAGGGAAGATCGAAGAAGTCGAGCAGATCCAGGATGAATTGGCTCGCGACCTCCGGCGCATTCAGGCCGATTGCGAGGCCAAGAAGGAGAAGGTCCGGACCGGAAAGAGCCCGGAGCGCGGCTAGAAGGGAATGTCGTCCTCTTCCGCTGAGTCGAGATCGGGGTCCGGCGGAGGGCGCTGTGCAGGCGCCGGGCGCTGAGCCGGTTTTGCGGACGCGGTGCCGCCCGCTCCCTGGAAATTGCCGGAGGGGCCGTCCGGTCCGCCGGCTTCACGGGAGCCGAGCAGTTGGAGCATTTCGCCGACGACCTTCATCTTCGAGCGTTTCTGCCCGGTCTGCTTATCGTCCCACATGTCGAGTTTAAGGCGTCCTTCGATAAAGACCGGGCGTCCTTTCTTCAAGTATTCGCCAGCGATCTCCGCCTGGCGGCCCCAAAGCTCGACATCGACAAAGGTAACCTCCTCCCGTCGCTCGCCCTGGTCGGTGGAGTACACACGATTTACCGCGAGACCGATATCCGCGATCGCCGTTCCCTTAGGCGTGTACTTTAGTTCGGGATCTCGCGTGAGATTGCCCATCAACAGCACCCGGTTCAGGTTCGGCATGGCGGCTTACTTCCTTTCCTCGCGCTTTTTGGACGGGAGTTTAACGTATTGCTGGCGGTAAACATCGCCATCCAGCTTAAATTTGGCGCGAAGTTTTTCAAGAATTTCGGGCTCCCCTTGGAAGATGAAATTCACGTAGTAACCGCTGTCGAGCGGACCTGCGACGTAGGTGAAGTTGCGGCGTTCGATCTTCTGGACCTGTTCGATCTTGGCGCCCTCTTTTTTGAATTCGCCTTCGAGCCGCTCGATGGTTTCACGGGTCGTGTCTTCGCTTCCTTTGACGTTGAGGACCAGAAGTCCTTCGTATCGATTGTTCATAATTGCTGGTTCTTGCTTGTTTGTTAAGATTTATACGACACCCGCTGGAAAACGCGAGATCAGTTATAGGCGTTCATCGCGGCGGCCAATCCACGATCCCCGGAGCACTCAATGGCCTCAACGGCCCGATCCAAGCCTGCATCCAGCGTCTGCCGCTCCTCGGGCGCGAACGATCCGAGCACATGCCCGACCGCGGCGCCAGGGGCGGCTTCGCCGATTCCGAACCGAATGCGAGGGATCGCGGTGCTTCCGAAGTGATCGACGATCGATTTGAGGCCATTGTGACCGCCAGCGGAGCCGGACGACCGGATGCGCAATTTTCCAAGCGGCAACGCCATATCGTCGAGGACGACGAGAACTTCCGAGGGTGCGATCTTATAAAAGGAGCTCATCGGCCGGACAGCCTCTCCGCTCAGATTCATAAAGGTGAGCGGTTTGCACAGCAAGACGGCTCCGACGCGGGCCACTTCCGCGCGCCACGCCCTTTCCTTTCGGAAAGGAGCGCCTGCTTTTGCCGCGAGCCGGTTCACTATCATGAAGCCAACATTGTGGCGGGTGTCCACGTACTCGCGTCCCGGATTTCCAAGGCCGACGATGAGGCGGAACATCCCATCCTTACTTCTTGTCGCCCCCCTCCTCGGCCTTCTTTTCCTTGAGCACTTCCGGTTCAGCCGCCGCCGTTGCGCCAGCAACAGGTTCCGCCTGCACCGTCGGAGCGGCAACGCGGACAACGGTTAATTCGCCGTCAGCGCGAGCGACGACGCCGGACGGGAGCTTCAGGTCGCGGATGTGGAGCGATTCGCTCAAGCCGAGACCGCTCACATCGACCACGATCGTATCGGGCAAATCCTTTGGAAGACATTCGATTTCAAGGGAATGCATCGGCACTTCGAGAAGGCCGCCGCCCGTTTTGACGCCGACTGGTTCGCCGACGGTTTCGACCGGTATATGCGCCCGAATCTTTTCGTCCGCGGAAACCGCGTGAAAATCGACATGGAGGACATCGCCGCGAAGGGGATGATGCTGCACTTCCTGGATGAGGGCGAGGCGATTCACCGGCTTGCCTTCTCCTGCGATTTCGAGTTCGACGAGGAGGTTCTCGCCGGTGGCGTGGCTCAGGACATTCTTGACGTCCTTGGCGAGCAATTGGAGATGCTGCGGCTCTTGCTTTGCTCCGTACACGACGGCGGGCACGAGGCCCTGCATTTTGATTTTTTTAACGGCGGAGCGCCCGACATGGGGGCGATTCTGCGCGGCGAGTTTTACTTGTTTGGCCATAGGATGTTTAGACTTTTACGGTTTTGCTGATTTCAAAAAGGGAGGAGACCGATTCGTCTCCGTGAATCCGCTTGATTCCCTCGCCGAGCAGTTCGGCAATGGAAAGGATCGTCACGGGAAAGCCGTCGCTCTTGGACACCGGCACGCTATTTGTCGTGATCAACTGCTGGATCGGCGAATTTCGGAGGCGGTCGATTCCCGTTTCGGAAAGGACGGCGTGCGAAACGCAGACCATAATTTCCGTGGCTCCGCGCTCTTTAAGGAGTCGGGCTGCGCTGGTGATCGTCGAGGCGGTTTCCGTGAGATCATCGACGAGAACGACACTGCGCCCCTCCACCTCGCCGATCACGTTCACGGCTTCCGTCTCTGTGGGACTCTTGCGCCGCTTCGCCACGATCGCGAGCGATGCGCCGAGCGCCTGGGCGTAGGAATCGGCCATCTTGACGCCGCCAACATCGGGGGCGACGACGACGGGATCTTTGAGCTTCATCGACTGAAGATGCCGAATGAGAACAGGCGCGGCGTAAAGGTGATCGACCGGGATGTCGAAAAATCCGGCGACCTGCTGTGCATGGAGGTCCATGCAGAGGACGCGGTTCACACCGGCTGCCGTGAGCAGATTTGCGATCAACTTGGCGGTGATCGGAACGCGAGGCTGATCTTTGCGATCCTGGCGCGCGTAGCCGAAAAACGGGATGACGGCTGTGATGCGGTCGGCGCTGGCCCTGCTCGCCGCATCGACCATGATGAGCAATTCCATCAGGTTTTGGTTGGTCGGAGGGCAGGTCGGCTGAACGATGAAAACATCCCGGCCGCGAATGTTTTCATTGATCTTGACGAAGGTCTCGCCGTCGGGAAAAGAACTGACCGTCGCATCGCCGAGCGGCACGCCGACGAAGTCGCAGATCTGCTGCGCGAGTTCGCGGTGAGCGGAGCCGGTGAAAATTTTCATTTCACTGTTGGAGCGAGTCATTTCGGAAAAAGGGAGGGGCGACATTAGGGTGAGCCGCCCGAAAGACAAATGGAAATTCTGGGCGATGGCGGACCGCTCCCCGCCGCGACATTTTCCGTGAAGGCGGCACGGCGGCCGGAGGCGAAGCAGCGTGAGATGGCGCAGAGGCGAATGGCTTCCGGCGGATCGCCCTGCCAGGGCGTCCTGGCCGCGCGTGATGCGGGCATCTGTGGCGAGTAGAGAAGGTTATGGCTCCATCATTGCCATATTGTAATCGTGTGCGCACAACCTATCGCGCTGTCCGCAGCGAATAGCGGCTGACAGGGTGATAAGCGCAACGGAGTTCTCCCCGCATAGGCGATGCGCCGGTGCGGAAGAGACGCAGCGTAAAAAAAAGACTTTACATGCTTCCAGCGCTCATTAATCCTTGCCGCCAAGCGAGCCTCAAGAACTCGCCTTCACACACACCAAACCAAAAAATACCAATGAAAAAGCTAACATACGCATTGCTCGCCAGCGTCGCATTGGCCGCGACCTCGTTCGCCGGCCAGGAGATTAGAACGGGCAAGGAAACCAAAACGGTGCTCCCGCCGTCCACCTGCTTCAACGATCGTGAGCTTCAGGTCGATGTCTTCGGCGCCTACGTCGATGGCAACAGCCCGACTCACGCCGGTCCTAACAAGGATCACGCATGGGGCGGCGGCATCGGAGTCAACTACTTCTTCACCCGCAACCTCGGCGTCGGCGCCGACGCTTACTGGGTGAACGGCAGGATCAACAATGCCCAGCCTGGTTCGTACGATCGTCACCAGGACAACACACAGTTCCAGAACTACGACGGAAGCCTGATCTTCCGCCTTCCGCTGGACCGCATGTGCCTCGCACCGTACGCCTTCGTCGGCGGTGGCATCGATTGCGAGTATAAAAATTGGGCTGTCGGCTTCGCCGGCGTGGGCGTGGAATATCGCATCGTGCCAGCCAAGGTCGGCATCTTCACAGACGCTCGCTGGAACTACTACGGCGATCGGTTCGAGCATGGCGACCAGAATAATTTCACGATGCGCGCTGGCCTTCGTGTAATCTTCTAAGCCGCACTTCGAGTCAGTATTTAAAAAGCCGCCGGAGAATTCTCCGGCGGCTTTTCTCGTTAAATCGTCTGGCTCAAGAATCCACCGTCAACGCGGATATCAGTTCCCGTCACAAAGCTGCTTGCCGCCGAACTGGCTAGGAAAAGGCAGGCTCCCGCCAGTTCCGACGCCTCGCCAAAACGGCCCATCGGAGTATGCGCCCAAATCGCTTCCGTGCGCGGCGTTGGGGAGCCATCTTCCTTGAAGAGCAATTTGCGATTCTGCTCGGCTGGGAAAAAGCCCGGCGTGATGGAATTGACGCGAACTCCTTTTGGAGCCCATTCACGGGCGAGGAATTGAGTGAGGCTCAGCACCGCCGCCTTGGCAGCCGAGTATGCGATCACACGCGAGAGTGGCAGATGCGCGGAGACGCTGGCTATATTGATTATGCTACCCTTTCGCGCGCCGCACATCCCGGGGCCAAATTCCTGGCATGGGAGCAGCGCGCCCCCGATCAGGTTCAGATCGAACGATGCGCGCCAATCGGCGGATCCGATCGACTCGACGGGATTCTCGGGCGTGACGGTAACACGGGGGTCGTTGCCGCCCGCGGCGTTCACGAGGATCGACGGTTCTCCGAACTCGGCGAGGATGGCCTTGCGCGCCGATGTGAGGCTGGAGCGGTCGCTGGCATCGGCGGCGGTAAAAAAGGCGATTCCTCCTTCCGCCACGATGACGCGCTGGCGCTCTTCGCCACGCTGAATATTTCTGCCGACGATCGCGACCCTGGCGCCGGCCCGCGCCAGGCCCTCGGCAAGGGATCCGCCGAGCACGCCTGTCCCTCCGATAACGACGGCCACTTCCCCTGTGAGGTCAAAGAGTGTATTCATACAAGAGCGGCACGATTCACGGGGCGTCGGGCGCTTGGCGAGCCAAAAGTTGCGATCAACGATGGATCGCGGACAAGAGGAACCATCCGATCATGGCGACGCCTAGGATGAATTTTCCGAGCATGCCGGCGGTGGATCCAAGGAAGGACCCCCAAGTCGTTCGCGTAGCGGGCAAAAGATCCTTGCCTCCCAGCAATTCACCTATAAGCACACCGAGAAGCGGGCCGATAAAGACGCCGATGAGGCCGAAAAATAGGCCGACCAGCCCGCCAAGCAAACCGCCGATCGCGCCCCACTTTGTCGCACCGAAGCGGCGCGCCCCCCAAGTGCCACTCATCAACTCGACGGCGTAGGAGACGAGCGCAAGGAGAGCTATTCCGGCGACCGTGAGCCAGCTCGCACTGTGCGCGGCGCCGAGGAGGAGTCGATGCAGGACAGCCGCGGCGAGAATGATCGTTGTCCCCGGAATTACCGGAGTGAGCGTTCCGACAAGCCCAGCCGCCATCAGCGCGAGTGTAAGCGACCACCAGACGTAATTCATTGTGACGATTGGGATTGAAAGCAGCGGGGGCGTGCCTTAAAGACCATCGGTTCTACCCAGCCGCAAACAGAAACCTACTCAAAACTCCGAACGATTCATGGCACTTCCAATTGGCTCCAAAGCACCCGACTTCTCCCTCAAATCCAAAACCGCCGAAGGTCTCGTCGATATCAAGCTGAGCGAGAACATCGGACGGCGGAATACCGTGCTCCTCTTCTTCCCGGCGGCGTTCACCGGCGTTTGCACGCAGGAAATGTGCGACGTCTCTGCCGGAATCGGCGGGTACAGCGATTTGGACGCTGACGTGATCGGCATCAGTGTCGATTCCCCATTTGCGCAGGAGGCTTGGGCATCGAAGGAGAGAATTGGAATCAAGCTCGCAAGCGATCTCAACAAGACCGTCACGAAGGCTTACGATGTCGTCTTGGACGATTTGGCTGGTATCGGCTCTGCGGCCAAACGCGCCGCTTTTGTCATCGACAAGGCGGGCACGATCCAATATAGCGAGGCGACTCCGACGCCCAAGGATCTTCCGAATTTCGACGCCGTGAAGGCGAAGCTGGCAGAGCTGAAGTAGTCCCGCTTCATTCGGGAGGCGCGGCAGCCGGAGGCTGCGCTTATCTCAAGTTGGCGGGAGCCATGCGCACGTCGATATGCCGAACGACGATATCTCTTCCATCCTAACCGATGAAGACGATCATCCTGCTGACCATCTCAAATGTGTTTATGAACCTCGCGTGGTACGGCCACCTGAGATTTAAAGACAAGCCGCTTTGGGTCGTTATTCTGGCAAGCTGGGGAATCGCCTTGTTCGAGTACATGTTTCAGGTGCCAGCGAATCGGATCGGCTCTTCGCAATGGAGCGTGCCACAACTCAAAGTGCTGCAGGAGTGCATCACGCTCGTGGTATTCACCGTTGTCGCATTCCTGCTTTTTAATACGACGCCCAAATGGAATATACTGGTCGCGTATAGCCTGATCGTGGGCGCGATCTATTTCACGTTTCGCTTTTAGCGCGCGCAGCCGCGATGTCTCATTGCCAGCGGAGCGAACGATGCGAATGAGCCCCGCGAATTTCTACTTCCCGAGGCGAGCCTTGAGTGCCTTGCCTGCGGAGAACTTCACGCTCTTTGAGGCCTTTATCTTGATCTTTTCCCCGGTCTTAGGGTTGATCCCGTTGCGCGCTTTGCGATTGGCGACCTTGAAAGTTCCGAAGCCGACGAGTTGGACCGTTTGGTCTTTCTTAAGTCCGGCCCGTATCCCATCCATGACCGCGTCGAGCGCGCGTTCCGCTTGTGCGCGGGAAGCTTCCTTGCCCAAGCTTTTTTGCACTGCGAGAACGAGTTCACCTTTATTCATGGTAGGATGGAGTATGGGTGGAGTTTTTAGAGTTTTTAGGGGATGGCTTTAAGGCGCGTGGAGATTGTTCTGGCAGCAGCGCAAATTACCGTCAACGATATTTTTAAAGGCTTTGAACGCGGCATCACATTCGACTCAAATCGGCGCCCATCTCGGGTTGGAACCGCAAATACATCCGAGCGCTTTTGTGGCGCTCGGCGCCGTGGTCGTGGGGGATGTGGAAATTGGCGAGGAGTCGAGCGTTTGGTATCAGGCCGTGCTTCGGGGCGATATCAACCGCATCGTCATCGGACGGGGATCCAACGTGCAGGATGGGGCTGTGATTCACCTCGAGCGGGATCGCGGCACGCAAGTCGGCGAGTGGGTCACCATCGGCCACCGGGCCATCGTTCATGCGTGCCGGATCGACGACGAAGTGCTCATCGGCATGGGGTCGATCGTGCTGGATGGAGCCGAGATCGGCGCGCGGTCGATCGTCGGCGCCGGCGCCGTGGTCACGGGCGGAACGAAGATCCCAGCGGGATCGCTCGTGCTAGGAATGCCTGGGAAGGCAGTGCGCCAGCTTTCGCTCGAAGAACAGGCTTCGATCCGTGGCTGGGCGGAGCGATATGTCACGCTGTCACGCGCTTATCTTGCGCGGGGCTGAAGCGTGAGGCAACGTCCGCGGTTTCCCGAGGTTGACTTTCGCCTACTGGGCCTTTCCGAGACCAAACGCTTCGTGCGCAAGATTCGCAGCTTCCGCGATTCGAGCCTCGGCGATGATGACGGCGGTTTTGATTTCGCTGGTCGAAATCATCTGGATATTGATTCCACCGGCGCTCAGAGCCTCAAAAAGGCGCGCGGCCACGCCGGAATGCGACCGCATTCCGATCCCGACGATGGAGAGCTTGGCGATGCCGTCCTGCGCGAGCAACTCTTTGGCGCCGATCTGCGCGACTACGGGGGCGAGCGCCGCGCGGGCATTTGCCAGTTCATCCTTGTTGAGTGTGAAGGATATATCTGTCGTGCCGGCGACGCTGATGTTTTGTACGATCATATCGATGACGATATGCGCGCCCGCCAGCGTGCTGAAGATGCGCGCCGCGATGCCGGGTTGGTCCGGAACGTTTAGCACCGTTACCTTGGCCTGGTTTTTTTCGACGCTGACGCCGCGCACGACGACCGACTCCATGCTTTGGGTTTCTTCTTTCACAATCGTTCCAGGATTAAGGTTGAAACTGCTCCGCACTTCAAAGACGACTCCGAATTTCTTCGCAAACTCGACGGAGCGAGACTGCATCACCTTCGATCCGCTCGACGCCATCTCGAGCATCTCGTCGTAGGAAATCTCGTCGATTTTTACCGCTGAAGGGACAATTCGGGGATCGCAGGTGAAGACGCCGTCCACATCGGTGAAAATCTGGCATACATCGGCCTTTATCGCCGCGGCGATTGCGATGGCGGTAAGATCGGAGCCGCCTCTTCCCAAAGTGGTGATCCTTCCATCGATGGTTTCGCCCTGGAAGCCTGCAACGATCACGACACTGCCATCGTCGAGGTGTTGGTGAACCTGCGCGGGTGTAATGTTGGCGATCTTTGCCTTGGT
This sequence comes from Chthoniobacterales bacterium, assembly GCA_038238905.1. Lineage (GTDB taxonomy): Bacteria > Verrucomicrobiota > Verrucomicrobiia > Chthoniobacterales > Chthoniobacteraceae > JBBSFI01. The sequence goes on along the minus strand of JBBSFI010000026.1, from coordinate 34,458 downwards.
GTGGCGTCCGTCGGTCACAATACCCGCCTGCGCTCCGGTGAGTGAGACCGCTTTGGTGCCGAGGCCATTGATCGCCATCGAAGTGAGGGCGATGGTAGTCTGTTCCCCGGTTGCGAGGAGCACGTCCATTTCCCGCTCTGTGGGAGTGGGCGCAACTTCGCGCGCCATCTTGATGAGGTTATCCGTCACGCCGCTCATCGCCGAGACGACGACGACGACACGGTGGCCCTGCTCGCGCGTTGCGATGACCCTGCGAGCGACATTCAAGATGCGCTCGGGATTGCCGACGCTGGTGCCGCCGTATTTTTGGACGATGAGAGACAAGGGCGGGAAGAATCCGCACACCCGGCGCGAGTGTCAAATGGCCATACGCAGGGACAACGTATGAATACGAAGACTACAGCGACTCAGCCGCTCCGTAGAGAAGGGGAATCTGTCGGGCGCCGTTTGCCTCTCACCGCCAAACTACGCCGGCTGCAGCGGATGCAAGAAAGATGATGCCGACCCAGGCGTTGCTGGTGAAGAACGCGCGATTGATTGCGGCGACATCGAGAGACGCCGCCGCTCGATGCTCGTAAATGAGCGCGCCGCAGATCAGGAGCAGCCCGAGAAAGAAACAGCTTCCCAGCCTCGCGGACCATGCGAAAGCCGCAAGCCACGGAAGCATGGCCGAGTGAAGTCCGCGCGCGATCCGGAGGCTGCGCGGGATGCCAAACTTCACAACCAATGATCGAAGCCCTTCGCTCCGATCGATGTCGTGATCCTGAGTCGCGTAAATGATGTCGAAGCCCGCGACCCAGAGGAGAACGGCAGCGGCGAGAAGGAGCGGGGGCGCGGCGATGCTGCCGCGGACGGCAAGCCAGGCGCCGATAGGAGCCACTGCCAGGGCGAGACCGAGAAAGATGTGACACCAGGCGGTGAACCGCTTCGTGAGGGAGTAGAAGAAGACGATTGCAAGCGCAACGGGCGAAAGCCAAAAGACCAGCGTGTTGATAAACGCCGTCGCGGCAACAAAGCCGCAGGCGCTCGCAACAAGCAGGGCGGTCACCACCCCTCGCGGAATGAGCGTGTGCCGGCTTGCCGTGCGCGGATTGCGCTTGTCGATCTCCCAATCCGCGACTCGATTGAAGAGCATGGCCGCGGTGCGGGCGAGCACCATGCAGAGCAGGATGAGCGCGAAGACTTTCGGGGCGGGCAACCCGCGTGCCGCCACCACCATCGAGCCGAGCGCGAACGGGAGAGCGAAGAGCGTGTGGGAAAAACGGACGAGACGAAGAACCCGGACCGCGCTGGACATCGATGCCTACTTCACGGCTGTCGCATCGTCCTTCTCGTCTGCCTCGTCGAAGATGCCGGTGAGCCGGTCATCCACGCGCAAATCGACGAGCCGCCACCGATTCTCGTTCTTGTAAAAGTAAAACCGCCAGCGCAGCGGAAACTCTTTTCCCAGAGAGAGATAGGTGCGCCGCAGTATGTGAGACCCGACGGACTTGCTCTCGATCAAATCGTATCCCTGAAATATGCCAAACATTTGAATGGCTTCGTTGGTCTTGGCCTTCAGCGCCTTCAATTCATCGGGACGCTCGGCAATCTTGGAGCCTTTGGTCAGGCTGGTATATGCGTCGTCCACATGCCCTTTCTGAAGATGAGCGAAGAACGTAGCGGCAAAAACAGCGGGTTCGTCCTTGCCAGCAGAGGTCGGGAGCGGACCGCTTTTGACTTCTTCGGATCCCTTCGGATTCGACGGACGTTCTTCCGTGGGCGCCGGCGGCTCCGGGGCCTTGGCGGCGGGAGCGGCTTCGGGTGGTGAGGGGGCGGGCGCCGGTTTTTCCGCAGGGGGTGTTGCACGTCCCACCGGACGCTTGCCCGCGCCCGCCTTGGGAGTTCCTCCGCCCGGAGGTTGTGTGCCGTCGCCCCAATCGAACGCCTCTTTTTTAACCGGCCCAGCGGGACGATCCTCGGCATGCAGGGAGAGGGCAACGGCGAACAGAGCGACGATCGAAGGCAGGCAATGGCGTTTTTTCACAGGAAAAGAAGACTGCATAGTGATGGATGAAATTGGCGCGCGCCGCAACGAGCTTTTGCACAGCGGAGAAGCGCCCTCAGCTCCCGGAGGCGATTTCCGAGCCGTCAAAAGCCGCTTCGTAATCGCGCGTTTTGAAGCCCCACCAAAGGAAGCCGCCGCCAATCAGAAACATGAAGAGCGATAGGAATTGGCCTGCGCTGACAGGGCCGACCGACCACGCCGAATCCGGCACGCGAAAAAGTTCTCCGATAATGCGCAGCACGGCGTATAAAATAAAGAACGCTCCCGTGATGACACCGCGCGGGAGGCGCATCCGTGTTCGCATAAGCCACAGCACGACGAAGAGGAGGGCGCCTTCCAGAAATGCTTGGTAAAGCTGGGAAGGGTGCCTTGGCGGAAGAATTTGTCGCAGCGCGGCGGCCAGGCCGGCATCCGGATGCGCGAACGGTGTCAGCAGGCTGTGCTGCTCTTCCGCGAGAAGTTCGTTCACTTGATCCGGGTGGCGCAGGAGCAGCGGATACTGCTCCGAAAACTCCGATGCCAGCCGTCCATTTTCAGCCAATTCGGTGGGAAACTGGACCGCCCACGGAACAGTGGCCTCTTTGCCCCAAAGCTCGCCGTTTACGAAATTGGCGCAGCGGACGATACAAATTCCGACCGCCGCGACCGTGCAAAGACTGTCGCCGAGGCTAGTCCACGAGAGCTTGTGGCGCCGCGCCCACCAGAGCGTAAAAAGCACCAAGCCGATGATGCCACCGTGGCTGGCCATCCCGCCCCTCCACACTTCGATCGGCCACAGCGGGTCGTCATCGTGCCGTTCCCAAAGCCCGTAGAAAAGAATCCAGCCGATCCGGCCGCCAAGCATGACACCGAAAATCGCGGCCCACGTGATGAAATCGGCCACATCGGCCGGGCGCATATCGGTGTACCGCCGCGCGGCGAGCCATCGATAGAGCCAGTAACCTAGAACGAACGAAAGAACATAGGCCAGGCCATACCAACGGAGGGCGATCCCATTGCCAAATTTGACAATGAGGGGACTGAAGTCATGGAGAAAATACGCGAGCACGGGCGTTGCTTCTGCCATACTCCGGGCGGTCGAGATAGCGGAAATCCATTAAAAAGTGGCGCCTGCCGCGCCGCGCGGCGAAGCCTGGCCTGGAGGAATTACCTCCTGCTGAGGCGATAGAAAAGCACTCCACCGATCGCCATGAAGAGGACATTGGGGAACCAGACGAGCAATTCCGGGTGCAGCGCCGGACGCGACCGTTGAGCCTCCGCCACAAGGATGAACATGAAATAGACAAACCCGAGGATGAGGCTGAAAAGAAACCCGATCGCCGTCTCCCGGCGGTGCGCGGTGATGGCGAGCGGAATGCCGAGAAGGCCGAAAGCGAGCGAGGCGAGCGCGTACGAATAGCGCTTGTTGATTTCGGTCTTCGCGGAGGCTTTATCGCTTTCGATGTCTTTTTGCGACCTGTTCGGATCTTCGCTTTTCAGATGCTCCTCAAGTTCGGCGATCGTCATCGTGCCCACTCCGTGGCGTTTTTTGTTTTTCTCGTACAACTCTTCGAGCGAGATGGGGAGCGTGCTTTCCTGCATGGTGATTCCCTGCCGGATTTTCGAGAGGTCGTTGGGCTGCTGCTCGTCGCGCTGCTCGAAGCGCCCGTTGTAAATGTGCAGCAGAAGCCGCTTGTGCGGGCCATCGGTTTCCAACCAGCCATCCCGCGCGGCAATGACACGAACCGGGAGCGAATCGTCATTCATTTCATACACGAGAAGGTTAAAGAGTTTCGATCCCTCATTCCGCTCGACGTAAATTTTATGTTTTGGAAACTCGTCGATCACCTTGTTGCTCCGGAACATCGTCAGCGGATTGCTCGTGGCGATATTGTAGAGGGCATCCTTCATATTGGCCTGGGCGCGCGGAGCGACTTCGACATTGATCCACAGGCAGAGGCCGACAAACAGAGAGGCAAGGACGAAGACGGAGGCGCACACGCGCGGAACGCTCACGCCATTCGAGCGCAACGCGATCAGTTCGTTCTCCGCCGACATGCGCCCAAACACGAGGAGGACGGACGTGAGAAATCCCCACGGAATGGTGAAAGTGAGGGAGAAGGGGAGAATGAAGGCGACGACCGTAAGAATGACCTCGAGCGGAGCGTCGCGATTGACCAATTGCCTGAAGACATTGGCAAGCACGAGAACGACCGTGAGCACGAGCACCGCAAGCACGGACGTGACGATCAGGCTCGACGAGACGTAGCGGTCAATGATCTTCATGAAACCGGCGACTGTTCCTTGCAGGGGGGCGGCTTGCAAGCGCGGCGATTAAACCTTATGGCGCCGATCGGGTCAGGCGAGCCGCCTAAACTGAATAGGCGATCAACGGAGGACGATCGGGTGCCGGTATTGATGAACTTTGAGTGATCAGTTCCCGCGCATGCTCGCTGGAGCGTAGTGGCTCTCGTGCGCGCCGTGGCCGAAATCGAAGCCGACGATCACAAAGCTTTGGAAATAGGGTGAACCGGTCGCGCCGGCCTCCGCCACCAGATCAATGTGCATATTGGGGGCTGGCCGCCACTGGATGCTCGGGCCGGCGAGAAAACGCCGCTCCGAATGCCCGCGCATTCCCGCGAGCGTGACGTCGCCGTACTCCATCTCGACTCCCACACCGAGCAGCCGGTCGATGACCGAATAGCTTATCCCCTGTGTGATCTCATATTCGACACTCCGCTCGCTGCCGAGCTGCCATTCGCGCGAGCAATTGAAGCCCCAATGCAGGCGCGGGGTGAAGTCGGTTCCAAGCAACAGCTTCAACTCGAGAAAGTCATCGCGCCTGGCTGGCGCCGCCTTGTACTCGGCGTAAAGAGTCGGGTTGAGGGGGATCCGGCCCCAATCGGCGAGCGCCCAGCGGAGTTCAACGGAAACATTCTCGTGGCGAATCTTGCGGTGCTGATCGGCGACCCAATTCTCATAGATATCGAGCTGGGTGCGATATGGAAGCCCGATCTCGATCTCTTCCTCGAAGAGGTTCTCCGTCGTTCCATCCCGATTCTTTTGCAATCTCCACCACTGTTCAAGCGAGACGTCGCCCGGCGAATCCTGGATATAAACGCGCGTATTTCCGAAGCGGCGTTCCGAGGTCCATTCCGGCCTGCCGCTCGCATCCACCGGAAGCTCCTCGCGCAGCCCAAATCGCTCCCCCGTGATCGTTACTTCAGGTAGAGTCGGCGTCTCGGCTCGAGCCTCCCCACAAACCAGCGCCGTGGCGCACGTCAAAACAAAGCGCAAAAGTGGCAGCCGCGAATGTCGCGGCGTCGTTGGATGAACCATCGGCGATTGATGGCGCAAGGAATGGTGTGGTTCAAGCGCCAATGCGAAGGGCAAATGAAAGTTCGACGCGTTTGCCGTCACGACGGCGCAAAGCGCTTGGGAATATTTACAAAACTCATACTAACCACTCGGGGCCTGCCTGGTCTCTTCAGGACATTTTCGACACCAACCCCCGCCACTCGTGGGCAATGTCATGACTCGCTTAAGATACCGTCTTCTCGCCGCCGCAATGGTTTGCATGGCGGCCCTGTTTGGTTCCCCGGCCATTGCAGGTATCCCGAGTTTCGAGAATTTCGACGCGCGCGCCAAGGCGGGTGAGCGGCTGAATGTCGTTTTCTTCGGCGCTTCACTCACGTGGGGCGCGAACGCCAGCGATCCGCTTCTCACGTCTTATCGAGGGGTGGTGGCACAGCGTTTGGAGAAGGCTTATCCGCTGGCGCGTTTCAAGTTCTGGGATGCGGCGATCGGCGGCACGAACTCTCAGCTCGGTGTATTCCGGTTCGAGCGCGATGTATTGCGGCGGCAGCCGGATCTGGTTTTTCTGGATTTTACGGCCAATGACGGGATCGAGGATCCAAACTCGGAGACGCTAGGATCCTACGAGTCGCTGGTGCGGCGGATCATCGAGGATGCGCACGCTCCGGTGGTGCAGGTGGTCTTCCCCTTCAAGTGGGATGTGGAACGCGGAAGCACGGAGCGATTTACGCGTGAAGCGGCGCATCACGCGATTAGCGACGCCTACCATACGGCGATCGGTGATGCGGTGGTGCTCTGCCAGGAGCGGGTGAAAAGTGGCGATACGACGTTGCAGAAGCTCTGGCCATTCGATGGAGTGCATCCCGGCGATGCAGGCTATGTGGTTTTTGCGGATGCAGCGTGGCAGGCGCTGCAGAACGCGATACGCGACAATCTGGTTTGCTCTGCGCCTGCGAAGCCATTGTATGCGGAAACGTCCGTTTATATGAAGAATGCAAGGGTGCGGATATCCAGCCTTGGCGCGCTTCCGCAAGGATGGCATGTGGGCGTTCCGAATCCGACCGCCGCCTATTTCGACATGCTCATGTCGCGCTGGCTGGACGACGAAACGATAGCAGCGGCTAATGCGCAGGCGCCAGCGCCCGTGGCCCCGCTCAAGGTAAAATTCAGCGGTGCGATGGTCATGCTCTTTGGGGAATCGACAACCAAATCCGCGAAGTATCGGGCGCTAATCGATGGGAAGGTGGTCGAACACAAATCCAGCGATGGGAAGCAGACCCTGACGGAATTTGATGGAGGGTTGCTGGCCAACGTCGTCAAAGGAAATTGCCATCACGCGCAAATCATTGCGCAAGGGCTGGACCCGTCCATTGAACACACCCTCGAGATCGCGCCCCTCTTTTCAGGGCAACGTGAAGAGGAACTGCGGCTGGAAAGTATCTGCGTTGTCGGCGGCGAGGCGCGCGTCACGATTTTGGAAAGCAAATGAGCGCCTTATCGCACCAGGCCGAAAGCGCTGTGGCGCGCGGCCTCACACGGCGGAGCCTGCTCGCCTCGCTCGGAGCTGTCGCGGCGGGTTGCGCGCTTTTACAGGAGGCCGTCGGCGCAGAGAATGCGGCGGTTCAAATCGAAGACCGCGCTTCAGCCATCCGAATCACTGGGTTCAAGACCTTCCCGCTCCCGACCAGGACGCTCTTGAAGATCGACACAAACCAGCGCGTATCCGGCTGGGGAGAAATCTCGCAGTTGCCACCGGCCATCGTGGAGCCACTCGTGCAATCGCTCTTCGAATTGCTCAACGGCGAAAATCCGACGCGGATCGAGTATCTGTGGCAGAAAATCTTCCGTGCGCACCGCGACATTCGCGGGGGCGCCTTCATGCTGCACACGATCGCCGCGATCGACATGGCGCTCTGGGATATTTCCGGGAAGCTGCATGGCGTGCCGATCTACCGCCTGCTCGGAGGCCCGACTCGCGATAAAATCCGGACCTACCCATCCCCGAAAGCTTACAAAGTTCCGGCGGGCGGACCGAAGCCCGCTTCGGGCAATCCTCCCGATATTCAGGATTTTGTGACACGAATCAAAGAGGCCCGGGAGCGAGTCGGCCCGGATGGCGCGGTGATGTTCGATGCCCATTGCTGTCTGCCACCGCCGATTTTGATTCAATTTGCAGGCGCGATCGAGCCGTACGACGTGCTGTGGATCGAAGAGCCTGCGGTGCCGGGCAATATAGAGGTCTTTAAGCGGATCAAGCAGGCGGTGAAAGTCCCGCTGGCGACAGGCGAACGCGATCGGACGATATGGGATGTGATACCGTACTTGCAGGAGCGCTGCATCGATATCATCCAGCACGACTGCGCGCATGGCGGCGGGATCACGCAGATGAAGAAGGTGGCGGTATTGGCGGAGACTTATTTCGTTCCACTCGCCCCGCATTCGGTCGCGTCGTTTTTGGGCGTATCCGCGAGCTTTCACGTGACAGCTTCGATTCCGTCCTTCCTGATTCACGAGCACTACCCGAATGACTGCGGGGGCGCGCTGAAGAAAAGCTGGGAGGTGGATAAGAACGGCGATGCGTCCTTGCCGGAGGGGCCGGGATTGGGGGTCGAGGTGGACGAGGCGGCGCTGGCTAAAATCCCTCCGGCGTCTTTCAAATGGCCGAGCGCAAAAAATCCGGATGGATCGATCGCCGACTACTGACTTCCCACTTCTCGACAACCCTACTCGCTATTTATGAAACCATCGATCGTTTACGCCCTGCTTTCCCTTGTGATCCCTCTCCTGGCTATGGGCACGCCAACCGAGAACGTGCGCTTCCGCGTGCTGCCGGCCCCGCCGAAAGTAGTTATCGACGGGAAGGCGGACGATTGGGATCTTTCAGCCGGGATTTTCACGTGCGACGACGTCGAGGCGCAGCGCGAACACTACGCGGTATGGCTGCATGCCCAGTATGATGACAAATATCTCTACGTGCTTGCCCGCTGGATAGACGATACGCCGCTAAACAATCCCGGCCAGACGATTGCGGATTACGGTTTTGCAGGCGACTGCCTGCAGTTTCGCACGATCACCGGGGTGGGCACTCCGCAGGAGCGCGGCCAGCATTTCACGGCGTGGCGAGGGCGCGACGGGGCGGATGTGATCAATGTCGAGCAAGGAAAGGACTTCAAGGAGGGTGTGATCGTGGACGCGAAGAAATCGGACGAAGCGAAACAGGCATTCACCATCAATGAAGATGGAAAAGGTTATGTGCAGGAGCTGGCGATTCCCTGGAAGCTGCTGACGCGCGACGGCCAGCCGATCAAAGCTGGAGGCTCGTTTACGCTTACATTTGAGCCGAACTTTACGATCGGCGCCAAGGGGCGCGCTACGGCCAAGGATCTCTTCAAGTCTGGCGTTACGCTGGACCGTGTTTTCACCTTCATGTCGAGCGCCACCTGGGGCACGGCGACGTTGCTGGAGAAGAGTGATGGGAAGCCGCAACCTGTGCGTCTTGCCGATGGGCGGGAGTTTGCGGTGAAGCTCGAAAAAGGGGCGCCGGAGGTGGACTGGAGCGAGCTGATCAAATCGGAGCAACTGACGGGCTTCAAACCCATCGAGTTTACGATGCCGGTGGACGGTTTTATCTCGCTAAATATCAAGAACCGCTCGGGCGAGGTGGTGCGCCAACTGCTGAATGCCGCCTTTTTTGCGCAAGGGAAGCACACGGTCCAGTGGGACGGCTTGACGACGCCTTCGTGGGTGCGTCCGGGTGAACCTGTCCCAGTGGAGGAGTATCAATGGAGCGCGCTGACACACAGCGGCATCGGGCTGAAGCTGCGTGGCTGGGCGGCAAACAGCGGAGTGGCTCCGTGGGATAGTGCGGATGGCCAGGGCAACTGGGGCGGCGATCATGGCCTCCCTGTCGCTGTGGCGACCGATGATCAGCACGTTTTTCTCGGATGGAGCGCGGCGGAGGCCGGGAAGGCGGTGCTTGCCTGTGATCTGGAAGGACATCCGCAATGGGGCAACAATCGCGCCGGAATCGCGGGGGTGAAGGGGCTGGCTGTAAGTGCGGGCGTCCTCTACGTGCTTGGCGGCAGCGCCGGCGACGACGCCGATGGGGCAAACCTGTATAAGCTCAGCACAAAGGACGGCAGCTATCTGGCATGGGAGGGGAACGACAGCGCCGATGTGAAGATCAAATCGCTATGGGCTTCGGACGCCACCGTGACGCCGGCGAAAGCCAGCGGTATAGTCTTTCAGGGTGGCAAGCTCTGGCTTCTGTTTTCGAAAGAGGGAATGCTTGCGGAGCTTAATACGCTGTCTGGGAAGCTGGTCGGCGCCCAACGTGCTCCGGAAAAAAAGGGTTCGCTGGAGGAGGTGACTGCGACTGGCAGGGATGGTCTCGTGTATGTCGCAACGGGCGATCCCGACAATCAGGTGCTGGTCAAGAAAGGAGAGGCCACTCTTATGACGATTGGCCGCAAGGGCGGCCGCGAATTGCTCGGCCCCTGGCAGCCCGACGGTCTGCGCTCCGTCCGGGCGATGGCGGTCGATGTGGCAGGCAAACTTTGGGTGGCTGAAAGCGATCCTGCGCCAAAACGGGTGAGCGTGTGGGATACAAAAACGGGAAAGCTGATTCACGAATACTTTGGTTCTACGGGTTACGGAGCGCTAGGCGGAGCGATCTGCCCGACAGATCCCAATGTGATGGTGGGGCAGGGATGCGAATGGCGTCTCGACCCCGAGACCGGCCACGCGCGCCTGAATTGCGTAATCACGAGGGACGGGATGGAGAATTCGCGCTTTGCCATTGGCGCGAACGGGCGCGTGTACCTGGCGGTAGCGAGCAATTGGGCATTTGAAAACGGGGTCGTAAAGATTTTCGAGCGGTTGGGCGATGGGAACTACAAGCTGCGCTGCGCCTTCCGGCCAGAGGGGAAGGAGAAGACGGCAAAGACGATTCTGTGGACGGATGCGAACGGAGACGAGAAGGAACAGGCCGAGGAGATCACGAGCGCCGATGGGGCCGTTCGGTTCAGCGGATGGTACATGAATATGGGTCCGGATCTGGCCTTCACGGCTGGGGACCGCCTTTACCGGCCTACGGGCTATACAGAATGCGGAGCGCCGAAATATGATCTAAATAGCTTTACGAAAATGCCTGCAGCCGGGATGGCGTCAGCCGATGAATCGCTCGTGCTGGAACCCGGTAAATATGGTGAGACGCATGCGGTATTGAACTGCTTCGAACTTGCCACGGGGAAGAAGCGCTGGAGCTATCCAGACAACTTCGTCGGCGTGCACGGGTCGCACAATGCCTGCCCGCCAGTGGTGGGAATGATTCGTGGCTCCTACGGACCTACGGGCAGCACAAAACTGCCGAAACCGATTGGCAACATTTGGGTGCTCCCAACCAATGTCGGCGAATGGCATATCTTAACGGAGGATGGCTTCTATTTGACGCGGCTATTCGAAGGCGACCCGATGAAGATGAAGTGGCCTGCTGCGGCGATTCCGGGGGCTGACATGTCTCACTGCCCGCCTGGGATGGGCGGTGAAGATTTCGGCGGCAGCATCACTCAGGGGAGTGACGGCAAGCTCTATGTGCAGGCTGGCAAAACGGCCTTCTGGAACCTGGAGGTCACTGGCTTGGAAACCGTGCGAGCGATGGCTGGTGGAAGTGTGCAGATCACCGCGGGAGATGTAATGGAAGCTCGCAAGTATCATGACCAGAAGCTGCAGGCATCGGTCGGCACACGGCGCCTCAGCCTCAAGAAATCGACGCCAAAGTTCACCGGCAATATCGAGCAAGACTTTGCAGGCGCGGAATTGATTCGGTATCAAAAATCCGACGAGACGAGCGTTCGCAGCGCAGCCGCTTTTGATGGGCAAAACCTTTACCTCGCCTGGGATGTGCATGACGCCACGCCTTGGGTAAATGGCGCCGAACAGCCGGAGGATCTCTATCTCAACGGGGATACCGTCGATTTTCAACTGGGCGCAGACGCACAAGCGGATGGAAAGCGCGACAAGGCGGCTCGCGGAGATCTGCGGCTCAGCATCGGCAATTTCAAGGGCGCTGCCACGGCTGTGCTTTACCGCCCTATAGCGGATAACCGCAAAGCACGCACTCCGAAGACATTCAGTTCAGGGGTTATCAAGGAATACGTGGTTGCAGATGCAGCCGTGGTTCCCGGTGCGCAAATCAAAGTGACGAAACGGCATGATGGGTACGTCGTGGAGGCGAGCGTTCCGCTTGAGGCCCTGGAGTTTTCGCCCGCGGTGGGTCAGACCTTCCGAGGCGACTTTGGAGTGACCTATGGCGACCCGGCTGGCAAGCGCACCCGTCTTCGCTCCTACTGGAGTAACCAGCACACCGGAATCGTAGATGACGCCGTTTTCGAGCTGATGCTTGAGCCTAAAAACTGGGGAGAGATAACGGTGGCGGAGTGAGCCGTTATCCAAGTTCTTGTTGAGCAGCCGATCGATTTCACAAGATCTCCAGCGTCTGTCCGCTGGAGCGGTAATGGCTCATCGCGCGCCTATAACAGAAGAGTGAAAAAGCAATCGAGGAGGGACGATTTCCCTCGCGAAGGAGGAACGGTTTGAGCAGCACAGCCTGCTGTTCCCGTTCGCGCAACCGGATCCCGGCGTGGCTAAGTCTATTCAAGTGCGTCCGTGCCAGATGGATCAATAATTCCAAAACGCATTGCTGCTGAAGCAGGAGTAGAACGGGACGGCATCGCGATCGATGATCGGGCACTGCCTGCCGCGGCAGGTTGAAGGCGGGCCATGGAGTCGGGGTCGCTGCTTTCGGGCGGTTTCACAGGCCGCTTCTCTGAATCGCTGAGGCAGCGCCGAGCAACTCCGCGCATCCGCGCGTGAGACGTCTAGCGCGCAAATGTTGCTATAATGCAAAACGATGGCAATAAGGATTGACGCATTTCCTAATTGTAGGCTACAGGTATGCGTAAATGCAACTGTATGACAATAACACGAGGTGCTTGCCTCGCCGATCTGGATGGCTCAGCGAGCCTCTTTGCCTCTTATTTGCAGCGGCAGCGCTGCCGGATTCCCCGTTCATCCGCGCGGCTTCGCCGGCGGCGGATCCTGCCGTCCTCCCAGAGGTCGATGTCGTGGAGCGATTCGATGAGTCGCGGCATTTCATCCAGCCAAGCATCGGGGCTTCTTCGTACACGCTTTCCCAGACGGAGATCCGGGCGCAGTCCCAGGGAGAAAACGCGCCGTTCAATCAAACGCTGCTTCGCGCGCCCGGCGTGGTCCAGGATTCGTTCGGCCAAATTCACATGCGCGGCGAGCATGCGAACGTCCAGTTTCGCATCGACGCCATCCTCCTTCCGGAAGGAATCAACGGATTCGGGCAGGAATTGGATACGCGCTTTGTAGATCGCGTTTCATTGATCGACGGAGCCCTGCCTGCGCAGTACGGATTCAAGACCGCCGGGGTGGTCGATGTACACACAAAGAGCGGTGCAACGCAGCCGGGTGGTGAGATCAGCGTGTACGGGGGCAGCTTCGACACGTTGCGCTCTACCTTCGAATATGGAGGCGCCGACGGGAGGCTGAGTTACTACCTCACGACGGGTTACTTTCACAGTGGACTCGGGATTGAGAATCCAACCCCAAAGCGAAACGCGATCCACGATGACACCGATCAGTACCGCGGTTCTCTCTATCTCTCTTATGTCATCGATCCGACAAGCCGCCTGAGCTTCATCGGCGGGGTGGCATACGGCGATTATCAAATTCCGAATAATCCGGGGCAGATGCCTGGATTTACGTACAAGGGACGCTCGACATTCGACTCGTCCAGGCTCGATGAGAATCAGCACCAGCAGAACGATTTCGGCGTTCTCGCGTACCAAAAGACTATGGACGATCTCACTTTTCAGATTGCCCTCTTCGAGCGCTATAGCAGCGTCCTCTTTACGCCGGACACGCGCGGGGACTTGATTTTCAATGGTTTGGCAGGGCGGGTGAACCAAAGCATCCTCACGCATGGCGTGGAATTGGACGGCAGCTATAAGTTGAACGACAGCCATACGATTCGCGCAGGGACCATCGTGACGCTGGCTTCGCAGCAGGCGAACGATCCGCTCTCCGTATTCCCGACGGATTCCACCGGCGCACAATCGAGCGATGCGCCGTTTACGATTCACCAGATGGATTACAAGCTCGGCTGGCTCTATGGTTTCTACATCCAGGATGAATGGAAAGTCAGCACGCCTCTTACAGTGAATTTCGGCGGGCGGTACGATATCGTGGATGAGTTCACGCATCAGAATCAGTTCAGTCCGCGCATAAACCTCACTCTCCAGGCGACTCGCAGCACGGTCTTCCATGCGGGCTACGCGCGATACTTCACGCCGCCCACGTTTGAGTCTGTGTCGCAGAGAGACGTCGGTAAAACTGTCGGAACCTCAAACGCCTTTGCGACGCTCCGCGACGATCCGGTTCGGGCCGAGCGCGCGGATTATTTCGACGCGGGGGTCGCGCAGACTGTTGCTCCCGGATTTCATGTCGGTCTCGACGGTTACTATAAGAGCGCTCACAACCAGATCGATTCTGGCCAATTTGGCGCCGCCGCGATCGAGACGGAGTTCAATTATCGCCAGGGGCGCGTATATGGAGTCGAATTGACGAGCACATACCAGCACGAAGGCTTTTCAACTTTCGGGAACCTTGCCATTTCGCGCGCCGAGGGGCGGGATATCGATTCACAACAGTTTCAGTTTGGGCCGGATGAGCTCACATACATCAAAAATCACTGGATCTATCTGGACCACAATCAGGCGGTCACAGGATCGGCGGGCGTCTCCTACAAGTGGCAGGATACGACGGTTTCCCTCGATTTCCTTTATGGAAATGGATTGCGGCAAGGGTTCGCAAACACCGGGCGGCTGCATCCGTACTATCCGATCAACCTTGGAGTGGAGCAGGCCCTGGACATCCCGCACGTCGGGAAGTTCAAGGTGCGATTGGACATCGTGAATCTCCTGGACCAGCCGTACGAGCTTCGAGCGGGGACTGGGATCGGAGTCGGAGCGCCGCAATATGCCGCGCGTCGTGGACTATTTGGCGGTATCGCGTTTGACTTCTAGCTGATGCGCGGTCTTTGAATCTCCGAAACCTGCAGCTCCGATCGCTCATGCATGATATATTTCTAAAAGGCGGCCCGATTATGTGGCCGATCCTGGTTACTTCGCTCATCGCGCTCAGCGTGATCTTCGAACGCTTCTGGTTCATCGTCCGCGAGAAGCTGCGGCGCCAGCCTCTCGTGGTGGAGCGGATGCTTCGCCGCGTCGAAAAAGGCGACTATGCCGCGGCGCTGGAAGATGGCAGAGGCTCGGGAGATTTTATCGCGCGTTCGCTCACATACGCGCTTTTGCATGACGATAAGGTGAATGCGATGCTGCGCGCGGGCGGACGCGAAATGGTGCGATACAACCGTGGACTTTCGCTGCTCGATACGGCCATCACGGTGGCTCCGTTGCTCGGCCTTCTCGGAACGGTTACTGGCATGATCCGCTCCTTTTCGCTTCTCGGTGGTTCGGAACTCGGGGCTCCGGCAGCCATTACGGGCGGCATCGCCGAGGCGCTGATTGCGACGGCGTTTGGCCTCTCCGTGGCGATCGTCTCGCTCCTTCCCTTCAATTTTCTCAATACCCAGATGGAAGCCGCCCGGCACGAGTTGAACGACGCTGGCTCGCAGCTCGAGGCGCATATTCGTAAGTGCGTGGCGTAATCAGGTCCCATGAACATTCCATCCCCGCGAAGCTCCAGGCGCGCGCGCATCGAGATCATCCCGCTCATCGATGTGATCTTCTTCCTGCTCGCGACATTTGTCATGGTCTCCATCTCGATGGTGAAGAGCAAGGGCATTCCCGTGAAACTTCCCGCCGCCGCGACCGGTGAAGAGACGAGCCGCGATGCATTCACCTCGATCACGATCCTTTCAGACAACCGGATATTGTTAAACAAGGAACCCGTGGCGGAAGCGGACCTTTCCGCGGCGCTGGCGAAACTCAAAGCGGAGCGGGCCGATCCGCGGATCTTTATCAATGGTGATGAGGGATCCCGCCTCGGCGTTGCGATTCGCGTCCTCGATGCGGCGCGCAAAGCGGGCATCGGCCAGGTGGCCTTTGAGACAAAGCCGGTGCGATAGGCTTGCCGATCTGATCGCCGCCGATGCAAAGGTTCAGTCTCTGTCTTATGGCGGCGATCACCGTCCATGCGCTGCTTTTCCTATCGAAGTGGAATTTTGCATGGATGTCGCATCGGGCTTTCACTCCATCGCCTGCCTTTGTTGAAGTCACTCTTGTCGAGGCTGCGCCGGTTTCTGCCGCGCCCGTCGTCGAATCGGCATCTCCTGTCCCGTCCACGGAACCGCCGCCCGTTGAGAGCCAGCCCGCCCCCGTTAAGGACGCGCCCCCGGCCGCGGCGATTCCGATCCCTGCTCCCGATCCCGTTCGGGTTGAGCAGCCCGCCAGGCGCCTTCCCCGCGCGATAAAGCCGCGGAGCGCGCGCGAAGAGACGCCCGGCGCGGGCCAGGCAGCCGTGCAGACCACGGCGGCGGGTCATCCGAGCGCATCCACTGTGCCCCGAGGGGGGGATGCGCAGGCTGGATACCTATCCAATCCGCATCCGCCGTATCCGGTTGAATCGAAGTTACGTCACGAAGAGGGGATTGTGATGCTGGCTGTATCGATCAATGCGACGGGCGCGGTCTCGGCGATTCGTGTGAAGCAAAGTTCCGGGTTTCCGCGGCTCGATCAAGCGGCGCGCGATGGGGTCCAGCATTGGGTTTTCCGTCCGGCGCGCGCGGGAGGAGCGGCGGTGCCAGCGGAGATTGTGGTCCCGGTGCGGTTCAGATTACGTGCGTCGTGAGATGGCGGCGGGTGTGAAAGGTTGCGTCTGTGTTTCGCCCCTTCAGGGCTGGCCGTTTTCTTGATTCTTCCCAGGGCGATGCCCCATAAGCGCTAACTTGTTTGGTGAAGAGATTCCGAGGATCGTGGGCGGCGCTTTCGGGGTGCTTCCGCCAAGCCCTTGCAGATTCGCGGCCATTCCTTCAGCGCATCCTGCAAGGGAAGGCGCGGATCCACGGCACGTCGCACCTGGTGGAGCATGAACTCAAATTCTCTCCAGTGACTTTGATTCCGTGTCCGGCGCCACGTCATACCCCCAGGGGGAAAATGACTCCGCTTTCCGGATAAGCCGCTCTGTAAGCAGGGCAACGAAAAGTTTTCCGTACAGCCATGCCTTCGAGCTTTCCTCGTCTTCCTTTGGGAGATGGCCGAGTTGGGCTAGTTGTTTGAAACGCTTGAAGACGAGTTCAATCTGCCAGCGCAGACGGTAGATTTCGAGGATCTGCGAGGCGGAAAAGACAGCGGGCGCCGTGGTGAAAACCATCACGTACTTGGCATAGAGAAGGGTGCCGGCTTGCAGCTTCCGCCCATTGCTGCTGGCTTTATACGCCGATTTGGCCTGAGCTCGGGCGATGGCCACCTTGCTTTTGCGCAGGATACAAAGCCTTCCAGCAATCGGCTTCTGGCCATCGCTGCCTGTCACTCCCACGGCCCAGCAGCCGATTTGGTTGGTTTTTTTGAGGGTGCGCAGCTTTTCGCGCAGCGCGAAGAGATTGCCTTGATCGTCTAACAAGCGCACCGATTGCGGATTCAGGCGCACGGTCACCAAGCCGCCATGGGCGGAGACGTGCGCGATGCTTGCATAGTTGGAGTAACCTCGGTCAGCGAGCAAATGATCCGCCGCTTGCACGGGAAAATGAGTTAGTGATTCGCCGGTGCCACGGCCTTGGGTGGCCGTCACATCGAAGTGATCGCAGGTTAATTCCGGCCAGCGCAGGCTGTAGTGAATCCGCCAGGCGCTCCCCGTAGGGCCTGGCTCTTCAATCCGGGTGGCGTCCACCAAGCGCAGCGCCATTCCCGGCTCGCGCGGGAACTGAATTGCCTGCTCTTCCAAAAGCCGTCGGCAAAGCGCGTGCAGCCAGTCCTTGCTTTTGCGCAGGCGTTTGAGAACAGCCACATCCGAAAGATCAGCCAGCTTCGCTTCCCGCGCCCGGACCGCCGTTTCACGCAAGGAATAACCGCACGCCAGATGAAGCAAAAGCGTGCGCAAAAAGTTGCCTGCGTCCTTGTCCTTGCGCAAACCCTTCAATGCTTTTGTCTCACTCGCGAGATCCTGCCACCCATCCGGCATGAGGGAAAGCAGCAGCGGCCAGTCTTCGTCCATCACGTTCGTGTCGCTCATGAAGGACGACAGTGCCCGGTTGCCCAAAAAAAGGCAAGAACAACAAGTTAGCGCTTATGGGGCGATGCCCTGGGCTGAGGAATTTCGCGCCGTTGGCGCTGAGGGGAAGGTGAGGGGAAGGGCGGAAAGCTAGCTAGTGAGCGCGCTGAGGGTGCGAGGGGAGGGGGGCTGGGCGGCAAGGTAAGGAGGCGCTCGTATGCAAGTGAGGTCGGCGGGAGGGTCCGGAGGGAGGCATCACGCGGCTGGCTGCTTCGGAGTTGAGTAACGCGGCGGTGCCGACGTTATGGAGCGGCGTTGCTTGGTCCGTGGGAGGTCAATGTGGTGGCCAGGCTATCTAGCAAGGCCCAGAGAGCCTTGTCGATGGAAGCCATGTCGGGCGTGGCCTCGCGGATTTGTCGGGCCGATTGCACCCAGCGCGCTGGAGCAAGCTCAGAATCGGCTCCTTCCATGAAGCCCTCGAGCGCCTCGCGGCTCACCTCGGCGTGGAACTGAATGCCAATGAGGCGGTCGCCAAAAACGAATGCCTGGTTTGCGCATGCATCGCTCTCGGCCACGCGACGGCACTTGGTGGGCAAATCGAAAGTGTCGCCATGCCAATGGAAGACCGTACACTCGGCTGGAAACTCATGGAACGGCGGGGATCGATCGATGACCCGGATCGGATGCCAGCCGATCTCCTTTTCCGTATTTTGATAAACGCGCGCCCCGAGCGCATCGGCTAGCAATTGCGCACCGAGACATATACCCAGGACTCCCTTGCCGGCGGACGCGGCGCTTCCGATGAGTTCACGCTCAACCCGGAGCCAGGGATAGTCGCGATATTGGTAGATATTCATCGCGCCGCCCATTACGACCAGGAGATCGAACTGCGGCAGTTGCGGAAGCGGCTCTCCGAGATCGAGCCGTGTCGTCTTGAGCGGATGTCCGCGCGTCCTGGCCCAGCCTGTTATCTTGCCTGCTCCCTCCTGTGGAGCGTGTTCGAGAGAGTGGATGCGCATCGGAATAAGGGAGACATTCGATTGTTAAAAAAAGTCGGCCCGAAATGCAAATAAGTATTGCACGGGGCTCGCGCATTGCTTATAAGTGTTCATGCCATCCATCCCACCGGCGTTGTTGGTGTGGTCCCCCCGCAGTTCATTTGAGCCTCAAGTTCGTCGCGGCTGCGACTCAGGCGCTTCTCGCGATTTGCACCATTCACGCGATCTGCAATCTGAGGCCTGCGCTTCATCCCGCACCGGCAACGCGTGGCGGCGAGGTCGCCCCAAACCGTCCGCCGCCCGGCTTCGACGGCGCAACGCTCTTCACTGACGTGACTATGATGCGCCATCTTTTGCAGCGCATCGTCTCTTGCATTGCCGCCTTGGTGGTAGCGGCGGGGATCGAACCCGCCATCGCTCGCGATTACTTCTTCGATTCCAAGATCGGTTCGGATGCAGCCGATGGGGGCGAGACCCAACCGATGCAAACACTCGAAGCGGCTTCGCGCCTGCGGCTTGCGGCTGGCGACCGCCTCCTTTTTCGGGCGGGCCAGATATTCAAAGGCAATCTATCGCTGGATATCGAAGGGAATTGCGGCGCCGATTCACCGATCGTCGTCCGCGCATGGGGCGAAGGGCGCGCGGCGATTGCACCGGGGGCCGGCTGCGGTGTGCGCGCCGTCAATTCCGGCGGCATAACCATACAAGATCTTACGATTTCCGGCGATGGACCCGGCAAGAACATCGGCAGCGGCATTCGCATCGAAAATACGCTGCCGGGCAGCGTGACGCTCAGCCATATCCACATCTCGCATGTTACTTGCAGCGGTTTTGCCGGAGCGACCGTGCCTGTAAACGATAGCCTCGGTTCGCCGACGCAATATGGAGAGGGAATCTTTGTCGGGGGCCGTCCATCGGACTTTGGCAAGAGCGGCTACAGCGATGTCTCGATCGAGGATTGCGAAGTCTTCCAGAATCAATACTACGGCATCCTGGTGAGCGGCGCATGGAATCCGGTCATTGAGACCCTTGCCAACCGCGATGTCCGAGTGCTCCGCTGCCGGGCGCATCACAATCTGGGAGATCCGAATTATCGGACAAACCATTCGGGCAATGGTATTCTCCTCGGGGAAGTCGATGGCGGGCTGGTGGATGGATGCGAGGCATGGGAAAATGGGGCGCTCTGCGCATGTCCGATCGGCGGTCCGGTCGGGATCTGGGCGGCTGCCGCGAATGCGATCGTTATACGCAATTGCGCGGCTTACTTTAACAGAACGTCGGCGCTGGATGGCGCCGGATTCGATTTCGATGGCGGGGTGAGCAACTCGATCATCGAGCATTGCACGAGTCACGATAACGAAGGCGCGGGCATCCTGCTCTATAGCTATCCTGGCGCGCCGTATGCCTTCGCGGGGAATGTGGCGCGCGAGAATGTCTGTGTGAATGATGGTAAAAAGAACGGGATGGCCGGCATCTCGATCGGCTGCTACGGCGGACGCTTCGAGGGCGTGGAGGTGTGCGGCAATACCGTGATCGCCTCCGCGCGCATCGGCAGCGGGCGGGCCATTTCGGTATTCGGTCTGAATGCGCGCGATGTTCGCATCCACGACAACCTGCTGGTCGCATGTGACGGAGCGCGTCTCATGGAAATTTTAAAGCAGCCCGGTCTGGCGCTGGCGAATAATGTCTTCTGGTGCGGCGGCTCCCCGTTCTCCGTCACATTCGAGGGAAAGGAATATGCGTCGCTGCAAGACTTCGAGACGGGATTTGGCAAGCCCACGCAGCCGGGCGCTCCCAATGCCTTCGGTGAGCTTTCGGCGGGGGCGATCGCCGCCCGGCTTGCCGGCGCCAGTGCGCCTGCCGCCGCGCCGATGCCCTCCGCCGATCCGGTGCTGGGCGCCATTCTCCCGGGGAAGTAAGGCACTTGCCTTGGACGCGCGCCGCGCCACCGTAGTGTGGCGTCATGAATCAGCGAATCTCCATTACTCGTCTCGCCTGTGCGGCGCTCGCTTTCGGATTTGCAGCCGCTCCAGCGGCAACGCGCGCCGCGCCGGTGTCGAAGGGGGAAGCGATCGAGATTGCGCGATCATTCGCAGAGCATCGTTGGCGCGCCACCGCTTCCAATGTGTTGCATGGGGTCGATTCGGGACGGGTCGATGTTCAGACTCCCGACAACGGAAAAGCTGCGGCAGACGCGGATGGGACGCGCTGGGCCGTCGATCAGGAGAATGTGGGGGTTCCTTACAAGTGGGGTGGCTTCGACACGCCCGCCGCATTCGATGCCGGCGTGCGCGCAGGCAGGCCCGCCGGCGACCTTTATACCGCCGAGAAGCGCCGAAAGGCCGATGCGGCAGTGAGCGCCCGGGCGGTGGGAGTCGATTGCTCGGGTTTCATATCGCGATGCTGGAAGCTGCCTCAGAAGTACGGCACGGCCACGCTCGAGACCATCTGCCGCCCGCTGCGATCCACCGCAGAACTGCTGCCCGGCGACATCATGAACGCGGCGGGCGGTCATGTGATCCTTTTCGCGAAATGGATCGGCGAGGATAAGACCCGGGCGCTCTTCTACGAGGCAAATCCATACTCGAAAGTGCGCGCCAGCGAGTACGATGTGGTCGCGCTTGCGGCGGATGGATTCCAGCCATTGCGCTATCGACAGATGCGCGAATAGCGGCTTTTGTCCGCTCCCGCAATCGATGATGACCAGCGCCCAGCTCCGCCACTCCTTTCTCGAGTTCTTTCGCGAGAAGCAGCACACGATCGTGCCGAGTTCCAGCCTTCTGCCGGATTCGCCGAATCTTCTCTTCACCAATGCCGGCATGAACCAGTTCGTGCCGATCTTCCTTGGGGAGCGGACGCCCGACCTGAGCAGATGGGCCTCGGCCACCCCAGGCAGCGACACGCGCGCCGCCGATACACAGAAGTGCATCCGCGCCGGAGGGAAGCATAACGATCTCGAAGACGTCGGGCTGGACACGTATCATCACACCTTTTTCGAGATGCTGGGGAACTGGTCGTTTGGCGATTACTTCAAGAAGGAGGCGATCTCATGGGCGTGGGAGCTGATCGTGGAACGGTGGAAGTTTCCACCGCAACGGCTGTACGCCACGATCTATCAGCCGGACAAGGCGGCGGGCGACCCCGCGGAGCGGGACGAAGAGGCGTGGGAACTCTGGGCGGAAAGATTCCGGGGCGCAGGGCTCGATCCGGCGATCCACATCGTGAACGGAAACAAAAAGGATAACTTCTGGATGATGGGCGCGACCGGACCGTGCGGACCGTGCTCCGAACTTCATGTGGATCTTACGCCTGCTGGCGACACACACGGGCGCCTGGTGAATCAAGGAACGGCTGAGTGCATCGAGATCTGGAACCTTGTCTTTATCCAATTCAACGCAAATGCGGATGGGACATTCAGCGTGCTTCCCGCGCGGCATGTCGATACGGGCATGGGATTCGAGCGCGTCTGCTCGATTATACAGGGAACGAACGATTTCGCCGACTTTGCCAATGCGAAGATCTCAAATTACGAGACCGATGTTTTTCGTCCGCTCTTCGACGAACTGGAGCGGATGAGCGGCAAGCGCTACGGCTCGACACTACCGCAGCCGAATGCATCGGGGCAGATTGTGGCAGAAAGTGAGCAGGAGAAGCTCGACGTGGCCTTTCGCGTGATAGCGGATCATATCCGCACGCTATCCTTCGCGATCGCCGACGGCATCCAGCCGGGTAACACGGACCGCAACTATGTCCTGCGGCGCATCCTGCGGCGGGCGGTTCGCTATGGGCGCTCGCTCGGGTTCAAAGAGCCATTTTTCTATAAGCTGGCCGAGGTGCTTGCCAACACGATGGGCGATGTGTTTCCCGGGATTCGGACGCGGCTTTCCTTTGTGAAAGAGGTCCTCCGGCGCGAGGAGGAGTCCTTTCGCAAGACGCTGGATAAAGGGATCGCGCTTTTCGAGCAGGAAGCTGCGCGCCTGATCGAGGCGTCTGCGGGCCGGGAACTCTCGGGCGCGTTTGCCTTCCGGCTTTACGATGAGCAAGGTTTTCCGCTCGACCTGACTGAACTGATGGCGCGCGAGCGCGGGCTTGCAGTCGATGTCGCGGGATTCGAGCGCCTGATGGAGAAGCAGCGCGCCACCTCCGCCGGCGCCAAGGTTACCCAAGTCATCGAGCTATCGCAGATCGAGACCAAAGTCCCCACGCATTTCGTCGGTTACGACCGGCTTTCCGCCGTGGCTACTGTCGAGGAAGTGGCCGCGCTCAAGGAGCGAACGGCTGTGATCTTGAATGTCTCCCCGGCGTACGCCGAGATGGGAGGGCAGGTCGGCGACACGGGCGAGATTTCAGGCGGCGGGCAGCTTTGGAATGTATCGGATACGCAGAAAAGCGGCGCCACGTGGCTCCACTTCATCGAGACCGTGATGGGGGACAACGCTCCGGCGGCCGGCACACAAGTAACAATCGATGTGAACCAGCCCCGGCGCTCGGCGATCGAGCGCCATCACACCGTGACGCATCTGCTCCACTGGGCGCTGCACGAGGTGGTCTCGCGCGAGGCCACGCAAAAGGGTTCGTTTGTCGGACCCGAGAAACTCACCTTCGACTTTAACGGGCAGGCCCTCACGCCCGCACAGGTGCGCGACATCGAGCGGCTCGTGAATGAGCGGATCGTCGAGAATGCGTCCGTGGTCTGGACGGAGGCCCCGTATTCCGAAATCAAAGGCCGGCCGGACATTATGCAGTTTTTCGGAGACAAGTATGGCTCGACGGTTCGCGTGGTGCAGATCGGCGGCGAGCGTGGGAAATTCGATGGGTTTTCGATGGAACTCTGCGCCGGCACGCATGTGCGCCACTGCGGCGAGATCGGCCTTTTCCGCATTGTCGCGGAAAGCGCCATCGCCTCGGGCGTGCGCCGCATCGAGGCGATCGCCGGCTTGAATGCGTTTGAATCGGCCTCGGCCGATTTCGCGCGCATTAAGCAGCTTGCGGCGAAGCTCGGCAGCCCGGTGGCGGAACTGGAGAAGAAACTCGATTCCATGCTGGCGCAGCATAAAGACCTCGAGAAGCGTCTTGAATCGCTGCAAAAGAAACAGGCCTCCGCGGCGGCGGCGTCTCTAGCCGGAAAGGCGCGGGAGATCGGCGGAGTCTCCGCCATCGTCGAAAAGGTGAGCGGGGCAAGCAGTGACGATCTTCAATCGCTGGTGGACGCCTTGAAAGGTCGCTTCAAAGGCGTGGTCGTGCTGGCAGGATCGACGGGGCCCGAACAGGCCGCGCTCGCCGTTTCTGTCGATGCGAGTCTGACGGGCCGTTTTCAAGCGGGCAAAATCATCCAGGCGATTGCCCCCATCGTCGGAGGAAAAGGGGGCGGCCGCCCAGACAGCGCGCGTGGCGCCGGAAAATCGCCCGAGAAGATCGGCGAGGCGCTCGAAACCGCCGTGAAATTGATGGCAGGCTCGTAACGACGCGAAGGGCGGAATGCCCTCCTGGTGTTTTCCATCTTCGATTCGACGCACGCGCGATGCTTGCTACGATAAGAGACGATGAAACGCGCCTTCGGAATCGAAACGGAGTACGGAGTGACCGTCGATGGAATGGCGTCGATCGACGTGGTTAAAGAGTCGATCGAGATCGTCCGATCGTACACGGATCACGGCGCCTCGATGAAATGGGACTACGATCTCGAAGATCCGCACAATGATGCGCGGGGCTTTCGGGCCGCCGAACTGCTGCAGGACACCGACGAGGCGGCGTACTACGAGATCGACAAGAATCGACCGCTCTCCTTTGAGGAGATCAAGAGCGACCTCGTCCTCTCTAATGGGGCGCGCTTTTATAACGACCACGCCCATCCGGAATACTCGACGCCCGAATGCACGACGCTCCGCGAAGTCGTGGCGCAGGACAGCGCAGGCGAGCGCGTGCTGGCCGAGTGCGCGCGCAGGCGGTCGCTGCATCTCCCGCCCGGGCAGCGTGCGCGCCTCTATAAGAACAACACGGACTTTGTCGGGCACTCTTACGGATGCCATGACAACTATCTGATGGCGCGCGGTGTGCCGTGGGAGCAGATCGTTCGCGATGTCATTCCATTCCTCGTTACGCGCCAGATTTTCGCGGGCGCGGGAAAGATGGGAGTGGAGGGCGAAGACGCCCGCGGCCAGCAGGGAGTCTATCAAATCGCGCAGCGATCCGATTTCTTTAGCGTGCTCTGCTCGATCGACACGATGAACCGGCGCCCACTGGTGAACACACGGGACGAACCGCACGCCGATGCGTCGTTATACCGGCGGTTCCACGTGATCGTGGGCGACGCCAATATGAGTCAGATGGCCACGGCCCTCAAGCTTGGCACGACGGCCCTGGTGCTCGATCTCATCGAGCGCGGGCATGCGCCGCGCATCGAGCTTGCCGATCCAATCGGCGCGATCAAGGCGATCAGCAGGGATCAAAGTTATGCATGGCTGGTCGAAACGGCTGGCGGAAAGAAGGTGCCGGCGGTGGAGATTCAGCGTCTCTATCTGCAAGCCGCGCGAGAGCATTGCGAGAGTGCGGATGCCGAGGTGCGATGGCTGCTGGAGGAATGGGAGACGGTCCTTGCCGATCTCGATGAAGACTGCATGCGGTGTGTCGATCGCGTCGATTGGGTTGCAAAGAAATTCCTGCTCACAACGATACGCGACGCGGAAAAGCTCGAGTGGAGCGATCCCTGGCTGCAATCGATCGATCTCGAGTATCATAATGTTGCGCCCGATCAGGGCCTTTTCTATGAACTGCTCCGCTCGGGGCGGATGCAGCGGTTTGTCTCCGAAGATGAGATTCGACACGCCATCTACAATCCACCCGAAACGACCCGCGCCTTCTTTCGCGGAAGAGCGGTTGCCCGTTTTAACAATGAAATCGAATCGATCCAGTGGGACGAGATTACCTTTCACACGGATGGACGGCTGCGGACTGTGCAACTGCCGCATCCCGCACTCGACTCGCGTCTGAATGCGATGAATGCGGCGATCCGAACGGCTCGAACAATCGGTGACCTTGACTCGATACTGAAAGCGTACCCATCCGATGCGTGGCCGCGGCGGGTGGCGGCGAATTAACTGGCAATGCGAGATCGACATTCGTTACAAGCGGAGTGGTTGTGATAGATTCGATTCTAGCCGGGCTGGCTGCTGCGTCGCCCGATCCTTGCCGGTCCGAAGCGGCCTTCGCGTCCATCGCGGCGGTGTGGCAGCCGGGGAATTTTTCCTTGGAAGAGCTTGCGGGCAGCTTTCAGGACGGAGGTTCCGCGCTTGCGCATCTCCTCGGTGTGTCCTCTGCATCGGCTGCCAAGCTGGCGCGCGATCCGGGCGCCCTTCTGTGGCTCGCGCAGCCGGAGATTCATGATGCGCTGCGCGGGCCGCGCCGGATGCGCGCGGAGTACGACGCTGCAAAGCTGGGCGCATTCGACCCTTCGTTTCGCGTGCTGCGGAAGGTGAAAGCGCGCGAGATGCTGCGGATCGCCCTGCGCGAAGTGGCAGGCTGGTCCTCCGTGGAGCAATCCACGATGGAGCTGACACATCTCGCGCAACTTTGCGTGCAGATCGTTTGTGGCGATTGGCTGTCCGAACTCGGGCGCCGATGGACGCGGCCCGCGACCGAGTTTGCCGTGCTCGGAATGGGCAAGTTTGGCGGAGAGGAGCTTAACTATTCTTCCGACATCGATGTGATCTTCTTTTATGGCGAAGAGGGCGAGGTGAATCCCCGTTTTAGTTACCGGGAATTCTTTACGCGGTTTGCCGAGAAAATCATTGCTGCGTTCACGGCTTCCGATCCGGCAGGCGCGCTCTTCCGCATCGACCTTCGGCTTCGCCCCGAAGGCGCTTCGGGTCCGCTAGTCCGCTCGCTCGATGCCATGGAAGAATACTATTCGAGCTATGGAGAAACATGGGAGCGCATGGCGCTTATCAAAGGCCGGGTGGTGGCTGGAAGCGAGGGAGCGGAGGAGCTTGGCTATGAGTTCACGCATCGTCTCCAGCCATTTATCTATCCAAAGTCTGTGTCTCTCGATGTGGTCGAGGAGATCCGGGCGATCAAGGGCCGCATCGAGCGCGAAATCGTGGGATCGGCGAAGCTGCGGCGCAATGTAAAGCTCGGGTATGGGGGCATTCGCGAAATCGAATTTGTCGTCCAGACCTTGCAGATACTGCACGGCGCGCGGCACACGTTTTTGCAGGAGCGCAATACGATCAAGGCGCTCTCCGGCTTGCAGCGGCTCGACATTATTTCTCGCGAGGACATCGTGACGCTGATCGCCGCTTATCGCTTCCTGCGAACGGTTGAGCACCGACTCCAGATCGATTCCGAAGCGCAGACGCACACGTTGCCGGAGGGCGGGGACGAACTCGCGCGGATCGCCGCCTCCCTCGGGCTTTCGCAGGTTGCCTTCGCAGCCGGCCTGGAGTGCCGAACGAATGACGTCCGCCGGATCTTCGACCGCGTGCTCGCCTCTTCCCGGGAAGCGCCCGTTGAGATCATTTCCGAGGCAGCGTGCGGCTTTTTTGGACAGCCTGAATCGGCGATCAAAGTTCTGGCCGGGTTCCGGGTGAGCACGCCGTCCGGTCTTGTCTCGCCGAGGACGCGGCGCATTTATGCGCGGCTCGAACCGCTGCTCCTCGATCGGCTGCGGGCCGTCGCCGATCCCGACGCCGCGTTGAACCGCTTTGCGCGGTTTGTGGAAAGGTACGGGCTGCGCAGTATGTTATTCGAGACACTGCTGCGTTCGCCTCGTTTGTTGGAGCTGTTGATCCGGCTCTTCGACGCGAGCGAGTACCTGGCGGAGGCGGCGATTCGCCGGCCTCAACTCATAGATGAAATCGCACGCGGCGGCGGCCTGCGCGAGAAGCGGGGAGTCGAGCGTCACCTCGCGCATCTCGCCGAAAATACGGAGCGCTTGATCTGGAGCGACTGGCTGCGCGCCTACAAGACGGCGCAGGTCTTGCGCATCGGGCTGCGGGATCTTCTGGGCTTCGCTTCGCTGGATGAAGTGCAATGGGAGTACTCTGCCCTGGCGGAGGCGTGCCTCCTTTTCACCCAGGAGCGGCTTGGCCATTCGGATCGCTTCACGGTGGTGGCGCTGGGTAAATTCGGCGGGCGCGAATTGCTATACGGCGCGGACCTCGATGTCGTCTTCATAGGAGCGGAGCCGGGGCCGCCGGGCGATCTCATCCGCTCGATGAGCGCCCGCACCGGGGAGGGCGCCGCGTTTGCCGTCGATGCGCGGCTGCGGCCCGAGGGCGAGAACGGGCAACTCGCGCTCCCGCTTCCGAATTTCATGGACTATTTCGATGGCCGCGCCCAATTCTGGGAGGCGCAAGCGCTCACGCGGGCGCGAGCCATCTCTGGCCCCGCGCGCAAAGAAACGGAGCAGGCGGTCCGCACGATCTGGACGCGCTTTGGCCAGCGGGACGATCTCTTCGAGCAAGTGGCGGGCATGCACGCGCGGATCGTCCGGGAGCGGGCGGGGTCGAACGATGCGAGCGAGTTCAAGACTGGCGCGGGCGGGATCATGCAGGTCGAGTTTTACGTCCAGGCGCGGCAGATGCGAAGCGGGATCTGGGAGCCGAATACAGGAGGCGCGATGGAGGCTCTCGCATCGCACGGTGTCATCCATCCCGCCGCTGCGGCGAAGCTCTGGGAAAGCTATGCCTTTCTCCGGCGGATCGAGTCTGTGCTGCGCCGGATGGATGGCCATTCGATATCGAGCATTCCGCAGGACGAATTGGCGCAACGTCGGCTCGCGATTCGGTGCGGCTTCCGGACTAGGGAAGCATTATTGGAGAAGGTGACGGAGGCGCGTGAGGAGATTGCCCGGCTCGCTGCGCTGTAGTAAGAATGCAGCCGGGCGGCTAGCCGCCGGCCATTGCTCCCACTACGACGAGCGGCTCGTCGCCGCACACCACCGCTGCGGGCAGCGGGAAGTCCGGCGGCTCATGCGAGAGATCCTCGCGACATGCGTAGAAGCGCACAAACGGTCGCCGCTGAAGGGTCGCACGGTCGCGGATTGCCCCTCGCAAAACGGGATGGAGCGCTTCGAGGGCGTCGAGCGCTGCGCCGAGAGTCTGCGGGGCCACGAGAGCCAGTTCCACCTCGCCCTCGACTCGCGCCAGCGACCGCAGGTGGAATGGCAGCACGATGCGAATCACCGTAACGTCTGCGCTTCCACCGAGAGCACGGCCGGAAGATCGTGCAGGATCGCGCTCCACGAGTCGCCATTGTCGGAGGAGCCGTACACCTGGCCGCCTGTGGTGCCGAAATAGATTCCGCATGGATCGAGAGAATCGACTGCCATCGCCTCACGAAGGACATTCACATAGCAATCGCGCTGCGGCAGACCGTGCGTGAGCGGCTCCCATGCGTCGCCGCCCGTCCGGCTGCGGTACACGCGCAGCTTTCCATCGGGCGGATAGTGCTCGGAATCGCTCTTGATCGGCACGACGTAGATCGTCTCCGGCTCATGCGCGTGGACATCGATCGGGAATCCGAAATCCGAAGGAAGATTGCCGCTCACCTCGCGCCACGACTCCGCGGCGTCGTCCGTGCGCATCACGTCCCAATGTTTCTGCATGAAGAGCACGTCGGGCCGGGATGGGTGCATGGCGATGCGATGCACGCAATGGCCCACCTCGGCGTCGGGATCGGGCAATTCGTAGGGTGACTTCAGGCCGCGATTCACGGCCCTCCACGTCGCCCCGGCATCGTCTGTGCGGAACACGCCCGCCGCCGAGATGGCGGCGAAAATCCGGTCCGGCCTTTTGGGGTCGATGACGATCGTATGCAGCCCCATGCCGCCCGCGCCCGGCTGCCAGAGGTGGCTCTTGGCTTCGCGCAGGGCCGGAAGCTCCTGCCATTCCGCGCCGCCGTTGGTGGATTTGAAAAGGCCCGCGTCCTCCGCGCCTGCATAGACCATATCGGGATCGTGCGCCGCCGGCTCGAGATGCCAGATGCGTTTGAATTCCCACGGATGCTGCGTGCCGTCGTACCACTTGTGAGTGCCCGGCGTCCCGGCATAGCGAAAGTCGTTTCCGACCGGCGTCCAGGTTTTTCCGCCATCGTCGGAGCGCTGGATCAACTGCCCAAACCAGCCGCTGCATTGGGACGCGTAGAGCCGGTCCGGCAGGAGAGGGGAGCCTTTGATGTGATAGATCTCCCAGCCGCCAAAGTGCGGCCCGGAGACATCCCACTCCTTGCGCGCCCCATCGTTAGTAAGAATGAAGGCGCCTTTTTTGGTTCCGATCAAAAGACGTATCGTGCTCATGTGCCTACTATGCGACGAACGGACGGCGGGCGGGAGGACAAATTATTCAGCGCGAGGATTGTGCGACAGGTGAGAAATTCGAAACGAATACCGCCGAATGCCCTCCTCGATGAGTTCCGTCTCGGCATCGGGGTGGTAAATCAGTCGCAACCAATTGCATCGCGCGCTGCCCGCATCACCGCATCGTGATTCCGGGGCGGGACTGCGCCAGAGGACAACTCTCGATCGCGAGCATTTGCCTCGCGAAGGTTCGCTTGCCCACCAACGTCTTGCAATCCTTCCTCGATGCTTTCCCAGAGTGCTTGCGCGAGGGAAACACGCTCCGCGGGAGGAAGCGCAATCGCCTCCGCTTTGATTTCCTGCGTGGACACCCGTCATGCTAACCGACCGGAGCGGCAGGGCAACTGTCTCGGCTGCTGTTGCGTCCGGAAGAGGTGCGTTGGGCCGACATTTCAGGGAGGAATCGCGTTGATCTCGCATGTCGGCGCTGGTATAGGCCAGCGGAGTTGTAATTGAAATGGAAACGACGTGTCACACACCATCGCTTGCACAGGATCTGCGGGAGAATTCCATGGTTTGTCTTGGCATACTCGTAGTCGCCCCCGTGATTTTATGGAGGCGCAAGGGAACTGTTTCCGTTCCCTTTCTCGCGCTCGCTGGAGTCGGGGGATCGCTTGGCGCGTTCCTCGTCTATACGTTGCGATTTCTCGCAAAGTCTCCGAAACGCTTCGAGCTTTCGGATCACGGGTTAAAGATCGAGCGCCGCACGGGGCCCGCGACAGAGTTTGCCTGGGGTGACGTCACGGAGGCCTCCTTCCAATCGAACTATGGCCTGGCTTGGAATTTCAAGACGGCTGCCGGCTGGGTGCGCCTGCGCGGCGATGGTTTCGGCGGGATGGACTGGTATCGAATCTCACGCGCGATTGCCGACCGCCTCGCAGAGGAGAAGATCGACGTCTCGACAGACGGTGTCGGTGGCAATTTCCTTTCGTAGGACCCCGGTGGCGGCTTTTGGACAGGATTTACGGGATTTACGGGATTGGGTTTCCTCAGATCGGAGAACCGAGCTTTGCGGTTCACGCTTCCTTCGTTCGCGGTTATTTTGCGATCCGAACCCGCGCGGCCCCGCTTCGTAGCAGACCTGCGGTTCGCAGGCCTGCGGCCCGTCGCGCTGAAGCTTGCGCAGGAGCTTTTCCAGCGGGTGCAGGTCGTGGGAAGATCGTGCCGTGGGAGCGCACCTCGCGGGCGCCCTCATTCTCCGCCAGGCGACGGAGATCGTTTCTTTGTGGACATCCAATCCTACGAAGAGGATCGGTTTAACTATGCATTTGTCCGTTGGTGCTTTCACACTGGAGAATCGCGGCCGATCCGGCGGCTTTCCCACACGCGGCTCGGCGCGGGCCTCGGCCCGCGCAACCCGCGCTTTCCTCCCCGCAGGCAAACGCTTTTTCTTTTTCCCGGCCGATGGATGTGGCTTTGCACAGGGCACACAGCCATCATGTCCACGCCGCAAACGCTATGCCGAATAAGACAATGAACGCGAAGAAAAAGGCTGTTTTCGATCGCATCAAATCTCTCGAGCAATCCATTGGCAGAGCACGGGAATATCTGGCGAGCGGGAAGCACGCACATTGGAGCGGATTTAGGCCGCTGTTTGTCCAAAAACTAAAGGACGGCAAAGAACTGCCGCCCCACAAAGAGTGGATAAGAAACGTGTTTCTACCCAGCCATGAAAAGGCTCTGAGGAGCGCAGAGAAGACCGTTGAACGACTCGAAACTTGGCGAGCGCGGCATTTCGGCGTCTGGCAGTCGCTCACGGTTCGCATCACTGAATTCGAGCGTCCGACTCACTTCGCCGACGCTATGCTGCGCGGCGCCTTTAGCCGCATGGAGCATCACCACTATTTCGCGCAGGCTGGCAGCGGAACCACCATGCGCGACGCGCTCCGCTTTCCAGTCGCCGCTTGGCATCCTGGGTCGCATCGCCGACTTCCTCGTTCAATTCGCTCTTTCCGGCAAGCCTTCCAAATGAAAAGCCACGAGGCCGCAATGCCTAAGCATTCGCAGCCTCGAATGGTTCCGGCGGTCACGCTGGCTGCATCCTGCCTCCGCCATTCCATAATTCTTCACCCAATGCAGAAACTCCGATTCGCACTACTTCCAATTTTCTTCACGTCCCTTGTCGCCTGTAATCGCACCCCATCTGCCCCGATGCTCAAAGCAGAGGTGACTTGCTATCTTGATGGGCTGGACTCCGGCACAAAGTGCACCACGGGCGCCACCTCGCCCGAAGACCCGCGCGCGCAGAACCGCTCTCTTCGATGTGGTCTGAACGAGAAGGTTACAACCACCAAATGGACATTTCTGGAGTCACGTCGCGGCAAGGATGTTTACCGATTTTCGCGCAGCCCCGAAGGAACTTCTACAGCGGCTGCGACCCAGACCAAGCAGATTGAATTCGATGGCGCGCGTGTGATAGTCTTCGAGGATCCATGTCAGATCGTCGTCATTCAACCACTGAAACAATAAGATCGGAACCGCCCCTGAGCAATACTCCACTTTATACTCATGTTAGTCGCATTCTACGTTTTCCTCGCCGTTGCCCTCACCTATGCTGGCGCCGCCTCGCTGTTCACACGCCAGCGCGTCAACCTTAACCGCATCGAACGCAAGTTGGATACGCTTCTTCAGCACCACGGAATTGAACTGCATTCCAAGTTGTCGCCGGAAGTTCAAAGGCTGTCTGCCGCACCTCACCAGACGATCGCTGCCATCAAGCTCCATCGCGAACAAACGGGACTCGGCCTCGCCGAAGCCAAAGCCGAGATTGAAGCTTTTCAGAGCGGACACTTACCCGCATTCAACCGTGACGCCCACCGTGCAGCCGCTGCGCGGTGCACGTCTGTCGCTGAGCTTGCGTCATTTGGCGCAGCCACCCGTCTCACATGAGTGAAGGCGCATCGATTCCGAATCAGGATGTTGCCGATAGACAGCTCCGACGGAAAGGGTCCTCGGATCGTAAGGAGGTTGCTAATGGAATTGCGGCTGATCGTGGAGAAGTTTTGCAGGCCGCCACTGGGATTGCTCGAGGCATTGTAGATATCGTCCAGATAGGAAGCTAAAAAGTTTTGGATGAGCTCGTGCCGGCCGATGTGGTTCAGGATTTCTTCAGAAGAGCCATCCTCGTTGCTCATCCAGGGGAAGAAAAAATTGAAGGCATTCCCGTTGAGATTGGCCCCCATGAGATTCGTTGCATCCTCGGGACGCGGCTCCGGATAGTTCTCCAATCGGTTTCCCAACTCGGCGGCTGTGGGTGTGTGATTCGTCTCGTCGGCGTAGTTGAACGTGCCGTTGGCGGTTTGCACCCAGTTTTCTCCAAGCGCGGTGTTCGGAGCGCGATCGGTCAGCCCCTCGGAATCCCGCGACAGGTGATCCCAACGGGAGAAGATCAGCCGCCCGAAGCTATCTACGAAGGGGTTGAATGAGCCGGAGGGCGAATGTTCGGCGAGGAAGAGGTCGCCGCTCACCGGGTCGAGGCTCCAAAGCCCGCTGGTGATCGGGATGTCGAGGTATTCGTCTAGCTGCGTGAGGTGCGCCTGTCCGTTGCGAGGCCGGTCGCTTCCGAAGATGATCCGGCCGTCCGTGCCATACGTGGGGTTGACATTGTTCGAGATGAGCGGCTGACCGACGATTTTCGTGATGAGAGGCGTCTGGCCTTTGGCAAAATGCGTCACTTCGTACATTTGCCAGTAGAATGGGGTCGTATCGCTGGCGCTGGTCGGAGCGCCCACGACCATGGAAAAGACGGCCTTGGTGCCGTCTCAAAAGACAGCGGGATCGCGCACGGCGATCGAATTGGCGCCCTGAAAGACCGGCGCGCCCGGCCCGTTGATGGGCGTGCCGTACCCGCCCAGGGCGGTGAGATTTGCCACCGTTCCATCCGGGTAGAGGATCATCAGCGCCCCGCCCCTTCCAGCGTAGCGGGGATCTGCCAGATGATTACCGAAGGGCGTGGTGACGTTCGCCGAGCTTTTGGTGACGTCCCGGCTATTGATCTCGACGGGCATTGGCACTTGCGTGACAAAGATGACCGGGTTCGGAAGCGTGCCGGCGGGAGCTGATGACGCAAGGGCGAGCAAGAGCACGGCAAGAGGGAGGGGCAGACGGTTCATCGGGGTGGGGCGTTTCGCGAAACGTGAGCCCACTCATAGCAGGAAGCCTGCGAGGGACTGTAGGGCGGCAGCGAAATCTTTGTGGTGAAGCAAAGCATGGGCGCCTTCGTGTTCCCGTGAACCCCGACTTCAGCCTTACGGCTGTGTGATCTCCATGCGGTAAAACTTCGAAGCGCCCGTGGCGCTAAGATAGTCCTCATTTTCCCGACGCCTCCCTGATGGGTTTCTCAATGCCGGCGGCACTTTGAACGAGCTCGGCCGCGCTTATGCAACCTTTAGAAACTCAGACTCTGATTGCGTAGCCGCAGTAACGCATGACCACGCGCCGAAGCGAACGGCGCCGCGTGTCGCGGTAGCTGCTATTCTGGCTCGGACCCGTCGTCTCCACTCGTGGCGTTG
>JBBSFI010000025.1:0-61686 GCA_038238905.1 Chthoniobacterales bacterium | reverse complement strand
GCCAAAGGGCCGCCTGCCAATCCCTCACACCGGATCGAGCCCAAAGCGAAAAATCCAAAGCCGTCTTGGAGACAGCGCTCCAAACCTGCAGCAGTTAACCAAACCTAACAAACCAACCGCCGATTCTGTGTCCGTTTTTTTGGGCAACTACAAAAGAGCCAGTTCTTCTTTTTATGTACAACTCCGCATAATTCTTTCCATCGCGCTCGGGCAGATCGCGTTCTCCACGATGTTATTGTCGATCTCAAGTCTGCCGTCCTGCACGTATGCCAGCAGCATAGGCCATTGCTTCCCTCTTGGGATCTCTGGTGAAGTTCTGGACGGTTCAGCCGCCAATGCGTGGGTAGTTTGCTGATCAAAAATGGCGTAAAGCCCGGCTGGCGTGTTCGCACCTCGTCATTTGCTCCCGCAGAAATCAAACCACCCGCGCTACATTGCTCGATGGGCTGTTCGTACGTTTATTGTTCAATTAACGCTTTTAGCCCGACTCAACCCCGCAGCTTCACGATCAAATCGCCCGCGCTCACGGAGTCGCCGACAAGCGCCAGCACCTCCGCGACCACGCCATCCGCCGCCGCATATACGGAAGTCTGCATTTTCATCGCTTCCAGCGTTGCCAGCTTGTCGCCCTTGGCAACCTTGCTTCCGACGGTTGCGTTTTGAATCGTGATCATTCCCGGTATCGGCGCCGGAATTTGCAGCGGATCGGACGGATCGGCCTTCACCCGCGGCTTCACCTTCGGCGCGACGGCCTTGTCATAGACAGTCGCTTCCCGCGGCATGCCGTTGAGTTCATAGTTCACGATCCGCTGCCCTTCCAGATCGGGAGAGCCGACGTTAATCAGCTTGATAAACAATACTTTGCCTTCTTCCAGCGAGACGCTGATCTCCTCACCGGGCCGAAGGCCATAAAAGAAGGCCGGTGTGGGGACGCAGCTTACATCGGAATAGTCGCGCTGGAACTTCGCGAAATCGGCGAATACCTGCGGATACATGAGGTGCGAGTACAGATCATCCTCGCTGGGCTCCCGTTTCGTTTTCTGCGCGATTTCCGTCTTCGTCTCGGCCAGCTTCACCGGCGCTGGCTTGGGGCGTTTGGGCGATTTCGCCACACCCAGCACGGCTTTTACGAGCTTCGGCGGCCATCCGCCAAGCGGCTCGCCCAAGCCGCCGGAGAGCATATCGATCACCGACTCAGGGTAGGGTGTTCCAGGCGGTAGATTCACAACGTCTGCCGGCTTGATGCCTCGTGTGAACAAGAAGAGGGCGAGATCGCCCACCACCTTGCTTGAGGGCGTCACCTTCACGATGTCGCCAAACAGTTCATTTACTTCGGCGTACGTGCGCGCGATTTCCGGCCATCGCCGACCGAGTCCCATGGATGCAGCCTGCTCCTTGAGATTGGTGAACTGCCCGCCTGGCATTTCGTGGAAATAAACGCTGGCATCCCCCGATCTCGGCGCCGTGTCGAATGGCGCGTAAAAGTCGCGCACATGCGCCCAGTAATCGCTGAACTCATTGAGCGCAGCCAGATCGAGCCCGGTCTCCCTGGGTGTGTGCTCGAGCGCTGCCACGATCGAGTTCAGATTGGGTTGCGAGGTCGAGCCGCTCATGCTCGCAAGTGCGAGATCCACGATATCCACCCCGGCGTCGCTCGCCCTCAAGATCGAGCCCGCGTTGATGCCGCTCGTATCGTGTGTGTGGAAATGCACGGGAATTCCGATCTCCCCCTTAAGCGCCTTTACGAGAGCGCTTGCGGCGTACGGGCGGCACAGGCCGGCCATGTCCTTGATGCCGAGAATGTGCGCACCCATTTTCTCCAGTTCCTTTGCGAGCGCGATATAGTATTTCAGCGAATACTTTGTCCGCTTGGGATCGAGTATGTCGCCCGTATAACAAAGCGCGCCTTCACAGATCGCGTGTGTCGTTTGCACCGCCTCCATCGCCGCCTTCATGTTGGAAAGGTCGTTCAACGAGTCGAACACTCGAAAGATATCCATCCCGCAATCAGCCGCTTGTTTTACAAACCCAGCCACCACATTGGGGGGATAGCTGGTGTACCCGACGGCGTTTGCCCCGCGCAGGAGCATCTGAAAGCAAATATTCGGCGCCCGCTCGCGCAGGAGCCTTAGCCGCTGCCACGGATCTTCATTCAGAAAGCGCATCGCCGTGTCGAATGTGGCGCCGCCCCACATCTCCAGCGAAAAAAGTTCGGGCGTGCGGCGCGCGACGGCGGGCGCGATCGCCGCCATGTCGTATGTGCGCACACGCGTTGCCATCAACGATTGATGCGCATCGCGAAAGGTCGTGTCGGTTATCAGCAGGCGCTTCTGTTTTAGGATCCAGTCCGCAAACTTCTTCGGACCGAGCTCGAGCAGCAGTTGACGGCTTCCGCGCGCCGGCTCCTGCTTGCGATCGTAGCTGGGCAGCGGGGCGGGGGAGAAGAGCGACGCCGGCTTATATCCTTTTGCATGCGGGTTCCCGTTAACGATCACATTGCCGAGGAAGTTCAGGAGCTTCGTCGCCCGGTCCCGCCGTTGCTTGAACTCGAAGAGTTGCGGCGATGTGTCGATCATCGTCGTCGTGGCGCCTCCCGAGCGAAACTCCGGAAAGTGAATCACATTCTCGAGGAATGGGATGTTCGTCTTCACCCCGCGAATGCGGAACTCCCGCAGCGCCCGGTCCATCCGGTCCAGCGCCCGCTCAAAGGTCTCGCCGCTTGCAGTGATCTTCACGAGCAGCGAGTCATAGAATGGGGTGATCACCGCGCCCGCGTCGCCCATTCCGCCGTCCAGCCGGATTCCGAATCCCTCCGCCGCGCGAAAGGTCAGGATTTTCCCATGGTTCGGCATAAACTTGTTTTCGGGATCCTCGGTCGTTACCCTGCACTGCACCGCATACCCATTGCGCGGTATCGCGTCCTGCAGCGGGAGCGCGATCTCTGGCCCGTGGAGTTCGGCGCCCTGCGCCACGAGGATCTGCGCGCGAACCAAGTCGATGCCGGTGATTTGCTCGGTGACGGTGTGCTCCACTTGGATCCGCGGATTCATCTCGATGAAGAACCAGTCGCGCTTGTCGAGATCCAAAAGGAACTCCACGGTTCCTGCATTGTCGTAGCCGATCTCCCGGGCGATCCGCGCCGCGGCCTCGCAAAGGTCTTTCCGCAATTGCGCGTCCAGCCCGACGCTCGGCGCGATCTCCACCACCTTCTGGTGGCGGCGCTGCACGGAGCAATCGCGCTCGTGGAGGTGCAGCGCATGGCCGTGGCGGTCGCCGAGCACCTGCACCTCGATGTGCTTCGCCCGTGGAATGTACTTTTCGAGAAAGACCGCCGGATTGCCGAATGCGCGGGCCGCCTCTCCCTGCGCCTCGTCGAGAAGCGCATCGAGATCGCCTGCCTTATGCACCACCCGCATGCCGCGTCCACCGCCGCCGAAGGCCGCCTTGATGATCAGCGGGAATCCGATGTGGACTGCGATCTTCAGCGCCTCGGCGCGATCGCTCACGGGATCTTCTGTCCCGGGCAGCGTCGGTATCTTGAGCTTTTGCGTGAGAGCGCGCGCGGCGACTTTATCGCCCATCAGCTCCAGCAGCTCCGGACGCGGACCCACCCATGTGATTCCCGCCTCGATGCATGCGCGCGCAAACTTGCCATTTTCCGAGAGAAATCCGTATCCTGGATGAATGAAATCGACTCCGTGCTCCTTCGCTATGGCAATGATCCCTTCGATGTCCAGATAAGCTCCCACCGGTCCTTTTCCTTCGCCCACGCGGTACGCCTCGTCCGCTTTGAAGCGGTGCATCGAGAAGCGGTCTTCTTCGGCATAGACAGCCACGGTCCTCAATCCCAGCTCCGTTGCGGCGCGCATCACGCGGATGGCAATCTCGGAGCGATTCGCAACGAGCAGCTTCTTTTGACGGGTCGGCGCGGCGGGGCGCGTGGAACGTGTGGAATTCATGCGATGCGGCGTCTTGTAGAACACGAAGCCTTTGGAGGCGAGGCAAAGTTGATTGGGAAGCGGATTGGACCCGGTTTGCGTCGATTCTAAGATTCCGTTCGCGCCTCCGATTTAATACGCATACACACTATTTCCGTTGCGCTGCGGCCAGCCGCGCGCGACCGTCCATGCGTCCGCCCCGCCATTCGCGACCCGACCCCTTTTTCGATGAGCAGCACTACCGAAGAGACCATTGAACTCCTTCTCGAAAAGGATGACAGCGAAACAACTGCCGGAAATTATTTCGTCGCAAATTATCCGCCGTTTCATTTCTGGGACGCAGGGACCGCGCGGCATTTGCGGGAGTTGATCGAGCGTCCATCGCCCAAGGAGACCGCCCTGGGCGTGTACTTTCACATCCCATTTTGCCGGAAGCGGTGCCACTTCTGCTACTTCCGCGTGTACACTGACAGGAACGCCAACGAGATCGCGCGCTATTTGGACGCCGGAATGCGCGAACTCGAGGTGTACGCGAAAGCGCCTTTTATCAACGGGCGCAAACCCCGCTTTGTTTATTTTGGCGGCGGCACTCCGAGCTACCTCTCTGTAAATCAGCTTCGTTCGCTCACAGGCCGGATGAAGGAATTGCTGCCATGGGACGAAGCGGAGGAGGTCGCCTTCGAGGCTGAGCCAGGAACGCTCACGGAGGGGAAACTTTCCGCACTGCGCGAATTGGGCGTCACCCGGCTCTCGCTAGGCGTCGAGAACTTCGATTCGCACATTCTGGAGATCAA
The DNA here is from genome assembly GCA_038238905.1 of Chthoniobacterales bacterium. Classification (GTDB taxonomy): domain Bacteria; phylum Verrucomicrobiota; class Verrucomicrobiia; order Chthoniobacterales; family Chthoniobacteraceae; genus JBBSFI01. Next base: position 56,954 of record JBBSFI010000025.1, on the reverse strand, counting down.
TGGGCGCGCGCATCGGACGGACGAGATTTACCGGGCTTATGCATTTTCTCGTGCGATCGGTTTCCCACAGATCAACATCGATCTGATCGCTGGGATGGTGGAGGAGACCGACGCGAACTGGAGCGAGAATGTTCGCAAGACGGTCGAACTCGAGCCGGATAGCGTCACCATTTACCAGATGGAGGTGCCGTACAACACTGGCATCTACAAGCAGATGAAGGAGGAGGGGAAGCTGGCCGCGCCAGTGGCCACATGGAAACGGAAGCGCGAATGGGTCGATGAAGCCTTCAGCGCTCTGGAACGGGCGGGCTACACCGTGACGAGCGGATACACCGCCGTGCGCGATCCGCAAAAAACGAAGTTTATTTATCGCGACGAGCTTTGGAAGGGCGCCGATCTCGTCGGCTGCGGCGTCGCTTCCTTCTCGCACATCGGCGGGGTTCACTTCCAGAATATCGCCGAAATCGCCGAGTATATGGAGACGGTGGAGCGCGGCGAACTGCCGATTTCCCGCGCAATGGCGACGACTCCTGAAGAGCGGATGATTCGGGAGCTCATCCTCCAATTCAAGCTCGGGCGTGTGAGTCGCTCTTATTTCCGGGATAAATTCAAAATCGAGGTGATCGACCGATTCCCGCGGCAGATCGAAGATCTGCGCCGGCGCGGGCTTGCCTCGCTCGAAGGCGATTGGATTGTCCTGTCGCGGCCCGCACTTTTGCGGGTCGATACCCTGCTTCACGCCTTCTTTTTGCCGGAGCATCAACATGCGCACCCATGACCCTTGCTGAAACTGGCGCGGAGACACTTTACCCGCTCAGCCTCTTCCGGCAGCGTGCGGGCGTGGCGCTGCCCCCGTGCGAAGTGATCGAAGGGCCAAACATGCCCGAGCCGTACCGGCGGCTTCTGGTCCATTACGGCGACATGACATCGCGGCTGGAGACATTTTACAATAGCCCGATCGTCCTTCATCTCCTCAACAGGGAAGCGGACGAAGAGACCTATCGGCGGGAGGTGGTGCTGATGGCCGGGAATAACAAATTACCGGTAGAATACGGCGCAATCGAAATCCAGCTCGGCGCCTTCTCCCCCGAGATTCGCAAGGAGATCCTGGAGGAGCGCGTGCCGCTCGGCGGTTTGCTGAATCGGCAGAACATACGTTACCATTCCGAGCCGCGTGCATTCTTCCGGCTCGGCGCCGACATTGAGTTGAATGCGCTTTTCAGCGCAGCCGGATCGCGTGAGTTTTACGGGCGGGGCAACGACCTGCTCAGCGACGAAGGCATGCTGCTCGCGCGAATCGTCGAGGTCCTGCGTCCTTAGCGCCGCCGCGGACGAATACTTATTGCGAATGAAAACCGCGACACAGCATGACGTCATCATTATCGGAGGAGGCCCCGCGGGATCGACTGCGGCGGCGCTTCTCGCAGCGAAGGGGCGCGATGTCCTCTTGCTGGAGAAAGAAAAGTTTCCCCGCTACCATGTCGGTGAATCGCTGATGCCATACTGCTGGTTCACCTTTAAGCGGCTAGGCGTCCTGGATCAGCTCGAAAAAATTGCGTTTGTCAAAAAGCAAAGCGTTCAGTTTGTCACGCAAGATGGGAGGCAATCGTCTCCGTTTTATTTCTTTCAGCACACGCCGCATCCCAGTTCCACAAGCTGGCAGGTGGAGCGCGCCGACTTCGACCTGATGCTGCTGAATAACGCGAGGGCAAACGGCGCGCGCGTGTGCGAGGAAACGGCCGTGCATCGCGTCCTGCGAGATAAGGCGGGCGCCGTGATCGGCGTTGCGGGCGCAGGGCCTGACGGGGCCTTCGAAGCGCGTGCGCCGGTCACAATCGACGCATCAGGGCGGAGCCAGGCCTCGTCCACTGGTGAAGGATGGCGCGTGAAAGATCCGAATCTGAACAAACTCGCGATCTGGACATATTTCCGCGGCGCAAAGCGCGATCCGGGCATCGACGAAGGAAATACTACGGTCGCCTATGTCGCTGATCGCGGCTGGTTTTGGTATATTCCACTGAGGGGCGACATCGTGAGCGTCGGCGTGGTCGCCGACAAAGAGCATCTGTTTTCCGAAACGAAGGATTTGGCTGAAATCTTCGCGCGCGAAGTAACGCGAAACGCATGGATCGCGGATCATCTCAGCTCGGGAAAGCAGTTTGGCGACTACCTTGTTACAAGCGAGTTTTCCTATCGTTCGTGTCACTGTGCGGCGGATGGGCTTGTCCTTGCTGGCGACGCCTTTGCTTTTCTCGATCCGGTCTTTTCAAGCGGTGTCTATCTTGCACTCAAGAGCGGCGAACTCGCGGCCGATGCCGTCGATCACGCGCTCGCTGCTGGCGACGTGCGCGCCGCGCAATTTGCCGGGTACGGCGAGCAAGTCTGCCTTGCGCTCGAGAATATGCGGAAGCTCGTATACGCCTTTTACGATGTGAACTTCTCCTTTGGGAGGATGCTGAAGCGATATCCGGAGAAGCGCCCGCTCCTCACAGACTGCCTTATCGGTGATCTCTTTCAGGAGAAATACGCGGAATTATTTGGCGTGATCGCGGAATTTGCGGAGCTTCCGAAACCGCTTTCCTACGGCCGTGTGGATGTCGCCGCATGATCGGCTTTCCCATGCTAAATTCCAGGCATTGCCGGATCGGCGCGCTGCTGGCGCTGGCGTGGTCTTCGGGCGCGATTTGCAGTGCGGAGGAGACTGCCGCTGTGATCCATCAATCACCAAAGCCTCTTCCAGCGGGTTTCCGGGCAGACGACTGGCCGCGCTTCCTCGGGCCTTCGGACAACGCGGTTAGCCATGAAACCGGGCTTCTGAAGGCGTGGCCTCCAGGCGGCCCCGCCCTCGTCTGGGAGATCGAGAAAGGAGAGGGATGGTCCTGTCCCGCGATTGTGGGAGACCGCCTGATCCTTTTCCATCGCAAAGCGGGGCGCGAGGTAGTCGATTGTCTGGAGCGCGAAAGCGGCAAGCCGCTCTGGAACTTCTCGTACGAAGCGCCGTACAAGGATCGGTACGGATCGAGTGACGGGCCGCGCACAAGTCCGGTAATCGCGGCAGGACGTGTCTTCGTGTATGGCGTCACAGGCCAGATGCACGTTCTCGATTTGGCGGATGGCAAGATTGTCTGGCAGCGCGACATCGAGCATGATTTCCAATTGCTGCCCAGTTTCTTTGGGCGCGGCTCGACGCCGCTCGTGCTCGGAAGCCGGGTAATCCTCAACGTCGGTGGAAAGGATAATGTCTGCGTCGCCGCTCTCGACGCCGCGACCGGCAAGACCGTCTGGACCGCTCATCATCCTTGGGGCGCCAGCTACGCATCGCCGATCGCCGCTGTCGTGCATGGCCGCGAATGCGTCTTTGTTTTCGCCGGGGGCGAAAGCCGGCCGCCGACCGGAGGACTGCTCTGCATTGACGCGAAGACCGGCGAGGTGCTGAACGCCACGGCGCATCGCGCTTCGATCGCGGAATCGGTGAGCGCATCCTCGCCGGTTGTTGTGAACGATCGCGTCTTCGTTACCGAGTCGTACGGATCGGGCGGTGAAGCGATCGATATCGCCCCCGATTTTTCGGCGCACAGCGCTTGGAAAACCGATCGGTTTGGAGCGTATTTTATGACGCCTGTTGTCAAGGACGGATGCTTGTTTGGATTCGACGGACAGCAGCCGAGTCTTGCCGAATTGGTCTGCTCCGATGTCGCGACCGGAAAGGAACTCTGGCGGGACGATCTCGGCGGGCATTTCGGGCGCGGAAGTATTCTGCTTGCCGATGGCGGCGCACTTGCGCTGGGTGAATTTGGCGAGCTGGCGTGGCTTGAGCTTTCGCCCAAAGGGGTGGTCGCAAAGCAGCGAGCAACGCTTTTTAAGGCGCCTGAAACCTGGACCCTGCCGGCGCTCAGCCACGGGCTGCTTTATGTGTGCCAGAATGAGCGGAGCGCCGATGGCAAGCCTCGGAGACTGCTCTGTTACGACCTTCGCGGAGAATGAAAATCGTTCTCCTGACTCCGGGCACTGGCAGCTACTATTGCGGCGTCTGCATGCGCGACAACGCGCTCGCTCGCGAGGTCATCCAACAGGGGCACCTGGCGGTGATGCTGCCGATGTACCTGCCGCTGACGCTCGACGAGGACTCCGCGACGCGCGATGCGCACGTGTTTTTTGGCGGCATCAACGTTTATCTTCAGCAAAAGTTTGCATTTTTCCGGCAATCTCCGCGTTGGCTGGACCGGCTTTTAAACTACCGGGGATTTTTGCGTTTGGCGGGAAACCAGAGCGGAATGACCGATGGCGCCGAGTTGGGTGAGATCACTGTCTCGATGCTGCGAGGCCAGGAAGGAAACCAGGCGAAGGAATTGCAAAAGTTGATCGAATGGCTCAGCGAGCACGAGAAGCCTGATGCCATATGGCTTTCGACCGCGCTGCTGGCAGGGCTGGCAAAGGGGATTGCTGCGAAGCTCGATATACCGGTGCTCTGTTCCCTCCAGGGAGAAGACGTGTTCCTCGACGATCTCCCGGAGCCCTGGCGATCGAAAGCCTGGCAGACGCTTTCCGAGTGCTCCCGCCATGTGGCTGCCTTCGTCGCGCCAAGTTCCTACTACGGCGAACTGATGGGACGCAGAATGGACCTTGACCGGTCCCGGCTTCATGTGATTCCGAATGGCATCGCGTTGGAAGGCTTCGAGCCGCCCGTTTTGCCTCCACCGACGCCCACCGTCGGCTTTCTGGCGCGCTTTACGCCAGGCAAGGGGCTCGATTTTGTGGTCGATGCATTCATCGAGTTGAAGCGGCGCGGAAAGATTCCGGGAGCGCGGCTTTGTTGTGTGGGAGCTATGACAAAGGGCGACGAACGATTTGTCTCGGGATTGAAGGGCCGCCTGTCGCAGGCGGGTTTTGCCGGGGACGCCGAGTTCCATCCCAACGTGAGCCGGGAGGAGAAGATCGCCCACTTGCAAAAAATGAGTCTCCTCACCGTGCCTACACGATACGGAGAGGCGTTCGGTCTCTTTTTAATCGAAGCGCTTGCGGCGGGCGTGCCGGTTGTGCAGCCGCGAACCGCATCGTTTCCTGAAATTGTGGAGGCGACCGGAGGCGGCATCCTTTTCGACGAGGGATCGGTGGCTGCGTGTGTCGCCGCATGGGAGTCGCTGCTGGCGAATCCATCCGGCGCGCGAGAGCTTGGCGAGAAAGGGCGGTTGGCTGTCGGGCGCGATTACTCCATCCAGCGCCTCGCGGAACAGTATCTGGCGCTCACAGCGGAGGAATCGCAGGCGTTTGCTGAGCCCGCGCTCACCGCGCGGTAACGCAAAGATTTGCCCGCCATTATGCCCTGCGAATTCAAAATTCAGCGCCGCATCGAGTTTGCGGAGACCGATATGGCAGGCATTGTCCATTTCTCAAACTTCTTCCGAATGATGGAAGCAGCCGAGCATGCCTTCTTTCGCTCGCTCGGCTCGACCGTTCATGGCTCCGAGATCGATGCGCCCATGGGATGGCCGCGCGTAAGCGCGAGTTGCGACTTCCGGATGCCGCTGCGATTCGAGGATGAAGTCGAGATTCACCTCGTGGTTGCGGAGGTCCGCAACCGGTCGATCCGCTACGAGTTTACTTTTCGAAAGGTCGGAGAAGAGGCCGAAGTCGCGCATGGCTCGATAACGGCTGTTTGCGCACGGGCCGATAAAGGAACTGGCAGGCTGGCAGCTTATTCCATACCGGATACCATTCGTGCGCAGATCACCGCCGCGCCGCCTGAACTCCTGCGTTCCGCGCGTTCCCGCGATTCTTTCCCGTAGAAAAGAGGGCTGGCCTGCTCCATAAATTTCGTTCACACCAAAGCACCTGAATATGCCACCAAACAGCACTTCAAGCGATCCTTCCTCCACCTGGCTCACATTCGCACTCATGACCGTCGTCGCGTGGGGCGTGTACGGAGTCTTCCTGCACACCGGACAGGTGGCGATGAACGACAAGCAAAATGCGCTGTATAAATCGTTCCTCTTCGTCGGGTTTGCCTATTTTATCGTCGCGATTATCGGGCCGTTCGTGATGCTTGTGCTCAGCGGAGCAAATTGGAAATACCCAGTTGCCGGGATGGCTTGGTCGCTCGTCGCCGGAGTCGCGGGCGCTGTTGGCGCCTTTTGCGTACTGCTCGCTTTCGGCGCCAAGGGGTCGCCTCCGGTCGTAATGGCGATCGTCTTTGCAGGCGCTCCCGTGGTGAATGCTCTCGTCTCGCTCTGGTTGCACCCGCCCGTCGGCGGTTTTGCTTCGATCCCCAAGCCCTTTTGGCTCGGCATCATCCTCGCTGCGACCGGCGGATGCCTCGTCACCCTGAACAAGCCCAAACCCCCGGCAAAGGCGGCTCACCCCGCGGCTGTCGTGGAGCACGCGACGGCTTCCGCAACGGCGCACTAACCCAGACGCGCCGGGCTGCGCGTTTCCATTGTGACTGAAGGCGATTCCATACGAAAAGCGCAACTCGCGATCTTGCGCGAGTTAGTCGGCGCAATCTCTCCCGCCAACGCGTTTTACGCCGGGCGGTTGCGGAGCGCTGGCGTCGATCCAAGCATCGGGAGCCTGGACGAATTTTCCGCCAGGATGCCGTTTACGGTCAAAGCCGATCTGGTGGCGGATCAAGCAGCGCATCCGCCATTTGGGACCAACCTGAGCTATCCACTGGAACGCTATACGCGCTTCTTCCAGACAAGCGGCACGACCAATCGACCGCTTGCCGTATTGGATACACGCGAAAGCTACGATTGGATGCTAGGCAACTGGAACGATATCTATCGCGCTGCGGGAGTGCGGCCTGGCCAGCGGCTGTACTTCGCTTTCTCATTTGGGCCGTTTCTGGGCTTCTGGACGGGGTTTGAAGCGGCGGTGCGGCACGGGTGTCTGTCGCTCCCAGGCGGCGGCCTGGGCACTCCGGCCCGCTTGCGAGCCATCATCGAATACGGCGCCGAGGTGCTCCTTTGCACACCGTCTTACGCGCTCCATCTCGGTGAGTCCGCTGCGGAGGAAGGCTTCGATCTCAAGCAATCGTCCATTCGTAAAATCATCGTGGCGGGTGAATCGGGCGGAAGCCTGCCGGCGACGCGGGAGCGGATCTCCGCCATTTGGAATGGGGCGGAAGTGCTCGATCACTATGGAATGACCGAGGTCGGTCCGGCCGCATTCCAGAAGGCGGGAGAGCCGGATGTCCTTCACCTCATCCACCGCTCCTACTATGCGGAAGTAATCGATACGGAGACGGAGCGTGCGGTCCCGTTCGGAGCCATTGGCGAGCTTGTGCTCACGACGCTGGGCCGCACGGCGTGCCCGCTCTTTCGCTACAAGACTGGCGATCTTGTGCGGCGGTGCCCGGAAGCGGAGGGAACGATGCTTGCGGGTGGCATCATCGGGCGGGTGGACGACATGGTGGTTGTCCGCGGCGTGAATCTTTACCCAAGCGCAGTTGAATCGATCGTCCGGGGGATCCCCGAGATTTCCGAATATCGCGTGCGGATCGACCGGCACGGCGCCCTTGCCGAGGCCTTGGTGGAAGTCGAATGCTCGAGCGCGGGCGCGCCTGAGGCGCTGGCGCGCGCCTTTGCCGCGTCGCTTTCTCTTCGAATTCCCGTCCGGCGCGTCGAGCCGCGCTCGCTTCCACGCTCCGAGATGAAGTCGAGGCGGTGGCTTATTTCGCGTTCCGATGGGTAGGCCATGTTACTTGCTGGACCGCCTTCACCGCCGGGTCGGCGCTTTTATTTATGTCCCTAGTTGAAGCAAAAGATCTTACGAAAGCCTACGGCGGTCGCGAAGGCGGAGAATCCGTCCCGGTCCTCTCGAAGGCCAATCTCGAAATTGCGGCGGGTGAGACTGTCGCGATCGTAGGGCCATCCGGCTCGGGTAAGAGCACGTTGCTAAATATTATTGGCACGCTCGATCGCGCCGATTCCGGGCAGCTTCTCATCGACGGACGTGACATCGAGCGATTTAGCCCGAAGGAGGCGGCTGAATACCGGAACACGACAATCGGATTTATATTTCAACTTCACCATCTGATGCCGCAATGCACGGTGCTGGAAAATGTGCTTATTCCGACGCTGGCGATTCAGAAGGGAGACCGCGCGGCTTTGAGCACCCGGGCGGAAGGCCTGGTTGAAGCGGTCGGATTGAAGGAGCGCATGCACCACAGGCCCGGTGAACTGTCGGGGGGTGAACGGCAGCGGGCAGCCGTCGCCCGGGCATTGATCAATAGTCCGAAGCTCCTGCTCGCCGACGAGCCGACGGGCGCCCTCGACCGCGCTTCCGCGGAACGGCTCATGGCCCTGCTGCTGCAGATTCATCGGGAGCACAAAGTAACGGTCCTTCTCGTCACGCACGCGCTCGATTATGCCCGGCAGATGGGGCGCGCGTTGGAACTGCGAGACGGGAAATTAGTCTCAGCGGCACTGGACTAACGATGACATTCTGGACTGTTATACGGCGCGGGATTACGCACTACTGCCGCACGCACACGGGCGTGGTGCTCGGCGCTGCGCTTGCGTCGATGGTGCTGACGGGGTCGCTGCTCGTGGGCGACTCCGTAAAGGCGACGCTCTGCATCGAGGCGATGAATCGCGTAGGCAAGGCCGGTTCGGCGATGCTGGCAAACGATCGCTTCTTCCGCGCTACTGCCGATCCGGGCGCAAGTCCCGATCTCGCCTCCGCCTCCGGCGGCGCGCCGGTTCTACTCCTGCGCGGCAGCGTAACTCGCGCCGATGCTGCGGCGCGCGTGAACCAGGCGCAAGTGCTCGGTGTGGATGCGCGCTTCTGGAAACTAGCCCCGCAGTCCCTTGACGTGACGCCGGCCGGTTTTGTGCTCAACGAGCGCGCCGCGCAACAACTCGGCGTCAAAGCGGGCGACCGAGTCGTGGTCCGGATCGAGAAGCCAAGCGCGTTCTCGAGGGATGCGCCGCTTTCCGGTGAGGAAAATCAGGTCGTCCCGATTGCCGGAAATGTGGAAAGGATTGTGGACGATGGGCAGTATGGGAGGTTCGCCATGCAGGCGGGCCAGGTTCCGCCCTTTTCTATCTTCGTTCCACTGCCGATGCTCGGCCAGCGGTTAGGCATCGCTGCCAAGGCGAACCTTTTGCTTGTTGAGGATCCGGAATCGAGTCACCTGGAAGTGATCGCTGGCAGGGGGTGGCGATTGGAGGATGCCGGGCTGCAACTGCGAAAGCTCGATACGGGCGGGGCCGAATTGCGAACGGACCGGGTGTTTCTTGACCCGGAGATCGGAGCGGCTGCCGCCAGGCAGCCTGGAAAACGCGTCGATGCTCTGACTTATTTTGTGAACGAACTGCGTTCGGGCGATCACGCGGCGCCGTACTCCATCGCTTCGGCGGTCGATCCCGCTCCGTCCGGATTTCTGCCTCCAGATCTGAAGGATGACGAGGCCGTGATCAACCAATGGCTCGCAGACGATCTGTCAGTCATAGCGGGCGCGAAGCTAAAGATCCGCTACTTTGTGATGACGGAGCGGCGCCAGCTCGTGGAAAAGGAGCGGGAGTTTACAATCCGGGCGGTCCTGCCTATGACTGATCCGGAGGTGAACTCGTCATGGATGCCCGATTTTCCGGGCCTTGCCGATAAGAATAACTGCCGCGACTGGCAGCCGGGATTTGCATTCGATTCCACGCGCATCCGAGACAAGGACCAGAAGTATTGGGAGCAGTATCGCGGCACGCCAAAGGCGTTTGTTACTTTGCGGGCGGGCCAGGAGATGTGGTCGAATCGATGGGGAAACCTCACATCCATGCGATGGCCAGACGCCGTGAGCCTGGAGGAGCTGTCCGCGACGCTTCGCAGCAATCTTACGCTGTCGAAACTCGGCTTTCAATTTTTGGCGCTTCGCGCGCAGGCGCTTGCGGCGACGGATGCGCCTGTCGATTTCGGCGAGTACTTTGTGAGCTTTTCGTTTTTCTTGTTGGCGGCCGCGGCCATCCTCACGGGGCTGCTCTTTGTCTTCTCTCTGCAACAGCGCAACCACGAAGCCGGGCTGCTCCTCGCGCTCGGACTCAGGACGGGCCTTGTCCGCCGACTCTTCCTGGTCGAAGGGGCGATCCTTGCTGTGGTGGGTGCGTTGCTGGGATTGGCAGGCGCGGCCGTGTACACACAGGCGGTGCTCTATTTGCTGACGAATGTCTGGAGCGGAGTAGGCGGCGGCGCCCGCTTTGTGTTTAGCGCGAGCGGGACGAGTCTCCTGACCGGCGCAGTTTGTGCAATCGCCGTTGCGATTGCCGCGATGTGGCTTGCGAGCCGGCGTCAGTTCCAGGTCTCCGCGCGCGAGCTTCTTGCCGGTTCTGGAAAAGAAAGCGTTGATGCCAGTCACCGTCAGCGCCGCAGCCGGTTTTCGCGCCCTTGGAGCGCCGTGGTCGCGGTGCTTTCGCTCGCGGGCGCCCTCTCACTGGTCCTGTTCGATCGGTCGCGGTCGTCCGAGACATTCTTCAGTTCGGGCGCCTTGTTGCTGATCGCAGGACTCGCTGCGGCTCTCACATGGCTTCGGCGAAGCGCCGGTTCCCATGTCTCATTGGATTCTCTGTCGCAACTGGGGCGCAGGAACGCCGCGCGCCGTCCAGGGCGCAGTCTGGCGACGGCTGCCGTCCTTGCGAGCGGGGTCTTCATCGTTGTGGCCGTGGATGCATTTCGCGAGACGCCTTCGGCGTCCGATCGCCGCGATTCTGGCAGCGGCGGTTTTGCGCTTGTCGCAACGTCGGCCCTGCCGATTTACGAGGATCTCAATTCCTCGAAAGCGCGGGACGCGTACGCCCTCAGCGACGCCGCGATGAAGGGAGTATCCTTTGTGCAACTGCGCGTGCGCGACGGCGACGACGCGAGCTGCCTTAACCTCAATCGCGCCCTTCAGCCGCGCCTGCTTGGAGTGAATCCTGCCGACCTCGCTGCGCGGGGAGCCTTCCGGTTCGCGTCGGCGATCGATCCAGCGTCCGCGTCCGGCGCAAAGCGTGCGGGCGATTGGGGGATTTTGGATGCACCCTCGTTCGATGACGCCATTCCCGGCGTGTCGGACGAGACGACCTTGGAGTACGGCCTCCAAAAGAAACTCGGCGGCACGATCGAGTATCGTGACGACCACGGGCAGCCCTGCCGCGTTCGGATCGTGGCGGCGCTCGAGGGGTCGATCCTGCAAGGAAGCGTCCTGATATCCGAAAAGCGCTTCGTGGAGAATTTTCCCGCGCAGCCGGGCTATCGGATGTACCTTATCGATGCTCCTGCTGGAAGTTCGAAGGAGGTCGCAAACGAGCTTTCCCGCGCGCTTTCCGATCGCGGATTCGAAGTGACCCCGGCAGCACGCCGGCTGGCGGAATTTCAATCGGTTGAAAACACCTATCTCGCGATTTTCCAGGCGCTCGGCGGATTGGGGCTTCTTCTCGGCAGCGCCGGCCTTTCGATCGTTGTTGCGCGCAATATCCTGGAGCGCCGGAGCGAATTTGCGCTGTTGGAGGCGCTGGGCTTCCGAAGCAACCAAGTGCGCCGCGTCCTCTATGCAGAGCATTGCTGGCTCATCGCGTGCGGGCTGGCAATCGGCGCCGGCAGCGCGATGCTGGCCGTCTGGCCGCACCTCCGGCAACGCGCGGGCGGCTTCCCGTTTGCGGGCATGGCGGTGCTGCTGGCCGCGCTTGCCGCCGGGTCGCTCTTCTGGGTTTGGTTTGCGACACGTGTCGGACTGCGGGGAAGCCGGGTAGGGGCGCTCCGGGAGGAGTAGAGCTTTAGGATTACGGATAGGTAGTTACGAAACGGTCTTCTGCGAGGAGCGGCCGCGGTATTCTCAAGACTATATCGGTTGGCTTTCCAGTGGGATTTCATCGAGGGGCCGGGGTCGGAACAAAATGATTTGCGTCGTGCACGCTGATTGAGAACCGTCGTGCCGAATGCACCCAATCCGAAGGCATGAAGGAATAGAGCCGCCGCCCGAAGAACTGGCGGCGGTAGGAGCGCTTTATGAGCGGGGTCTCTACACGCAGGCGTTCGCAAAGGCGGTGGGCACGGCTCCGCTTGATCGGTGGCGTGGGACGAAGGCGCGGCTTCTCGCGGGGCGTCTAGCAGGGAACGTCGGAGGAGCGAGAATGGCGCAAGGGCTGTTTCTGCAAGCGTGGATGGCGGACCGCAGCAGCGCGAGCGCCGCGTACTTTATGGGGCTGTCGATATTGTCGCGGCGGGGTGCATTTATTGGATGGAAATGGGTGGAATCACTGCCCGCATTCACGATGACCGATGTTGAAAGGGCGGATTTGCTTACGTTGCGCGCACGGATAGCGGGAAGCTTTCGGGACTTCGAGGCGGCGGGGAAGCTATTGGATGAAGCCGCAAGTCTCGGGGTGAATCGCGCCTGGGTGCTGTGCGAGCGTTCGTCTGTGCTTGAGATGGAGGATCGATACGAAGAGGCGCTTGCGAGCGCGATGCTCTCGCTTGAGGTGAATCCCGGATACCGCCCGGCAGTTCAGCGCGCGGCGCACCTCCTCCAACTGGTTAACCGCGATGGCGACGCGATCGAACTGCTGAGGATGGAGACGGCTCGAAACGAAAGCGCACCGTGCGTCGGGCAGCTCTCTTATATTCTAGCCGAGCAAGAGGATTTGCGCGGGGCAATCGCGGAGTGGGAGCGGTATCGCCTGAGGCTGTGTATTTTCGAGAAGGCGGAGATGGCGGGTTGGGAGGCGCGAATGGCGTTTCTGCAATATCGGGCGCGGAACTTCGAAGGGGCGTCGAAGCACGCCCGCGCATCGGGGATTGAGCCGTGGAGCACGGAATTCACGCGCCGGCTGGTGAGTGCGGAAGCGGATGCAGTGCGTGTGACGCTGCCCGTGGGATTTGTGCGGCAGCACCATCTGACGTGCGCGCCGGCAACACTCGCCGCGATTGCCGCGTATGCTCGCAAACCTGTCGATCACATCGCATTGGCGGGCGAACTTACGTACGATGGGACGCCGGCGCATGTCGAGCGAGCCTGGGCCGAGCGGAACGGCTTTCTCGCGACGGAGTTTACAATTACGTGGGAGGCGGCATGCAGTTTAATCGATCGCAACATCCCATTTACGCTGACAACCGTTGAGGCTTCGACGGCGCATCTACAGGCGGTGATCGGCTATGACACGGTGAGCCGATCGCTCGTTATCCGGGACCCGTATCGGCGGGAATCGGCGGACTTCGATTGGGAGTACTTACGCGAGCGCTATTCCGCGTTCGGGCCGCGAGGTATGCTGCTCGTGCCGCTCGCGGCTGCCGCGTCAATCGATGGGATCGACCTTCAAGACGTGGCGCAATTCGATGCCTATTACGCACTCCGCCGGGCATTGGACGAACATCGGCGGGAGGAAGCGCAATCGCATCTCGACCGGCTGCAAGCAATGGACGGCCAACATCGAATCGCACTTTTCGCAGAGCGGGATCTCGCGTTTTACGATGGCTCGCCGAGTCGGCAGATGGCAGCAACGGACGCGCTTCTGGCGCGTTACCCCAAAACGTATGCGCTCCTCAACTCGCGCATCCATGAATTGCAGCAATTGTCGCAGCAGGAGGAGTGCGTGCGTTTCATGCAGCAACTCGCCAGGGAAGATGAGCCGGAATTCTGGCGGGCGTGGGCGCAGCACCTGGCAAGGGACGGAAGACGCCGCAACGAGGCGGGCCGCTTTCTTTTAAGCGCAATGAGGCGCCGTCAGCCGGATGCCGGCTGTCTGATGGCTTATGCCGATTTGCTCTGGGACTGGCGGCAACGGGATCGATCAATCGCACTCCGCCGATTCGCCGCATGTTTGCAGGAGACAGCGGATGCGCCGACTCGCTCTTATTTTCTGGCGGCGCGCCATCTGAGGCAGACGGAAAAGGCGCTCGAATGGGTGCGCGCCCGGCATGCGAGACACGGTAAAAAATCGAGCCGTCCAGCCCGCCTCCTCTTTTGGGCGCTCCAGACGCTGCTTCGTGCGGAAGAGGCATTCGCAATTTTGGAGGAAGCTTTACATCAGCGGCCGGACGACGGCGAGCTGCTGTTATTCTCAGCAGATGCGTTTGGACGTCATGGAAAGATCCTCCGGTCTCGGCAACTGCAATCGCGGGCGGAGACGCGGGCCCCGCGGCTGGCGTGGCTGCGGAACGCAGCGGCGCTTTCGGAGTACGCATGCGACCGCGAGCATGCGCACCAGCGTTGGCTCGAGATCCTCGAACTGGATCCACTGGCGCCTGATGCGCAGGAGGCGGTCGCGCGATTCATTGCGGCGAGAAGCGGACGCGAGGCTACGATCGAGTACGTCGATCGGATGGCGGAGCGCTCGCCGCGGCATATCCCGCTGGCGCGCCTCCGGGTCGGGCTTGCGAGGGAATCGCGGGCGCAGCAGTGGGAGGAGGCGGCGCGGCGCGCGATCGAACTCGATCCGCTGGATGCGTGGGCGCGCCGAGAAATGGCGCTTGCGTTGCGGGCGCTTGCGCGGCTCGACGAGGCGTTGGCCGAAGCAGACGCAGCCGTTCAGATCGATACGGAGTCGCCTTCTTCACACGGAATACGGGGATCGCTTTTGCGCGCACTTCATCGCGAAGCAGACGCGCGGACGGCGCTCTACGAAGCAATCCGGCTGTCCGTCGATTACTCCCCGGCGATCGCAGAACTGGCCCAGATCGGAGGGGAGCGTGACGATCGCCGCGCCGCGGCTGCATACATTCAAGGCGAATTGGAGCGACAAGTGGTTTTTGGAGAGGGGTTGCAGGCGTTTCGGACTCATTTTTTCGGCGTACTCGCACCCGCGGAATTGCTAAACGTTATGAGAGAAGCCCACGGGGTGCGTCCCGATCTGTGGGAGGCATGGTCGTGCCTTATCGGGCAACTTCTGGATATGAAGTCGTGGGACGAAGCCTTGCAATTGGCGTCGGAATGCGTTGCGCGCTTCCCACTGCTTGCGGGGGCCTGGATCGATCTTGCGACCGTTCAGCGGTTCAGGGGAGAGCGTGACTTGGAGATCGAAACGCTGCAGCAGGCGATAAGTTTGAATCCTGCGGCAACACACGCGGCGAGGCTTCTTGCAAGCGCGTACTCCGCGAAAGGTTTATTTGAAGAGGCGAGGAAGACCCTCGATCGGGCAGTGGCGGCGCAGCCCATGGAACCGGCGAACCATGGATCGCTCGCGTCCTTGCTGTGGCGCCGCGGTGAACGCGACGCGGCGATGGAGCGGGTCGCAATTGCGATCCAGCACGATCCCGAGTACGACTGGGGATGGGAAGCGCTTGTGAACTGGGGAAGTGAAACCGGTCGGGCGGGGCTGGCTATGGATCTGGCCCGGACGCTTGCGGAGACCCGGGGCGGAGAACCGCTTGCATGGATGCGGCTCGCCCAGACGCTGCCGAGCGACGATTTGGAGGGCAAGATCGCCGCCTACGACCGCGTCCTGAAACTAAACCCCGATTCGATCGACGCGCGAGATAGAAAAGCATGCTTGCTTGCAAACGCGGGATGCTACGATGAGGCGCTTGCCGCGTGTTCTCCCAATGGATCGGAGGCGCCGTCGCCGACATTGCGAGGCAGGGCAGCGTGGATAGAGGCGCACCGCGGAGACCGTGGAGGGGCGTTGGCGAAAATGCGCGCCGTTCTGGCGGAATACCCCGACTATTCTTGGGGGTGGACGCAGGTGTCTGAGTGGTGCATGCAAGCAAACGATTACCGAGGCGCGCTATCTGCCGCTGAGATGATGGCGCGGCTGAATCCGCGGAGCGCCATCCCACTAGGGTATATTGGTGATGCGCATCTTCACGCGGGAGACGAAGATTCAGCGATGGCCGCGCTCGGACGAGCGTTCGATCTGGATCCGCACTACGGCTTCGCCGGTTACACGCTGGCGGAGTGCGAGATTAAAACAGGCAGACTGGAGCAGGCGCGGCGGACGTTGGACCGGCTTGAGATGCATCTTCCTGGTGGAACCACACGAAGTCTGATTGTGAAGCATGCTGCGGCTTCTCGCAATTCGGATGCGGCGGTGGATGCCTTCCGCATGCTATGCTTGGACCAAACGGCAGATGCCTCAACGATGAAAGCTGCGTCCGCAGCGCTAATCGAGGCTGGACTCCGGCGGAAGCTGGATCGCACTCTGCGCCGGGTTTTGGGAGACCCGGGGATCGGCGCCGCTGCCGCAGTGGTTGCGGTGGAGAGAAACATTGACAACGCGGCCTGGTTTATCGGTGGCCCGATCCGCGGCATGCGAGTCTGCACCGACCCTGGACGCGGGGCGCGGATGGTATTTCTCTCGAAATTGGCCATGCCCGCGCGGGCCTTCCGGTTGAAATGCTATCTTGCAGCGGATCGAACCGCGCTGTGGCACGACATGCAAACGTGGGGCCAGACCGGCTGGGCATTGTACTGCGCGACGGAGTGGCGGATGGCGATTTGGTGGCTTCGCGACTGGAGGAAGCGGGAAGGCGCCGAGCCGTGGATGCTTTTCAATCTGGCGCTCGCTTACCGGGGAATCGGAAAGCAACGGGAATCGATGGCTGTGCATGAGTACGCTGTTGCGCTCAAAGGCGATCATACGACTGCATTGCACCGGGTGTGGCTGGCGCTCGACTATGCAATGGCGGGCCGGGTGGCCGAAGCAGCCGAGCAAATCGCTTGCGCGGCGCTCACCGAGAAGTCGAGCGCGGTGCATCGAGGCGCCCGCGCTCTGGCCGCGGGGATAATCGAGACCAGAAGCGGAACCATAGCTGAGCGGAAAGAAGCGCTGAGACGGCATCGCGCGATTCTTGCAGATCCGGGAATTTTCACCGTGTTGCGGTCCCGGCTTTTGAGGAGGCAATCGTCGGGCGCAATGAGAACAATGGCAATCGCCGCTGGGGAGAAATATCGGGCATTAAAACCATTCCGAGGAGTTTCCGCGGCCCGGCCGCCGTACGGTGTGTCTGCTGCATGGTGGATTGGTGCAATCCTCCTTGGATGTCAGGCTTTAACGCGATGCTCGACGGAGAATCCTCCCATCCAGCCAAAGCCCGACGTCGGCCCGCGGATCGAACATCGCGGGGTCAAAGCGCGGTGATGGCGAGTGGGATCCGAACAAAGCGCTTCTTCGATGTCCTTTTCCTTTGCGGTCGTTCGTCTTTGCTGTGAGAAGCCGCGTGGCTGGAGTCGTGGCGTAAAGCTCACGGCCAGCCTGGAGCGGCCAACCGAAAATCCAAATCAAATCATCAATGAATCCCAATCGCAATCCCGTCGGCTGGTTCGAGATCTACGTTCAAGACATCCCACGCGCGAAGGTCTTTTACGAGAACACGTTTCGGACTTCCTTGGAACGCCTGGAAAGTGCAGGTCTCGAGTTATGGGCCTTCCCGATGCAGCATGAGAGCAGCGGATGTCCCGGTGCGCTCGTTAAAATGGCGGGCAAAGACTCCGGTGGCGGAGGAACTATTGTCTATTTTGTTTGTGAGGATTGCGCTGTCGAGGCGGCGCGAGCGGTCGAGAATGGTGGAAAGATTCACAAGGGAAAGGAGTCGATAGGTGACTACGGATTCATCGCCCTCGTGCTGGATACCGAGGGGAACATGATCGGTTTGCATTCGATGAAATAACCTCTGGAGGCGACGGGAGTTTCCGCGCATGGCTTGCGGGCGCCCTGGCCATGGGGCCGTGAACGGTGAAGAGGCCGGACCACAGCGCGGGCAGTTGTGCTCTTGGATAGGCAAGTCAACCGGCGCGCTGTGCGATGCTGTTGCGGGATAGACGATCCTGCTCGATCTCACAATAATGTCATTCCACGGCCTCGGGAGATGCACCGATCTCCGGCTGGAGATGGATGCCCTTGTTCGATTGAGCCCCCAAGGGGAATGAGACCCGTGGGGGGGCGACCGGTCGTTACAACGCCGCTTAAAGGCGCTAGGCCTTCATGGGATACTCTGTCTTGATGCAGATGCCGGGCATCGGGATCGGATACTTGCCTTCCGCATCGGCTGGAAGAGGAGATGGGCTGTCCATCGTGAGTTTATCGATTCCAGGGGCGTACTCGTGCTCGGAATTGATGAAGTCGTCGTAAGTAATTTCCTGTCCGGTGTGGGCGGACATCCGGCCCATCGAGGTGACGACGCTGGCCTGGACGCCGCGCGGCACTTCGTTATATGGCGTATTGCTGCGGATGGCGGTCATCAGATCTTCCCATTCGTTCGCGTACGGGTTGCTGTTGTCAGTGGAAGTCCAAATCTGGTTCGCGCGATCGGGGTTCTGCCCCTTGTAGGTGCTCGATGGCGTGCCGCAGTCGCTCGACTTCGAGACGATCGCCAAGCCTTTGCTCCCTTGAGCGTAGCTGGAATATATGGAGTTACAGCCGAGGATGCAGCGGCCGTCCATATACAGCTTTCCGCCATCGGGAAACGTGTATTCCACGGAGTAGCTGTCGAAGTTTTGATCTATCTTGTTATCACGATAGTGGCGCCCGCCGATGCCTTGGGCTTTGACCGGCCATGCATTCTTCATCCAGCAGAGCTGATCGATGTGGTGGATGTAAAAGTCGTTGTAACAGCCGCCGCTTGCCCAAAGGAAGCTATGGAAGCGCTGAATCTGCCAGAGTAATTCGCTTGGGGAGCCGGGCCACTTATCGGAGAAGGCGGATCCGACCGGACCATGCATCCTGTAACCGCGCATCAGGATCAAATCGCCGATCTCGCCGTCTTCGATGCGCTTATGGAGTTCTTGAAGCGAGCGGCTATGGCGGGACATCAAACCGACGCCGACTTTGAGATTCTTCGCGGAGGCCTCTTCGGCCAGCTTGAGCATCCGGCGCGAGGTCGGGCCGTCTGCTGTCAGCGGCTTTTCCATGAAGACATTCAAGCCGCGCTGGATCGCGTAGGTGAAATGGACCCATCGAAAGGCAAGAGGGGTCGTGAGAATCACGACGTCGCCAGGTTTCAGCGCGTCCATGGCGTGCTTGTAGCCATCGAAGCCGATATGTTTGCGATCGTCAGGCACATCGACCTGGCTTGCATGGCTCGTGCTGAGCGCCTGGTAGCTTCCCTTCAGGCGATTGTCGAAGACGTCGGCCATTGCGACGAGTTTGATCGGGCCGAGTGCGCTTGTCTCGAGGGCATTTGCCGCGGCGCCGGTGCCGCGTCCGCCGCAGCCAACGAGCGCGAGTTGGACGGCATCACTGCCCGCTGCATGGACATGAGGGAGAGCCACACCGGCGAGCGCCGAGGCGGCAACTACGGTGCTGGTGGATTTGAGGAAGTCACGGCGCGACTGGAGATGATTCAATGAAGGGATTTGGTTCATGCGACTAGTCCGTTACGGTATGCGGTCGGAGTCGATTTGCCAAACTGGAAATATCGGACGCCTGGGGGTCGCTGCGGGCGTGGACGCGATGCAGGACCAGATGGAAGCGTTCTGCTGACGCAACTGCCCGAATGCCGCAAGCCGCGACCGGCAATCGAAGGGGTTGTGACAAGCGGCTGGTCGGATTTGACTCCATCGCCAATTCTGTCTCAGGTGCGAGTGCGAGGCGAAAGGGAGGAGCGCGATCTGACGCGACGCGACTGGAAATCCGACGCGGGTGCGCTAGAGAGCAGCCGCACATGCTGCAGTTTTTCAATAGCTATTCACGCCGGATCGAGGAATTCCACCCGCTCGACCCGGCCGGACGCCATGTCTCGATGTACACATGCGGGCCGACGGTCTATAATTTCGCGCACATCGGGAATTTTCGGGCCTACGTCTTCGAGGATCTGCTGCAGCGGCATTTGGAGGCGCGCGGCTACGAAGTGCAGCGAGTGATGAATCTCACAGATGTCGATGATAAGACGATTCGCGGGGCGCGTCAGGCTGGGTCGGCGCTCGGGCCATTTACGCAGCAGTTTAAAGACGCATTCTTTGAGGACTGCGAGACCTTGCGAGTGAAACGCGCGGCGCACAATCCAGCGGCCACGGAGCCGCGCTTCATCGAGAAGATGATCGAGATGATCGGGGTGCTGGAGGAAAAAGGGATTGCGTATCAGGCAGAGGACAAGTCCGTATATTTCCGGCTGGGGAAGTTTCCCGACTACGGCAAGCTGGCGCACCTGAATCTGGAGGAATTACGCCCGAGCGGACGCGTCCGCAGCGACGAGTACGAGAAGGAATCGATCGGCGATTTTGCACTCTGGAAGGCGTGGGATGCGGAGGACGGAGATGTGGGATGGGAGAGTCCGTGGGGCCGCGGCAGGCCAGGGTGGCACATCGAGTGCAGCGCGATGGCGACGGCGATCCTCGGGCCGGAGATCGACATCCATTGCGGCGGCGTGGACAACCTGTTTCCCCACCACGAAGCCGAGATCGCACAGAGCGAGTGCTGCACGGGAAAGAAATTCGTGCGGTACTGGCTCCACAATGCACACTTGATGGTGGAAGGGCAGAAGATGTCGAAATCGCTCGGCAATTTCTTCACGCTGCGCGATCTGCTGCGGAAAGGGTATTCGGGACGGGAGATTCGGTATGTGCTGCTGGCGAACTACCGCCTGCCGCTGAATTTCACCTTCGCGGGTCTGGATGGCGCGCGCACCGCGCTGGCGCGGATCGACGAATGGTCCGACCGCATCGCCGCGCTGGCCGGTGACGCCGCTCCGTTGCCGACGCCGCTGACAACGCACCGCGAGAAATTTTTCGAAATGCTGGACGACGACTTGAATGTTTCCGGGGCGCTGGGCCAGCTTTTCGATCTTGTGCGCGATAGCAATAGAGAGGCGGACGCAGGGCATCTCCAGGCGGGGCACGCGGCTCAGATCGCGGCGGACTGGGCGGCAATGAATCGCGTACTCGCGATCGAGCGAGGCGTGGAGCCGGCGCCGACGGAGGTGCTCACCCTCGTCGAGGAGCGGCAAAGGGCGCGCTCGGCAAAAGAGTGGCGCCTGAGCGATGAATTGCGGGACAAAATAGCGAAGCTCGGCTGGACGCTGAAGGACACCAAGGAAGGGCCGAAGCTGAGCAAGGGTTGACAAGCGTGCGCGACTCTCGATTCCTGAAGTTCATCGATCTCCCCTCCCGCGCATGAAAACGTTTCTGTTTCTGACGGTCGTCCTCACCTCGTCTCCCCTTTTCGCGCAATTGCCTGCCACGACTCCGGAAGCTGCGGGCATGGATGCCGGACGCCTCGGGGTCATGCACGCGACGATTGAGCGATTTGTCCACGATGGAAACGCGGCCGGGGCGATTACACTCGTGGCGCGGGACGGAAAGACGGTGGATCTCTTCGCCACGGGATATCGCGACCTCGAAAAGAAGCTGCCAATGCAGCGTGACACGATCTGCCGCATCTATTCGATGTCGAAGATCGTTACCGCCGTCGCCGTCCTCGCCCTATGGGAAGATGGGAAGTTTAATCTCGACGACTCCGTTTCCGATTACCTGCCGGAGTTGAAAGATTTGAAAGTGATGACGGGCGGAACGGCCGATGCGCCGCAGCTTGAGCCAGCGAAGCGGCCCATCACGATTCATCACCTTCTCACGCATACGAGCGGATTTGGCTACGATTTTGACGGCGGCGATGCCACCCAGGAGTTGTATCGCAGGGCAAACTTGTGGAGTGGTGTCGAACTCGATGGATTCATCAAGAAAGTCGCGACCCTGCCGTTGCATCATCAGCCCGGCGATGCGTACACCTACGGGATCAATTTCGACATTTTGGGCGCTCTTATCGAGCGCGTTTCGGGTGAGCGATTCGATGCATTTCTTCAGAAGCGAATCTTCGATCCGCTTTCGATGAGGGACACGGGATTTAGCGTTCCCGAGGCGAAAGGGGAACGTCTGGCGAAGACGTACAAACATGGCCCGGATGGCAAGCTCGTCGAAGCGGAGCCGATCATCCGTGTACGGCCCGAGTCGGGCGCGAGTCTCGAGAGTGGTGGCGGGGGTCTCTTCAGCACTGCAGACGACTACGCTCGCTTTGCTGAAATGCTGTTGGAAGGCGGTGCATTGGATGGGCGCCGGATTATCGGACGGAAAACAGTGGAACTTATGTGCGCCAATCATTTGGCATCGCTGCCGCAGCCGCTGCCGGCGGTGATGCCCGGAAAGGGATTCGGATATGGCGTGGAGGTGACGACGGACATCGGCAGGGGCGACGTGCCCGCGAGCGCCGGACAGTTTGGCTGGTACGGCGCCGCGACCACCTACTGCCAGATCGATCCGCACGAGCGATTGGTGGCCATCGCGCTTTTCCAGCACTTCCCGTTCAACGAGCACCATATCTTCGCGAAATTTGCGACCGGCTATTACCAGGCTGTGAAGTGAGTCGGCGCCTAAAACGGCAAGGTCCAAAACGTGCAGCGTTGTCGCATTTCGCCCACGGAATCCGCGGGGTGTGCGTAAAATACACCAGTTACGAGCTTTTAATCGGAGCGACTGCGGGCTGTGTAGGTCGTATCAGTCGAAGCTTTGGGCGGATGGCACGCGTGCTGCTGATGGCGCGGTAGTCCAAGCACCGCCATTCCCAAAACCGAATGAAGAAAATCGAAGCGATCATAAAGCCGTTTAAACTCGAAGAGGTAAAAGATGCACTTGCCGAGATTGGCATCGAGGGGATGACGGTAACGGAAGTGAAAGGCTTTGGGCGGCAGAAAGGGCACACGGAGATTTATCGGGGGAGCGAGTACACCGTCGATTTTTTGCCCAAGGTAAAAGTCGAAGTCGTCGTTACGGACGAGGCCGCCGAGCGCGCTATGATGACGATTGTCGCAGCCGCAAAAACTGGAAAGATCGGCGATGGGAAGGTCTTTTTATCGTCGGTCGAACAGGCGGTGCGTATTCGGACGGAGGAAAAAGGAGAGAAGGCGGTGTGAGCCGCGGTTGGAGGCGATGAGGCCGGGATGGCGGGGGTGGGTTTAAAAAAGCGCGTTCCATCGCACGAGAGGCTTGCCAGAGGAGGCTGGAGATCGTAGAAACAGATCCCCTCCATTTTCAGAACCTCTGGCAGCATGTGACGGCGCGCGCTCCCGGAGCCACCAACCTCCCGTCAACCAAAAGCTATCCAAGACTCAATGTCCGATCTAAAATATAAAAAGGCGAAGGATGCAAAAGAAGTGATTTCCTTTGCAAAGGATGCCGGAGTGAAACTCGTCGATTTCAAATTCTGCGATCTGCTCGGCGCCTGGCAGCACGTCACGACCACAGCGGCCGAGGCATACGAACGCTGCATCCCCGAGGGAATCCCCTTCGACGGCTCGTCCATCCGTGGATGGAAGGCGATCAATAACTCCGACATGCTCGCTATCGTCGATCCCGCGTCGGCGATGATCGACCCGTTCAACGACGCGCCAACGCTTTCGCTCGTCACGTCGATTTACGATCCGATCACGAAAGAGGCCTACAATCGCGATCCGCGTGGCGTGGCGGAGCGGGCCGAGGCCTACCTAAAAGCCAGCGGAGTGGGGGATGTATGCTATTTCGCACCCGAAGCGGAGTTTTTCATCTTCGACGACGTCCGGTACGAACTGAAGTCCAACGGCTGTTTTTACAATGTCGATTCGGGCGAAGGCATCTGGAACTCGGGGTCTGAGGAGTTTCCCAATCTCGGGTACAAATTGCGGCATAAGGAGGGATACTTCCCGGTGCCTCCTGCGGATTCGCAGCAGAATCTTCGCAACGAGATGGTGCTCCTGATGGAACAGTGCGGTTTGAAAGTGGAGCGGCATCACCATGAGGTCGCGACGGCGGGACAGAACGAGATCAATTTCGTTTACTCGACCCTCACGCATACGGGCGACAACCTCCAGTTGTACAAGTACATCATCCGCAACATCGCGAAGAAGCACGGCAAAACGGCGACCTTCATGCCTAAGCCACTCTTCGGCGACAACGGCAGCGGAATGCACTGCCACCAGTCGATCTGGAAAGGCGACACGAACCTCTTCGCTGGCAGCGGATACGCAGGGCTTTCGGAGACGGCGCTCTTCTATATCGGCGGCATCATCAAACACGCGCGCGCTCTTACGGCTATCACAAATCCGACGACAAATTCCTTTAAGCGGCTCGTCCCCGGATACGAGGCGCCCGTGAATTTTGCTTACTCGGCGCGAAACCGCTCGGCGGCAATTCGAATTCCGGTCTCGGAGTCGCCGAAGTCGAAGCGCATCGAATTCCGGACGCCGGACGCTTCGAGCTGCATCTATCTCGCGATGGCGGCGCAGCTTATGGCTGGCCTCGATGGCATTATCAATCGCATCCATCCGGGCGATCCGCTCGACAAGAACCTATACGAACTTCCGCCCGAGGAGCTGGCAACCGTTCCAAGTGCGCCCGATTCGCTCAAGGGAGCGGTCGAAGCGCTGGAAGCGGATCATGAGTTCCTACTGCGGGGCGATGTATTCACTCAAGACTTGATCGATACGCTCGTGGAAATGCGCATCAAGGATTACGACGCCCTGCGCCTGCGTCCGCATCCGCTCGAGTTCCACATGTACTACGACGTGTAACCGACAGTCGATCCAAATGCCAAAGGGCCGCTCCGCAAGGGGCGGCTCTTTTTTTGCGCACGACGGGGTGGAGGCGCCTCGCTTTCCGCAAGGAGGCTGCTAGGGATGGCGACGATGAGTCCCGATTCTGAAGAACCGCCAGCTTCGAACGAAAAAGTAGATTGGGTCTGTCTTGCGGGACCGATGAGCCTGGCGCTGTCCGTCTGCCTCCAACTTGTAGTCGCGGCGCTCTTGATCATCGGTCCGTTCGGAACCCTTTCTTCACCGGATGACTTGACCGAATATGCGAAACGCAATTTGCGGCCGGAGCTGGATATTCCGATCTATTTGAGCGGTATCGCCCTCACATTGGCGGTAATGACTACGGTCGCGGTCAGGTGGCGCAAGCGATTTGAGGCGGCGAAGCGAATGGGCTCGGCGGGCCGCACGTGCGCTCTTCTGGCAGGGATCAGCCTGGCGTTGTTTGTATCTCTCGCTTCCTCGGGATCTTATCCTGGAACAGAAGGATCGTTCGAACCTTTGGATTTCCGGGCGCTCCTTCGATTGCTCCTGCCGGCGATCGGAGCGCTCGTTTGCGCAGCATGGTGCTTTCGCGCGGAGGCGCCGCGCCTGGAGGTTCGGATGGGCAGATGGAGGGGGGGCGCGCCGGCGAAGGAATGGGCGGTCTTCTGCTTCATGTGCGCGGTGATTGTTATGTTTGTCGGCGTGCCGCCTGTCGAGTGGGCGCGCGTGGCCGGCACGATCTACGCCGTGGACGAGTTTCATCATACTAACTTCTTTGCGATGGGGCCAGCTTTGTCGTTTGCCCATCGACGCGCGTTCGCGACGGAGATCTTTTCGCAATATGGAATTGGATGGCCGTTGATCGTCTCGCAATGGAATGCCGCGGCGCGGATGACCTACGCCAACTTCATAGGGATGGAGACGAGTTACGCGTGCATTTACTACATAGCACTGTTCCTTTTATTGCGGGCTATTCTTCAGCGTCCCGTGTGGGCTGGAGTCGGGACGCTCCTGGCTGTGTATCTCCAGATATTCAGCGGGCTCAACCCGGGAGAGGTGATCTGGGTCTATCCTTCCTCAACCATGATGCGGCATCCCATGGATGTCTGGTTTTTTCTGGCGCTGATGGCATACCTGCGAAAGGGCGGATTTCAGTGGGCTGCCCTCTCCGGTGGCATTGCGGGGGCGGCAGTATTCTTCGAGACAGATACGGGGGTCATGCTGCTGCCGGTATTCGCATTTTGCTGGATATTGCGGCTGGACCGGAAGCTGACCGCGATCGCGCTGAAAGGCCAGTGCGCCGCGCTGCTGGCATTCATCGCCGCGGGCTGCGCAGTGCTTCTTCCTTTGCTCGGTCATGCAAGCCGCGGAACTCTTTTCCGTCGCGCCTTCTGGAGTGGATGGGTGGAAGCGCTCACGCAGTATGGAGGGGGCGGAATGGGGTCGATTCCGTTCACGGAACTGCCGCCCACGGCATTGAGCTTCTTCGCCGTCATCATGCTAACCTACCTCGCGGTGATCGGATGCGTTCTCGCGCGATGGTTATATGGCGCGCTCCGGCGCGACGATGCGCTGCTGGCTGGCATATCCGCGTATGGACTGGCGGTGCTTCTGGTTTTTGTAAGCCGGACGCATGCGTATAATCTGTGCCACGCCACGGTCCCGTTCGTTATCGTGTTGATCGTCCTGCTTGCGCGCGCGGAAGCCGCCTTTGGATGGATGCGGCGCGCTGCGTTCCCTCATGTGGCATTATGTGGCATGCTCTTCGAGATTGTGGCGCAGCCAGCCTTTCGGGATTATCCAAATTGGTTCAAGGCGGTTCCGGCGCCCGGTGAGAATCTATCGCTCATCGACAACCCAGCCGACGTTTCAGGTCTGCCTCACCAGTTCCTTGCGAAGGTTCAACAGTTCCGAGCCGTCTCAGCCGGAATCCGCAATATTTCCGCCGAGGGGCACAGCGTCGCAATCCTGGACGCAGACGACGCAAATTTATACCACGCCGCCGACACAGTTCCGTGGACAAGGTACGCCTCTTTATTCTACACCATTCTCACGACCCGCGATCTGGACGCGGTGCGGTCCAGGCTGCTCGACAATCCGCCCGACTATGTCGTTACGATGGGGAAGCCAGCGGATCAGCCAAAGGAATTTGAAGCTGTGTGGCGCACGCTATATCAGACCGTGCGCGAGCGCTATACGATCGAGAAGACCGTCGAGTCCTACGAATTCTGGCGGAGTCGGGATCGTTAAGCAGCGCCGACGCGTGGGAGTGCGGCTATTCTTTTCCACTGCCGATCCAGTCGGTGTGAAAGAACTCGCCGGCTGGCTTGTCCACACGCTCATACGTATGCGCGCCGAAGTAATCGCGCTGCGCCTGCAGCAGATTGGCGGGCAGATTGGCCGAGCGGTAGCTGTCGTAGTAGCTGAGCGCCGCTGAAAAAGCGGGTGTGGCGACGCCAAACTCGATCGCGCTGCAAATCGCCGAACGCCAGTTCGATTGCGTCTTGGCGATGATGTCGCGGAAGAACGGATCGAGGATGAGATTCTTGAGCGACGGATCGCGCCGATAAGCGTCCGTGATGCGGTTGAGGAATTGGGCGCGAATGATGCAGCCGCCCCGCCAGATGGACGATATGTCGCCGAAATTGAGCGACCAATTATAGAGTTCCGAAGCGCGTCCCAGTTGCACAAATCCTTGTGCGTACGAAATGATCTTGCTCGCGTACAGGGCATCGCGAACGGAATCGATGAGCGCCTGGCGATCGCCGCTGAACGGTTTCGGCTCGGGCGCGGCCAGTTCCTTGCTGGCGGCGACGCGTTCGTCCTTGAGCGAAGAAAGGATGCGGGCTTCCACCGCCGAGTAGATCACGCTGAGCGGCACGCCCATCTCGACTGCGTGACCGACGGTCCATTTGCCGGTTCCCTTTTGCCCGGCGCGATCCAAAATCATATCGACCATCGGCTTTCCGGTTTCCGGATCTTTCCGGGCAAAAATGTCGGCGGTGATCTCGATGAGGAAGGAGTTGAGGACGCCCTTGTTCCACTCGGTGAAGATGGAATGCAGCTCGTCAGCCGTCGGCTGGATGGTGGCGCGCAGGATGGCGTATGCCTCGCAAATGAGCTGCATGTCGCCGTATTCGATCCCGTTGTGGACCATTTTTACGTAATGTCCCGCGCCGTCCGGTCCCATGTGGCGGCAACACGGCTCGCCCTCAGCCACCGCCGCAATCTTCTGGTAGATCGGCGCAAGCACCTTCCAGCCCTCGGCGGAGCCGCCGGGCATGATCGATGGACCCTTGAGAGCGCCTTCCTCTCCCCCAGAGACTCCGATCCCAAAAAAATGGATGCCTTTCTCCTTGAGCGCCTTCTCGCGGCGCTGGGTGTCAGTCCAAAGCGAATTGCCTCCGTCGATAATGATGTCCCCGGGCTCCAGAAGCGGCACAAGTTGCGCGATGACCGCATCCACGGGTGCGCCCGCTTTTACCATGATTTGGGCCTTGCGAGGACGCTTGAGCGCCGATACGAATTCCTCGATGGTGCGGGTCGGCACGATCTTTTTGCCTTTTGCCCGGCCTTCCGCGAATTTGTCGGTCACCGCAGTAGTGCGATTGAAAACCGCGACCGTGAACCCTCTGCTCTCCATGTTCAGGACGAGATTCTCTCCCATTACGGCGAGGCCAATGAGGCCAATATCAGCGGATGCAGTCATTTTAATTATTCGGCGGTTTGAATTTGTGAACGGTGCGAAACTACGGGCAAAGTGCGCCTGATGGCAACGCGCTTTTGCAAACGCACGGCCGGCAGCCGCACACGATGAATCTTCCCAATCAGCTCACAGTCTCCCGCTTCTTCCTGACGCTGGTTTTCGTCTCGATCCTTTCGACGGGCTGGCGGCTTGCGAACAGCGCAGGCCTGCTCTTATTTATCCTGGCAGGGATCACGGATTACGCCGATGGCGAGATCGCGCGCCGACGGAATTTAGAAACCGACTTTGGCCGGCTTATGGATCCGCTGGTGGACAAGATCATGATGGCCGCGGCATTCATCTGTCTGGTCGAGACAGGGGCATTCCATGCATGGGTCGCGATCACGATCATCTCGCGGGAATTTGCCATCACGGGATTGCGGCTGCTCGCCGCCAGCAAAGGGACGATCCTGCCAGCCGAACGGCTGGGAAAGCACAAGACGGTGTGGCAGATCGTAATGGTCATCTTCTTCCTGCTTCTGCTCTCGATCAAGGAGTTGGCTGGAATGGGCATTGGCTCGGCGGGCGCCTGGTGGTGGTTCGTCTGGCGATACGGCGGCGCAGTCTTGATCGCGATGGCGCTTGGGCTCACGCTCTACTCCGGCTGCGGCTACCTCTGGAAGAATCGGCGGTTGATCATGGATGGCGGTCGTTAGGCACAAGCATCCCTTATTTGTGCGGCAGAACCCGGAGCGAGAGCGCGGGACGCTTTCTGAACGTCCCGCGCATGAAGCCGGCGCCGTCTCCGGACCGGCTCACCGCATTGCGAGGCAATGCCTACGGCTGAATATCCAGACGCCACTGTTGATTTAGGCCGCCCACAAATTGCCAGATGGTTGCCATGGCGCCGTTTGCCGTGCTCACGCCGGCGATGTCCAGGCATTCTCCAGTCGCGTTCCGCGGGGTTAGCCGATAGTAGCCGCTATCGGTCGGCTCAAGTTTCCACTGTTGGTTTGTCCCGTTTACCCAGTCCCATTGCCATACTTGAGTTCCATTCGCGGTTGCGTTTGGACCGCCACTAATGTCCAGGCACTTCGTAGGCCCGCTCCGCGGCACGATCCGATAGTACCCGCTATCCGTTGGCTGAAATCCCCACTCCTGATTTGTGCTGGCGTACCAAGTCCAAATCTGCACTTTGGCGCCGTTCGCCTGGCTCCCTGCGTCCACATCGAGGCTTGACCCGGTCGCATGCCGGGGCGTGAGCCTGTACCAGGCGCCCGCCGCCGGGCCTGTGGGAGCAATGCTCACGCTGTTAAAGGTGGCGGTATTCAGCACGCCATTGCTGTGCGAAAGCACTTCCAGTCCTGCGAGGGCAGTGGCATTCGAAAAACTTGCGGCGATGCTTGAGACTTGAATCCAATGGGTTCCGTCCGTCGAATAACAACCCGTGTAACTCGTTCCGCTCCTTGCCAGCTTCACCCATACAGGATGGCTCGCGCTTGGAATGGGTATCCCGCCCGCGCCGGCGCCCCCGCACTGGCCGGATGTCGCTGTCCGCCACTGCATCGCGATGCCGTTGGCAGGCGTTGCCGCCACCATCACAAACATGCTGCCGGGGCTCGCGCTATCGCGAAACATCACTCCCGCCTTCGCCCAATTATCCGTGTTCTGCATCCCGGTGATTTTTGCGATGATCGTTTGGTCACCGGTGACTGCCGTGCTTGCATAGTTAAATTGATCCGCCCCGTACCAGATATCCGCGCCGCTTCCGGCAACGGTCCAGTTCCCGCTGGATAAATCATAGGAGGCCGAGCCAGCCGCCGCGGGATAATTGATGTCCTGGTCTGTCCACCCGGCAGGGAGCGCCGCCACGGCTGCACCCGCCAGCGGAACGAGAGTGATATTGTCGATGGTGATTGAGCTATTATAACTGCTTCCCGTGCTCGAACTGTTCTGGCCAGTCACATTGAACCGGAACCAGCGGTCTCCCGCCGATGCCGCCGTCCACGATCCAAGATCTATTTCCGGGTAAACCCAGTTTGGTGCGTAGCAATCCTGAATAGATCCGACATTTACGGCAGTGGAGCTGAAGCTATCCGCCCGGCCTGCCTGCATCTGGAATTTTCCCGAAGATCCTGTCTTGCGCAGCCCGACTCTTACTTCGTAAGTCCCGGCGGCAACTTTCGGAACCACGAACGTGATGTAATCGCCGGCGCTGCTCGAATTGAGCGTCACGGCCTGCGCATTGCTCAGTGTCGAATCGCCCGTGACCGCGCTCGTTCCGCCTGCCGATTGGGAGTTCGCCACAGCCAGACTTTCGGCCTCGTACTTCGACGCTGTGAATCCCTGCTGCGCGAGCCCCATCGTCTTCAGGAATTGCTTCCAGGCCGACAGCTCGGCGGGGCGTGTCCCGTCGGTGAAATTCCACGATCCATCGCCCACGTTGACATCCCATACGGTCACATACTCGATCGCCACGCCCTGCGACATGGCCAGTGAAAGCCGCGCGGCCAAATAGAGCGGGAAGTCGCCTTCGTCCACGGGGCCGCTGGAGCCTCCATTTCCGCCGGCGCCGCATTCCGAGAGGGCAAATGGCTTCTTGTGCGCCTTCGCAAAGTTCAGGCCTTCGACCAGGCCATAGCCGCCGCTGCTCTGGTAGCTCCATTGGGTGAAATTTGGGTAATCCCAGAAGTGTTCACGATTTACGGTGTTTGCCGACCACGTTGTGGCGTCTGGCGCAAACGTTCCATTCTCCCAGTTCAAGGTAGTATCCGCATAGATTGGGCTATAGGCATCTGGCCCGATGATATCGACATACTGGTCGCCCGGGTAGGTCGCTTCCACCCCCCATTGCACCCAGTTGATATTCGCGGGGCACCATACGGTTTTCACGGTGATGCCAGTCACCTGCTTGGCGAGTGTGGCGACATGCTGAAATGCGGCAACGAACGCATTCACAGTCCCTTGATCCACCGTGGCATACCACGGCTCCCAGCCGCCATCCATCTCCCACCCGATTCGCAGATAGATTTTGGGGAACCCTTGGTCCCGATAGGCAGTGACGACTCCTGTGAAGTACGTGTCGTAGGCGCCGGCCGCCACGGCATTCATCTGATTAAGCGAGCCGTCATGACTATAGTTTCCACCCGGTGAGCCTGTGGGCTGGTCCGCGAGACCTACGCTCACGATCGGCACGAGGTTTTTCACAGGCGCCGAATTTGCCATCGACCAGGACGACCAGCTCGCATTGCTCGCCCATGTCGAGATCGGCTGCGTGTAATCGATGAAGACATCCATGGTCGTGGCATTCTGACCGAGGGCGCTCGTAAAAGCGTTTACCTGGGACTCGAAATAGGCCTCGGCGTTTGCGTCGTTCCCATTCGGGTTTCCGACATAGAGGCCCAGGCCGCTAAAGGTCTGGGCGTGGAGCTGACTGGCGATTGCCGCGAGGGCAGTGAGCGCGACGGCTGCGGTTCGCCTCATGCGGCCGGAGGATGCGCGGCAAGTGCGGCGGAGGTTCTCGGCGCCATTGCGCGTGAGTAAATTTCTATCGTTGGTGGATTTGTTCATGGAGGTTGATATGGGGGATTGGCACGTTCCACTCTGCACCCCAGCGGCTCGCTTTGTAACCTAGCCAACTGGCTAGTTTTTACTCTGCCCGGCGGCACGTTGAAATTCTCAAACCCTTCCTTAAGCGGCGCGGCGCCCAGGTGTATTGCAGCAGCCTCCTAAACCAGACGCACAATTCCGCGCTGCACCGCCTTCACCGCCGCTTGCGTTCGATCCTGAACTTCCAGCTTTGCCAGGATATTGGAAACATGAAGCTTCACAGTCGCCTCGGACATATGCAGCGCCCCCACGATCTCCTTGTTCCTCCGTCCGCGGACGATCTGCTGAAGCACTTCCAACTCGCGCGGAGTCAGCGCGCTCCGATGGGTGCGCAAGGCGAGTTTTTCCATGAGGCCGGCGGGAAAGTAGCTCCTCCCGGCAAAGGCCTCCCGGATCGCTTCGAGCACCTCTTCGATATCGGCAGCCTTCGAGACGTATCCCATCGCTCCGGATCGGTGAACCCGCCATGCGTCTTCTTCAGTTTCCGAGACGGAGTACACCACGATGCGCGCCTCGCGATTTCGCTCACGGAGCCGGTGAATCGTTTCCACTCCGTCGGCGCCTGGGAGGTTCAAATCCATTGTTACGACATCTGGCTTCAGCCGGTCATAACATTCAACGGCCTGTGCGCAGTGGCTCGCCTCCCCGACGAGCAGCAGATCCCGCTCACCTGAAATCGCCTCCGCCAGGCCAAGCCGCATCATGGCGTGGTCATCGACGATCAGGACTCGGATGCGGCGCTTCATAGCGCGGCGCCGCGCGGGACAAGAGGAGTTGTTACTCGCACGCAGGCGCCGGAGCCTGGAGCGCTTTCAAAGACCGCCGCCGCGTGCAGTTTATTGGCCCGCTCGTTAATCCCCCGGATGCCAAAGCAGGTGGGCGCCAGGCTGCTCTTCGGGTCAAAGCCCCTTCCGTCGTCTCCGATCTCGAGCACCAACTCGGTTTCCGAGTACACGAGGCGAACCCCTATTTTTGAGGCTCCGGAATGCTGCACCGCGTTAGCCACCGCTTGTTGTGCAATGCGAAAGAGGTGGATCTCCGAAGGCCCGTCGAGCGAGCGCGGCTTTCCTTCCCCATCGATCGATAGAGATATCTGTGAACGCGAGACGAGCGCCGGCAGAAGCTCTTCCAGTGCGCCTTGCAAACCCTTCTGTTCGAGCAGGACGCTTCGCAAATCGTAGATCGACGCATGTGTCTCCTCCCTGCAATGCCGCAGCATACCTTGCGCAAGGGCGATTGCCGCTTCGGCCTGTTCCGGCGAATGCTTGAGCAGCCGCTGTTTGGCATTCCGAAGCTGTACGGCGAGGCCTGCCAGATTTTGCTCGATCGTGTCGTGAAGCTCCCGCGCAATGCGCTGCCGCTCGTCTGTAACCGCCTCGCGTTCGATCTGCGCGCCGATTATCTGCGTTTGGACGGAGACCCTCCGGCGCAGCAGCGCAGCCCAGGCAAGCGCAGCCAAGGCGAGCCCGCCTGCCAAGCCGAGCGCCCACAGCAGTCGAGGCAGAGTCCACCAAGGGCCTCGATGGATCACGGCGATATCGCCCGCGCCTCTCACCCGCAAACGGAGGCCATCCACCCAGTAATCCCACGGAAGCGGGCGGGTTGTTGTAAATCCGCAAATTCCAGTTAGCCGCAAACGATCCCCGGCGGCAAATACGGGCAGCCGGATATTCGGAGGAGCAACTGCCGCGATGAGCCATTTTTCGGTGCGGCATTTGAGGACGGTCTCTCCATTCACACCTTCCCGCGAAGAAAGAAGATCGGCGTCCACGGTGACAAGTTCCGCCTCCTGCCGTGCGAACTCGCCGGAGGTGAGATCAAGGAGCCTGGGAAGCGGTTCTGGCCCGCGCCCCAAGCGGATAAGTTTCGTCGCGCGAAGCTTCGGGCGAAACGGCGCTGCGGCGGCAAATCCTTCCGCTTCCACTCGGTCTCCGGGGACGAATTCGCCCGAGTGATATGCGCTCACCGCAAGGCTGGTGTTATCACCGCGAAGATAGAGTTCGCTCCCGTTCGCATAGGTCACTTCACCGCGAACCCGGACACGTGAACCGGAAGAGACATCACTGCGAAGCAACTCGTTGATGGGGCGCAACTCCGGAGGAGCACTGTTTCCTTCGCTATCCGTCGGAATAATCTCATCGAACGACGGCACAAAGAAATAGCGGTCCGTAAGCTGGCGCTGATCGTTAAAAACGGTTCCCAGCGCTCCTCGGACTAACACAGGCCGTTGCATGATCCGCCTGGCCTTCTCTTCTGCGTCGGAGGCGCCCGGCAGTTGCGCTTTTGTCCGCCATCCTCCGACTTCCAGGGTCAGTGTGCCATAGCGTCCGCCGCTTTCGTATCCTGTCACGATCGCCGGCATCTCGACCCACTGGCAATCGAGCGCGGGCGAGAAGAGATCGCTTTCCGCCACCCGCTTCGCAGCCGGGAGAGAATCTTGGCCCAGCACGGTGAGCTTGCTGCATAACACGAGTGGCAGAAATCCACCCGGCTCGACGCGGCCTTCGACTCGAACCCGCGAGCCAGGACCAAAAACGGGGCGCACCTTCAGTTCGTCGGAGAGGCCCACATAGATTCCATCCTGGCCATCGTTCAAAATCACATCGTTTCGGGCGCGATCGTAAAAAATGACCACTCCAGTCACGTCTGCCTGCGGATGGAGCGCGGCGTCCGCAATGCCCAACGAGCGTATGCGGGCTATCGACTCCAGCACTTCAGCATGAAGCCTGGAGGGCAAGACGAGAAGGGGAAGGAGAGCGATGCAGAGGAGCCGGCGCAAGGGGGATTCATCATGTAAGCCGTAATCGCTGCGCACTCAATGCCATTTTAAGAAGCTGGGCAAACAATACCTAGTTATCTGCCCTGCTCGGAGTTTGAAGGGGCATTGATGCCGGGCAGGGCGCTCCGTGCGAAGTGTTCCTCCGCAGTATAAGGTTGCCGATAGCTAAATCGAGTTCCAAAGGGGTTGCAGATCTGTGTCGTCAACCGCGAGACGCCGATAGCCCGGCCCAAGCTCGAAAGCTTTCTCCAGTCGAGTGATCGCGGACGTTAGATCGCCAAGCTGGCAATCATAGCAGGCCAGGTTGTAATGCAGTGTCGCCTCGTCTGGATGCCGCTCCAAGGCGGCGAGGAGAATGAGCCGCGCTGCGTCGATCGATTCGCAACGCCGGGTGGCGTATGCCAGCGAGATGGTCCATTGCACATTCTCCGAATCGTTGCGCGCCAGATCTCTCGCGGCGCTCCGCATGAGTTCCCACTTCTGCAGTCCGTGATAGATCTGAAGGCGAACAGCGCTCGCTTCAGCGCAATTGCGGGCAGCGGGACCGATTGCGCCGAGTTCGGCTTCCGCATCCTGCCACATGCCAAGCATCGCGTAGCCTTCGGCGGCCGCCACGCGCCTTGCATCGTGCAAATCCAGATGGGATTTATCAGCCATGCTGCACAGAATTATGTGCCGCGGGTGTGGCCGAACAGTGCGATGTGCAGGCGGTCGCAATATCGAAAGCCGCGCGCCTTGCAGATCGCCAGGACGGCAGGGCTGTGCCTTGCGATGGCGGCTGAGTCGATGCCCTCCGGCATCAGAAGCACTTTATGCGGCGGAATCGGGCTCGCGATGTCCGTCAGGAGCGCATCGATTTCGGGGAGATCGGCCTCGCCGGTGACTACAAACTTGAACTGGCACGCATATCCGGCGAGCCACTCGCGGAGAATGAGCGGATTGAGCCGCGTTGCTTCATGCCGGGTGATCCAGTCATGCGAGATCGCCCCTTCCGCCGGGGTGGAATTGGCGAGCTTCGGGCTGATCGAAGCGAGGTCGCACGCGATGCCACGCGGTGGGAGCGTTCCCGCGGTTTCGATGGTGATGTGTTTCCCCGCAGCGCGCACGAGTGAGGCAAGCTCGGGCAGATCCCTGGCGGCCATCGGTTCGCCGCCGGTGAGCACGACATGCGCAACCGGATGGCTTGCGATCCGCGCCACGATTTCCTCCGGTGAAAGCTGTTCGCCCTCTGGATCCCAGGAGGCATGCTTCGTGTCGCACCACGAGCAGCGAAGATTGCATCCCGCGGTGCGGACGAAGACCGAAGGGACGCCGGTAAGCTCTCCTTCGCCCTGGATCGAATGGAAAATCTCAGAAACCCACATCGCGGGGGGCCGCCGCAAGCGGGGTGCGCCGCTCGGGACGCGCGGGGAGGGGAGGCGTCGCGGCGTAATGTGTGGGATCGGGGATGCCAGCCAGCATGAATGCCTCCCGGCGCTCGACGCATGTGCCGCAGCCGCCACAGTGCAGCTCGCCGCCTTCGTAGCACGACCAAGTCTCGGCGTATTCAATCCCGAGGCTGCAGCCGAGCGTGGTGATCTCGGTCTTCGACATCGTGATGAAAGGGCGCAGCAGCTCGATCGCTTCGTAAGTGCCGAGGCGCACGGCGCGTGCCATCGATTGCATGAAGCCTTCACGGCAATCGGGATAAACCGCATGATCCCCTGCGTGCGCCGCGATCACGAGACCTTCTGCGCCTTGGCTCTCGGCGATTCCCGCCCCGATGGCCAGCATGATGCCATTTCGGAAGGGGACGACGGTTTGCTTCATGGTCGCTTCTTCGTAATGGCCCTTGGGAATCGCGCCCCCACTTTGGAGAAGGCTGGATTGGAAGTGCTCGGCGATAAAATCGAGCCGGATGGAAAGGTGGCGAACACCGAGGCGCGCGGCGTGAAGCGCGCTGAAGGGGAGCTCGCGCTCGTTGTGTTTCGAGCCGTAGTGAAAGGAGAGCGCGGCGGAAACTTCGTGCTTCTTATGCGCGTCGTACAAGGCCGTGACGGAATCCATTCCACCGCTGACGAGCACGATCACTTTCATGCGGAGTGGGATACCTCGACGCTGAGGGAAATGCCGCCGCGCGAGGCAAACTCGCCGCGCACAACGAGACGCCGGGGGCTGCAGGCTGCGACGAGATCGTCTAGGATTCGGTTGGTCACCTCTTCATTGAATGCGCGCGCATTGCGGAAAGCGGCAAGATAAAACTTAAGAGACTTGGTCTCGATGCACCGGCGATCGGGAACGTATTCGATGGAAATTTCAGCGAAATCCGGCTGGCCAGTAATGGGGCAGAGAGAGGTGAAATCCGAGCAATCGAATCGAATGATGTAATCGCGTTTGCGAAAGCGATTTTCGAACGTCTCCAGAATCGAGACGTCTGGAGAATCTGGAAAAGCGGATGGGACGCCCAGAAGCTTGAGGCCGCGCCGGCCTGCTTTCGCGGATTTTGGCATGCAACGGAGAAGTGCGTTGCTGCATCGGCGGGTTGCAAGCGGAAAGTGGCGCCAAGTTTTACTCGGAAGGCCCGAAAGCGAACATATTCCCATCCTCGGCGCCGACGACAATCATGCCGTCGGCGACGGCGGGAGACGCAGTGACCGGCGCCCCGATTTCGTAGGCCCAACGCTGCTTGCCATCCGCCAGGCCGACGCAGTACAGCCGGCCATCCTGCGAGCCGACGATGACCGCGGATCCGCACACCACCGGAGAGCTATCGACTTGGCCGCGTGTCTGGAATTGCCAAACGGAACTGCCGGTCGCGCGATCGAGGCAATGCAGGCGCTTGTCCCGTCCACCGAGGATCACGCGATCCGCCGTGACGGCCGCAGAGGAAAAATAGGGGAACTGGCGGTCGCGATATTTCCACTTCACCGAGCCGTCACGCAGATCGAGCGCCAGTACGACGTTGCCATAATTTCCGACGTAACCGATGCCATCTTTGATCGCGATGGAGGAGGCGATGTAGGCGTCGGTCTCAATCTGGCGCAACTCCTTGCCGTCTTCGATGCGGACGACATGGACGAGGGAATCGCATCCGCCGAAGGCAACCTCGCCGGTTGTAAGCACGGCTGGCGAGCCATTGATGAAATTATCCGTTTGCGCGGCCCAGACCGCCTTGCCCGTAGCGGCATCGACGCAGTGCAGATTCGAATCGTAGCTTCCGATCAGGATGCATTCGACGCCGCTCGCAAGACGCGCGTGATTTGCGCCGCCCAGGATTTTATCGCCCGTTTCGTACTTCCACTTGAGGCCGCCAGTCACCGCGTCGAGGGCATAGAGATGGGCGTCGCTTGAACCGACGTACACGACGCCATCCAGCACGAGCGGAGTGGCTTCGACCGCCGCATCGGTCTTGTATTTCCAAGCCTCCTTGCCGGTCTTCAAATCGAGCGCGTGAAGGAAGCCTGCATCGTCTCCGAAAAAGACGCGGCCTTTCGCGATAGCCGCCGCGCCCTTCACCGGCTTGTCGGCATTGAAGGTCCACGCCAGCTTCGCTTCGGCGGGAGCAGCCATGCTCGATACTCCATCGAGTTGCGGACCTCCGCGGTGCATCGGCCAGTCGCCCGAATGGGCGGAGACCAGCCCGAGTGACAGGCTGGCTGCGGCTAGCGCATATCGCCACAGACGCATTCTTAAAAGGCCTCCCTGTAGAGGTTCTCGAAATCCTCCGCATCGATCGGACGCGGGTTGAAGGATGCCGTCCATTGCTGGGAAGCCTCGGCCGCCAGGGAGGGTATCTCGTTGAGGGAAAGGCCCAATTCCCGAAGCGGCGTCCGCATTTGGGCTAAAGAAAGGGCTTCAAGAATTTCTTCGATCAGCCTCTCGACCGAGCCAAGGTTCGCCGCGGAAGCGAGTTCTTCGTAATGACGCCTTGCGGAGGGGGCCACCGAGTTGAACCGGACGATGCCAGGAAGCATCACTCCGACGGCGTGCCCGTGAACGATGCCGCAATGGGCCGTCAGCGGGTTTGCCGCGGCGTGCGCCCCTCCGAGCATGGAGTTTTCGATAGCCATGCCAGAAAACGCCGCTCCAAGCTGCATGCGCGCCCGAGCGTCCAAATCCGCCGGGTTGGAAAGCACACGCGGAAGGGCCGCGATGCAGTCGCGGAATGCCTCCCGTGAAAAGACAGCGGAAAGCGCCGTGCGCTTGCGGCTCACAGCCGTCTCGATCGCGTGCGCGAGGGCATCGACCCCGGTGCAGGCCGTCACGCCCTGAGGCTGGGATGCGGTGAGGAGCGGATCGAGTATGGCAATGCGTGGGAGCGCCTTGTGATCGAGGCACGCCATCTTTTGGTGTGTCGTCTCATCGGCGATGAGAGCGGCGGATTGGCACTCGCTCCCCGTGCCTGCCGTCGTTGGAATGGCGATGAGCGGCAGCATCGGCTTGCGCGCCTTTCCGACCCCCCAATAGTCGCGAATCTCGCCGCCATTGGATAAAATGAAGTTGGCCCCTTTGGCCGTGTCCATCGAGCTGCCGCCGCCCAGGCCGATAAGCAGATCGGCGCCAGCCGCGCGCGCCGCCTCGACGCAGCGAGCGACGTCGATCGTGCTCGGGTTCTCGCGCACGCCTTCATACACTTCCACCTGCAGGCCGGCGGCTGCGATAAATCCCACGGCGCGTCCGGCATGGCCTGCAGCGACGATGCCGCGGTCCGTCACAAGGAGAGCGCGGCGCCCGCCAAGATCGCGCGCCAGGTCGCCCACCTGCTCCACGGTGTCCGGTCCGAACACTACCCGCGTAGTCGGTTGAAAATCGAAGGCTCCGAAGGCGGCAGGCGATTCGGCGGTGGCGGCGTGCATGCGTGGTGAGACTTGTGCGGGGAGGTGGGGCTCGATGGTTCAAGCCGGGAGACGGGTTCGGATTAGAACCGATCGCCGACCGGATCGGCATCCGCTATTGCCATCCGTGTTCGATCGAGCGGCGGCGATAGAGGAATTCGAACATGTTTCCTTCGTGCGGTTGATCCCAGGAGATCTTCATGGTCGGCACGGGGCCAAGGTTAAGGCGCTCGATGAGGCCGGAATCGAGGAGGGCGCTCGTGAAGGCGGGATCTTTTGTGATGGCCGTGACTACAAGCGACGGCCCAATGCAGCCGAGCATTTCGGACTGCGGAACTTCCACCACGCTCGCGTAGGGGCAGAGATACTCCTTGTTCGCCAGCGGATGCGCGAAG
Organism: Chthoniobacterales bacterium; assembly: GCA_038238905.1. GTDB lineage: Bacteria > Verrucomicrobiota > Verrucomicrobiia > Chthoniobacterales > Chthoniobacteraceae > JBBSFI01. The sequence goes on along the minus strand of JBBSFI010000025.1, from coordinate 17,240 downwards.
GAATCGCAGTGGACAATCGTCGGACGGAGATACATGCCGCCTTCGAATTCCACCTTGCGCGGTCCGCCCCGATACTTCGCCGTGACATCGGTCGCGCCCGGTGTGAGCAGGCCTTCCTCGATGCTTGCGTCAATGAACTCGGCCATCTTGGGGTTCGCGAATCCCGAGAGCCGTGCGTCTTCGCTCTCGGGCGAAGCCGGGCCGATCGGGCCGAGCTTTTGCGCGAGGGCATCGGCGATTTCGGCGGCATGGCGCGGGACGACAATGGCGCTGGCATTGATGCACGACCGCCCGCCGTTTTCCGCGATGGAAGCAACCATCAGATCGACGTATTGCGGCCAGCGTTCGATCTCGTCTTCGCCGATGAGGATTTTGCTCCAGCCGGGACCATGGACGCTGAACTTTGGGTTGTCGCGGTATTGCGCCACCGTTCCTGCATCGCCGAAAATCAAGGCGCGCCCGCAAAGTTTCATCACTTCTGCGGCGCCTTCATGATCGGTCGGATAAAACCCAAACGCCTCTGCTGGAGCGCCTGCCGCGATGAATGCCTGAATAAGGCGGTATGGAGTCCAGGGCTCCTCCCGGCCAGGTTTGATTGCCACGGGCGTCTTTAGCACGATCGCCGGCAGCCAGAGAGAGTTTACCGCGGGCGAATTGCTCGGCATCACCAGCCCGAGCGCGTTCGTGGTCGGGTAAAAGTTCACGCGCGCGCCACAATGCTCGCCGTAGCCGCGGTCGATGACGTCGAGCGGAAGGCCGCGCGTCAATCCATCGATCACCGTGCGCATGTTTGTGAGGGCGTGATTTATCTTCGCCATATTCCGGCGGATCATCATTTGAGGCAGGCCACTGGTGGCGGAAAGCGTGCGGACGTAGTCAGCCGCCGATTGCACGTGCCCCTTGTCGCCCAGCGGGAGATCGCCTGCCAAAAAGAGGGCGCCGGCTTTGGATGCGATCGAGAGGAGCTCCTCGACGCTGAATTTCTTCAATGCCGCGCGAGCATCTCCGATTCGGGCGAGATCCTTGCGAATGATCCCGGCATTCACCTGCGAAACGCGAGCCAGCGGGACGCCGGTGCGATGATTCACCACCTCCACGCTTTCGAGGCTTTCGTACGGTTTGCCGCGCCGAAGGGCGGGAAGATGCGGGAGCTCCATGAGGTAACTTATACGTACACGTATAAACCAGCGCGTCCCCTTTTTGTTCGTGGGAAATTTGGATTGTTCACCCCCTCGCCGGGTTTCCCAGAAGCGACGGCCCAAACATTGGCTCTTGGCAGCCGTGCGCCTTGCGCTAGAGTCGCCCACTTCACCCGAGACGAAGCCGCTTCTAAGGTTTCCACGGGCCGCACCTTACCGATGACGCTAGGCAACCTTTTGTCCAAAGAGCAGATCCTTCCTGAAATGAAGTCCGGGGAACGATGGTCGGCCATCGTAGAGCTGGTCGATCTCCTCGTCGCAAACAGCCAGATCAAGCCAATCGACCGCGACATCGTGCTGGGCGCACTCCGCGGCCGGGAGGAGACGATGAGCACCGGGATCGGCTTTGGGATCGCCATTCCACACGCTTCGTCAGATCGAGTGGATAAGGTCGTCGCCGCGTTCGGCCGATCCTCGAAAGGGATCGAATTCGAGGCGCTCGACAATGCGCCCGTGCGCTTCGTCGTCCTTTTCGTAGTGCCCAAGGATCAATTTCAAACGCACTTGCGGACCCTCGCTGCGATCGCCAAGTTTTTAAACGATCGTTCGGTGCGCGAGCGGCTCGGAACGGCAGGCACAGCGGAGGAAATCCTCGCCATCTTCGAGGATTCCGGGAAGTAGGAAGCCTTTCGGCGCGGTGGTTTGTTCAGCGCGCCACGCGGCTTTTATCCGTCTATGGAGACTCCATCCGCTCTCATTTCAAACGCCCTCCGCGCCGCTCTTTCTCGCATTGGCGAAGCGGAGCCAGGCGTCAAGGCCGTCAGCGATCCGCGATTTGGAGATTACCAGATCAATGTCGCGATGGCGCTGGGCAAGCAACTAGGCGCAAACCCGAGGCAGGTCGCGCAACAGATCGTGGAAAAGCTCGATGTGGCGGGCATCTGTGAACCACCCGAGATTGCCGGGCCTGGCTTCATCAACTTACGGCTGAAGCGGGATTGGCTTCTGGGGCGGTTCGCGGAATTTTCGGGCGATGCGCGGCTCGGCGTGCCAGAGCCGGCGAGCGCCCTCAGGATGGTCATCGATTTCTCATCGCCGAATGTGGCGAAGCCGATGCACGTCGGGCATATCCGCTCGACCTTCCTCGGCGATGCCCTGGCGCGGATCGCGGCATTCGCCGGTCACGCAGTCGTGCGCGATAATCATATCGGAGATTGGGGAACGCAATTTGGAATGCTTCTTGTGGGATGGAAGACGGAGATCGATCGGGCCGCGCTCGACAGCGATCCGCTCGCGGAAATGGAGCGGCTCTACAAGTTGATTTCCGCCCGGTGCAAGGAAGATGCGGTGACGCTTAAAAGCGCGAGGAACGAATTGGTGGCGCTCCAGGCGGGCGATGCCGGGAACCTGGCCATTTGGCGTGAGATGATCCAGCTTTCGCAGCATCAATTCGACACGATTTATGCAAGACTCGGCGTCACCTTCGATGTTGCGCTCGGCGAGAGCTTTTACAACGCGCAACTGAAAGGGATCGTCGAGAATCTTCGCTCCGCAGGGATCGCCCGGGAAAGCGATGGGGCGGTGTGCGTATTTTCCGACGGTCTGGCTCCTCCGGAACAAGATCCTTTTTTGATCAAGGACAAGGACGGTTGGCGGCCAAATCCCGCCATCGTGCAGAAGAGCGACGGGGCCGCGAACTATACGACCACCGACTTGGCGACCCTTGAGCACCGCATCGCCACCTGGCATCCCGACCAGATCGTCTATGTTACCGATGGACGGCAGCAGCTCCATTTCCGGCAGCTTTTTGCCATCTTCAAACGGTGGCGTCCCCAGGTCGCGTGCAGGCTGGCTCACGTCTGGTTTGGGGCTATCCTTGGCGACGACGGACGCCCCTTCAAGACGCGCTCGGGTGAAACCGTGAAGTTGGTGGAACTGCTCGACGAAGCGGAGGAGCGAGCCTTTGCGATGGTTACTTCCAAGAATCCCGACATGGAGGAAGCGGAGCGGCGTGAAATCGCGCGAGTCGTCGGCTTGGGCGCCGTCCGCTATGCCGACCTCCTTCCAAATCGCCAGGGCGATTACGTGTTTTCGTGGGACAGCATGCTGTCGCTTCACGGTAATACGGCCCCGTACCTGCAGTACTCGTACGTCCGCATCCGCTCCATCTTTCGCAAGCTGTCGCAGGAGGAAGCGACCCGGGCGGAGGTGGCCGAGAGTATTTTCACTTTGAGCGAGCCCGCAGAATTCGCGCTCCTGAAGAAACTCTACCAATTCGGAGAAGTGCTGCCGCAAGTCCTCGACGACTTCCGTCCGAACAGCCTCTGCAACTACCTGTACGACCTCGCGTCGGCATTCCACAGCTTCTTCGAGGCCTGCCCCGTCCTGCGCGCCGAAGTCGATGGCCTGCGCGCGTCACGGCTTTCGCTGTGCGAGGCCACGGCGCGCGTCCTCAAGACGGGACTCGGCCTGCTTGGGATCGAAGTGACGGAAAAGATGTGAGGCAACGGCGCCTCGCCTGGATGCCGATCACACTCCGAGCGGGCCGGATCTGCTCCTCATATTCCCATGTTTGAAAGCGCCACAGCGATCTGGTTTACCACTTCCGCGAGCTTGGGGTGGGAGACTTCGACGCCCGCCACCGACTCCGTCAGGCCATCGAGCGCCGATTCGAGGAGGGCCGGCTTTTTTTCCTGACGCGTCGCTTCGTGCGCGGAGGCGGCGGCGAATCCAGTGACGCTGTGGGCATCCTCCGCGCGCGTCTGCGAGAGCACATCGATCTCTCGGTGGAGAACGGCGACGAGGCCGAGGAGATCGGCTCGCGTTTCGGCAGAGAGGCCATCGGCCCCTCGGAGTTTGCTTTCGATCTGCTGAATTTGTTCGTGAATCATAGGGCCTTGTATCACAGCGTAACCACTCGTCCGCTCCGCGTCGATTCATAGATTGCCAGGACCAGATCCACCGATTTGCGCGCTTCCGCGCCTGGGATCATCGGTTGACGGCCTTCCCGGACGGCGTTCGTGAGATCTTCGACCAGGCGGCGATGGCCCTCGAAACTAATCGCTCGGGGATCGGACGCGCCCCCGCCGATCGAGGTATCGGCGGTCGAACGGATATCGGAATCCTCCGGGAGCGGTTCCGCAAATTCCCAGCGCACGATCTGGTCCTTCAACAGCGTTGCGCTCCCTTTTTCACCGGCGATCTCGATGCGCAGATCCGTTCCGGGCCATGCCGATGTCGCCGCCTCGATCACTCCGAGCGCGCCGTTCGGGAATCTGAGCGATGCCGCGAGCGTGTCTTCCGCTTCCATTTTGTGCGCCAGTGTGGCGGAAAATGCCGCGACCTGCGCGGGCATCCCGGCCAGCCATTGCAGCAGGTCAACGGCGTGGATTCCTTGATTCATCAGAGCGCCGCCGCCGTCGAGCCGCCATCCGCCTTTCCAGCCGGAATCGGTGTAGTACGTTTGATCCCGCCACCATTTTACGTAAGCGCTGCAAAGCGTGAACCGGCCGAAACGTCCCGCATCGATGGCTGCTTTGAGAGCGCGTGCGCCGCGTCCGAGACGATTCTGAAATACAGCCGCGAGGACGCCCCCGCCCGTTCGCTCCGCATCGAGGATTGCATCCAGGGATCCACGCGTGACGTCGAGCGGCTTCTCGCAGAGGACGGCTTTGCCCGCGCGCAGGAACGGGACGGCGCTCTCCGCGTGGAGTCCGCTCGGCGTCGCTATGCACGCGGCTCGGATGGACGGGTCGCTCACCAGTTCATCGAGAGTTTCCGCCGCCCGGCACCCATTTTTCTCGGCGAAGGCGCGGGCGCGCTCCAAATTTCGGGCTTGGACCGCGATGAGCCGCGCGCCCGGCGCGGCAGCGATCGCGTCGGCGTGGAACTGCGCGATCATGCCCGCTCCAACGATCGCAAACCCGAGAGTCGCTTCAGCCATTCCGGAGCAGCCTATATTCAGTCCAGAGCGCCCCTCCGATTAGCGCGCATCTTCCTGGCGGATTACCCGCTCCACTTTGCCTGACGCGTCCACAACATGGATATCCATATTGCGAACCGCGAGGCGGCGGACCGCATAGTTCAAGGCTTCCTGGCGGTCGGGGAATTGGGGACAGGAGTCGGGGCTTTCGAAGGCTTGCCAGCCGCCGCGGTGTGGCCGAACAAGGAGGACTTTGCGCTGAGACTTTCGAGCGAGGTGCATCAGGGGTGGATGTGGGGTGTTATCGTTTATGGGTGAAAAAGAGTGCGATTCCAATAAGGGCAGACAGTTGATTCGCTGGATCGTTCAACAGAGAGGAGAGAGGCATGTTTCGAGATGGTTTAGGCAAGGCGCGTGGGGATTTTATTGGGGGATAGGGCGCGTGCACGTTACAATTGCGCGCAGTTTCCGCCCTCACATCCGTCGGACGGCGCGCTCCAAGGTCGGCTTCTACCAGCCCCGCCGGCGCCACGAGCCGCCGCCCGACGGATGGACGGAATCGGTCGGCCTTCCGTACAGGTTTATGGGACGCACCCCGCGCGGTTCATGCGCGGCCCGTTCGCATTGGCTAGACTCCGTAGTCCGCCCGCGTTCAGTGTGAAGTGTCGATTCCGGCTTATTTGCCGGTCACCAACCTCACCATTTCCGCCCGCAGCTTTTCCGCGTCCTGCTGGTATAGATACACCATGTGGCCGCTCTCGAATTCGGCGAAGCGGATGTTCGCACGGAGATTTTCCGGTATCGGGAGCCGCTCGATGCTATAGCGCATCGTATCTTCCGGCACCGCCAGGTCGCGCTTTCCCGTGAGAATGAGAACGCGCAAATTTGGATTCTCTTTCATCGCTCCGGCAAGCTTTCCTTCCATCGAGAGATACCGGTTTGCAAAAGCGTTGTACCGCCAGGGCAGCGGCGTGAGCACATGGTACGGGTAGTCGCTTTCATACCCGAGATCGCCGCGCACATACGCATTGATGGCGCTCGAAAAAGCTCCGGCGACATTGGAGAAGGAGGGATCGAACTCCGGGCTGTTCCGCAGCCGCTCGTAGTCGCTGCTCGTTACCCGCCCGTCAAAGCGCCCGAGGATTTTGCCCTCTTTGCGCAGGAGATTCTCGCGAAAGAGGCTGGGGGATACACGGAGATGCGCGTCGGCGATCAGATCGGCGTTCAGGCCGGTGTAGCGTGCGAGCTGCTCCGCGATGGCGCGGCGCTTCTCCTGCGGGAGCCGGCTCCCTTGCAGCAGCGCGAGCGCGTAATCGCTCTCGGCGAATCCGCGCGAGGCCGTCATTGCGGCGTCGTAATTTGCCTGGAGATCCGCCGAAAGTTTCTTGTGATAAAAGGCCGTCGCTGTGAAGGCAGGCAGAGCCAGGATGTACGGCAGATCATTCCCGGGATCGGGCTCCAGCACGCCGAAGTTGAGCAAGCCGGATAGCAGCGCGACTCCGTTGAGATAGAGGCCGTGCGTGTCCGCGAGATAATCGGCAAGCCCAGCCGCCCTCACCACTCCGTAGCTCTCGCCGCAAAGATATTTCGGAGAGAGCCATCTCTGTTCGCGCGTTGTGAAGAGCCGGATGAATTCGCCCACCGACTCGATATCCTCTTCCACTCCGTAAAATTGCTCCGGTTTTTCCCCCTTTGCCGCGCGGCTCAAACCGGTGCTTACAGGATCCACAAAGACGAGGTCCGTCGCGTCCAGAATGGTGTTCGGGTTCGTCACAAGGGGCGCGGTTGCCACCGGCGAAAGCCCGTCCGGCGGCAGCGCGACCCTTTTCGGACCCAGCCCGCCGAGATGCAGCCAGACCGCCGCCGCTCCCGGTCCGCCATTAAAACAAAATGTGATCGGACGTCCCGCCGGGTCCGCTGCCGAATGCCGTTTTCCATCCACGCCGGTCGCCGCATAGTACACGTAGAAGACGTTGGCTCTCGGTGTGCCGTCCTCTTTGAAAATGGGCATCGTGCCCGTTTGCGCGACGTACTTGAGCTCCGCATTCCCCAAATGGATCGATCCGAGCGTTTCCTTCGGTTTTTCCTCCGGCGCAGGCTTCGCCTCGCCTCCTTCCTTCTTCTCGCCATCCTTGTGCTCGGAGGGCGGCTTCTTTTCATCCGGGCGCTCCTCCGCCAGGGCCAGCGGCAGAATTCCCAGCAAGAACGCCGTGATCGGGAAGAGGCAAATGCGCATGAAATAGGCGGCTTCGAGAGACGCTGCTTGTCAAGCGGTGAGTTGCGAACGTGCGGTGTGAGTCGAGCGCCGCCGAAATCTCCTAATGCCAGGCGCCGCTCCGAATTGAGCCTTAGCCATTGCGGGCGGCGATCTCGATATTTCGCGGGCCGCTTGCCGTCGCGCCGCCCACGCGTACCTTGCGGTTTTCCTTGTCCGTTTTGTCCAAAATATGAAGCTCGTTCCAGCGTTTATCCTTGTCTCCAGCGTCGCCATTCTCTCAGGGGGTATTGCCGCCGAGCCGCCCGGCCAGGCGATCGTTCACGGGGACGGCGCCTCCATTCCCGCGGGCCCATCGCCCGATGCGGAGGCCGCTATCAAGACCTTTAAGTACGATCCCGGCCTCAAGGTCTCGCTCTACGCGGCGGAGCCGCTCCTGGGAAACCCTGTCTCATTTTCCACGGACGAGCGCGGGCGGTGGTATATCGCCGAGAGCTATCGCCAGGAAAAGGGCATCGAAGACAATCGCGGCCACGCCAACTGGCTCGACGACGATCTCGCCTCCCGCACGATCGAGGATCGTCTCGCGATGATGCATAAGTTTTACCCCGACGCGAAGGCGTTCGACGAGAAGTTCGCCAAATACGAGGACCGCATTACGCGTGTCGAAGACAGCAATGGCGACGGAAAGGCGGACAAAGTGACTGTGATCGCAGATAATTTTCGCGATCCGCTCGATGGCACGGGCGCGGGGCTGCTCATTCGTGGAAAAGATCTCTGGTACACGTGCATCCCGAGCCTCTGGCATTTCCGCATCGGCGATGGGCCGGATGGAAAAGCCGTAACGCGCGACAAGCTCTTGACGGGATTCGGCGTCCACTTTGCCCTGCGCGGGCACGATATGCACGGCCTCCGGTTTGGACCGGATGGCAAGCTCTACTTCTCCATCGGCGACCGGGGCATTCACGTCACGACAAAGGAGGGCAAGCTGGTTGCGAACCAAGACTGCGGCTCGATCATGCGCTGCAATCCCGATGGGACGGAATTCGAGCTTTTCGCGACCGGTGTGCGCAATCCGCAGGAACTCGCGTTCGATGAACACGGAAACCTCTTCACCGGCGACAACAATTCCGATGCGGGCGATTCCGCGCGTTTCTGCTACCTCGTGGAAGGCGGCGACTCCGGCTGGCGCACCGGCTACCAATACCAGGGCATGAGCGGCCCGTGGATGCGTGAGCGGGCGTGGGATGTGAAGGAGGCCCCGAAGTCGAAGTTCGTCAATCCTCCCGTGGCCGATCTATCGAATGGTCCGTCGGGATTGACCTACAACCCCGGCACCGGACTTTCCGCAAAATATTTCAATCGCTTCTATCTCTCCGATTTTCGCGGTGGCGCAAATGCGAGCGTGGTGCACGAGATCGCGGTCGAACCCGATGGCGCCTTCTTCAAGCTCAAAGATCATCGCGAGTTCGTGAAGGGCATCCTTACGACCGACGTCGATTTCGGCGTGGATGGCTCGATGTACGTGCTCGATTGGGTGGAGAGCTGGGGCGGTGTCGGAAAAGGGCGCATCTACAAATTCACCGATCCTGCCGCGGACACCAAGCTGCAGGAGGAGACGCGGAAGCTGATCGAGGAAGGAATGGAGAAGCGGCCGGAGCACGAGCTTGGAACTCTGCTGGGCCATCCCGACATGCGCGTGCGCCAGGCGGCGCAATTTGAATTGGCGGGACGCGACATCAACAAATCGGCCCCCGTTCTCGCGGCTGCGGCCAAAAGCGGCGCCAATCAACTCGCCAAGCTGCACGGCATCTGGGGTCTGGGGCAATGCGCTTCCAAAAATATCCAGGCGCTAGGGCCGCTTCCCGCGCTTCTCGACGATCCCGATCTCGAGGTCCGCTCCCAAGCGGCGCATGTCCTCGCCGATCACCATGTCGCGGCTGCCGCGGAGAAATTCATCGCGCTCCTAAAAGATCCCGAGAACCGCGTGCGGTACTTCGCGGCGATGGGTATTTCAAAAGTCGCGGCGAAATCCGCGTTCGATCCAGTCTGCGCCCTGCTCGCGGAGAACAATGACAAAGATCCGATCCTCCGCCACGGCTGCGTCATGGCGCTTACCGCCATCGCCACCCCTCAGCAGCTTGCCGCCAAAGCAGGCGATGCCTCGGTTTCCGTCCGCATCGGCGCATTGCTGGCGCTTCGTCAGCAGAAGAGCCCGGAGATCGCGCGCTTCCTCGATGATGCGGATCAAACCGTCGTCCTGGAGGCCGCCCGCGCGATCAATGACGTGCCCATCGACGCCGCCATGCCTGCCTTGGGGCGTCTGCTTGGAAAGAAAGCCATCACAGAGCCCTTCATTCTCAACCGGGCCTTGAACGCCAATTATCGCGTGGGCAAATCGGAGAATGCCGCCGCGCTTGCCGCATACGCAGCGGACGCGGCCGCGCCCGAAGCCGAGCGCAAAGACGCTCTCGTAGCGCTCGAAGATTGGGCCGCCCCGGGTCAGCGCGATCGCATCGTGAACATTTTCCGGCCTCTGCCGAGTCGGCCTGCGACGGATGCCGTGGCTGCCATCACCCCTGTTCTGCCGGCCATTCTGAAGGACGCGCCGGGAGGCGTTCAGGAGCAGGCGGCTAAGCTCATCGCCAAGCTCTCGATCCAGACAGCGGGCGACGCGCTCTTTGCGCTCGCATCGAAGGAAGGCGCCGCGACTGGAGCGCGTGTGGCTGCCATCCAGACGCTCGCCACATTGAAAGATCCGCGCCTCGCCCAAGTGGCCGCCACCGCCTCCTCGAGCAAAGACGCCAAAGTGCGGACCGAAGGGTTGCAGGCGCTTGCAAACGCAGACCCCGCCACCGCTGTGAAATCAATCGAGCAGATGCTCAACACGGGCGGCATCGCTGAAAAGCAAGGCGCGTTGCAGGCCCTTCAGCATATCAAACGGCCCGAGGCGTACGCCCTCCTCGACAGCCTCGTGGGGCGCCTCATTGCCAAGAGCGTTGCGCCTGAGATTCAGTTGGACATTCTCGAGGCCGCCCGCAAAGCCGGCGTCGCCGAGTTGAATAACAAAGTGAAGCAGTATGAAGCGTCCCTTCCATCGAGCGATCCCCTGGCGTCATACCGTGTCGCCCTCGTCGGCGGAGACGTCGAGCGCGGACGAAAGACTTTCCGTGAGAAGAACGAGACCCAGTGTCTCCGCTGCCACAAAAATGAGATTGGCGACAGCGTGGTCGGCCCCGATCTCACCCACATCGGATCCCAGAAAGACCGGGAATATCTTCTGGAGTCGATCGTATTCCCAAATGCCAAAATCGCAGCAGGGTTCGAGACCGCGATGCTGACAATGAAAGACAACAGCATGGTCGTCGGTCGGGTCGTCAAGGAAGAGCCAGCCGCTCTCCAGGTCGAAAGCTTCGACGACAAAGGAAAGCCAAAGACGGTCACGGTCGAAACCGCGCAGATCGCGAAGCGTGAGCGCGCCCCATCGCCCATGCCGGAGAACCTCAAGGATTTCCTCAGCAAATCCGAACTGCGCGATCTGGTCGAGTATCTGGCGACACGCAAGTAACCGTTCAATCGATCGAGAGATGACCGCTGTCCGCGCCACGCGCATCGCTGCGGCGTTTGGATTTCTTGCTGTAGTGCTGGGAGCCTTTGGCGCGCACGCCCTGCACGGAGTCCTGGCAGCGAATCAGACCACAGCGATCTGGGAGAAAGCGGTCATGTATCACTTCATCCACGCGGTCGTTCTGCTCCTCCTTGCGCTGACCGCGCGCGGTCCGCTTGCCACGAAGCCTTTCCTTTGTTTTGGCGCCGGCGTGCTGATCTTCTGCGGCAGCCTCTACACCTTGGCGCTCACGAACCTCAAGTGGCTCGGGGCAATCACTCCCGTCGGTGGTTTGCTGCTGCTTGCAGGCTGGGCGCTGCTTTTCGCGGCGCCGCCGACCCATCTGTGCCATCGCGAAACGCCGTGACGAAGGCAGCGATCCACGGTTATGATCGCCTTACACAATTTCCTCATGTCTGCCGCCCCTGAGCCGTCCGTTCCAAATCACCAACCCGCGGAGCAGCCCTTGGCGTCTTCCGCTCCGGCCATTCGTAGCAAACAAAGCGGATGCCGATTAATTTGGCGCACAAACAGCTCGGCATCGCGCGGATGCGGCTCCTGGATTATAAAGGCGCTGTCGCCTCATTTGAGCGCGCTTTGGAGATCAATCCAAAGGATGCCGACCTGCCCAGGCTGGTCGCCGAAGCCAAAGCAAAGCTGGCGCAGGGGAAGTAAACGAGGCGCCGCGTCCCACCGATATACGTGTCAAAAACTCCCCACCCCTGGCTGAAAGCATTCTCGCGCCGCATGTCTCATTTTGCCACTGCCTTGATCCAGGGTGCATCCCACCCAGTGCGCGCTCCTCTGCGCTCCCGGCAGCGGATCGCCGCCGCGGCGATCCTCGCTTTCGGCCTTGCAAGTTGCTCCAGGACGCCTCCGAATCCCGCCCCTGAAGCACCGGCTGCGCCTTCGACTCCACCCGCGGTGGAGGGCTGGTTTCAGGATGCCACCGATCGCCTCGGCTTGAAATTCGTTCACAATCCTGGCGAGGGCGTTCACTTCTTCATGCCGGGCAACGTCGGCTCCGGTCTCGCTCTGTTCGATTGCGACAATGATGGCCGCCTCGACCTTTACCTCATCCAGAATGGCGGGCCCGCTTCAGGTTCGACGAACGAGCTTTGGCATCAGGAAGCGGACGGACACTTCACCAATATCAGCGCCGGCTCCGGCCTCGATGTCGCCGGATACGGCATGGGCGTCGCGATCGGGGACGTCAACAACGACGGCCTGCCCGACGTGCTCCTCACCGAATACAAAACGGTGCGCCTCTTCCTGAATCTGGGTGGCGGAAAATTCCGGGAAGTTCCCGCCGCGGAGTCGGGAATCGACAACCCGCTCTGGGGCGCTTCGGCTGCGTTTGTCGATTACGACCGCGACGGCTGGCTCGATCTCGCCGTCACCAACTACGTCGAACTCGACCCGAAACATGAATGCAAGAATCTCACCGGCCAGCTCGAGTTCTGCGGTCCGAAAGCGTTTCCAGGCAGCGTCACAAAGCTTTTCCACAATCTCGGCGCGCAAGGGAAGCCGGGCGTATTCGAGGACGTCACAGACGCCTCAGGCTTCGGCGCTGTGAAAAAGCCCGGACTCGCGATCGTTTGCGCGGATTTCGATGGCGATGGCTGGCCGGATATCTTCATCGCGAACGATGGCGTTGCGAATTGCCTCTGGATGAATCAGCGCAACGGGACATTCAAGGAGGATGCCTACAGCCGCGGTGTTGCGTTGAATGCGCTTGGGCAGCCCCAGGCAAACATGGGGATCGCTCTCGGCGACATCAATGGAAGCGGCCGGTTCGCCCTCCTTGTGCCGCATCTCATCGAAGAGACCAGCGCGCTCTGGATCCAGCAGCAGCCGGGCATCTTCCAGGATAAATCCGCTGATGCCAAACTGGCTGATCCCCTTTGGCATGCGACGGGATTTGGCGCGGTCCTCAGCGATTTTCGGAATCGCGGCATGCTCGACATCGCGATCAGCAATGGCGCCATCCGAAGGAATCGACTGAAGTCCCCCGATGCGGCGACGATCGCTGCGAATGGCCCGTTTTGGGCGCCGTACGCGGAGCGCAATCAACTCCTTGAAGGCGACGGGAACGCACACTTCACGGACCGCTCAAATGAGAATGACGGCTTTTGCGGTGTGCCGCGCGTGGCGCGCGGGATGGCTGCGGGCGACTTCGACAATGACGGCGGCGTGGACCTCGCCGTGTCGTACATCGGCGCGCCCGCCCGCATCTATCACAATGCGGCCCCCAATCGCGGGCATTGGCTCGAAATCCGCGCAATCGAGCCGAAGTGCGGAGGGCGCGATGCATACGGCGCGGAGATCACAGTCCACGTCGGCGGCGCTTCATGGAAACGATGGTGCAGCCCAGCCGCAAGCTACTTCTCGAGCAATGATCCGCGGGCGCACTTCGGCCTCGGAGAAAAAGTGCAAGCCGATACGATCGAGGTCCTTTGGCCGAACGGAGATCACGAGAGCTTCCCCGGCTCGCCCGCCGATCGCCAGTTGACTCTGCGCCACGGAGAAGGAAAGGTCGATTCGGCCCCCGCCACACATTGAGCGAAAACCCTGAACCAGTACCCGCGGAGCCGCTTCCGCGCCCCGCCCGCCGCTTTCCGGTCGCACGCGTGGCGCTGGTGGTCATCGTCGTAGCAGTCGGCTCGGCCGCTGGCTTGGTAGCGTGGAAACGCCATAAGCGGCCACCTGTCGTGCAGGCGATGCCGATTGCGATTCCCGACGTCAAAGCCGAAGGTCTCGATCCGCAGATCGCCGCGGAGATTCACCGCTCCCGGCTGGAGGTCAGCAAGGCGCCAATGTCCGATAAAGCGTGGGGCACGCTTGGCGCCGTCCTTTACGTCCATCGCTTCTACGAAGAGGCGCTCCCGTGCCTGGTTAAAGCAGAGAATCTGAAGCCCGACGAGCCGCGCTGGCCTCACATTCAAGGGCTCATCCTGAGTGTGTCTGATCCGGAGAACGCTTTGAAAAAATTCGAAAGAAGCGCCGACCTTTCAAAGCCGGAACTCGTCTCTCCACGGCTCCGAGTGGTCGAGATGCTTCTCGAACGCGGCAAGCTCGATGAGGCCAGGAAATACATCGATGAGGCCGCGAAAGCTGAACCGGGGAATCCGCGGGTGATCCTCGCACAGGCCCGCCTTCTGGTCCTCAAGGCGAAGGACCAGGAAGCGTTGCCGCTGCTCATGAAGTGCGCGGAGGACAAGACCACCGCCCCGAATGCCTTGCCGCTATTAGCCGAAGTGCAGCGGCGGCTCGGAAACACCGCCGAGTCGGAAGCTGCGGCCACGAAAGCGGCCAAGACTCCGCCTGACTCTGGACTAAGTGATCCATACGTAGAGGAGCTGGCGCGGTTCGTTGCGGGAAAGGACGCCTGGCTGCGCCAGGCCGAGAACCAGGTGGCCGCTGGAGACCTGGCCCATGGCGTAGCGCTCTTGCGGATGGTTGCGGAACTCTATCCAGAGGATCTGGGAGTGCTGGAGCGCGCGGGCAACGACGAGATCCGCGCGGGGGATCAAATCACTGCGGAAAAGACTTTCAGGCAATGGGTAAAACTCGATAGTCACTCCAGTGCCCCGTGGTTCAATTTGGGAAATTCCGTTGCGGTGCAAGGCCGGTACGCGGAGGCGGCCCACTACTACGAGTTCGCGCTGAAATACGATCCGACGAATCTCGGCGCGAGGTATAGCTTGGGAGAGGCCCTGGAGAAGGACGGGGACTTCGAAAAGGCCGAGCCAGTTTTGAAGGCTCTCGTTGCGTCCAACAAAGATTACGCTCCCGCATACAAGGAGCTTGGAAAAGTGCAAATGCGGCTGCGCCGGTTTGCCGATGCGGCCGAATCATTCGATGGGGCCGTTAAGCTCGACCCGAAGGATGCCCAACTGCCGGCGCTCGCAGCGGAAGCACGGCAAAAGGCAAAGTCTGCGGCTTCCAATTGAGGGTCTTTCTGGAGGCCGGGTGCGCAGCAGCCCCGACTCCGCAGGTCAGATGAGGTTTGGAAGCGCGAAGTTCCAGCGACGCGTCCGTGCGTGGAAGGCGGTCGGCCTATCTGGCTGCGGTCGCATGGGACCTTGCGTACCCCGGCCAGCAGTCGGTTCATGCTCCACAAAAGCAGAACCCCGCCCCGCTTGCGCGGGACGGGGTTCAAGATGTCTTAGACTGTTCCTACGCGTCAGCGACTAGCTGCGGCGGCGGCGCAGGCCGAGGAGCATGCCAACTCCGCCGAGGAGGGCGGTCAAGGAGGCGGGCTCCGGAATCTGGGTGAGCTGAAGGCCAGCGACGCCGGTACCGTCTGATCCGCCATCCCAGTGATGGGAGAGCACGAGGTTGCCGCCGCCATCAGGGCTAACGTTCAGGAATTCGACGTAGTTGCCGGCAGTCGCACCGGTGTCAGCGACGTAGGTGACAGCGCCAGTCTGAGTGATGCCATCGGCCACCTGAACCACGCCCGTGTTGTTCAATGCATTCGTCTGGTCGTCGACGGAGGAGCCGGCGCCGTTTTCGGTCGTGTAAACGATGAGGTTGTACGTTCCAGCCGCGACATTCGCGAAGGAGTATGTCGACGTGCTTTGGGCGCTATTCGACTTTATGATGCCGTTCAGCAGGGTGTTATCGGTAGAAGCATGGTTTGAACCGCTGCTCCAACTGTCGGCTGCAGCGACAACGAGCGTGACCGCGGTTGCCCCACCACTCGCATCGACGAGGGAGAATGCCGCGCTCGGGCTTGGGTCGGTGTTGGGACCGAAGGTGATGTTGTTGTAATTAGCCTGAGGGACAAGTCCCGCAGTATCGGTCGCGATCAACCCGTTGGCTCCGTCATTACGACCGAGGAAGTTGACTCCGATGTATGGCGTATCCGCCATTGCGACTCCAGCGAGGATGGCCGAAACCGCTCCCGCAAGAATTAGGGTGTTTTTATGAATCATTTTTTGTTTATGTGGTGTTTAGGGATTGCAATCCGCCGAGGGGTGGAACGACGCCCTTCCGCGCGGGTGTGCGCTTGGGGGTGGACATCCATCTTTTGCGGGCAGGGCGCAGTAGAGCGGGGCAAAAAGCTTTTGCAAAGCTTATTTTTGATAAATCGCTTATTTTTTTGAACATGCACTACGCCACGCTTCAAATTTTTCCAGAACTGCGAACTTTCGGTCGCGAGCCTCTCGGGCACACGATGGTCGAAATCGTGAACGGTGCCGTCCAAATAGATCGATCGATCTCATGCCGAACTTCGTGCGGGCGTACCGCAATCGGGCCGGAGGTACCGAAAAAAAGGAGCAACAGCTCAGGGCGAACGCCGCAGGGATTCGTTTGCTTAGCGCCAACGGCGCGGCGTCAGCCCCAGCCCAGGGCGAAGCCCTGGGAACCTGCCATATAACCGCCCAGCCCTGTAAGGGCGGCTTACTTCATTTTATTCAGGGCGCGGAGTGGCCAGCGGCGACTAGTCAAGCCGCCCCAGGTAAAAGCTGCAAAGTTCCGAAAATCTCCGCGCATTCACGCGTCGTCCGTGGGTTGCGCGCGCGTTTCGAGAAAGGAAGCATGAGAAACCGCGACACCGCGACACCGCGACAAAAAAAGCCGGGCCATCACTCGATGGCCCGGCTTCCGTTTAGACAACTTTTTGAGGACGCTCGCTTAGCGGCGGCGGCGGAAGGCCATGAGACCGACCGTCGAGAGGCCGAGAAGACCGAGCGTGGCAGGTTCTGGAACAGCGCTGCCCGTCAGGATCGCATCACCAATTTGCATGCTGTTGGCACTTGCCGAATTCCGCAGCGTCGGGAACACCAGCAGATAGTCCGTGTAGGCGGTAGCGTTCGCGAACGTTTCCGGAGCGACGGTAACGTTACGGCCCGGATCAGCGGCGAAACCTGCAATGCCTTGGGTGGTGATCAGCGTGAAATTGGCCAGGCTGAACGTGTCTCCGGGGTTCGATGACGCCACCTGTGTATTGCTGCCGTACAATGAGAACGAGAGCGGATCCCGCTCCGGAGAATCGTTGGCGGTGGCGAAGCGCGCGCCAGTAACCACGGACGATCCGAACACCGGCGTCACGATGTAGCCGGTGTTTTCTTTGCCAAAGTTCAGATACTTGGTGGTGTTGTTGTTGTCGATCGCGTTCGGCGGGTTTTCCGCGGCCGGCCATTGGTTGACCCCAGCGCCAATGCCGACCTTACCGATGGTGAACGTGGTGCCGACGAGCTGGCCGCCGCCGATTGGATCGCCGGCAACCGTGATGTCCACGGCGTGAGTTTGCGACAGCGTGGCGCCAACGGCGAGCACGGCTGCAATGAGTGATTTGTATTTCATATGTGGCTTGATGTGTTTATGGGTTTGGTTTTGGCTCTAGAG
>JBBSFI010000024.1:0-64424 GCA_038238905.1 Chthoniobacterales bacterium | reverse complement strand
GTCCGAAAGGATCGTAACCGTACGCGTGGGAGGAAAGCGTGGCTCCGGCCAGCATGTTCGTGATTTGCTGGAGGCGCTCGTCGCCGTTGCCCGTTCCCGCGGGAGAAACGTTTCCGTAATAGGCAATGTTCTTTCAGCCAGTCTGTCCCGGGGGAGGGTTGGATTGCCGTGGGGTTGGGCGTGACTGTATCCGGGCTGGAGTGGGGTTTCACGCGGGGGCGCCAGCCTGAGGCTGGTTGCAACTCGGGGCGCGGGCTGGGTTCTGTGGGGTCGGCCTTGTTAGGAGGTTGAATAACTGGCGCGGGGCATCGTCACATTCAGTGTATGAAATCCATCCTAACATTACCCATCGTTTCGGCGCTGGCCTTTTTTGGCGCCGCCATCTCACACGCACAGGCTCACGACGGCTGGGAGGCCGGAGAACGCTGCCGCCCGGAGGACCGAGCGTATTCCGACCGCGGTTACCGCGAGCACGTCTATAACGATCGCGTGATCGCCGACGAATTGACACGCCGCGCCCATGGCGAATTTGAGCGGGCGGAGTGCGCTGACGACCGATGGTATCATACTGGCGATCCCCGTGATTACGCCCGCTCTTTGCAGGCGCACGTTTACGCCGGGGAGGCTTGGGGAGAGGCTCACCACGCACAGAAACACGCTGATAGCTATAACTACTACCGGCGATAGCAGCGGTTCACCGCACTCCCATGCGAGCAGCGCAAAGCGCGCTGGTCCTCGGCTTGGATCGTGCATGGGCTTCTGGAACGGTAGGATTGCATCGGGTCCGTGAGCGCGCTTGAGCGAGACCCAAAATGCGGGTAGATAGGCAGGATGATCGCCATTCACAGGTTCGCGAGCTGCGTTACAATTGCATTGGTCGTAGTCTCCACATCGATCGTTGCCCCGCCGCCAGCCCGCGCCGACTGGCTGTTTTACCGAGGCCCGACGGAGAATGGGATCGCGCCCGATATTGCTTGGAGTCCCGTGTTTCCAGCAGAAGGGCCGAAGGTGCTTTGGAAAGCGGAGCTCGGCACCGGCCTTTCGTCGGTCACGATCAGTGCGGGGCATCTCTTTTCGATGGGGAACAAGACGGACAAGGATTCGGTTTATTGCCTGGACGCGGGAACTGGGAAGGAAGTTTGGCACTCGGATTTCCCCGTAAAGCTGGACGCGAATATGTTTGAGGGTGGTCCGCGATCGACTCCGACACTCGATGGAAAGCATGTCTTCACGGTAACGCACGAGGGCGATCTTTCGTGTCTCGACGCGGCGACAGGCAAGCGGCTCTGGTCGCACCAGTACCAGAAGGAATACGGCGGGCGGCGTCCCCAATGGGGCTACGCTGGGTCGCCGCTTGTCACGGGCGCTTTGGTCATTTGTGACGTGGGGGGGTCGGGCGCTTCGACGATTGCTTTCGACAAGGAAACGGGCGCAGTCGTTTGGAAGAACGGCGGGGACCAGCCCGGATATGCGAGCCCCGTCGCGGCGAATATCGGAGGGCATCTTACGGCGATCGTGCTCAAATCGGATGCGCTGGTCGGTTATAACATTAAGGATGGGAAAGAGCTTTGGCGGACGAGTTGGAAGACAGAGTACGACGTGAACGCGGCGACGCCGCTGGTCATCGACGGCGACCGCGTGTTTGTCTCCTCGGGCTACAATGCAGGATGCGCCCTATTTCGGATTGAAAACGGGAGCGCCACGCTCCTTTGGCGGAATAAGAATCTGCGCTCGCATATCAACTCACCGCTTTCTCTCCAAGGGTGCGTCTTTGGAATGGATGGAAACGCTAATGGAGGAAACCTGGTGTGCCTGGATCTGGCAACCGGTGATCGCAAGTGGGAGGAGAAGAGCGTAAAGGGCGGATCGCTCATCGCAGCCAGCGGCAAACTAATCGTCCTCTCGGAGCGGGGCGACCTTGTTATATGCGATGCATCTCCCGCGGGATTCCATCCCGTGTCGCGGGCGCACATTTTAGGAAAACGGTGCTGGGTGCAGCCGGTTTTGGACGGCGGAAAACTCTTCGTTAAAAATAACGAAGGCCAACTCGAATGCCTCTCACTGGCGCCGCGATAAGCGCCGATGCCTATTCACCGCCGTTCGATGAATAGGCAAGGATCGCGTAGTGGCAAGCCGGTCTCAGATAGTCCGCGACACTACGAACGATTTAACGCCAGCCTTCGCTCCTGAATGGCTTTGATCCGCTCGCAAAGGCCATCGGGAATATCTCCGCCGATGGCGATCTCAACGTGGACGCCGCTGAATTCACGCGGTTCTCGCGAAGGCGGCACCGGAACATCTTCCGCAGCGAGCGGAATGTAAAACGGCTCGCCTGGGGCGAAGTGGAGCGACCGTTCCGCAGCCCAGTGGCGCTCTTTGTGAAAGTAGCTTTCGACTCGCGACTCCGTGGTCTTCGTGATGAGCGACAGGAAAATGGCGCAATATTTGGTGACCGCGTCTTCGAGGCGGTTCTCGAACTGGTCTCCAGCTTCGAGCCGCTCGCGGTCGAGCCAGACAAGGCAGCCAAAGCGCTGAAGCTTTTCCGTAACTCGAACTGCGAAATCGCGATCGGCGTGGCAATAGCTCACAAAAACGGCGCCGAGCGGGATTTGACGATCGACAGGGGGAAGCAGCGGAGCGGCAGCCGCGCCCGTCTGTGCCGGAATTGCAAATCCTTTGAGCGCTCGCGTGGTGAATTCGCGGGCGAACTCTTGCGGATGTGCGTTCACGATTTCGATGCCGCCCCGGAGCGCATCGTAGAAGAGGACCGCATCGCTATCGGCTCCGACATGGCGCTCTGCGAGCATGAATGGCTGGCGATTATCCTCATTGAGAGGCTTCGATTTGATCACACGCAGAAAAAAGCGGACGAGCCAGTCGGAAAAATCGGTGCCGAGCAGCAGCAAATTGCTTGATGCCAATGTGGAAGCAAGCGTGTTGAGGGTGGGGAGCACGCGCTGCAGGGACCAGACGAACTCAATCGCGTCGTGGTCCCACAAATGAAAGCTGGGATTTGGGCTCACGCGCCCGAAAAGGTAGCCAACGAGCGTTTCCGGGGCGTCTTTCGGCCCAAACGGAAGATCCTCGGCAGGCTGGCCGAGCGAGAACTCCCAAACGCGCGGCTTTTTGAGCCCCCCATACCGCATCTTTTCGATCGCCCGTTCCAGAAGCGGGTCGAAACCCAGTGTAAAGTAGTGTGTGAATGGGGCAATCCGCGCCAGGTCGCGGAGGAGCGGTCCGGGCTGAAGGACATCTGGCGCGTTTGCATCGAGCAACACGTCCAACTCTGTGCAAAGATCTTCGATCGTGCCCCGTTTCAAATGCGTCGCCGCGACGGTGTGGAGGTCGTAAGGCGGCTGGACGCCTTGAGGTAATTCGATCCCCAGCCGTTCGACCAGCTTTTGGGCGAGCCACGGATAGAGCGGCCTATCGTCCTCGCCAAACGTAATGCATCCGGGGCCGATGACCGGGACGAGCTTCCCGGCTTTGAGGTAACGATCCAGGCGCGTCCAGAGCCGCTCATCTTTTGCGGAGGGAATCGTCATGGAGAAGCAGGGACTGGTTCGGATGGCTTCTCTGCCGCGGATTCCAGCGCCGCTTCCTTGCAGCGCCGCAGATCGAGCTTCCCGGAAGCGAGCACAGGGATCGCATCGATTCGATGGATGCGTTTCGGAATCCAGAGATTTGGCAATCCGGCGCCGATGAGTTTCGAGCGCAAGTCCGCCTGATCCATGTCTCTGGAAGAGAGCAGCACGAGCGCTTCGCCCTTGGCTTCGTCGGGGATGCTTGTCACAGCAATCACCCGTTCGTTGTGCGACAATCCGAGGGCCTCATAGATTTTCGACTCGATGGTCTCGTGGGGCACCATTTCACCCGCGATTTTTGAGAACCGCGAGAGCCGGCCCTCGATGAAAAGAAAGCCGTCCTCGTCGAATCGGGCGAGATCGCCGGTTTTGAACCAGCCGTCTTGCAGCACCTCGGAGGTTCGTTTTGGATCGTCGAGATAGCCCTCAAAGATATTCGGCCCGCGCAGCCAAAGCATCCCCGTCTCGTGCAGCGTGAGCGGGGCGCCTGAATCGGGATCCCGTATCTGGGCGGCCATTCCCGGCGCAAGTTTGCCGACGGAGCCGCGCCGGCAGGTTGGCTGGGGGCGGTCGGTCGCCGAGTACGGCTTCGGATCGGGCAGGTTTACGCTCACCACAGGCGAGGTCTCCGTGAGGCCGTAGCCTTGAAGCACCTCGATTCCAAACCGCTCTTGGAAAGCTTCAGACAGTTCCACGGGCAGCTTCTCGGCGCCGGTCACGAGCAGATCAACGGTTGCGAGCTTCTCACGTTCAATTTTCCGGAGATATCCCCGCAGGAAGGTGGGAGTCGTACAGAAGAGCGTAATGCCGTAACGCTCGATGAGATCCGCCGATTTGGCCACCTCAAGCGGATTCGGATACGTGACGCTCCGGATCCCTTCCATAAGCGGAAACCAGAGGGTGACCGTGCATCCGAAGGAGTGGAAGAAAGGCAGGTTGGCGAGAACGGCATCGCGATCGGACAGATTCAGCATGAGGCTGAATTGCGATACGTTGCCAAGGATGTTGCGATGCGAGAGCACAACGCCCTTGGGCTCGCCCGCGCTTCCCGACGTAAAGAGAATAATCGCTTCGTCGCGGTCTCCAATCCGCGGGATTCCGAGCATCCGCGTCACGGCCCAATGAGGCATGAAGGCGACGATGCCGCGCCAATAGGCGATGCGCTTCTTGAGCGCGGGCAGCACCTCCTCCAAGTGAATCCGCCCTTCCGGCCATGGGAAATCATTGAGGCGCTTCTCCACCGCCTTGGCAGTAATGCAATGACGCACGCCAGCGATGCGAATCGCCGCTTCGTTGGCGCTCTTCCCTGCGGTGAAATTAAGATTTACTGGCGTTTTGCAGGCAAGTGCGACGGCGAGATTCGCAATGAGGGCGCCTTTTCCCGGCGGCAGCACGATGGCGACGCGCTTCTCCGGGCAGGTGACCATGAGCCTGCGGCTGAGCGCGATGGCGGCAGCGAGCACGGTTCCGCGCGACATTGTCCTGTGATCCGTGCCGTCAATGGTAGCAGTCGCGCGCTTTCTTCGCATCAGTCCCTGCACGCAAGCCGCTCCGATGTGCCCTTTTAACATCTCCCGCCGCTGATAGCAAAACTCACTGAGGCTGAGGTATCGCTCCAAAAGAACGGCGACGTTTGCCTCCATCGCCGGGATCGGCGCCCCAAATGCCACCGTCACAGTGAACGGAACCCGCTTGGGGACCTTCAAAAAGTATTTTCCGCCCTTGAAAGAAAAGATCGACCCCCAAAGCTGATCCATCCAGACGGGGACTACGGGCGCCTTTGCCTGCCGCGCAATCACCTCGTATCCTCTGTGAATGCGCGACATCAGGCCCGAGCGCGTCAACTCACCTTCGGGGAAGATGCATACGACCTCGCCCTCCTCGATCGATTTCGCGGCTGCGCGCATCGATTCCCTGGCATGCGCCGGGGAGATCGGGAGCGCATTGACGATGCGAAAGATGGGGTTCA
Source organism: Chthoniobacterales bacterium (assembly GCA_038238905.1). Classification (GTDB taxonomy): domain Bacteria; phylum Verrucomicrobiota; class Verrucomicrobiia; order Chthoniobacterales; family Chthoniobacteraceae; genus JBBSFI01. The sequence continues at coordinate 58,871 of JBBSFI010000024.1, read as the reverse complement.
GGAACCGGAGGTTATATATCCCCTCGTCGACGATGAACCGGATGGGGCGCGGACACGCGAGCTGCAGCACGACGGCATCGATCCATGTCATGTGATTCGGCGCGAGGAGAAAACCGCCTTCGGGAAGGTTCTCGACGCCATGTGCATGGACGCGGTAGATGCAGAGGGCGACGATTCGGCCGGCAGCACGAAGAAGCCGATCGCCTATGGGAGCATTTTTGGACACGGGTATGGAATAGATAACGAATTCCGACCCGGCATCCAACTTTAACCACCAGCCCGTTGCGAACGCCAAATCGCCATCTCACGGCGGGACTGGCGCCGCGATGTCCCCTTCCGATCCTAGCGCCGTATTGCGACGATCCCGAGATCCTCCGCTTCGCGCTCGGCGGAGCTTGTATAGGTTTCCAGCCAGGAAAGGTTTGTGTCGAACTGCTGGCGGGCCGGTGAGCGCAGGTCGTGAATCTCTTCGATGGATAGCACTTCGGCCTGTTTTGCACACGCGGCCTGCTGCTCGGAAAGGGCGGCGAGGCGGTCGGCGAAGTAACGCGGCGCACGGGCAAGGGCGGCCTGCTGGAGGCTCGCGATCTCCCTGCCGAGCGCATCGAGTTCGTCGCTGGCGCTGCGGCGGTAGATTACCGGATCGTCACTCGCATACGCTTTCGTCTGCCGCCATGCTTCCCTCGACTTCTGCGCAACGGCTCCACCGATGTCTTTCGCCGCTTGTTTGAACTCCGAGGCGGCTTCCTTAAGCTTCTCGGCCGCGGTGTCGGCGCGCAGCGAAAGGGCGGGGGCGGCGAGTATTGCCGCTGAAAGTAAAAGGATGCGTTTCATATTCAGAGTGATGTTTCGACAACGCAGGCGCCGCCGGATGCTGGCAAACGTCGATTTTTGGTTTGCGCAAGCAGCTCGATGCGCGGATGAGTTGCGCCCTTATGAATCGCCTTCCCCAAGAATTTCGCGCCTTTGCGGCGTTGCTCGCCTTCACGACATGCGCGGTCGCCGGCGCCTTTTGTGAATCGGAGCCCAATACCCTCACGGCGCAGGAAAAGACGGAAGGCTGGCAGTTGCTTTTCGACGGAAAGACGATGAACGGCTGGCATAACTTCAAGCAGGATGGAGTCCGCCCGGGCTGGCAGGTGAAGGACGGGACTTTGGCTTGCGTCGATCCCCACCAGGCGGGCGACATCGTAACCACTGACACATTTGGCGCCTTTGAGCTTCAACTCGATTACAACATCTCAGAAGGCGGAAACAGCGGAATCATGTATCACGTAACAAACGACGGCGGAGCGGTCTGGGCTACGGGGCCCGAATTTCAATTGGAGGACAATGTGAAGGCCTCCGACCCGGTGCGATGCGGATGGCTCTACGCGCTCTATCAACCGCCGGTCGATCCCATGACTGGAAAGACTCTCGACGCCACGAAGCCAGTGGGACAATGGAACCATGTGCGGCTGCTCATCAGCCCGGCCAAATGCGAGCACGACATCAATGGAGTGAAGTATTTCGATTACGTGCTGGATAGCGACGACTTCAAGCAGCGCGTTGCGAAAAGCAAATTCTCCAGCATGCCCGGTTTTGCAAAGCACGACGCCGGCTTTCTCGCGCTACAGGGAGACCACGGCCAGGTCGCGTTCCGCAACATCAAGGTGCGCAAGCTCGACGGCGCCAAGTAGCGCCGGGCACCATCCCTGCTGCTTCGCCGTGCGTAATTGACACAATAGAATGAAAACCTGCTTGGGCCGGACCTCCGATGAGTTGAATAGACGCGAGCCGCCCCGCGTCTCAGAATAAGGCAATAGGAGCTGGCGCTCTGGCGGATGATAGCCCGTCTGTTGGGTTCGATCCCCACGTTGCCGCTTTCCGCCAGCGAATGGGCTTCGCGCACGGATGATCGGACGCGCACTCCACCGGTTCGCGTTGGACGCCGTTTAGCTAATACACAATAACTCGCGGCTTCTTCGGGATCGGGACAGACTCTTCCTTTGCTGGCGGGACCGGAGGCGCCTGCGGAGAGTCGGCGGGAGAATCGGGAGCCGCGCTTTCAAAAACGAGCTCCCGCAGGCTGGTGAGGGGAAGCTTGAGTGACCCGGCCAGTTCACTGTCCAACATGATCGAGTCATCCCTGATTTCATACTTTCTCGCGGTGAGCGAACCGAGACCGGCAAAGCGCAGTCGGCAATGGGTTGCCGCACGGAGCGGGTGCAACGCCGCGGCATTGCCAAATTCAACCACCGCTGCGCGAGGCACGGGAAATTCCACCTCGCCCAGTTCACAATCGAGCGACACCGCCCGTTCTCCAATGGCGCGGACGACGCCCGAAGAGCAGTCTCCATTTGCCAACAGCACACTATCCAGTCGTGACTCTCCGGAAGCGAGCGGGCTTCCCGGGAGCTGGCCATTCCACGGTCCGATCCAGATGTTTAAGAATGTGCAGGCCGATCCGGGCTGCGGCGTAAGTTGAATCGTGTGTCCCTCCAGCTTGCGCGCTGGCGCATTCATCTTGGCGTTGAAATGACCTATCAACGCTCCATCGATATAGATGGTGAGCTTTCCTGAATAGCGGTTAACAAAGAGACGGAAATGCCGTTCGCGATCGGAGTTGCGCAGCTTCGGAGGAAACTCAAACTGCTGCTGGGCCACACGTCCCATCCGTTGCCGCGGCTGCATATCATAGATATAGAGGCTTGTTGGCGCGATTTGAAGAAAGTAGCCGGCGGCTTGTTCGCCCATGAAAAGCTGTGCGGCGAGCATCACCGGCGCCTTCGGCGAGGAAGCATCGAAATCAAACTCCATTTCGTTCGGCATGGCCGCAAACGTCTGGCCGAGATGAAGGGCGCCGTTTCGCGGCCCCGTCCCCCCGAGAGTAAATGCGCCATTGAAATACCGCCACGGCTCCGTGCGTTTGCGCTTCTTTAGGCCCGGCCTGGGGTTCGCCGCCTGGGCGGCAGTCACCTGCGGTCCCTCGCATTCCGCGGGATTTGAGGCCGGATCGTAAATGCGCCGCTTCCCATTATCGGGGAAATAGATGGTGCGGACATCCGCGCGCGGAATTTCAAGGGGCCCCGTGATCGCTGTCTCGACTGTCAGATGCGTCCCGTCCAATCTAACCGCACTGCCTTCGAGAAGATCGCCATTGCGAAATCGGATGACCGTAGCCGCTCCAACGCCATCTCCTGCAACTGCGCCCTCTTCCCCGGGCGCAACCGTTTCCCCGAGCAGAACGCCCGCGATGCGACCTGTATCGAAGTCGGCTGTCGAACCGGACTTCGCAATGCGCCATCGCAATTTCCGGCTATCGCCAGCGACAAGCAGCGTTCCGCGAAGCCGGTCGCCGTTTCGAAAAACGAGTTCATCTTTGCCCTCCGTTGCATCTCCAGCAGCCTTTGGCAGTGCCAGGTCGATCGATCGAATCGAATCCGGACCAACCGCAAACTCACCGGCAAACCCTGTTTGCAGCACAAACTTCCCGTCCTTGAAAGTGATACTGTCGACATCGACTTCGCCCTTGGGGGCTAGGTGGACTCGAGCGGCCGGCGGGATCTCTTCGCTTGGATCGCTCGGGCGGCGAAAGCGCAGGAGCGCAAGATCGGCGCGCGCGAACTCAGAGCGCTGGTCTCGATCGAGCACCAAGGAAGTCGCGTCCACTGCGCGAATCGGGGCCCGCTCGATGGCCCCGTCCCGGCGCAGCACTTCATCGCTCATCCGGTCATCGGGATCGTCCAGAGGAGTCGCCTCGAGCGGAGCCTGCCCATCCCACGGTGTTACGCGCACGATGGGAAGCACCTGCTCGGCGCCCGAACTCCAGCCAAGCGGTTGAACGCCGATCGCGCCACGGTTTGCACCCACTTTGGCCTTGCCAATCGGCCAATCCGCAGCCCGCCTTCCGTTCATGTATATGATGAGCCTTCCCGCCGGACGGTCTTCCAGCAGCCGCACATGGAAGGGGCGCGCCTTGCTCGAAGTTTCGGCCGCCAAAGCGTCGTAGGCGCCGTGGTAGTTGAAGTCGTCATCGGGCATGGGCGTTTGCTGCACCTGCATGGCCTTGTCGATTGCGGCGACCATCTGAAGGCTGTTTCCCATAAAGAGGAGTTCGACGCTGCCGCTTGATTCCTGTGAGACTTCCGCGGTCCGCGAGTGCAAGACGAGCTTGAACGCCGGTTCGACCATGCCTTGATCCAACTCGACTTCATAGTCCACCTTGTCGGGCAGCGCGTCGAACTTGTGGGAGACAACGTTTGGGCTGCTCGCCCGAAGCGCGCCATTGTGGAACGTCCAGCTAGCGCCCGTGGCCCAGCCTGCGCCGCTGGTAGGCCCGTCGTAACAATCCACCGCCGACGGACCATCGGAAAAATAGATCCATTCGATTCGCGCGCGGTTCACGGAGATCGGCAAGCCGCCAGCAATCTCAAATTTCGCGATCCCATCGCGCATTTCCACCATGGCGCCCGTGAACCAGTTGCCTCCGGCCAGCTTTACAGTGGCGCGACCGCTCTTTGGAGTGCCACGCTCCTCGATGACGAGGCGGCTGACATCGGCGGTGGAGAATGCGATCGGCTCCGAAGCATCGTCCCGACGCCACAATATTTGGCCATGCACCGTATCGATTTGCTCGAGCGCGCCGTGGAGCAATGTACCATCTGCAAGCTCGATGATCTCGCGGCCGGCGGGATCCGCCGCTTGAGCAGGGCCTTCGTCGTCCCCATCTTGCTGCTCCTGGCCGACGATCCCTCCGGCGCGGACATGCGCCCCTTTACGGAAGAGCGCTGGCGGCTCGGCGGATGCCCATCCGATAGACAAAAGCAAAAGGCCCGCGACGTAAACTTTCATCGCGAAGCTTCGCCACGAAGGGCTCACAGAAATATGAGATTCAACGTTCGTAGATCGGCAGGTATCGGTAGTTCAGGGCGATCGAAAGCAGCGCGAACGCGGTCGAGAGCGGCTGCCCGAGGCCGCCCTCCCAACTCCCATCGTCGGACTGGGAATCGGCAAGCTGGCGGACACGCTTGTCATTCCATTCACCCCATGCCTTAAGGTCGCCTTGGAACAGCGCCTGGGATGCGTAGTATTCGAAGTAGAAGGGATAGTTCCCGCCCGTTTCGGAATCGACTTCCTTCAGTGCCTTTAGCGCTTTGGCAAATGTGGGGTGATCTTTCTTGCGCGCATAAGCGTACACCGCGACACCGATCGCCGTCGTCGCCCCGCCGTTTGCGCCGGAACCCGGCAGATAGCCTATTCCCCCGCTGCCGGGATTCTGGCAATCGGTGTAAAATTTGAGCGCCCCATCGATCGCGTTATCCGGTACGCGAAACCCGGCATTCCGAGCCGCGATGAGCGCGACAAAGCAGGCGCCGCTTACGGTCGAATCGGCGTCCTGAGCGTCCGGCATATAGCGCCACGCCTTGAATCGGTTTTTCTCCTGCGAAGTGAGGATGAGATCGACCGCCTTCTTGAGGGCAGGCCCGATCCGCTCATCCTGAACAGCGCCGAAGGCTTCCGCCAGCGCCAGGGTGGCAAAGCCATGATTGTACATGGAGTTGCCGATGTACCCCGTGTGCGCGTCGGCCTTCCCCAGAATGTATTCGAGACAGAGCTTGATCGGCTTTGCGTACGGTCCATGATTTGGATCGTCGCCGTGAGCGAACATCGCCAGCATCGTGAGCGAAGGCGTCGCGGCTTCCAAGCCGTAGTTTCCAGGGAAGGAGCCATCGTCGTTTTGCGCGGCCGCGAGGTACTGAAGACCCCGCTCGTAAATCCTCTCCACCTCGGCCGGAACCTGCGTCCCCCGGTACACATTCAGATCCTGCGCGCGGGCAGGTGGGGCGAGGAACGGGCCCGGCGCAAGACATGCAATGAACATCGTAGCGATGCCCATGTGGCGGACGGCGATGCGGCCTGTATGCACGCGAGACTCATCGACGCTTCGGCTGCGAAGCGCAATCGGCTTTGGCAATTTCCCGCGGGCCTCACACAAAACCCTCGGCCACCAGCTTGCTGCCAATCGCATCGATCTCGTGACGTTGACCCGATCCTTCGATTACACGGCTCCAACTTTCGGTAACGACTCGGGTTGCCTCGCCGCTGCCGCGGAGCCAGTAAGCGAATCCGCCGTACATCCCGGGCACTGCGAACCACCCAGGTCTCTCCTCGGAGAATGGCGCGATGGAATCCAATTTCGGAAGATCCGCGGCAATCAAATTCACACTAAAATGGCTTACCCGCTCTCGGATGAGCGCATCGAAGTGCCCTTGCATCCGTTCGAATCTGTCATTGGAACATTGGAAGAAGGTTTCATGCGCCCGCCCCTGGCGCGTGTGTGAACATCGGGTCATCGCCTGCGTCGATGATGACGCGCGCGCCGGTCTCTACCCGGTCGAAGAGGTCAATGACGTCGTCGTTGCTCATGCGAATACAGCCATGACTGGACGGGACGCCCAATTGCGATTCGGCATTTGTGCCGTGTATATAAATGTACCGGTTGCGCGTGTTCGCGTTCCGCGGCTCGATCCCGTCAAGCCAAAGTATCCGTGTCTGCACTCGGTCTTCCAGATCGCCAAACTGGGCAGAGAGCGGCGCGGGTTTGCGTCCAATAAAGACGGCGCCCGGCTCAGCTCCGGCGCCGATCTTTTCGCAAACGCCAAATTCGCCATAAGGCGTCTTTTGGCTGCCCTCCTCGAATCCAGCCCCATGCTTCGACGTCGATATTGCGTAGCGACGGACAAGTGCGCCCGATCCGTCGAGCAGATCGAGGGTTTGCGAGGGAATGTGAACGCGAATTTGCATTGGATGGAGTACTTTATACAGTTCGCCGCCCTTTATGAGCAGAAACTTTCACGTAGCCATCGTCGGCGCCACCGGCGCTGTCGGAATCGAAATGATCAAGGTGCTGGAGCGTCGAAAATTTCCCGTCGGAAAACTGACGCTGCTCGCCTCCGGGAGGTCTGCGGGCAAGCGGCTGCCATTCCAAGGCGGCGAACTTGTCGTGCAGGAACTGCGTGAGGACTCTTTCGCGGGAGTCGATGTCGCGCTGTTCAGCGCCGGAGGCTCGATCTCCAAACAATACGCGCCAATCGCCGTCCAGGCGGGGGCAATCGTGGTCGATAACTCGAGCGCTTTCCGTATGGATGACAAGGTGCCGCTCGTGATTCCAGAAATTAACGGCGCGGATATCGCGGCAAACAGCGGGATCATCGCCAACCCGAATTGCACGACGGCGATCACGATGATGGCACTCTGGCCGTTGCATCAGGCGTTCCGCGTCAAGCGTGTGATCGCCTCGAGCTACCAGGCGGTTTCAGGCACTGGTGCACAGGCGATCGAGGAATTGCGAAATCAAGTTTCGGCCATTGCGGAAGGCCGGGAGATCGAGAAAAAGGTCTATCCGCACCAGATCGCGTTCAACGTTTTGCCGCATGTCGATGCATTTCTTGAGAGTGGCTACACCAAGGAAGAGATGAAAATGCAAAACGAAGGACGCCGGATCATGCACCACCCGACATTCAAGGCCTCAGTTACCTGCGTGCGGGTGCCCGTGTACCGCGCACACTCGGTTGCTGTCACGGCGGAATTTGAGCGCGCCGTGGATATGAAGAAGGCGCGGGAAGCGCTTTCGCGGGCGCCCGGTCTCGAGGTGGTGGACGATCCCGCAAATGCGCGCTACCCCCTTCCCTTGAATTGCGCCGAGCGGGACGATTGCCAGATTGGCCGGCTGCGCTATGACTGCGCCTTGGAGAACGCGCTCGCTTTCTGGGTCGCCGGCGACCAGTTGCTGAAGGGGGCCGCGCTCAACGCGGTGCAAATCGCGGAACGCCTCTAACGTCCCGCAAACGCGATGGGTGGAGGAGGATCCGGCGAACTAGGCGGCTTGTAATTGAGTTTGGTCACTTTCAGGCCCGGCATGCTGCCGCCTGGAGGAGCGGGCTCGCTTTTCATGCCATTTGACCGGGAGCTTCTCAATCGGCGCACCCGAACAGTCAAAGATATGGATCTGAGCATCAAGGAAATGCCCAAGCTCGACCGAATGGATGACGGCTTCGATGAGGCGGCGGTGACGGACTGGATTGGGCAAGACGCCTTCGCATGTGAGTTCAAAACCTTTTGCGAGGGCGACTGGACGGATTTGGAATGTAAATGCGGGCATGTGTTCATGAGAACATGTTCTCCGCACGATTGCAACAGTCTTTTTTCGCATATCATTCGGGCCGAGTTAATTATCCGTCGCCCGCGAGCCGCGCCATCCGGAATGGATTTACAAACGGGCCTCAGAGCGTTCATTCTGAGCGGCTCATGCTAAGAATTTTGTTTTTAGGCGACATTGTCGGAGAGCCAGGACGCCGCGCGGTAATCGCAAGCATCGCTCGCTACAAAGAAGAGCGTGGCGTCGATTTCGTCATCGTGAATGGCGAAAACAGCGCGGATGGCCGAGGCATCACTCCGAAAATCACCGTCGATCTGCTGAGGGCCGGCGCCGCTGTGATAACGACCGGCGACCATATCTGGGATCAGAAGTTAATCGTCCCTTTCATCGACACCGAGCCGCGGCTCCTGCGTCCGATGAATTATCCTCCAGGAACTCCGGGCCGCGGTTCGATCGTGCTCGATACGGCAAAGGGAAAGGTGGCGGTCGCGAACGTGCAGGGGCGGACCTTCATGCAGCCTCCGCTGGAGAATCCGTTTCTAGCCCTGGATGTCGAAATTGCGGCGTTGCGCGCGGAGACGCCAGTTATTTTTCTCGATGCACACGCTGAAACCACGAGCGAGAAAATCGCGATTGGACGATTTCTGGACGGCCGAGTTTCAGCGGTGGTGGGGACGCATACGCACACGCAAACTGCCGACGAGTGCATATTTCCGGGTGGGACCGCTTTTTTGTGCGACGCCGGAATGTGCGGCCCGTCCGAAAGCATCCTCGGGCGAGAGATCGAGCCGATCGTGAAGCGATTTCTAACATCCCGCCCCATTACCTTTCCCGTCGCAAAAGGGCCCGTGAAGCTCCACGGAGCGATCATCGATATCGACGAAACGACCGGAAAAGCATTGAGAATTGAGCGCGTGGCCGACGAAGCGGAGCACGAAAACTCCCGCCAATCTCCATCCGGCGATCCCGCAATCGCCGATCGAGGAAGACCTGAAAGAGGAACGACGGCTCCCTCCTAGAACAATTCTCCCTGTGCCGATCTGCCGCCCGCCTCCGCCTCTTTGCGGACCTCTTCGAGAAGCGATTTGAATTCGCACCGCTGCATGGCGGCCATGAGATCCAGATGACGTGGACGAATCTGCAGTCGATCGAGATCGACGGGCAAAGGCAGATCGGTGTCGAGCCGGACCATTTCACGGTTCTGAGCGATTTGGGCGCGCGCGCTTTCAAGCTTTTCACGGACCCCGGCTTTGGTGACAGCAGCGAGATTCGCCAGGAGATTTTCCACGGAACCATGCTCGCGAATGAGCGCTGCGGCGCCCTTCGGGCCAACGCCCGAAACACCGGGAATATTATCGACGGCATCGCCCACAAGCGCGAGAACATCAGCGATCTGAGAAGGTGAGACCCCCCACTTATCGCGAACCTTTTCCGCCGCCAGGAGCGCAAACGCGTCTTTCGGCGTGGAGAGATCGGCTTTGTTGGTCGTGTACACCTTCACTTTGTCATCCACGAGCTGGAACAAATCCTTATCGTTCGTTGCGAGGACGACTTCGTCGCCGCGCCGCCGCGCGGCGCACGCATACGACGCCATAAGATCGTCGGCCTCTGTGTCGGGAAGGCTCAACCCGTGAAATCCGAGTCCGGGCGGCAATTCCTCCTGAATGCAGCGGAGTTGCTGCTTGAGGAGATCGGGCATCTCCACCCGCTGCTGCTTGTACGCGGGCTGCATATCGCTGCGTCGCTTCGGGACGCCGTCATCCCAAATGATGGCCCCAAGGTCCGGCTGAAGATCTTTCACCATCCGCCGCACCGTTTTAATGAACCCGTAGATCGCGTTCGTCGGTTCGCCCCGCGAGTTATTCAGCGATTGGATCGCAAAGAACGAGCGGTAGGCGTAGTAATGGCCGTCGATAAGCAGGAGTTTCATTTGCGAGGGCGCGTGCAGCCGATTTTTGTGGAAAGCTGGCACATTGGTACAGATGCCATCCAGGCGCGCAAAGCGTCAATCGCTGCTGCCGATGAGCTGCGCGAGCGGCTATTTCCTGTACTTCCGGATGAGCGCCACCATGACGCCTTGCACGGAAAGTTCGTCGATCGGTATCAGATCGGGATAACGCGGGTTTTCCGCGTGAAGAAAACAGCGCCCGCGCTCGACAATATATCGCTTCAACGTCGATTCACCGTCGATGAGCGCGGCGACGATATCGCGATGACGCGCTTCACGCTGCTCAAGAATGGCGAGATCTCCATCGCTAATCTGCGCATCGATCATTGAATCGCCACGCACCTTCAGGCCGAACACCTTGCGGCTTGAATCGAGGCCGACCGTGGTCGAGTCGATGGATATGGCGCCAACGGGTTCCTGCTCGACTGTTTCCGCGAAGCCCGCCGCGATGGATCCGTAGAGTGGGATATCGAGGACATTGGGGCGGCGCAGATTTGCCAGGACGGAAACGGCGCGCGCTTTGCCGGGCTGCCGCTGGATCACGCCTTTGCGCTCGAGTATGCGAAGGTAATTCATCGCCGCCGTCTGGCTCGAATAACCGAAATGCTCCTGAATTTCACGGCTGGAAGGCATGACACCGGTCTGCTGTTGCGCGGTGGAAATGAAATCGAGGACTTTTTGCTGGCGTTCCGTGAGACAAGTCATGTTCTAAGGAACACTATGAAGCCGGGGCAGAAGCGTGTCCAGATGAAATTTTTTGAGCAGGACGCGCGCTGCTGCACGCCGGGCGCGCGGCCCTGCGCGAAGAAAGTCCGATAGCTTCGCACTGGACACGCCTCGTTTGAAACGCGAAAGGTGCCCGCCTTTTATGAATGTACTTATTCTTGCGGCCGGGTACGCGACACGGCTCTATCCGCTAACGGAAAATCGGGCCAAGCCTCTCCTAGACGTCGGTGCAAAGCCGATGCTCGAGTGGGTGATCGACAATCTGGCGCCGATCGAAGGGATCGAGAAAGTGTATGTCGTGACAAACAATAAATTCGCCGCGGCCTTCCAGGAATGGGCGGACCGGTATCACGCAGCGCATCCGAAGTTATTTTTCGAAATAATCAACGACGGCTCGACGAACGATGCGGACAAGCTCGGCGCGATCGGCGACATGCACCTGTGCGTCGAGCGGACCGGCCTCTCAAGCAGCGACCTGATCGTCGTTGCCGGAGACAATCTTTTTTCGCAGAGCCTCGAGGATTTCGGTCGGTTCGCACAGTATGTGGACCAGCCGGTGCTCGGCGTGTACGACGTGGGAACGCTCGACGAAGCGAAAAAGTACGGCGTGATTGCGGTGAACGACAAGGGAGTGATCACCTCTTTCGAGGAGAAGCCCGCGGAGCCAAAGAGCACGCTAATCGGCATCGCCCTCTACTATTACCCCAAGCGGACGGTGCCTCTACTCGCGACCTATATCTCGGAAGGCCATAATGCGGATCAGCCAGGACGCTTCATCCAGTGGCTTTATAAGAATGCCGAAGTGCAGACGTGGAAGGTGCCGGGCACATGGTACGACGTCGGGAGCAAGGAGACTCTCGAAGAAGCGAACCAGATTTTTCGTGAGTTCAAATAGAGGCACAGCCATCCCATAGCCTGTGAGAAAACAGTGCTGCTGAATGACCCAACGATACTGGAGCACAAGGTTTCACTGGGAAAAATGGCTTATGACCATAAGGATCACCCCGCCGCAGCTTTCCCTGGCCTAACTCACCGCGGGCGGGGCGCCGATTCTTCGTCTGCCCGCGTTGCGGCGGACACACTGGACGCCCCGGTAATCCCTGAACCCGTCCAGCCGCGACATCCCGGTGGAAGCCGCGATTTCGTATATTCATACCACTTCGTCAGCGCGAGCGGCGGGTCGTTCGACCCCATCAGATTTCCTCAAAAAAAATTCCGCCGTCTCCGGCGGAAAAAGCCCCCGCATTCCCGCCGGAGAAAAGGAAAAGGGCAAAGGGCCAACGCTCAAAGAGCTGCGCGGTGGCGTCTCCGTGCGAGACGAACCACTCCGGCGCTGAGTATCAACACCGCGCACGAGGGTTCAGGGACACTGGCCACACGAAAGCCGATGCCGCCGCTCGAACCCGAGGCGTTGCTGTCGCGGCTCGAGGACTGCAGGAGGGTCGAGGAGTTGAACCAGATGCCACCGCGAATCCCGCGATCCCCGGACGAATCGCCATTACCCGGATCAGAATAATCCGTCTCCATCCATTGATACACATTCCCGGTCTGACCCTGGATCCCGTACGGACTCAGCCCGCCAGACTGATCCACCGCTGCGGGACCTTGCCCGGCGGGCTGGTCGTAAACGGCCGTCCCGGGTGTCGTCCCGCTCGTCACCGCCGTCGGCGCCGTGTCGCTCCCCGTCGCATAGCTCCAGTAGTCCGCCGTTACCCCGTCATTCTTATGGTAGGCTGCCTTATACCACTCGTTCTCGCTCGGTAAAAAATAGTGCGTGGCCGCATTCCGAAACGGATCCGCCCCGCCCAACGTCCATGGGCTTCCCCGTTGCTGCCGGTCCACGGCACCAAGCAGCCATTTACTTGCAGCCCGTACGGCCTGCTGTCAGAAAAGGTCAGGTCATACGCCGGCACATACCCCGCACTTGTGTTCAGCCAGTTCACAAACGCCGCCGCCTGATACCACGTCACATACGCCGCTGGCTGGCTCCCAGCCCACCGCTTCGCCATTCCCACCGTTGATGACGCTTACAACTACGCGAAATCGAGGGCACCCTGCTTTGTGCCTCATTAACACGTCGTAATCGAAGGGAGGCGGTTGGGGTGAGTCCTTCGCTGGGACTGAACGGGTTCACGCGAAGGCACAAAGGCACGAAGAACTGCTCGCGGAAGGATTTCCCCGTTCGCACGCCTGCGCGCACAAGCCGTCGCTTTCGTTGCTCAAGGGGCGCATCCATCCCAGACGTGACCTCAAGAAGTATCGCTCACGAATCGGCTGGCCGGCGGTCGCATCGCGAAAAGCGCGTCAACATCCGCGTTGACACTCGATCGCTCTCGGCCAATTTACGCCTTTCTGAGAGCGGGGCGGAATGCGCTGCCGTTTGGATCAAAAACCTAGCTCGGCTGCCCCATGAAATCCCCGTCTCCACGCGATCTTTTCGCCAACATTGCGCTTCTTTTGTCGCCAGAGGCCCTCGCCGGAGAATGGTCCGACTCCGTCTTCTTTGGTAGCGCGAGCCACTCCGCACTCCTTGCGAAAGCGAATATAAGCCGATGAGTCCGGAAGATTTCTTAAAAGATTTGCAGAAGCACACGACCTCGTTCGCGAAAGCCGTGGCGACGGGCGAGGGCGAATGGATCATCAAAGGGTTTATCGATGTGTACCAACGGATCTACACCATCTCGGTGGATACGAAGATCGTCTCAAAGGTGTTGGAACTACTCCTTTTCCCGATGTTCGTGGATTTCGCGAAAAGGCACGGGCTCAAAATTGAACTTTGTCCGCAACAAACTTTCTACCCCGACCTCACTTTTGTTCATCTTCAAAGCGGGCGAAAGTTTGCAGTCGATATTAAGAGCACCTACAGAGTAAGCTCCACAGACGTGAACGGAATGACACTTGGTGCATTCACCGGGTATTTCAGGCAACGGGATAGCAACAAGAACATCCTGTATCCTTACAACAAATACAGTGGGCACTTCGTCCTCGGTGTCATATATACGCAGTCCGACGACGCGGCGGATGAGCGACTCCAGTTCACCCTCGCTGACCTCAAGAATATTCCGTCGGTAATCCGGGATTTCGAATTTTTTGCGCAGCCCAAGTTTCGAATCGCGGCCAGCCGACCAGGAAGCGGCAATACCAAAAATATCGGATCGGTTACGAAGATTCCTCAACTCCTCGCCGGAACAGGTCCGTTCGCGGCGTTGGGTGAGGATGTATATGACGATTACTGGATGTTTTATTTAACTAAAGATATGGCAAGCGCCCTGAATGTAACTCGCCCGTATGCCAATCTTACAAGCTACTCCACGTACAAGCAGCGAGGGACTGACATTCTCCGGAAGCACGAAAAAGAGATCGCCAAGCTCGCTGAGAGCGAAGCGCCGGTCGCGGAGGAGGAAGGATGACCAGCTATATTCCGCTCGTTCCGCCGCTAAAGTGCCAAGGTATCAAGACGAAGCTCGCACGGGAAATCCATCGGATGTCGCTAGCCGTGGAGTTCGACCGTTGGGTTGAGCCATTTTGCGGTTCGGCCGTGGTCGCGTTCAATGTGCAGCCACCGAAAGCGCTCCTCAGCGACTCGAACATCCACATAATCAAATTCTATCGAGATATTCAGGCCAAGCGCCTAGCTCCGGCAACGGTCCGGGAATTTCTATCGGAGCACGGCGACCAACTTCGTGAGAAAGGGCAGGAGTATTACTATGCTATGCGGGAACGCTTCAATAATGCACCAGATTCCCTTACATTCTTATTTTTGAACAGGTCGTGTTTCAACGGCGTGATGAGGTTCAATAGTTCCGGGAGATTCAATGTTCCGTACTGCCATAAGCCCGATCGGTTCGCGCGCGCCTACATCACGAAAATCGCGAACCAAGTGCGTCGTATCAGTGAAGTTATCGCCCAAAGCGATTGGACCTTCCAAGTTGCGGATTTCAAAACAACGCTGAAAGCTTCGTCCGCGAGTGACTTCGTGTATGCTGACCCCCCATATCTCGGGCGTCACGTGGACTACTTCAACTCTTGGTCGGAAGAAGATGACGCCGAGCTGGCGGAGTTGCTGCGAACGACGCCTGCAAGATTCATCGTCTCTACATGGCACAGCAACGAGTTCCGCACGAATGAGATGATTGCAAAGCACTGGAGTGATCCTGCGTTCCATCTGTTTACCCGTGCTCACTTCTACCATGTTGGGGCCAGCGAAGAGCTGCGGCATCCCATGCTGGAGGCGCTCATCTCCAATTATAGACCAGCCCCGCCGACTGAAGTGACTACATCGGAGCAGTTGTCGTTCTTCGAGCAGGCGGCCTCCTCAGCGTGATCATGGAGCGAAGGCGGCGCCGGTCCGCAACTCAAAAGCGAAATCCTAAAGCTCACTTATTCGTTCCATTACACTCCATGCCTGTATATCGAGCGGCGCGACAGTCCGTTATCGCGTGTCATGGAACGGGTTTGAAATAGAGGGCGTGAGCGTGCCGCCGGTCACACCGAGCTGTGAACGCGCGTTGAGATCTCGCCAAAGCTGCCCACCATCGCGTTCACCGGACAGCAGCGCCCGGTAAGCCTCCACCGTCTTTCGCGCCTCGTTCTCATTTTCCTCGAGCAATTCGACCCGAAAATGGCGGAGGCCGGCGTCGTGCAGCGCGGTGAAGAAACGCGCTCCCGTCTGCTGGACGGCGCTAAAGAGGGTATTGCGGCAGCCGACGTCTGCCCGGAGCGGATGCTCCATTCCGACGCGGTCGCGGAGGTGAACCCGGTGCTTTTCGCAAGGCCTGCCACAGTCGAGGAAAGTGGATCCTTTCGACATGAATGCCGCAAATACACAATGCTCCATATGAAACATCGGCATGTGCTGATGAATCGTGAGTTCGAAAGCAACGTGCGGCGCGGCGGCGAGCAAGTCGAGGACCTGCTCGCTGGTCAGATCGTAGGAGATCGTGACACGGGAAAGCCCTTTCAGAATGAAGTAATCGGCGCTTAGCGGATTGGCGACGTTGAGCGAAAAGTCACCGATCATTTCGAGCGGCGGGCTTGGAGAATGCAAAAAGTAATCGATCGCTCCCAGATTGCGGATGAGCACTCCATCGGGCGCGGCCTTGCCGATCAGTTTAAAGAAGCCGTGCTCTCCCGCCTTCTGAATGCGCGGGGTGGCGAGATAGACCTTCGCCACAGCGCCGCTCTCGCGCACTTGCGAAACCGCTTCGCCATAGCGGCGGATATCCTCAAAATCGACATGAATCGCATCTGCTCCCGCCGTTAAGGCGGCCGCAATGTGATCGGACGTGCGGCAGAGCACCGAAAGCCGGGACGGCGCTTCATCGTGCTGCGTGCTCCGCGGCTTAAGAAGCTCCCGCCAGTGAACATCCGTCGAGCGGCGGGGAGCGTTCTGAATCGCTTCCAGGCGATAAACGAGTTCCCGCCTCAGGCGATTCAGCTCTCCGATGGGCAGGATGGCGCCGCCTTGCAAATCGTTGCGCAACTCGCTTAATTCAAATGCGGTCTCGGCCAACCGCCCAAGATGGCGCCGGAGCGCTTCCGTGGTGAGCGGCGCCGTGCGCGCCTCCTGGAGGGGGATCGACGATTCGACGCGTGTCTGTCCCACCTCGATTACGAGTGGTTCACCGGGCCTTCCGCTGACGCGAAGATCGACCGCAGCCCTTCCGCGAGCCTCGATCCTGCCCGCGAACGACTGGCGGAGGCGCTTTTCGAGCGCAGGGTCGTCTGTCTTCCAGACGCGGTCCCCCTCATGGACTCGACTGAAGTCGATGTGATCCCGGCCAAACGCGATACGCCGACCGCGAACGGAATAAATGCGCCCCCCCTGCTCCGCATTGGTATCGCCCCCCGTGTCGAAAACGATCCCATCGCCTGGCGCAAGATGAGGATCCGCGTCGAGATCGACGAAATCCACCCCCACCGCCGCAACACGCCCAGCGAGCGGTCCGCGCTTCTTGCCGTATCGCGCGGGGGCAAGCCGCTGGTGGTCCACACCATGCATCCAGCCAGTGAACAGTCCCCGTGAGAACGTCATCTCGAGCTGGTAACGATCTTCCGCTGTGGCGGCATGCGGACGGTGTTCCAGCGCGGCGTCGATCGCCCGGCGATACACTTGGCAGACGCCTGCGACATACTCGGGAGATTTGAGGCGACCTTCGATCTTGAACGACGTCACGCCGCGCTCCAGCAGCGCGGGAATCTCGTCCACCGCCGCGAGGTCTTGAGGGGAAAGGAGATAGCGGCGGTCGCCCAAGTCGCGCACGGCGCCATCGACCACGAGTTCGTACGGCATCCGGCAGGCTTGGGCGCATTCGCCGCGATTGGCGCTCCGCTGGCCGAGTGATTCGCTCGTAAGGCATTGGCCGGAATAAGCAACGCAGAGCGCGCCATGCACAAAGACTTCGAGCGGCATGCCGGCAGGGTCGAATCGCTCCATCTCGCGCAGTGAAACTTCGCGCGCCAGCACCACCCTTTCCACGCCCAGCTCGCGCGCAAAAACGATTCCCTCCGGCGACGTGATGGTCATCTGCGTGGACGCATGGAGGGGCATCTCGGGCGCCACGGCGCGCGCCAGTCGGACGAGGCCGATGTCCTGCACGATGAGGGCATCGACGCGCGCCTCGTTTAGAAGGCGCAAATACGCCTCGGCATCGTCAAGTTCGGCGGTGAAAACCAGCGTATTAAAGGCGGCGTACGCCCGCACCCCGCGCCGGTGGCAGAAGGCAGTCACTTCCGGCAGCTCCTCCTCCGAAAAATTGTCCGCCTTCAGCCTCGCATTGAATCGAGGAAGCCCGAAATAGACTGCATCGGCGCCATTTGCGACCGCCGCCCGCAAACAATCCCAATTTCCGGCAGGCGCGAGGAGTTCGACAGAAGTTGGCAGGGATGAAGGCATCAAAAGTAGCGCAGAGAGCGCTCAATGTACCGCAATACCGTGCGCTTGGACAGCACCAGCCCTCGGCCATCTCAAGCTTTGGGAATTTACACCTCCCAAGCTGCGTTTCGCGACGGCAAGCTAATGCCGAGGCTCGCTATTGCTTACGCCGAACACGCCCGCGTGCTTGTACTGATCGTCATAACGGTCCGACCAGTAGCCGGACGCCTGTTTCGGATTGTAAAGCTCCCGGCGGGTAACTGAAGTGTCGCAGCCGGCAAGGGCGGAGACGGCGAGAGTGAGCAGCAGGAGGGAGGCGGCAAATTTCACGAGCAGGATGGGAGCAGAAGGGCGGAGGGCTGTCAATCGGTTGCTGAGGCACGGTGCAAAACATTGCGCATTGGCGAACCGTGGTCGCTCGGCGGAACGGTTATTTGGCCTTGGCAGCGATGCATGTCGAAAAGGCGTAAACGGTTTCCGAAGCGCGATAAATTTCGCCTCCCGAATAATCCGCCAGCATTGGCCCGCGAAGATCAACCACCAGATGCGCGAGCGAGCGCGTGACGCCGGTTACATCCTCCGGCGCCTCGCGCCCGGCTGGAGCGAGCGCGAGCCACTCCCGGCACGCGGCCACAGCCCACGGATACCAGAGAAAATTGATCAAAACCGGTTCATCGAACATCTGGCCATGATCCCCTGCAAAGCGCCGGTTGAATCGGGATCTCGCGATTGGGCAGTCGAAAGAGCGGTGAGCGAGATCGACGAGGCGCCGCCGGATCGCGCGTTGCATATCGTTGGGAAGCGCGCCGCATCCATCCATCTGCGCCCTCAAAAGGAACGCGAAGGCTCGGAGCGTAAGGCCATCGAGTGGAACGCCTTTTGTCAGCACGTCCGAGTTCCAACCCGAACCGCGAGGATTGGACTCGAATTGATCGATCAAATACTGGCGTGTCGATGCAAGGAGCTTGTCGCGACCTTCGATGCTGCCCGCCCAGCCGAGCCTCGCTTCTTTTGCAGCCAGAAGTGCATTCAGCGCGAGGAGCGTCGTGTAGGTATCAGGGGCGGAAGGGTCATGCTCGTTCGGAAAGTGGTTCCAACCGCCGTCGTCGATCGGGTGGTATGTCAAAGCGGCTTCCTGCGCCCATTCGAGGCATTCGGCGAAGCGCGCCTTCTGCTCCGGTCCGATACCGGGCGAATCACCGAGCGCAAGCGCGAGGGCGCCCGGGGTCCAGAGCGTCGGCGGGGCCGATGTGTATTGATAACCCAACGGGAACGCCACCCATACTTTTTCCCGCTGACGTCGATGCGCTTCTCTGGCTGGCAAACCGCATCGAGCGCGCGAAGCGCGATGCGCAAATCCTCTGGCGACGACTCAGGACAGGCAAGAACCGCGCACAGCGCCTGGGATTGAGCCCAGACGTCAATATCCATCTTGGGCGCGCTGCCGGTCTCCGTTGGAGCTTCGACGTCGAACCGCGAATCGCGAAGGTCCCCCACGACGCGTGGAAGCAATTTCAAGCGTTCGTCTTCGAGACCACAAGCAGACAGAGGATCCGATCTTCGAGCCCCATCCCCTTGAAAAGCCGAATCTCTTCGTTTACCCAAGTCGATGCAGCCGCTTTCGGCGAGCAGATGACTATGAGGAACAACGACTCGCAGAGCGCGCCGCGAATCGTGGCGCTGAGGTCGGGACCAGCCGCCAATTGATCCCGATCGCGAAACACCGGACGCACTCGCGATGGCAGCGGCCCGAACTTCGTTTGCCGCCCGACCATTTTGCGCGGAACGGAGTATGACTCGATCCCGGCTTCAATCCATTTGGCCCACGACTCATCCGCGTGGCTGTAGCTGATGAATGCCCGATAGCGCGATGCAATAGGTGGCGTGGCGATCATCGGTGCGGAAGCGGCGGTCATCCGCGCACATTGTCCGGCTGCGTCCGGGCGTTGCAAATGGCGCGGGGTCTCAAGGATCAATCCACGCACACAACCGCCTTGATGACGCCCGACTCCGGTTTGAGCCAGTCTGGAAAAACTTTCGGCACATCCTCGAATGCCGCATGATGGGTGATCCACGGCCTCGTGTCGATGCTCCCCTCTTCAATCAGGCGCACGATGCGCGTAAAATCCGCAGAGAGCGCATTGCGGCTCGCCATCAAAGTCAACTCTCTGCGATGCATGATCGGCGCGTGAGGAAACTCAAGGTTTTGCTGGGTAATGCCGACGTAAACGACGCGTCCAGCGAACGTTGCGAATTCCAAGGCGCGGACCATCGATCGGTTGCTGCCGGTCGCGTCGATCACAACGTCGGCAAGCTGCCCCTGCGTCAAGCCAGCGAGCGTTTCCAGATCCGAACCATCGCCATAGGCAAGCAGCGTGTCGGGGACACCCATCTTGTCGCGCACAAAGGCAAGGCGTCCTTCGCTGATATCCATCACAATTGGCCTCGCTCCGGAAAGCTTCACAAACTCAAGAGCGGAAAGTCCGATCGGCCCGGCGCCAATGATGAGCACGTTTTCGCCAGCCTTTGGATTGGCGCGGTTGACGGCGTGGCAGCCGATGGCAAGCGTCTCGACGAGCGCGCATTGGTCCGCCGTGAGCCGGTTTGCGACGTGCAGCTTGCGCGCCGGGAGGAGAATGCGCTCCGTCAAGCCCCCATCGCACATCACACCGAGCGTCTTATGGTGCTCGCAGCAATTGGTAAATCCGCGTCTGCACGCATAGCATTGCTGGCAATTCAGGTAAGGCTCGACCGAGCACCGGTCGCCGGGTTTCACGGCGCCGACCCCGTCCCCCACGGCGAGCACTTCCACGCCAAGCTCGTGGCCGGGGATGCGGGGATAGGAAAAGAACGGCATCTTACCGAGGTAGCCGCCGAGATCGGTGCCGCAAATTCCGACACGCAGGATGCGCGCGAGCACTTCTCCCTCGCCGGGTGGCGGCGGCTCTGGGATATCGATCTGGCGCCAGTTTTGAGGCTTTTCGAGCTGAAGGGCTTTCATGGAATGCTTGCGAGCGGCACCTCTTGCTTCCGGGTATATTAGTTATTCTCCGGGAGTCCTTCGAGATGGCCGGCGTTTTTCACGGGGCGGAAAATCTCCAGCACTTCGGCGAGCAATTCCCGGTCAAGCGGCTCGGCGGCCCATTTGGCCCAGTTGCGGATGTTATTCGGATTGGCGCTGCCGCTCACGGTCGTGGTGACATCGGGATTCTCGATGCTGAACTGGAGCGCGAGCTTCGCGATATCCACGCGCCTGGCTGCGCAGTGCGCGGCTGCTTTTCGCGCCGCGGCTTTCACGTCTTCCGGCTCCTTGAGCCAGGCCGGCAGAGGCGCGTTGGTGAGCAGCCTGGCGCTGAATGGGCCGGCATTCATCGCGCCAACCCCTTTTTCTTTCAGATACGGAATCGCTTCATCCGCGAAACGGGTATTTTGGAGCGTGTACTGATTGTAGCTCAGCACGCAGTCCACGCTCGTCTGTTCGAGCACATACTTAAAAATCTTCATCGGGTAGCCGCTAAAGCCGATAAAACGCACCTTGCCAGCCTGTTGAAGCTTTCTCATCGCCGGGAGAGTTTCATCGACGATTTGTTGCATCGGCACGAACTCGATGTCGTGGCAAAGCACGATATCGAGATGATCTGTGCCCAGCCTGTGCAAGCTCACATCCACGCTCTCCTCCACGCGCTTGCGGGAGAAGTCGAAATGTTGCAGGTCGTAGCGCCCGAGCTTCGTGCAGAGCGTGTAGCTGTCTCTCGGCACGCCACGGAGCGCGATACCGAGCAGCACTTCGCTCATGCCGCGCCCGTAAAATGGCGATGTGTCGATAAAATTTAGCCCGCAATCGAGAGCGGCGCGGACACTTTCCAGCACTTCATCCAGCTTTACGCTTCGGAATTCCGCGCCAAGAGAGGAGGCGCCAAAGCTAAGGATGGGAAGGGAGAGGCCTGTCTGACCGAGAAGTCGAGTTTGCATGGGTGAAAAGAGAGCAGCGGGCGCGGAGCTTCTCCCAGCAGGAGCATGACCTTGGGTCGGGAACAAGAAATGTTGCAAGCGCCGACTGCGAATTCTTCCACGAAACGGTGATTTCTTCCGCGCATAAAAGCGGCCCCGCGTCGTGTCCTCAACTCTATAGCTCAGTCGCCGGGTTTTGAAAATGCGTCCACTCGGCGCTTCCCGGTGCGGATTCGATTGACGCATGGCGGGAACGTTTTCAGAATGGGGGATGCTACTTGCGCCGCACATGCTGCCCTCGGGCTCCGAAACCGCTTCGAGCCGATGCTGAGCCGCGTCGCCGATTCGCTCTATTGGCTGAGCCGGTATGTGGAGCGCGCCGAAAACACCGCGCGCATCCTCGACGTAAACTTGCAGGTCACGCTCGACTCCGAGCAATCGGGCCCGGAATCCGAGCTGCGCGACTGGAAGCCGATCCTGGCGGCGCTCGAAGATGTGGCTCATTTCAAGGACCACGCCTCGGAGATCAACGCCTTGACGGTGTGTGATTACTGCACCTTCGATCGCGCAAATCCGAACTCGATATGGTCTTGCGTAGCCGCCGCTCGCGAAAATGCGCGCACCGTGCGCGAGTACATATCGAGCGAGATGTGGGAGCGGCTCAACGCGTTCTGGCTTTGGGTCGATTCCGCCGGCGCTAAGCGGCTCTGCCAGAATAGCGGAATCGAATTCTACCGCACGGTGGTCGATCATTCCCACCAGTTTCAGGGCACGACGGATGCCACCGTGACGCATGGCGAGGGGTGGAATTTCATCGGCCTCGGCAAATTCATCGAGCGCGCGGATTGCTCCTCGCGCATCCTCGATCTGAAATATCATATCCTGCTTCCGCACGGCGAGGAGGTGGGCGGCGCGATCGACACGGTGCAGTGGCAGGCGGTGCTCAAATCGTGCAGCGCATTCGAGGCGTACCGCAAGGTCTATCCCGGCGAACTCGCTCCTTGGGGCGTGGCGGAATTCATCGTCTTTCACGATTCATTCCCCCGCTCGATCCGCTTCTGCGTGGATCAGATCGACACGGCGCTCCACGAGATATCCGGCTGCGCACCCGAGCACTATTCCAATGAAGCGGAGCGGCTCTCGGGTCGCCTGCGAAGCGATCTCAGTTTCACTACGATCGGGGAAATCTTCCGGATGGGCTTGCACGAGTATTTGGATCGCACGCAGGGGCGCATCAACGAAATCTCGGCGGCCACGCTTGGCGCCTACTGCCAGGCCACCGACGCGCCGCTCTCTCAATCGCAAAGCCAGCGCCAGGGATAAAGGACGCGTCCGTCCGCGGCGACCGCGCCGCCTACGCTCCTTTGTACACTTCGGCCCCGCCTTCGACAAACTCGCGCGACTTCTCGGCAAGGCCAGCGCCGATCGCATCCGCCTCCGCCAGGCCTTTCTCGGCAGCGTACTTGCGCACATCCTCGGTGATCTTCATCGAGCAGAAATGCGGTCCGCACATCGAGCAGAAATGCGCCGATTTGGCGCCCTCCTGAGGGAGCGTCTCGTCGTGAAACTCGCGCGCCGTCTCAGGGTCGAGGCCGAGGTTGAATTGATCTTCCCATCGAAACTCGAAGCGCGCCTTGCTCAGCGCATTATCGCGATGCTGCGCGCCAGGGTGACCTTTTGCCAGGTCCGCCGCATGGGCGGCGATCTTGTAGGCGATCACTCCATCCTTCACGTCCTTTTTATTAGGAAGACCAAGATGCTCCTTGGGAGTCACGTAGCAGAGCATCGCGCAGCCATACCAGCCGATCATCGCCGCGCCGATGCCGCTCGTGATGTGGTCATAACCGGGCGCTATGTCGGTGGTCAGCGGGCCGAGGGTATAGAAAGGGGCCTCGTGGCACCACTCGAGCTGCTTTTGCATATTCTCGTGAATGAGATGCATCGGCACGTGGCCCGGACCTTCGTTCATAACCTGCACGCCGTGCGCCCATGCCCGCGTGGTCAGGTCTCCCTGCGCCTGCAACTCGCCGAATTGCGCCTCGTCGTTCGCATCCGCGATCGACCCAGGCCGCAGCCCGTCGCCGATCGAGAAGCTCACGTCGTACGCCGCCATGATCTCGCAGATGTCGTCCCAATGGGTGTACAGGAAATTTTCCTTGTGATGCGCGAGACACCATTTCGCGAGGATCGAGCCGCCGCGCGAAACGATGCCGGTCATACGCCGAGCTGTGAGCGGGATGAAACGAAGCAGCACGCCTGCGTGGATGGTAAAGTAATCGACCCCCTGCTCCGCCTGCTCGATCAGTGTGTCACTGAAGATATCCCACGTAAGCTCTTCGGCCTTGCCACCGACCTTTTCGAGGGCCTGATAAATCGGCACCGTGCCGATCGGCACCGGCGAGTTCCGCAAAATCCATTCGCGCGTTGCGTGAATGTTTTTCCCCGTGGAAAGATCCATCACCGTATCGGCGCCCCATTTTGTCGCCCAGCGCATCTTCTCGACTTCCTCCTCGATGCTCGACGCGACTGCGCTATTGCCGATGTTGGCGTTGATTTTCACCAGGAAATTGCGCCCGATGATCATCGGCTCGCTTTCGGGATGATTGATGTTCGCGGGAATGATTGCGCGGCCCGCGGCGACTTCGTCTCGAACGAACTCCGGGGTGATTTCCACTGGCATGCGCTGCGGGAATTGCGCGAAGAGACCCGGCGAATCGGAGCGCCGCGCCGTTGAGTGCTGATGCAGGAGGGAATCGCGCGACGACGATGCCGAAATCTTTTCGCGCAGAAGCTCCAGCCCTTGATTCTCGCGAATGGCTATGAATTCCATCTCCGCGGTGACGATGCCCTGCCGCGCATACCACATCTGAGTGACCGGATGTCCCGCGCTTGCCCGGAGCGGCTTCCGCGCGCCCGACTGGGGCATGGTGAGAGCGGAGATGCGCCCGGCCGAGCGCGGCGCGGCATGAGCGGCGTGCGCTTCAGAAAGGAACCCATTGTCATTGGCGGAGACATGGCGGCCATCGTATGAAGCCACATCGCCTCGGGCCAAAATCCACGGCTCGCGCAGAGGCGGAAGACCCGCTTCGACATCGCCGGTGAAATCGGGATCGCCCCAAGGGCCGCTGGTGTCGTACACACGCACCGGGTCATTCGCTTCCACCCGGCCATCGATCCCTTTGGACGGAGAAAGGGCGATCTCCCGCATCGGCACGCGAATCTGCTCGTGGAGCACGCCTGGGATATAGACTTTTGTGGAGTTGGGGAGTTGCGCGCTGCTGTGCGGCTCGAAGGCGTCTTTGGGAGCAATCATAAAATGGAGACAGCCGTGCGCGAGAAGGCGGCACGGCTGTAGAGAAGTCTTCGCTCCCTCCGGCGATTTTCAGGTCGCATCAGGTTCAAAGGGTCGCCCGATCTCCTTGCGGAAATCGGACCTCTCAGCCAAGTCGGCTCCCCTGCGGGCAGTGGAGAACGTGCGATGGGGCGGGGGGCGCGTCAAGAGGAAGCGCGCGGAAGCTTTGGTTATCGCTTCCGGTCCGGCTTTCCATGCCGAGTTTATCGGCTTACCGGGTATCGAGCGATTCCGAGAGACCTCAAACACTACTGCGCCGGAAGTGCATCGCTCGGCGCGGGGCTGCTGTCGCCAGTTCCGTCGCCGCCGCCATAGCCGATGACTTCGACGAGGATCACTGAGTCGGGATCTTCTGGAGGAGGCGCCTGCTGCGCTTTCTTGAGCGCTTCCTTCGCCGAATCGTTGCCGGCAGCTTGAGTTGAGGCCGCACCAATCGACGGGATGCTCACGCTCGGCGCCGAGACCGTAGGAACCCCGGAACTCGATCCGCCGACCTGAATGTTGCTGGCGTTGAGAACCTGCACAGCGGAGATGTTGAGGTTTCCAGTGACGCGGATGCCAGCATCTCCGGCATCGACGGTGCCGGTCGGAGCAATGAGGTCCACATCGCCGGGCGGGACGCCGACGACCGTGGCCAGCACGCCGATGCCGCCGCCGGTTGCGAGTCCGGAAAGATCGGTTTGCACGTCGGCGCTCTGTGGATCGATTAGCACGCGCGTCGGAGGCGCGGACTGCACCGTCTTTGATGAAGATCCCGCTGCGATGTTTCCGTGGGTCGACCAGATAATTTCGTTTCCTCCTCGCAGAGTGAATATTCGCTCGACGCCGATATCGACGTTGCCATTTGTATAGATCGAAATGTTCCCGCCGGATTGCGTGACGATTCCGGGGGGCGGTGTTTCCGCAATGGCACCTAGGGTGAGCTGGCCGCCGGGAGCGAAGATACTGATATCGCCACCATTATTCGTAGCAATGCTGCGAGCGGAGAGATCGATATCGCCTCGCCAGGCGCTGCCGGGGAAGAGCGTTGTGATCGCGGCAAATCCAGCATTGTAGTTGTTGAATCCGGCAGATCCGGGAAGCGTATGGTCTCTGCCGGCATCGCGAAGCACGATGTAGAAAGCCTGCAGCGCCAACGCATCGCGGTCCGCAGCAGCGACCTTATTGAGAGCCGTGGAAATTGCGGATGGATCCTTTAAATCGATCGGCCCAAGAGCGCCAGCGAGGCTCGTCTGTGACAGTAGAGGTCCGACCTCAGAGAGATAGCGCCGGCCATCGGAAGTGGAGGGATCTAAATATTTTCGAATGAAAGCCGCAAAGCCGATCTTGCTCTGATCCAGACCTTGGGAGCCGCCAATACCGGCGCCGGCGATGACATCCGCACCGGCAAACCCCAAATATGGATTGCGGGCATTTCCGATCGTGCTGATTCCAGCACCGGTTCCGTCGCTGTTCTGAGCGCCCTGCCCCAGGGTGAGGTTCCTTCCAGCGAGCACCTCGACCGTGCCTGGTCCGCTGATTTGCAAATCGCCAGCCAGCGGGATGAGTGCGTTTCCGGCAGCGTTGGAGGAATTGCGAAGAGGTGAATTGGGATCGTGCGGCACAATGTCTCTGGCAGCGCTGACGACCGTAATGTCGCTTGCTTGATCATTCTGAATATAAAGCGAGACGTCGGTGATGCTGCCTCCAGCAATTGCGCGGGTTGCTTTGCTCGAGAAAAGGGTCAAGCCAGATATATCACCACTGCCGGCGTACAGATGCGCCGGCCCGTCATTGTGGTGAAGCAGCCCCGGTGTATGCAGAGCCTGCTTTGCCTGAAGCACAGCGGCTGAACCGGAGTACGAGCCGGTTTCGGCGAACAATTGATCCAGCGGCTGAAGGAACGCGCCTTGCGGAACGGATTGAAATCCGATCGGTGAATCTACCCCGGGAATGGCCGATGGATCGGCATCCGAGAGATTGAGCGTTCCAGCCAACCAGGAGGCAACCTTGGTGACCGTGATGAATCCGTCCGGCTGCAAGCCATTGATAGCGCCGGACGCAAGGATCTCGACGTTGCCCGTCGCCGAGGGAGAAAGATCGATTGCACCGATCAAGTTTACACTTCCCGAAAACGCCGTCGCCGAAAGTCTTGCTGGCGCAAGTATGGAACCCGTCACCGAAGTTATCACCAGCGGATCGATCTGCAGCCACGGCTGAAAAGAGCCAGGGTTATCGGCCGTCCGATTAGAAAGTACATTGTTAGCCCAAA
The DNA here is from genome assembly GCA_038238905.1 of Chthoniobacterales bacterium. Lineage (GTDB taxonomy): Bacteria > Verrucomicrobiota > Verrucomicrobiia > Chthoniobacterales > Chthoniobacteraceae > JBBSFI01. The sequence goes on along the minus strand of JBBSFI010000024.1, from coordinate 31,629 downwards.
CTTGAAGTATCGGCGCAGTCTGCCCGGTCGGGAGGGTCGCGCTATCGCGGAACGTTACATCGCCCGCGAGAGACATAACGTTTACGGCATCGGACGGCGAGAAAGTGGAAAAATAGGTTCTATCCGAAGTTGTGTTTCCAAGGCCTTGAGGAAGGAGGAAAGGATTGGATACCGGCCCAAGGAGCACGCCGCTTCCGGCGGAAACGCTAAACGAAGCCTTGCCGGCAAACAGAGTTGTCGGGAGCCACGTAAGCGGAGAATCGATCACCGGAGCACCGGATGCAAGCGAGCCGAGCGACGGCGAGCGTGTAAAATCTGTCGTTACATCGCGGCCCGCGGCAATGCTTCCGAATCCGCGTTCCACGTAGTAAACGCCGCCTATTACGTCCTGGCCTGCACGCACCGTGAGGTCGCCTCCGCCGAGTTCAACCAGCGCGCCGCCGATCGCAGATGTTAAGCGACCTTGCGCGTCTCTTGCCGCCACTCGCGCGTTTGTCGGGATGACACCATCGATATCGCTCACATTCATGCCAGCCCGGAGCGTAACATTTCCTCCGCCTAGCGCACCAACTCCTTGGAAGAAATTGCTGAAATCGGTCCACCATGTTGTGGAAGCAACATCACCCTGAACAGTCTTCCCGAAGGTGCCGGCGCCGCTCACATAGCCGCGCCGGTAGAGCCAGTCGATAGGAAGCTGGCGTCCAGAGTCGGGGACAATCGACCCATCGAGACTATTGGTGAGGTGCGCGATATTGCCCTGCGCTGCGACGAAGACATTTCCGCCGCCGAAGCTATATTGAGGCGCGTATGGTATGCCAGTGTCCGGAGCGAGGATCGGAATATCGAACGTTCCCTTCATCGATGGATCGGCAACTTGAGATCCCGCCGTGTATATCGTCGCGAATTGGTTCAGCATATTCACGTCACCTTGCGCTGAAATATCGATCTCCCCCGCGCCCGTACGAATTACCTGGTAATGAGTCTCGAGAATCGAGGAGGTAACCACAGGGCTTCCAGCAGACACATTTGTGGCAATGTTTGAAAGGTTGTAAATGCCGAGTTCGAGCGATCCGGCAGTTTGACCGAGCCCTGCCCCTTGCACGAATGGCGCCACACGATGGAAATCCGATGCGCCGAAATCCGCTCCCGCGGTAATGCGATACGACCACGAACGCTGGCTAGTGCCGTCTTGGAAGACTGGGAGTAGCGTCGTTCGGGAAAGCTCCGGCGCCCCCTGGTCGTCGAACGGATAGTCAAGCGCCCCGGCGCCGTCCCCAAAACCGTCCGACAAGCTGCCATTAAGTGTGATGCTACCCGCGGCGCGAACCGTCAGTATTCCGGGCTCAGCCCCGGAGAAAATCTGAAGTCCATTGTTATCAAAGACCGGCGCTCCAGTGGAGTCCACAACCGGTTTAAAGGCTCCAAATCTGTAGTTCGAGAGATCCCAATCCGCGTTCAACAGCAATGCACCCTTCGGATTATCGACCTCAGCTCCCGGTTGGACGTGGACGATGCTTGCGAGACCGGCATTCGGCGTGCCGCTGACGAGGCTCGCCATTACTGAAGCCGCAATGCCTGCATGCTGTGCGCCCGTCGAATCCAAGCCGCCAGCAAACCTGGCGCCGCCATCCTTTACCGCATTTTCAACCAAATCGATTGTCTGGCCGTCAGCCGGGCGGAAAACTTGAAAGCCTTCGACCACGATGCTCGAACCGCCGGAGATCGTACCGTTGAGCGCATGGATCTGCACGCCAGTAGGATCACCGGCGTTGTTGGCAATCTGCGGCGCACGGAGATGGAGCGTGCCCGACGCCTCGCCGAAGACCGGTGCCTGTGAGACGCCCAGCAGAATGCTCGATCCCGTTTGAAGATCGATCCATCCATTCGCAGCGGGGGTGTAGGCGCCAGCCGGATCAAAGCTGGCGCTCGTTACTGAGCCGGCTTCCAAAGAGACGGCGCCACCCTTGCCTGCAGAGTCGAAAGTTCGGGCGGCGACTGTAAGCACTGAGCCTGCATCCAGAGTCACGCTTCCCGCAGCGAACAATCCGATGGACCCGCCGGTGATTCCGGAGGCATCGACGGTCACGTTTTGAGCGATTTCAATCGAACCTCTGTCGGCAGAAACCGAGAAGGTGTGCGCAGCAACATTGCTATCTATTAACACGTTTGCATCGGAACGATCCCGGATCGCAATCGATCCGTTGAACCCGCCGACCTTCAGCACAGCCGCCAGGGAAGCGAAGCTGCCGCCTGAAAGGCCAGCCGAATCGAGAGAGAAAGAGCCGCCGCCGAGGCCAGATCCCGAGACGCCTGCGCCGCTGGCGATTGCTAAACTGCCGTTTGGCGCCGCAATCGATATTTGGCCGGGATTCGCGTTGGAAGCTGCCACTGAAACCCGGCTCGTCGAACCAAGCGTGATCTTACCCAGATCGGAACTGAGGGTTACATTGCCGCCGTCTGTATAGCGGGTGAGGTCGTAAAAGTGTTGAGCAGCGCCGCTCACGTCAATCCTGCCGCCGATCGTTAGATCGCGATCAGCCGCGTTGTCCGTTCCTGTAGCCTCGACGCTTACGCTTCCGCTGTGAAGGACAACCGAGCTGTTTTCGGTGACGCTAGAGCCGATCAACTTGAGGTGCGCACCGAGACCGGCGCCAGCGGTCGAGATCCCGGTCTTGACGGATGGTTCGACATCCAGCGCCCCTTCGGCAGAAATCGATTGGCGTGCTCCGCCGGCGGCCGTTATCAAGGGTGTTGAAATCTTTAATGCATTCCCAACACGCAATCCACCGCTGCCGGTTAGCAATACTTCCTTTGCAGCATTTAAGGCAGCGGATTGGTATTGGTCCACCCCGATTGTATTCATGCCAAGCCTGATCGTCCCCGCATTAAACGCGATGCTTCCAGTTGCGGGGATGATCGGCGAATTAAAAATACCACCCGATGTGTTGTCGAGTGATATCGTTCCAGCCGTAAAAGTCACGAGCCCGCCAGCGGTGTTAAACCCGCGAATATCGTTACCATGGAATGCGAGGGTTTGCAAACCGGCTCCGCCGAAGCTCCCCGCTCCATACGTATCAATGGTGGAATAGCTCAATAGCGACAGGGCATGGGACGACTGCAGCGCTTTCAACTGGGTGCTAGAGAGCATCAGGCCGACCCCCGACTGCAAGGCTCCTGGATTCTGTAGCTCCAGAGAGATTTGTCCGCTGTCAAGCGCGAGATTTCCTACGGAGAATTTCGCGGTAGAATCGATGCTAGACGCATGCGTCGAGTCCAACGTGGCGGAGGCTCCGGAAATCGAAGCCCCGGCAGCGACGAAAAGATTCGGGCCCGAAACACCTGCATCGACCGCCTCCCGGACGATCGCCGCCGTTGCAGCGCTGCTTACCCGCAAAAGCGCGCCATTGCCGCTTCCCGATACGCCAGCGGTTCCGATAGCGAGGGTTTGCGCCGTGCCGCCGACGCCCGCCCCTCGAACGGAAGCGCCCGAGTCGAGGGCCACCTTTTCCATCGCAGCAAGGATGACGTCCTGTCCTGTGAGGGGCGTGCCCGCATTGCCTACTTCAATGTTGGGAGTTGCGACAAACACTTGGGCGGTCACGCTTGACGGCGAAACTGGCGACCCATTCGTATTGAACCGGTAACCGCCCACAAGAATGCTACCCGCTCCAAACGAACTGAGTTCCGAAGCGCTGAGTTGGACGACATTCCCACCCAAGGCCGCCCCAGGTTTATCGATCCCGTTCGAGACGAAGATGTTGTTTGGGCTGCTAATATCCACAAGCCCGCCAAGCCCTCTGGTCCCCGCCTCGGCCGCTACTTGCCCATAGAGAGTAAGCACCCGGGTTGCCGATAAGATCAGATGCCCGCCATCCGCAGGGAGAGGCACTGGCTTCCCCCCAGCGGCGGCGTTCGCGGCGAGAAATCCAGTCGCCGTAAAGGTGTCATATTTGGCGCGAGCAGCGATGACGGCAGGAGGATCGACCTCGAATCGTTGGTTTAACGGCGGTGCGGACAGCGTCGTGTCGAATGCGTTGAGTCGATGGCCCGAAACAAGCGAAGAGCCATCCGCAGTGGTTATACTGCCTACCGGAGCGCCAGATTTTGGCGTGATAAGGTATGCTCCTGGAAGAAGCGCATAACGCGCCGGCAAAAGCGTATAGGCCCCTGCCGCAAGGAGGCTGCTTTTACCAAGATAGATCCGATCCCCTGGCTTCAGATTCGAAGTATATCCCGGATCGCCTCCAATCGCCACGGCTTGCGACGTAGAATTGAACGGTGCAAACGGAGCAAACTCTGACGAAAACCCTGGCAAGACCGCAAAGCTGGCTGTGGAGGGAGCGAGTATGTCATTCTGGCCCGTTGTGCCGGGTACGAACCGATATGAGAAAATATCGCCGCCTCCCTTTATGCTTATGGATGAGCCGGATTGATCGACCAAGGAGGCGGCCGAGATATTAATCGATTTAGTCGGAGCGCCGGACGCTGTAATGTCAATCCCAGCGGGATCGAACCACGCCACTCCGGTAGGGTTCGCTCCATACGGAATGAGCAACCCTTTTCCGGTAAACGGGTCGACGCCCGAAACGGAGGTCTCGCTGCCACGCGAAAGAGTTACTTGCAGGGCGGGGGCGATCCCTTTGCCCGTGATAGCATCCACAGGTACCGCGCCAAGGCTGTTCCAGCCCAGATTGATCGTTCCGATAGGCGCTTCCAATACACCGCCCTGGCGAATTACCGAACCGTACACATTGAGCTGCCCGCCCGCAGAAAGAGGAAGTGGCGCATCACCAGATCGCGCGATCGTCACCGAACCGGCATGCGATTGCGCGCCGATTTTGTAGTCGGATGCGGAAATTGTGAATTTCGTTTCTGATGGCGGATAAATGGAGGCCGCTCGCAGATAGAGGCTTCCGGCAACATCGAGTGTGCCGTCGCCGCGGATCACTCCCGAATCGGCGATCAGATTGGCGTTTCCGATGCCCTGTAAGGAGAGATTGCCGATATCGATCAAGCGGGCGGTCACCGTCAAGCGCCCCTTCCCAAAAGTGGGTGAAAAATACTCGGGCGTTCCGCTTATCGTGAAGAAAGACGAACGCGATAGGGGGTCGGAAGGCGCAAATGGTGAATGTAAAGGGGTCCCCAAAGAAACATCCGGAGCGCTGAGATGAACATTTCCGTCCGCGTAGAGTACTCCCGCCGTGGCAGCAGAGAGGCTTTGGCTCGCCGCCAGCGAGACGTCGCCAGTGACAACCACCGTTCCTCCGAGATTGATCGAATCGAGGCCGCTATAGTTAAACGCATTCGCCGCGAAATGACCCACGCCACGCAGCGCGTTGCCGCCTTGGCCGAGGAGCGGATTATTACCGATCACGGCGAGTCCGCTTGCGTTGTAAGATCCTGGGAGCGTGGATTTCTGGGTAACAACAAGTGTTGGGTCGAGGGGCGCATTCGGTGTTTGCCCGCCACCATAGAAGCGACCGGAATTGACCGAAAGGCTTCCGCCACTGCTTGCGGGTCCACCGGCGCCGCCCTTCAGAGATGCATCTGTATAAAGCATCTGTCCTCCGGTGAACGCTATCTGGCCACCGTTACTATCCACGCGGGCTGGCCTAACGGCGAAACCAAGAAAGGAACCTTCGGGTGAAGCCGAGCTATCAAGCATCGTGCGCGGCAGATCAAGCACGGCGCTCGCTCCCGCCACATTCAACCGTGAACCTTTCTCCGCGATTATGTTACCTTTCACGGAAATTGAACCCCCGTCCAAGACCATTCCGTTGCGGTTCCCGCGCATGTCCAGTATCGGCACGTTGACGCCAGCGACTGAAAGAGAACTCCGCGGTCCGATATCCACAGTTGGCAAAGGTGCTCCGCCATTCTGAAACAAGCTCGTGGAATCATTGCCGCCGATCACGGCGATCACGCCCCCCGGCGCCGCAACGGAACCGAGGATCGCGACAGTGTCTCCTTTGAATGAAATGGAAGCCGAAGGATCGGCAGCAATCGAGACACCTTCGCCCATCACGAGGTCTCCCCGAACAATAAGGTTCTGACCCACAGGCCGATACGGATCAAGCACACCGAGGGCATCGAACGCAATTGAAACAGGAGAGCGGTACGCCGACGGGATGCTGCGGTGAGCCAGCGCGAACCCGTCAGACGTTGTTATCGGGATCACACTCTGTTCCTTCGGTGCAATGACGGTTCCCGGAGCGATCACGACACCCGGCAGATACTTTCGGGTTCCGATGCCAATTCCCAGCCCAGTGAGCGAATAGCTCTCGAATCCGCCGGCATCGAAAAAGGAAGGAGCGAGGTGCAAGACCCCAGAGCTTGCGAACGGCCCTCCGACTTGAATCGCAGGCGCCAATATTGAAAGTTTTCCTCCCTGTGATCTCGCATAGCCAGAAAGCTGAGCGCCCAGCGCAAGCTTCCCACCGAGAACGGAAGTCAATTCGGGATCCTGTCCAGCCGAGATGCCGATCGACCCACCGGCCCCGTACGTCCGTGTGCCCGTCGGACCTATGTCAAGTCCTGCGGAAACGTCGATGGAACTGCCCGGAGCAAAATTCGCGGAAAATCCGCTGACGGTCACTGTGCCGCCGTCCACTACGAGAGGCATCGCGCCCGGAGATTGCCCGCGCAAACGATCGTCAGCCACAACGCCGGCTGCACTCAGCGTTCCACCGGCTAGGAGTGTGAAGGCGCCACGTCCTGAGTTCGCGCGGGGTGTAGTCGCGTTTGAGAGATTCTGATTGGCGAGATAAACCGTCGGAGAGATATTATCCGCGGTCATGCGAATTGTACCGCCGGGGCTGCGTACATCGCCGGCAATCGTAATATTTGCCGCCGTGAAGTTAACTGAGCCACCAGCGCTTGTCGTCAATCTGGTGTGAGCGGGCACAAACACAGTTCCATCCGGATTATACACCGTAAGGGAACCGAATCCGTCTTTCGTCAACAGCGATTGCGAAAGAACGACCTCCTTTTGCCTGGACAGGACGAGTGAGCCGGTATCTCCGGCATTGCTCAAACTGAAAGAAGCTGCAGGCGCTTGACTGCCGGCTGTCCCAAACAGAACCTCAGGCGAAATGGCAGGAGCCCTGTATAGATGAGCCTGCGTCGTGTCTTGGGACTGGAAGGCCAATTCGAGTGCGCCGGGAGATGGCATCGAATTGGCGGAAGTCGGACCCGACGATGCATCGACCGCACTGCGCTGCCTCGGTCCAGAGATTGTAGCGCCGACCAAGTCCCCGTCCAGGGCCATTTGCGGGGCATGGATCGTCATCGAACCGCCGTTCGCGCCCTGGACGTACCCCGGCTCATACCGGCTGCCCGTTGGCGCCAGAGCGTTCTGGAAAGTATCAGTGACACCCCACTTCGGCACAAACACCGTAAATTTACCGGTATAGATACCTTGGTAAACAAGACCAGCCGGGGCCTTTCCGATATCGAGGATCTGTCCACCATACGCGACACGCGTCGTTTCGATCATCCCACTCTGGTAATCGAGCCAGCCGCCCGAGACATTTACAGATGATCCCGGCTGCATCACCACGGAACTGCCGGCGTTCAAAGAAACCGATCCGCCGCCGACCGTTAATTCGCCGACATTGCGCTGAATCGCTCCGATGTAGCCGGTGATATCCGCGATCGGTATAGACATCCGCTCCCGAAGGTCGATTCGAATCGTTGATCCTCGGAAAGGGCCATTCCGCTGCAATGGCGAGCCCGCAAGCTCGGGTCCGAGAAGTTGCGCCTGCAGAATATTCTCGGACATCAGCGCCTTGACATCGGACGACCCCGCCGCATTGATCCATGCGCCCGAATCGATATAGACCTGGCCGGAAGTGTACACAAACGGAGAAGATGCATTTGATCCCGATCCCGTGTACGCCCACGCGCCCGCCATAATATTAACAGCGCCATCCGGCGCGAAAACTGAAGAGCCAGGTTGAAGATGCACCGTTTTGCCTTGCATCTGTACTTGAGAAACAAGCGCCAGCACGGAACCCACTACTGTGGAAGGATCCGAAAGTTGAGGGAGGATCTGCGTCACACTCCCTTGGCCGAGAGTGATATTTCCGCTCTTCTTGAAGAAAAAGGGCGCTTGATTACCGCCCGCAGTATTCGTATTCGGCACAGCGCCAAAATTAGCCAAAAGATCGACCCGCCCGTTTTCCGACACCGAAGTCGTACTCGTTACAGCTCCGAGTTGATTTACAGTGCTGCCGGCGAGAGTTACGTCTGCTCGCGGCGCATCGATCCAGCCGCTGTTGGCGGTAGTCCCGGAGGCACGCGAATACGTCAGTTGTGCATTCGATGCGGCGGGCGCGGCGACTGCCCCGACGAACACATCCAGCCCCCGCAGCTGGGGGTCATTGCTGGCGTGAGATGCGAGGCCGACCTGCAAGCCCGCAGCGAGGATCGTCTGCCCATCTGGCGTGGAAATCGATCCGGCGTTGGAAACATTGGGCCCGATCAGAATGACTCTGCCTCCTACGTGCGCATTAGAGGAAGGCGCTGAGATAGTCGCACCCTCTTGAACCACCACATCGCCGAGCGGGTGACTTGCGTCGAGCGGCAACGGCGGGGTGAATGCAGGCACATTAACGCCGGAACCTTGCGGGAGTGCAGAAAAAAGAAACTGCTGCCCCGGATAATTCAGCAATCCGAGCGTTTGCAGATTAGTGTCAATCGGTAGCGACGAGGCGACCAGGCCATGGAGGTTAATCTGCGAAGTGCCTCCAAAAAGTATTCCGTTTCGATTGAGAACGTACACTTGCCCGACACCGTTGATCGATCCCAAAATTTGGGAAGGAGAACCGGACGGATCGTTCACCTGGTTGAACGCAATCCACTTTGATGCATCCTTACCACCGCTGGTCTGGTCAAAGTTGAGGGTTGTATGCTTTCCAACGTTAAAGGTCTCCCATTGCAGAAGGGCGGTCTGTGCCGTCTGCTTTATAACAACAGTCGTGCGACCCTGGCCGGATGACGATTGCACCGGAAGAGCTGCTCCAGTCCAGTGTCCAGAAGCCGCAGATTGCCCCTTGGCAACCTGTAGGCCGCCAGGCGCCAACCCATTTGGCACGTCGGGTAGTCGCCGAGCCGGCGCGAGAGAATTAAAGCCGAGGTTGTTCGGGCCCGAGTCGGCTATCGTCCGAGCGGCCTTCTGCATCGATTGAATCGAACGGAGCGCTCCAGCAGTACGGGAAAGGATATCCCTCGCATTTTGGCGCAATGCTGCCGTTATGGCTGAATTTTGCGGGCCGACCGGGGCGACCGTCGATCGGCCTGCTCCGGAACCCCCGCCTCCTCGCAATATATCTCCCGCTCTTGCGGCAGGAGCAGTGGAGAGCATGAGGCCTAGCGCCGCCGTGATTGCCGTGCAAAGCGCCATCGAAGGGGAGCCGCCGACGAGACTCCGCTGCGACTCGTCTGGGATAGCAAGCGAGGTTGATTGCGGCCGCTTCCTACGTGCCGTCGTGATGGGGTTCAAAACTTTTGAAACAAATTTGCTCAGCGCGGCTTTGCAGCGCACCGAAGTTGAGGTGAAATCTTTATCAGAATCTAATTCGGAGTTCTTCCCTGTCAATCGCCCGTCGTGTTCTGTCCACCCGCCAATTGTTACGATTGCATGGAGAACGGCCGATTTTCGACTGCACCCCCCCTTTGAAACGAATCGTTACGCAGATTTCACATGATGCAGTCCCGGAAGTGTTGCATAGGCTGGTATGAACCTAAAATCCTTCACGGGAATAGCGTTTCCATTTCTAGCCGCAGGCCTTCTCGCGGGAACCCTGGTCCAGCCCGTTCGGTCCGAAGAATCGGGAATCGGCGCGCTGCAAGCCCAGGCGGAAAATGGGAACGCCGAGGCGGAGTTCCAACTCGCAAAGGCGTACGCGTTGGGGAAAGAGGTTCCCCGCGATCGAGCCAAAGCGGTCGAGTGGTATCGGAAATCCGCAGAGCAACATTTTGTGAAGGCCGAACATAACTTGGCACTTTGCTACTTGAATGGCGATGGTGTGCAAAAGGACGACGGGCAAGCGATCGAATGGTTTAAAATGGCCGCAGCGAGTGGATCGCCTCTCTCGCAAGAAGCCGTGGGGATTCTTTATTTGCAAGGGAAGGGCGCCGAGAAGGACGCGAAGCAGGCGGCGGAATGGTTTCGCAAAGCGGCAGAACACGGCCTCGCCAGCTCTCAAGAGCGGCTGGGCGAAATCTTTTTCTTCGGCGAGGATGGCGTGGATAAGGATTACGCGCAAGCGCGGAATTGGATGGAAAAGGCGGCCGCGCGAGGAAATGCCCCAGCGGAAAACACGCTCGGCGTGATTTATGAGCAGGGTTTGGGGGGAGTAAATGCTGACAAAGATCAGGCCATGAAATGGTTCCAAGCTGCGGCCGACCAAAACGATCGCAAGGGGCAAAGTAACGTCGGAAGGGCTTATGTGGATGGAAAACTGGCGCCCATCGATCTGGTCCGTGCTTACAAATGGCTCACACTCGCGGCCCAACAGGATGAATTTATGGCCAAGCGATATCTCTCCGAAATCCGGACCACGATGTCAACAGAGCAACTCGCGGAAGGCGACCGGCTTGTGGAGGAGTTCACAGCCAATGATGCTAATTCCGGAAGGGTCTCGTCCTCACCGCAGAGCACTCCTGACCCGAAAAAGAACTCGTCGAATTAAGGAAGGGCACTCTGGATCCCATGTCGCAAACGATCCCTACTACTGATGGAGCGCCGCAAGCTGGAGGTTTTGATAAACTTCTGCTCCGAGAAGGGTCCGAATTCGCTCATCAGCATGAGCCTGGGCCTGGACCCATCGGCGGAGATACTCAGGGTCGCTTGGATTTTGATCGAGTCCACCGATCGACTTGATAAATTCCGCCCGAACATTTTCCAATACGCTGAGTTGTTCATCCTGGAACTTTAAGCCAGGAGCAGACGCTAGCGCGAGTGGAACGACGGCCTCGTTTTCCGCGCTGTCGGCTCCTTGCTGAGATGAGCGGGCGTCGTCTGATGAGGCTGCAATCCGCTCAGGTGAGCCGAATAATGCGGAGATTACATCCATTTTTTGCTGGCGGAGTGTGTCGCGGTCGAAGGCGATGCTCGAACCGTTGCCTTGGGATCCCTCGCTCCGATTTGAGGTGACCCGCGTTTTCGCGTCGAACTCCCGATCGATTCTGCCTAGGACGATGTCTCGAATCGTCTGTTCGGGGCAACCTATGGAGCGAAGATTCGTGACGAGCACTGTGTAGTCGCTCGCTTCAATAGCGGACCATTGAATCGGCGTTCGCGCCTGTGGCGTAGAATCGGAGCGCGTCGATTGCAAAGGTTCCATGACATCCGAATGCGTTGCCGGTTCTGAACGGATCTCGTCGCGTCCTAACCAAAGCGCCGCAGCGGCAGCAACGAGGAGAGCGTTCAAGCTCAAGGAAGCAAAAAGTGGTATTCCAACTCGCATACTCCGCGACCTAATCATGAGCTTCCGGGAACTGCAAGGCACAACGCGTCGGAACGGTGCTCGGCGCGCCTCCGGCCCGCGCAAGAACGGCAAATGGTTAAACGCCGACACGCGCTCAAATCGACTGAGTTCCGGACTCAGAGCCGCTGAACGCGGTTTCGATCACCGGTGTGTGTGCTGTCGACAGTGCCGACAAAGACGGCTTACGGGGCGCCGTGACTGCTGAGCCACTCTAATCTCTTCTGATTGAGTCAAAGTTACCGCTTTTTTTACAGAAAAATGAGCGGAGGGAGAACCCCGCGCTCATTTTCAAGCGATTCCCCGGTTTCCCGGCGCGTCGAATTAAGCAGCGCTGCCGCCGATGCGGCGAGGACGCAGAATTACCCCTAAGAGGCCGAAAGCGGCAAGGGTCAGAGGCATCGTCGCAGGCTCCGGAATAGCCGAGAAGATAACGTCCCCATTAGCCGCGACGTTAAATGTCCCAAGGGTTTGTCCTGGAGCGGTGCCGCTTACGGTCGGGAGCAGGCGGTCGAAAAACAGCGTCTGGGACGGGTTTCCCTCGTCGTTCGGCGAGAACTGCACAAAGCTGATTCCACCAGATTCAGAGAAGACGGTGTTCGGCCCTGGTTGAAAGCCCGCATAGGCATTGGCAGAGCTTGCGGATTGGACGAGGCCAACGTTGCTGTTCGCGGTAGATGGGTTTTGGTCGTATCCGCCGCCGACGGCCCCCATATTCGCAGCCGTACCCGACTGGACCGTCGAGTCGGGCCGGCGCAGATACGCAGTCGCACTTGGATTTGTGGTGTACACGGTGTCGGCTACGTCCGAAGGGACATTGTCACTTCCAGAGGGCGAGCCAAAGATCGCAAACAAAAGGTCAGTTCTGGAGTGCCAATTTGCGCCGAATGTGGAAGTCAAATCCGCGGCAAGGTTTCCAAGAAGCGATCCAGAAGAGTGCCCGGTGAGAGTGACCGACGATCCCGTCGTGAACTGCATCGGTTGCCCGAGATCCACGAGATAGTCTGAGCTTACACCCTGGTTTCCCGGAACCGAAACCAAGAACCCGAGCATGATATCGCCATCGGTATAACTGACAGTGGCTGCGTGCGCCGCTCCGACAGAGGCGATGGAAGCGATCAACGGCAGGAGAGCGAAATTGAGTTTATTCATTTTGATGAGGAAAAGATGGATCGTCGGTCTGAGGATGCGATGCTCGCGTAAAACACCCGAGCTGTCAATCAAAGTTATATTCTTGCGGTTAAGAAAAAACCGGTGCGGAGTCGAAACTCCGCACCGGCGTGATTTTCTACGCTGCCGAAGAGCAGCCTGGAGAATCTCCCGGATGCAGTCGGGCAAACTCAATTACATTCCGATGATGTCGCCACCCTCAGTGCGGGTTACGTGCATGTTCGAGAGGAGCACCTGTGCGTGGACATTCTTAAGGTCGGTCACGATAAGCGCGCCTACAGTCGGCGAGCCAGGCGTGAGGTTCGGACCTGGATTGTACAGAGCGTGCTCGTAACCCCAGAAGCCATACTGGCCTTCATAGATCACGTTGAACACCTCTGGCAATCCCAAGGAGATGCCGTTGAACGACAACTCTTTGCAACCGTTAATCAGTGCTGTGCCGTCTGCATCACCTATGCCGAGGTAGGTTATGAACACCACCTTGCTGCCGTTGATTCCGAACGCGTTGGATGCATTCGAGATCGCTGCCGCCAGAGTTCCACCGCCGGCGAATCCGTTCACACCGAGGCCGAAGTTGATGCCATTAACGGTTCCCGCTGGGTACAAGGGAGCAGACGCGATTGGGCCACCACCGACAGTGGTGATCGGAGCATTTGCGGCATTCCTTGGCTGGGTCTGACGAACGTTGATAGCCTGAGCGCCAATCCCGGCGTCGGCGAATGCAGTGACGCGGGTGCCGGAATCGGGGTCACGACCGGTGGCATAAAGGGTGGTTCCGCTTGCGCCGTTGGCAGCGCTATTCTCGTCAGCGGCGTTCCCGGTCAGGACTCCAAGGGACAGCGTTCCCTTGTGGAAGAGAGACTGAGCCTGGTTGTCCGTAATGTTTGTGAGACCGGCGGGAGCTCCCACGCTGGCCACCCACTTGAACGGAACGACGCCGAGAGGCGAATTCGCGTCTTCGGTAGCGGTAGCATAAGCAACCCCTTTGTACGTGCCGTTGAACTGTGACAACGCCTGAGCCGTGTCGGAAAACGCCATGTCGCTCGTATGAGCAACGGTGTTCGTCTGGCTGCCCGTGCCAGGGGTCGCGCTCACTGTGGTCAAGCCGCCATTGGCAATCGGATCGGACAGGTAGTTCGACATAATGCTATTCGGAGAGGTGACCGCCTGAATGCCGCCCTCGGAGCCGCTAAACGAGGTTTTGATGATGGTCTGGTTTCCACCGATGTTGCCAACGAACACAGCCTGGCCGGCTTTGCTAAGACCGCCGGAGCCTGAGTAGCCAAACTGAACCGCAGGTGAGGCGTCATAGACCGCCTGAATGGATGTATAGACGTTTCCACGGTAGGCAGTGGAACCGGTGATGTAGAGAAACTGCTGGGCCTGTGCCGCAACAGTTGATGCAGCGGCAATGAAGCCGACTGCGAGGAATGTACGAAGTTTCATTTTATGGTTATTTTGTTTTTGTGTGCGCTAGGAGATTAAGCGGTTACGTTCCGACGGCGGACAATCGAGAGAAATCCGGCGAGCGGGATGAGCATGAGGGCGGCGGAAGGTTCCGGCACGGCAGTAAAGGTAACACCAGTGTTATCGATAGTGACAGTTCCGAGCGTCTGCCCCGGCGCCGTTCCGCTAATTGTTGGCACGAGGCGATCGAAGTAGAGCGTCTGCGACGGCTTGCCCTCGTTATTAGGAGAGAACTGAGTGAAGCTGATTCCACCCGATTCGCTGAAGTTGGTATTATTACCAGGCTGGAAGCCAGCGTAGGAGCTTGGCCCACTAGCAGATTGAACGAGACCGACATCGGTATTCGCGCTCGTCGGATTCTGATCGTATCCACCCCCGGCTGCGCCGATGTTTGCCGCAGTCCCCGATTGGACAGTTGAGTCCGCTCTGCGAAGGTAGGAAGTTGCGTTCGGGTTTGTTGTATAGACGGTGTCAGCAGCATCCGCGGGGACGTTGTCGCTGCCGGACGGACATCCGACCACAGAGAACAAGATGTCCGTACGGGAATTCCAGTTGGCGCCGAAAGTGTTGATCAAATCTTGATTGACGTTCCCGAGCGTGGAAGCAGCGGAGTTCCAAGAGAAGATGATCGATCCGCCACCGATAAGCGCATTGTACACTGCGCCTGGCTGGCCGAGATCAACAACGTAGTCCGAAGAGAAGTTTGGCGATGCGGAACTTGGAACGACGATTCCGAGGAGGAGATCCCCGTCCGTGTAACTTGTGGTGCCTGCCTGTGCGGTGGCGGCGGTAGCTGCTGCAGCGATCGCGAGGATGGCTGTCGTGAGTATGTTTTTCATGAGTGAGTGACTAACTATTTTGGTTTTTTTCGCCCGGTTTGACTTTGGAACAATTCCAACCCGAACTCGTGGCAGAGGTGATTTAACTGACTCCCGATGGAACACAACTGCCGTAGTGTCACGTTTCGGTGACGGTTGGATGACGGCGGCTTTTTCGCAAAAGCCGACATCCCCAACCCAACGGATGCCGGGTTTTCTCGGGGCGGCATCTGTACGACTCTAGGCAAGGGCGGTCCACCTTCGGAATGTGACATTTGCGTGTCACGCCACAAAGCCCGCTCAAAACGCCGCCGATGCTGTGATAGTGCGGGATTGAGAGGGCTGGGTGCGTCTCAGCGGGCGGAGAGAAAGCCGCCTGTTTAGACGGTTTGTCACACGATTGTAACAATGAAATGGTCTTCCAAGCTCGATTCGGGGCCGGGACTTGGTGGATTCCGCGCCCCCCCCGGCCTGATCGCCGAAGCGCCTCGCGATCCAGGTCAGTCGCCGAGCTTGGCACGGAGACGGCGCGGCAGTATGAGTTTGGCCCCCTCGGCCAACTGCTCTCCACATTGATCCTGCCGGACCTTCTTCAAGTGCGGGCGCCCTTCTTGAACTTCCATGTGCTGCGGGATGAGGGCGGGCTTTGCCTGATCGATTCAGGATTTATGCTGCTTTTCTCGGCCGATTTTTTCTCCAGTTACGGACGGCGGGCCGGCTTTCACCGGCGATCTTTCAACAGCATTCCGGCACAGAGCCCAGGGAGCGTCGAACGCGCGCTGGCCTTCGGCTCCAGTGGCATGCTGCCGAATCACGGCAACCGATCAAGCGCGGCGGAGCACCTCGATCGGCTGCGCGCACTGCACGGGCGGATGTCGGAGTCGAGAACTGCTCGTTGAGGGCGCCCGCCTCCGCCCCAGGCCTATCCAGCGACCTGCTTCTCCTTCTTTTCGGCCAGGGCGAGCAGGAGATCGGTCTTGGAGACCGTACCGAGCAGCGTCTGGCCATTGTGTCCTTCGGTCACGGGGAGGCGCTCTCCGTCGTGGCGGGAGAATTGTTCCAGAGCGCCGGCAAGCGATTGCTTGGGCGAAAGCGTGGGAAAACGATCCTGCAAAATATCACGTGCGATGACGAGTTGGGCCAGGTCGGGATCGTTCAAGTAGCTCTTGATGTCGTGCAACGAGATGACTCCCCTAAAGTGGTGCGCTTCATCGACCACGTAGAGGTAGTTGAAGCGGTTGCGAATGAAGTTCTCGGCAATCACGGCAAAGGGGGCCGATTCCCCGACGGCCAGCGGGTTTTCCTTCATCACGTCCGCGACGGTCATCGAGCTCAGTTGCTGGCTGAAGGAGCCGGCGCCTTTCCGCTGGAGCGATTCGCTATAGACGGATTTCTTCTCGAATGCGGAACAGGTGTAGTGGGCGGCCACGCAGGCGAGCATCAGCGCGGGAATCATGTCGTAATCGAGCGTAAGCTCGAAAAGGATGATGATCGCCATGAGCGGCGCGTGCGTGGTCGCCGCGAGAAAGGCTCCCATGCCGACTACGGCGAATGTGGGGAGCTCGGTCGCGAGACCGGGCCAGAAGCGCTGGATGACCTGCCCGTAAAGCTCTCCGAGGCACGCGCCCACGAAAAGTGTCGGCGTGAACACTCCACCGACCGCGCCCGAGCCGAAGGTGGCGGCGGTGGCAAGGATTTTAAGCCCAAACACGAGAAGTAGCGTCTTCCAAACCATTTCGTCGTGCAGGACGAGATTGATAACGCTATACCCATTGCCACATACCTCCGGGCGGATGATCGCGAGCGCCCCGACCATGGCCCCGCCGAGGGCGAGCCGGGCCCATACGGGAAGGCGCAACTTAGCGAAAGCGCGCTCGCTGCCCCGAAGCAGCCGCAAGAACCAAGGCGCCGCGAAGCCGGCGAGCAGCCCCAGCAGCAAATAGGGAAGGATATCGAGGCTCGAATGCCCGCGCATGGCGGGCATATGGATTTCATACAGCGGATCGCTGCCGAGCAGCTTGCGAATGGTGAGTGTCGCAATGACGGAAGAGAAGACGAGCGGACCGAAGCTCTCCATCGCCAGGGAGCGGAGGACGATCTCCGCCACGAATAAGGCTCCGCCGATCGGAGCATTGTAGGCAGAGGCGATGCCGGCCGAAGCGCCGCAGGCAACGAGCAGCCTCAGTTGCACGGGGGATTTTCGCTGCGCCCGCCCCAGAAGCGATGCCAGCATCGCGGAAACCTGGACGAGCGGCCCTTCCCGCCCGATGGACGCGCCCGATGCAATGGAGAAGAGTGCGGAAAGACACTTTACGATGCTGGAACGAAACGAAATGACGCCATCCCCGAGAGCTATGGCCTCCATGTAATCGGTGCTGCTCCTGCGGGCGAAGCGCGTGCCGAAATAGATGATGAGGCCCGCCACACAGCCGCCCGCAGCCGGCACGAGGAGCCGCTGCCACCAGAGGAGGTGCACAAAGCTCTGCACCATCCCCGGGCCGTGCCGGGTGAATAACCAATGGACGCCCTCCGTGAGCCGGCGAAATGCCACGGACGAGAGCGCGCCGAGAAAACCGATGACTCCCGCCCAGAAGAGCGTGACCTGGAGTTCGCTCGGTTGAAAGAGTTCCGCGAGCCAGACGCGAAGCTTCAGCCGGGGGAGCAGCCACTTTCGTGCAACCGGATGCGCTTCGGCAGGCATAGGCGCCGGCTAGAGTTTGCTCCCGGTTCGCAAGGCGGCGAGGAATGCCGCAGGGGTGGCCGCTTCGAGTAATTGGTCGCGGATGGCCGCTTGCTTCACACGCCGCGCCAGGTCGCCGACGAGGCCAAGGTATTCGCGCACCATATTGTTCGGCGTTCCGATGAGAAAGATGAGTCGCACAGGCGGCTGGCCTTCCTCGAAGACGACGCCGTCCCTGGAGCGCGCGGCCGCCATCACGATCTGGCTTACATGATTCGTGCGTGCGTGAGGAAAAGCGATGCCGTTTCCGACGGCCGTGGCGCTCAGCCGCTCGCGGGCCAGAACTTCTTTTTCAAAGCGTGCGCAGTCGAGCATGTCGGGATTGCTCGCGAGCAGCCTGGCAACGGCGGCAATCGCCTCGGCTTGCGTGGGGGCGGCAAGATCGAGGGCAATCCGCGCAGGCGTCAGGAGATCGAAAACAGAAAGAGACATCGCTTCTAAATCGTGTAAGCGCAGTCGCTTCAGGGCGCCAGCCCGCAAAACATGCAGGCGCCGGCGGTCGGCGCGGCGTTACGCATGCTTGGGAGCGCTTACCCGAGCGGCTTCGACGTCGCGCGCGCGCCGCTCGACGATGCGGGCGGCGACCTCCTCGACCATCTGCTCGAGCAGCAGCCGCAGGTGGCTGCCCGCGCGGAAATCGGCGGGCGCAATGTGCCGCACACGATCCGCATGCGTGGAAAGCTGGTAGCATTTCTTGAAAGAGGCGCGGCTCGGGTCATTTGAATTATAGACGGCAATCGCCTGGCCTCCGTGCTGCCGGACGACCGTAAAGCATGGGACATCGGTCGGCCCATCGCCGACGTAGATCATGTGCTGGAATGGGACGGGGCGCAGTTCGGGCGGCATGTGGTCATTCACATCTTGCCGCATATCGAGGAGGCCCTTGTTGATGCGAAAAAGATACTGCGTCTTCTGCGTGTGGGAGATGACACGTTTGGGAAAGGTGATGCGGCCCGCGGCATCCTCGGCAAATTCGCAGCCGAAAATCGAGCGCACATGGGGCGCGAGCGCGCTCCCGTCGATGAGCGCCTTCAGTCCGCTGGATATGATGTAATGCTCGAGCCGGATCCCGTGCGCCTCGTCCTGCGGCGTGAGAAGCCGCTCGCCGAATTCGACAAACATCTCGGGGAGCCCGGGATAAAAGCGAAGCTTGGCCCCGAGGGCCTGGAGCTCCGAGTTCCGGGGACGATCAATCCCGAGATAGTCGAGCATCACCTTCATGTAGGCGAGTTCGTGATCGTAACCTTCCGCCGCGACGAGCTCCTGGGACTTGCGCCAAAAAAGCTTCGCATCGATCCCGAACGCGGGAAAGATGACCTCCTCCTGCATGTAATTGGGCGAGAGAGTCTGGTCGTAGTCGTAAACGATCGCGATCGTATTTTGCAGCGTGGACATAAGGTGGCGGATTCAGTTTACGGAAAGCACTAGCCTAGAAGATCCTTCAGCGCGGATCGGATGTCTGGAAACCGGAAGCCGAAGCGGTGCGACACGGCCGCCTGCGGGACGACGCGCTTGCTTTCGAGCAATTCACGCGAAAATTCACCCAGCGCTCTGAGCGCAATGGCGGGTACGCGGAGAAATGCCGGCCGGTGAAGGGCGGCGGCGAGCTCATGCGCGAAATCCGCGTTGCGAACGGGGAACGGCGACGCTGCATTCAGCGGCCCGGCGATGTCGAGATTCTCGACTGCGAAGAGAGCGAGCATCGCTTCGTCGTCGATGTGAATCCAAGGCATCCATTGCCGCCCGGAGCCAAGCGGACCACCCAGGCCGGCGCGGAAGATCGGGAGCATCGCCGCTAGCGCGCCGCCACCCGTGCCGAGCACGATCGAGGTGCGAAGGAGGACGATGCGCGTCCCCCGCGCGAACTGGGCTTCGGCCTCCCAAGCCTGGACGGTTCCCGGTAGAAAACCTGATCCACTCGCGGCTCGCTCGTCCAGCTCCACCTCGCCTCCATCCGCATAGAGGCCGGTCGCCGAGCCGCATACCAGCACCTCCGGCGGGTCTGCCATCCCGTTCACTGCGTCGACGATCCGACGCGTCCCGAGCACGCGGCTGTCTTTGATTCTGCGCTTCTTGGACGGCGTCCAGACCCCGGTGATCGGCTCGCCAGCGAGGTGAAGGACGGCCTCACAACCGGCAAGATCGGGCGCCGAGTCCGGCGGAAGCAGTCGCATCGCACAACCGGCTATGTCGCGCTCCGGGGTGCGCGAGAAGGCGGTGATGTCGTGCCCGCGCCTCAGCGCGAGATCGACGATGCGCTGCCCTATAAACCCAGAGGCTCCCGTGATGCCGATATTCATTTCGACGGCACGCCGGTCTCCGGCCTATTCATCGAACTGCTTGTGGAGCCATGCGTACGGGAACTCGTTGCCCGGGCAGTCCGTCGGCCACCGGGGCGGATTGATCTCCCGATGGGCTTTTACGACCGCATATTTCCCGACATCGCTGCTGCCGACGCGCTGCCTCAGAAAGCGGATCAATTCATCGAGCGTGGCCAACTGGCGCTGCGTCGGCTTTTCGCGATTGAAATCGCCGACGAGACAGATGCCGAGAGCGATGTTGTTCAAGTAATCGCTGTGGACGTGGCCGCCATTGATCTGCCGCTTCCAGCGGTTGCCCACCTCGACTTCGCCGTCGCCAGACGAGGTTCCATTCCCGATCACGAATTGGTAAGCGAGGCCGTTTTGCATGTGCCGGACATAGCGGTGATAATATTCGAAGGCCTTCGCATTTCCCTGCCGGGTGCCGGAATTGTGAACGACAATGTACCGCCAGCGGCGGCGCGCCACCGGGGCGCGGTTGATCTCCGCTTGCACACCTTTGGAGAGGTACTTCCACCGGGTGAACCACGAGAAGCCGCCCGACGGCTGAAGTCCGTGCGATTCCTCGTAGCCAGATTTCTCGACGGTAACGGGCGCCGGGGTGACCCGGGGAAGCGGCGTCGCGGGCGCCGGTGTCACCTTGGGGAGGGGAAGCGGAGTGGCTGGCCTCTCCTTTTCCGGGTGCGGCGTTACCGGGACCGGTTTTGGCGTGGCCGGAGCGGGCGTGTGCGGCTTCGGCGTCACTTCAGGCGGCGGCTTCGGAGTCTCTTTCGGAGTCTCTTTTGGGATTGGCTTGGGGGGCTCCTTCGGCGTCGCCTTAGGATGGGGTTTCGGCTTGGGCGCCGGCGATGCGGTGGCGGGGGTCGTGGGCGGTAGGGCGTGCATCTCCTCCCTGGCCTTTAGAAATTGGAGGCGCTTCTGCTGCTCCGCGGATGGAGGAGGCGTAGCTGCGGCCGGCTGCTGGCCCCGCAAAACACCGCTCCCCATATAAACAAGGACGGTGAGTACCAGGAGCAACAGCAGACGTGCGCGCACGGCGGCCGATGCTAGCAGAGCGGCGGTGCTCTTCAAGAAGAGCGGTGGGAAAACTGCGCAGGCTCTCGATCTTTACAACACCCTCAAGCTCGGGAAACCGATGGCACGCCCGGTGCTATCGATGCACCTTCGATGGAAATGCCTCATGCAGTCGCGGACATCCTATTTCAGTGCGCTCGTTGCCGCGGGCCGATCATGGTGGATCGGAGTCACGTTGGCCAAAATGCCGAGTGCCCGCACTGTTTCGGGGCGATCCAAGTGCCCGAGAGTATGGTGGTAAATAAGGACCGGCTGCTCGAGCCGCCCGGCTTGCGGCGCATTCTTAAAGACGTGCGCGATCAGGAGTGGGAACGGCTTCGGCGAAAGCTGGTCGCAGCCAAAGCCCGAATCGCCGAATTGGAGACCGCCGCCGCTGCGGCAAACGCGACCCTTGCAAAAAAGGAGGCGGCCGAGCCTTCGCCGTTGGAGATCGAGAACCTCCGCAAACAGATCGCCGATATGAGCGAGAAATTTGTCCAGGCAAATCAAGCATTCACAGCGGGCCGTAAACAGTACGACGTCACTCTCGAGAACCTTCGAAAGGAGCTCGACTCGGCGAAAGAAGATGCGGCCGAGCATCGCAGGAGGAGCGAGGCGATCACCCGTGCGGCCATCGCCGCTAATGCGGAAATCGAGAAGCTCCGCGGAGCCGCCGCACTTGCCGATGCGGCGAGCGAAATGGCGCCGCTCCCGGCTAAGGAAGCCACGGGCGGGTGCGCCCCCGCCGAGGTAATCGACGAAGCGCCGCACTCGGAAATGGATCTCTACTTCGCGGAGATCCTAAAGGCCCAAGCCGAGCTTTCGGCGCGCAATGACTCCTTAAGAAAGGAGATTCAATGCCGGCAATCGAGCGATAGGCGTCTGGAGGACGCCGTGAACGAACTCGAGTCGGGGATCAAAGAAGTCGTCTGGACCATCGCCGCGCGGAGGGAACCGTCGAAGAAGGCTTGATCGAGCGCGGCGCTCAAAACAAGTGGCCTTGCGCACAGGAAGGCGGTTCTATTACCGCATGAAGCTCATCAAGCGCTGCGCGGCACTGCTGCTTTTGGCGGCTCCGTCAATCCGGGCGCAAGCACCGGAGACGCGCAGGTTTTCCATCGACAATATGGATCGCACCGTCGATCCGGGGACGGATTTTTACAAATATTCGAATGGAACGTGGCTGAAAAACAGCAGCATACCGTCCGATCAGGTGACATGGGGACCGACGCCGGAACTGGTGCTAAGGAACTGGACGCTTCTGCGGCAGCTTCTGGAGAAAGCGAGCGAAGAACAGGGAGCGCGCACCGAGATCGAGCGTGAGGTTGGCGACTTCTACGCCTCGGCAATGGCCGAAAAGCGAGCGGAGGAGCTGGGGACGAAGCCGCTCGACCCCGATCTGGCCAAAATCGCCGCGCTTACTTCAAAGACGGCGCTCGCGGGGCTGCTCGGCGATTTTCATCAGCACGGAATCGGCGGTTTTTTTAGCGCATCGGTGGATGCCGATGCGCGGAATAGCGACAGGTATGCGCTGTCACTGACGCAGGGAGGATTGACTCTCCCCGACCGCGACTACTATTTCGCGCCGCGCTTCGCAAAGGAGCGGGTGGAGTACGAGCGGCACATCGTGAAGCTTCTGGGAATCGCGGGCACACCTGCGGATGGCGCCGCAACTTCCGCCAAAGTCATTCTTAGGATCGAGGCCGCGCTCGCGAAGCCAAGCCGCAAGCTGGAGGATCTTTCCGATCCGATCACAAATTATCATAAATTAACGAAAGCGGAGCTGCAAAAGCTCACGCCTTCCTTTGATTGGGAGAAGTATTTCTCAGCGCTCGAAACGGCGACCCCCGACACCGCGATCGTCGGACAGCCAGAGTTTTTCCAGGGATTGGAGGCCGTGCTCAAAAAGTATTCGATGGCCGATATTCAAACATATCTGCGCTGGCATCTGCTCACCGAAGCGGCCCCGCTACTAAATGAGGCGGCGGCAGCCGAAAGCTTCGCATTTTTCGGCACTGTCTTGAGCGGCCAGCCGAAGATCCAACCCCGGTGGAAGCGCGCCACCCGCAGAATCGACGAATGCCTCGGAGAAGCCCTCGGCGAAATCTATATCGAACATTACTTCCCGCCCGCAGCCGGGGAGCGGATGGATGAAATGGTCTCCAACATCAAGTCTGTGTATCATGACCGGCTCGCCAAAGTCCCCTGGATGACTGAAGCGACGCGGCGCGAGGCCGTGTCTAAATTCGAGCGCTTCACGGCGAAGATCGGCGCTCCGCAAAAGTTTCGCGACTACTCGACGATCGAGATTCGGCGAGACGACTATTTGGGCAATGTAAGGCGCTCGGCGGCGTTTGAATCGCGCCGTGAGATCGGACGCATTGGAAAGGCGGTGGATCGCAAGGAGTGGGACATGACGCCTCCCACCGTGAATGCCTATTTCAACCCGACGATGAACGAAATCGTATTTCCAGCAGGCATTTTACAGCCGCCGTTCTTCGACACAGAGCAGGACGACGCCGTCAACTACGGGGCGACCGGAGCGACGGTCGGGCACGAGATGACTCATGGATACGATAACGAAGGGCGGAAATACGACGCCTCGGGCAATCTGCGCGATTGGTGGACCAAAGCGGACGTGAAGCAGTTCGAGGCGCGGACGCAAAAGCTTGTGAACCAATTCAACGGCTACTCGCCGCTGCCAGGGCTGCATGTGAACGGCAAGCTGACGCTTGCGGAAAACATCGCCGACCTGGGCGGTCTGAGCATTGCCTTTGAGGCGCTCGAACGCGCGCTTGGCGCCGACCCGTCCAAGCGTAAAGTCATCGACGGATTCACGCCCGAGCAAAGATTCTTCATCTCGTTTGCGCAAAGCTGGGCGGCCAAGGAGCGCGCCGAGTATCTCCGGCAATCTCTCACGACCGACACTCATGCGCCGGATATGCTTCGCGGATTCGCGCCGCTTACGAACATGCAGGAATTCTTCGACGCCTTCGGAATCAAGGAAGGCGCGCCTCTCTGGAGGCCGGCGGCTGACCGCGCCGTGATCTGGTAATTTTCCCCGCTGCATATCGACCGCATTTCCAAGAAAACTTCACCTGCCGCAAAATCATGCCTTCATTCGATATCGTCTCGGAAGTTGATAAACAGGAGATCGACAACGCCATCAATCAAGCCCGGAAGGAGCTTGCCACCCGATTCGACTTCAAAGGATCGACGGCAACAATCGAGTGGCGCGACAAAGAATCCAAGATCGAGCTCAAGGCTGAGGATGGCTCCCGGCTCAAGAGCCTGGTCGAGATTGCGATAGGCAAGCTCTCCAAGAGAAACATCGATCTCCGGAACATTGACAAGAAAGACCCTGCCATATCGCCGCTCGGCCATGCCACACAGGATCTCGTTGTTAAGCAAGGCCTTGACGGAGACAAAGCGAAGGAGATTGTGAAAGCTATCAAGGGCGAAGATCTCAAGGTCCAGAGCACTCTGCAAGAACGGCAGATCCGTGTAACTGGCAAAAAACGCGACGACCTTCAGGCTGTCATCCAGTTCTGCCGCGCCAAGGATTTTGGCGTCGCCCTCGCCTACAAAAACTTCCGGGACTAGGCTGCCGGCCGCTGCGGCCCGGTCCGAGACGCGCTGCTTTTCTCCTTATAACGGGACAGCAGCTCAAAGAAACGGATGGTATCGCGGACGGGGTGGATCTTACTCTTCTCTTCGCCGTACACAGTGCTCACGGGCACCGAAACAATCCGCATTCCGCGCCGCGAGGCGATGAATAGCATCTCCGTCTCGTAATCGTAATTATTGCTCTCGGTAAACAGAGCGGGCGCGAGATCGGCGCTAATCATCCGGAAGCCGCATTGGGTGTCGGGAATCGCCTGTCCGCAGACCTGGCTTATCTTCCATGACATAAAGCGGTTTGTCATCCGCCGGACAAACGGCATGGTGCGCGTATCGCTCATCCTGGTCCCGAGAAGAAGCGAGGCGGCGGACCGGCTGGCTTCCTCCAAGAAGCGGGGAATCTCCTCCGGTAGATGCTGTCCATCCCCATCCAGAACGATGATGTAACGCAGACCGGGGCGCCCGCTCAAGTCCCGCAAACCGGTCTTGATTGCGGCGCCCTTTCCCTGATTCACCGCGTGCCGTATGACACGCACTCCGGCGCGCTCCGCCTCGGCCTGCGTGCGGTCACTCGATCCGTCATCTATCACCAGCACGGTGTCGAGCTGCTGCATCGCGCGAGTCGCTATATCGAATATATTCCGCTCCTCGAAGTAGGACGGAATGAGCGCCGCCACATTGCCGCGGTGGAACGCGGTTTGGGCTTTTGGAGGCTCAAGGAATGGGTCGTCCGGATGCACAAGATCGAATCCCATTAGTTTAGAGCAGCACTCGCGCGGCGCGGCCTGGGATTGAATTCCGCCGCGTGGTAAGAACTGCGCACGAGCGGCCCCGACGCGACGTGCTCGAACCCTTTGCTCTTCGCGATTTTGCCGTAGGACTCGAAGAGATCAGGATGGATGTAAGCAACGACTGGAAGATGCTGCGGGGTGGGACGCAGATATTGCCCCATCGTGAGAACTTGGACCCCTGCGCCGAGAAGATCGTCCATCGCGTCGAAAATTTCCGACTCCGTTTCGCCCAGCCCGAGCATGATGCCGCTTTTTGTAACGCATTCGGGCGCAATCGTCTTCATCCGGCCCAGAACAGCAAGCGAAACGCGGTACTTGGCGCGGGAGCGCACCACCGGGGTGAGCCGCTCGACGGTCTCGATGTTGTGATTGAAGATATCCGGCCGCGCCGCCGCGACGGCCCGCAGGCTTTCCTCTCTTGCGTGGAAATCCGGAGTGAGCACCTCGATCACCGTCTCGGGACAGCGCATGCGCACCGCTTCGATGGTGCGCGCGAAGTGATGCGCGCCTCCATCGGGGAGATCGTCACGAGCCACTCCGGTAATGACCACATGCGTGAGCTTCATCCGATGAACAGCCTCGGCGGTCCGCTCCGGTTCGTCCTCTTCGAGAGCGAACGGTTTGGCGGTCGTCACCGCGCAAAAGCCGCAGGCACGGGTGCAGCGGTCGCCCGCGATCATGAATGTGGCCGTCCCCTGGCTCCAGCATTCCCAACGGTTGGGACATTGGGCCGATTCGCAGACGGTGTGGAGCCGCAGGTCGGAAATGAGCGCCTTCGTCGAAAAGAACACCGGATTCGACGGAAGGCGCACTTTGATCCACTCGGGCTTGCGCATCTGGTGAAGAGCGGGATCGATTTTGGCAGGCGACATGAACCCGCAGGGTATCGAGGGGGAGACGGAAAGCAATATGCGTTGTCTTGTTCTGCGACGACACCGCCGTCGCGGGTGACACGGCGTCGACTTCCGATCACCGCCGGTTTCTGGCTTTCCGCGCTGGAAATCCGCCGCATGCCGCCTATTCTCCCGGCCCGTTTATGTACCGCACGACCACCTGCAACAGCCTGCGCAAGGAAGACATCGGCCAGACCGCCACTCTCGCCGGCTGGGTGAATTCGCGCCGCGACCACGGCGGCGTGATCTTCATCGATCTGCGGGACCGCGATGGCCTCACGCAGGTGGTTTTCCGCCCCGAAGAGCATGCGCAAGTAGCCGAAGCGTCGCATGGGCTTCGCAGCGAGGATGTCATCCAAGTAACGGGAGTCGTTACCGGACGTCTTCCGGGCACGGAGAACGCCAAGCTGCCCACCGGAGAAATCGAGATCATCGCGAGCGAACTGAAAGTCCTGAACAAGTCGGAAGTGCCGCCGTTTCCACTCGACGACCCAAAGGTGAACGAAGACCTGCGCCTCGAGTACCGATATCTGGATCTCCGCACGGCGCACATGCAGCGCAACTTGCGCCTGCGGCATCGGGTGGTGAAGGCGACGCGGGATTACCTCGACGAAGCCGGCTACCTCGAAATCGAGACGCCGATTCTCTCGAATCCGACACCGGAAGGAGCCCGCGACTTCCTGGTCCCATCGCGACTGACGCCCGGCTCGTTCTACGCGCTGCCACAAGCTCCACAGCAGTATAAGCAACTGCTGCAGGTGGCCGGCCTCGATAAATACTTCCAAATCGCGCGCTGTTTTCGCGACGAAGACTTGCGGGCGGACCGCCAACCGGAGTTTACCCAAGTGGACATCGAGGCGTCTTTCATCACGGAAAACGAGATTCGGAGCCTCGTCGAAGGACTGCTCGTGCGGATATTCAAAGTGGCGAAGGGGATCGATATCCCAGCCCCCTTCCCGTGCATGCCATATCGGGAGGCGATGAACCGCTTCGGGTCCGACAAACCCGACACCCGCTTTGGGCTGGAAATCGTCGATCTAGGCTCTGCGTTCAGCGAGTCGCAATTCAAGGTCTTCCGTTCCGTCATGGATTCGGGCGGCGTAATCAAGGCGCTCAACGCAAAAGGCGCGGCGGCGCTTCTTTCGAAGGAGCAGCTCAAGAAATGGGAGGAATGGGTGAAGACGGAATTCGGCGCCAAAGGCCTTGCCTATATCAAATGGGCCGCAGGCGGCGAGTGGGAGTCGCCGATCGTGAAGTTTTTTTCGGAGAAGGAAAAAGCGGAGATCGCATCGCAGCTCGATTTTTCCGAAGGGGACGTTCTATTTTTTGGCGCGGATACGTGGGAGAACGTCTGCGAAGTGCTGGGACGCGTGAGGCTGCGTTGCGCGGATCTTCTCAAACTCACCGCAGGAAGCTCGGCCCTGAATTTTCTATGGGTCGTCGATTTCCCGCTGCTGGCCTATTCCGCCGAAGACCACAAATGGGTGGCTGTGCATCATCCGTTCACCCGTCCGCGCACCGAGGACATGCCACTGCTGGAGGCCGGTGAGCATGGCAAGGTGCGCGCCGTGGCGTACGATGTAGTGCTGAACGGCGTGGAACTCGGCGGCGGCTCGATCCGGATTCACGAGCGCGATTTGCAGGCAAAACTTTTTGAGGTGCTCGGAGTAAGCGCGGAAGAGCAGCAGCATAAGTTCGGGCACCTGCTGCGCGCCTTCTCCTACGGCGCTCCGCCACACGGCGGCCTCGCGCTTGGACTGGACCGGCTGGTGATGCTGATCGCCGGGGCTGAAAGCATCCGGGAAGTGATCGCATTTCCGAAAAACAATCGCGGAGTGGATTTGATGACCCGCTCGCCTGTCGAGGTCGATTTCAAGCAGTTGCGTGAGATTTATATCCAAAGCACGGCAAAGAAGCAGCAGCCCGCCACGCCGTGAGCGCAGGGCAACTCGCGCATTGAAAGGACGCCAAGCGCGGGACAGACTCCGTTGCGTGCGCCCATTTTTCTCGTGCTAAAACGCTTCATAAGGAGCATCGCTTTCTTCGCGGCGGCCCTGGCATTGCAGGCGCAGGAGACCGGCGATGAGATCAAGCCCCCATTTGCGCTTACCTGGGGTGAATCGTCGGACACGCTCGAAAAGCTGCTGAAAGGCGCCAAAGCGACGATCGTGCTGCGAAAGCGGCTCGATGCGAACATCGACTTATGGGAGGTGAATGGGCTGGTGCCGCAGAGCGGAGTAAAGCGGACCATCTTTCGTTTTCGCCGCGGCGAGCTGATCGAAGTGGAACTCGAATACCAGAAAGACGATTGGGACGAGAAAAAGTACGACGATTATATGAACGAGCTGCGGCGGGTGATCGATCGCCGCTACGGCCCAGGCCAACAAATCGTGCGGCGCACGGAGCAGGAGGGCGACGCAACCGAGACGCTCACGGGCTATAAATGGAACAAGAATAACACCGCCATCGAACTCTTTTACTTTCAAGCCCTCGATTCAAGCCACTCCTACCGGATGCTGAGTGTGCACTACAAAGGATACTAGCGCCTGAAGGCGCGAAGCGTTTCCAAGAAACGGGCGGCGGCACGATCATTTCCTTGATGTCCCCCAAACCATCCCCCGGCATTTCCAGGCGTCGCGCGTTGCGGCAGACCTTTTTTTACAGCGCGGCGCTCGCGCTCGGTCAACACACGGCGGCAGATACGCGTGCGGCCAGCGCCCCGAAAGATCTCCATTTCCTGATGCTGGGCGATTTTGGCTCCGCAGGCCAGCAGCCCCAGCACACGCTCGTGCCGCAGGTCGATCCTTTCATTTTTCCCGGCTTCACGGCTCCCATGCCGCCGGGGCAGCACACGAACGCGCATTGGATGCCGATGCAGGCGTCGGTCGCCCGCGCCATGCAAACGTATGCCACAGGCGCAGGCTTCCGCACAGAGGGCATCTTCATGCTGGGAGACAACTTTTACGGAAGGCTGAGTGGCGGCGTCAATTCGCCGCGATGGAAGACCGGCTTCGAGGAGATGTATCCAGCCAGCGCGTTTCCTGGCCCGTGCTGGGCGATGCTGGGCAATCACGACTACGACGAAGAGGAGGGCCTTAAGCTCTCCGCTGAATTGGCGTACGCCGACGCGCACCCGGGAACGCGCTGGACCATGCCCGGCAAATGGCATCGCGTCGATTGGCCGACGACGCGCCCGCTGATAACATGCCTCATCCTCGACACGAATTATAAAAATGGCTACCTGTATTTGACTGCAGAAGAGAGAGCGCGGCAGCTCTCGTGGATGAAGGCGGAGATGGCCAGGCCGCGGGTTGCCCCGTGGCTCGTCTGCATGGGACACCACCCGCTGTACAGCAACGGCATGCACGGCGATAATTCCGCCTTAATCAAGGATTGGGGCCAGCTTTTCGAGGAGCAGAACGTGGCGTTTTATTTCTCCGGGCACGATCACGATCTGCAGCATCTCGAATTCGATGAGCTTGGCACTTCGTTTGTCATCTCTGGAGGCGGAGGCGCCCATATCACGGATATCCGCAAGTTTGGGCGCGGCCTTTTCTCGCAAGCGGTAAATGGATTCACACATGTCCAAGTAAGCCGGGAACGCTTCACCGTCCGCCATCTCGACTCGGACGCGAAGGAACTGCATGCCTTCAGCAAAACCACGGCTGGCCAGCTAGAAATCCTAAGCTGAGGCGGATAGGCAGAGATTCTCCGTCGAGAATACGGCTACTCCTCGGCCTCGTCCTCACCATCCTGTTCGTCTCTGGCGGCGAGCATGCGCTCGTGCACGGCTTCCTCCATTCCCTCAGCGTAAAGTTCTTCGACGACATTCCCGTCGTCTTCCATCGGCATCCTTCCCACGTGGTGTCCGACGTTCGCGGCAATCATATCGCCCTCGGAGACCATCGACGTCATTGCCATTTCGTCGCTTTGCGATCCGTCCGGCATTTGCGATCCGTGCAATTCAATCTTGGCCTGCCGCCAATCGGCCTCTGAATATTCGCTGCGCCCATCGATACGCGCCAGTTCCGCAGCCCGCTTACGAACCAACTGCAAGTGGGGGGCGCCGACGCCCTCCGAATGAACGAGGATTTTTGCCGTGTGCGGACGCATCTGGCTCATGCAATCAACGTAAACCGCGCTCTGAATCCGGCAAGCGCTGATTCTTCGGGACGCAGCGAGAGCCTGACGGGGCGTATTACAAGCAAGAAAGCTCAGCGAAAAGTATTTGCCGCGCGGGGGGATTGCCTCTAACCCGCATTCAAGCGCCGGGAAATCGGCGCAAACAACACCAATCAAAAACCATCGAAACACCATCCATGATTAAAAATAGCCTCGCCCGGTTTGGAGTCGTCGCAGCCGCTCTCGCGCTGCCCGCATTGAGCTGGGCCGCCGACAAGGAAAGCATCCAGCCAAAGGGCAAAAACGTGGTCGAAGAGACCAAGGAGCCATGCGTCACCGGCGACCTCGGCGCCAATGTCGTCTCGCAATATGTCACGCGCGGCCTCATCCTGGAAAACCAGGGCGGCATCATCGAGCCGTACGCGGACCTCTACATCAAGGTCTATAACACCGACGCCTTCAAGGCGCAGATCAATGTCGGCGTGTGGGATTCTTTCCACTCCCGCCACACCGATCAAGGCTCCGTGGGCGGCACGCACACCAGCTCCACTCCGAATTGGTTTGAGAGCGACTTCACCGCCGGCATGACCTTCACCTTCATGAAGAACCTGGCGATCACGCCCAGCTACTTCACGTTCATGAGTCCCAACGACGCGTTCACGACCTTCCAAGGTTTGAACGTCAAGGCGACCTACGACGACACGGAGCTTCTGCATGCCTTCGCGCTGCACCCGGAAGTGCAGGTCCTCTGGGAGCTCGACAACAAGGCGGGCACAGGTCCGAGCAAGGGCGTTTACTATGAAGTCGGCATCGCTCCTACCATCCCAACGGGTCCTCTGAAGGATCTCTCGCTCACCGTGCCAGTGACGGTCGGATTGGGTTCCCACAACTTCTACGGCCAGGTCGTGGACGCATCGGGTAATCTCCGCCAGGATAACCTCGGATACGTATCGGTTGGGGCCAATGCCTCCTATGCGCTCAGCTTCATTCCGAAGTGCTACGGCGCATGGACGGTCAACGCCGGCGCGACGTACTACTACCTGGAGCGCGTCCTCGCGAACTTCAACACCCCTGCGACCGGCGGCGACATCCGCGGCAGCCACCGCAATGAGGTGGTCTTCTCGGGCGGCCTGGCCCTCGCGTT